>NZ_SHLX01000029.1 GCF_004764705.1 Paenibacillus cymbidii | reverse complement strand
TGATTACAATCGCACTCGCATCCATTCGTCAATTGGTTACCTCACCCCGCATTTATGCGAAAAAAGGTACTACGAGCAACAGCAGATCGCTTAAATTGTGTGTCTACTTTCTTGACAAAGGTACAAACGAGCCTGTCAGGCAGTAGGTAAAGAGCATTTTTACATTTAAGCTCCGATCAATTCACAGCAGACGTCAGTTTTTTTGATTATGCCAAGTTTTTTCGTTTTGCCCATATTATCCCGAATAGACCATAAAAATATAGAAAAGTGATTGTCTGTTCTTGTAGACGGTAGTAACTCTCCTCGATAATCGTCTTATTTGCACTGACTGGACAGCGGGAGGAATTAAGCCGGTCTTCCCGCCTTATATGATCCAGTCCACCCAGCAGCAGCAAATTAAGCCGGTTTTTCCGCCTTAAATGATCCGAATCATCCGGCGGCAGCGGAATAAGCCGGTTTTCCCTTCTTAAAAGACCCGAACCACCCAGCAGTAGCGAAATAAGCCTGTTTTTCCGCCTTAAATGATCCGAACCACCCAGCGGCAGGATGCCCGTTTTTAGCCTAATAGGCAATAAAACATGGCCTTTTGTGCAGGACGCTTCGTCGGAGCGGTACAAAAGTGAATTTGTTCGTTGTCGGAGGGGAGACTGCCGCGCTTTGTGCAACGTGTCTGTTTGGCGATGGTTCAAACAAGGGCAAGGGGGCGGGAGCGGAGAGCCGGGGTTGAGTATGGAGCAGCGGCAACCGGAGCGAGCCCCTTGGAAAAAGCCCCACTTTGTGGGGGGATGCAGCAGCATTTGCCGTTCCCTTTCGCAGGCAATTGGGCTATGATCGGTATTGCGGCGTTTTGAGGCGCTGCGCAAGGGTTACACACGGGGAGACGAGAACGGGAGTATGACGTATTTCACTCACATTTTGCTGCATAATGTCGTGCCGCTCAGCGTTATGATTGCGCTTGGCATCATTTTGTACCGGGCGTTCAAGCTGGACATTCGCACTTTGTCGAAGCTGAATTTTTATTTGTTTTCGCCGGCCGTCATTTTTAAAATGATCTACGAATCGTCGATCAGCTGGAGCGTTCTGCTGCAGGTGCTGGCCTTTTTCTTCGTGTTTATCGCGCTGCTGTTCGGCGTCGCGGAGGCGGTCGTCCGGCTGCGCCGCTACGGAGCGGGCATGCGCAGTTCGATGCGCAACAGCGTGCTGTTCTACAATAGCGCCAATTACGCGATTCCGCTCAACCAACTCGTGTTCGTGGGCGACGCGTTCACCCTGTCGATTCAGATTATCATCACGATGATGCAGAGCCTGCTGCCGAATACATACGGCATCTACAGCATCAACGCGCACAAGAGCGACTGGAAAGACTCCGTGCGCCAAATTGCCACGCTGCCGGTCATCTACATTATTCCGCTGGCTTTCCTGCTGCGCGGCTTGCACGTCGATGTGCCGGAGCCGATCTATTTGCCGATCGAATATGTGGCAAACGGCTTCTTCGCGACGGCGCTCGTCACGCTCGGCGTGCAGCTCGGCAGCATGAAGTGGCAGCTCAAGCTGGCCGATGTCGCCATCGCCAGCGTGCTTCGGCTCTGCATCGGACCGCTGCTCGGCTTCGGCGTCGTACTGCTGCTCGGCATCCACGGCCCGATGGCCCAGGCGCTGGTGCTTTCCTGCGCGGTGCCGACGTCGCTCAGCAGCGTGCTGCTCGCCGTCGAGTTCGACAACGAGCCGGAATTTGCCTCGCAGGCGGTGTTTGCATCGACGGTGTTCAGTATTTTTACCGTGTCGGTCGTCATTTATTTGCTGCAATTTATTTCATAATCCGAATTCCATACCGGGCGGCGGGTACAAGATATAATCTTCCAGCCCCGCCTTCTCCAGCTGCTGGATCAAGTATTCCTCGGGCGTGCCTTCCACGCCCGCATAGCCGCGGCGCGTATAGATGTGTTCGCTGTCCGGGAAAGCGTCGCCGAGCAGGGCGCGAATTTTTTTGCCGGAAGCGTCGTTGTCGGTGAACACGTATACGGGCTTGTCCCCCGCCTGACGTTTGAGCAGCTCCAGCTGTTCGGTTCCCGGCGTGCCGAATGTGCACAGGATGAGCACGTCTTCGGATAGCACGCGGCGCAGGCGGCTTCGGTCGTTTTTTCCTTCGACGATGATGACGATGGGCATGGGGGGAAGAACTCCTTGTGCATAAAATGAACGAGGCCCTGGATGCGCATCCGGGGCCTTTTCGTAAGCAGGTGCGTATTTAATATTTTAGAATGTCCAGCTCCGCAATACAATGACAAGCAGGATGAACAAGACAAGAATGATTCCGGCGGAAGTAAAAGCGCCAAATCCCGGTTCGCAACCCGACATTGTAGATGCACCCCTTTCACCCAGTAGTCATCTGACACAATCCATACTATGCGCCGGGCATCTGTCGGACTGTGTACACACCCATAGGCGGGCAAAATAGGCGTGTCCGAATACTACGGTCCGTTAAACCGTCGCAACCCGGCGGAACCGGTCGAACGGCAGCAGCGTCAAAGCGATCATGAGGCCGACGAATGCCAGATAGAAGGGGGAGATGCTGTCGCGCAGCTGGCCGGAGACAAGCGGGCCGATGAATGCGCCAACGGAATAGGAGATCGACAGCAGCGAAAAAACGCGGCCATACCGGGCATGGCTCGTCAGCTCGGCGAGCATGGCGGCGATGGCGGGGTAGATGACGCCTTTGGCCATGCCGATCAGGAACAGCGTCGCATACAGCGGCACCGGCCAGCCGATCGCCATGCCGAAGAAGACGACGGCGAGCCCCAAGCTGCCGAAGGCGGTCCGGTAAAAGGCGGGAAACCGGTTCAGGAACAGCATCGCCAGCGTAACGAGCGCACCCAGGCTGACCATGGAGAAGAGCAGGCCGGATGTGAGGACGGAATGGCGTGCGGCGTCGGACAGGGGCAGTTCGAAGAACAGAATGCCTTGCGAGCACGAAAGGGCGATCGGAATGCCGAAAAACAGCCACGGAATAGCGGGAGAACCATTCGAATCGGCGCTTCGCCCGTTAGTCGGTACCGGCAAGTCGTCTCCGGCGTTCCCCGCCATCGCCGGCGTGCGCGCTTCCCTGACGCCAAAGATGGCGATGACGCCGGTGGCGATCAGCCCCCAGCCGAGGGCGGTGAACGAAGCCTGGAAGCCGAGTTTGGCGACAAGGTACGCCCCGGCGGCAGGCGAAACGACGGACGCGAGCGTGTGCACGAGCCCGTTGCCGGACATCAGCTTGCCTTGATGGATGCGGTCTTTCGCCAGTTTGGCGAGCAGCGCCAGACAGGAAGGGGACAGGAAAGCGAGCACGAAGCCGCTGATCGAACGAATGGCCAGCAGCTGCCACGGATCGGTCACACGCGATTGGAAAATGAGCACCGTACCCGCGGCGATCAGCGACAGGACGATGAACGGTTTGCTGCCGTACCGGTCGACGCCGTAGCCGGCGAGCAGGTTGCCGGGCAGATGGGTGATCGAATAGACGCCCATGATGAGGCCGATGAACGACGGCGCCGCCCCCAGCGACAACGCGAACGGCGACAAAATCGGATACTGCGCGTGCAAATCGAAAAACGCCACGAAAATGAACAGGTACAACCAAATCGCCGTTTTCATGCCGCCACTCCCCGTCTGCGAAATGAGCCCGTGCGCGTTTACCGCAAGGCGCCGGGCATGTCTCTTCTACGAATACGTTCCGGCCCGTCCGCGTATTCCCTTTTTTTTCGGCGATATAGTATGATAGAGAAGGTATGGACCCATGATGATAGCGGGGGGAATCGGAACGAATGGATCAGTGGACAACGTTTTTGCAGGACAAATGGTATGTTTTGATCGTTGCGCTTGTGGTGATTGTGCTCGTCGTGAAGCTGGTGAAGACGGTCGTCAAGTGGGTCATCATTCTTGTGCTGCTGGCCGCGCTGGCGATTTACGGGTACAACTACAAGGACAAACTGGCCGACGTCGTGCAAGACGCGGTCAGCACGATCAGCGTGGCGGCGCAGGACCAACTGACGAAAGCGATCAAGGACGAAGTGAAAGAAGCGAAATATGTGAAAAACGCCGACGGCTCGTACACCGTCAAGTCGAAAACGGTGCAGATCGACGGCAAGCCGGGCTCGAACGACGTGAAGCTGACGATCGCCGGACAATCGTTCACGATAAAAGCGGACGAAGCGCTGCAGAAGTTTATCGACCAGGCGAAGCAAAATTCGTAAGCGGCGGCTGACGATCGCCGTTGCCGCCGTTCGCGAGAGGGGGGACAAGGGTGGCGCCATTTTGGCAGTTGCTGGCGGATGTGAACTGGATTTCGGTTCTGATCGTCATTATTGTATTCGCATCGATCGTGCAGGGGGCGGCCAAAGGAGCGCACGGCTCGGCAAGACAAATGACCGCGCTGCTCATCGACTGCATATTGACGATCGCCAGCGTCGTCATCGCCTGGCAGCTGATGGAATGGCTGTCGCCCTTGGTCGCCGACTGGCTGGAGTCGCGCAACATTCGGATTCCGACGACTCGCGATATCGGCTGGCTGGAGCGAATCTATTATACGTTTGCCACGGGGTTGCGAGATTTTTCGCTGATGCGCTCCGGCATTCTGTTCCTGCTCGGGTATATCGCCGTTAAGTCGGCGCTGCACTGGGCGGCATTCGTGCTGGTTCAGGGAGGGCTCAAGATTGCGGCAGGCTCTCCGCGCGCGGGGGCCAGCCGCAAGCCGGCGCTGCCGAGCAGTGCGGCGGGGGCCGCTTTCGGCGCTGTCACCGGCGCCGCGCGCGCCTTGATCGTCGTCTGCGTGCTGTTCGTTTATACGTCGCTGTTTCCGTCTGCGCCGTTTACGGGATACGTGCAGCATTCCGACGTATATCGGACGGGAGCGCAGGAAGTGATCCAGCCGTTCGCCGGCGATTTTATCACCCGGCAATTGCCGGTGTTCACACGTGCGGTAGAGGACGAGTTCAGCAACATTCTGCAGCGCAAGTATGAAGTCATCGACGCCCGCATACCGGACGATATCGCGCTCGCCGCGAAAGAAATTACCGCGAAGGCGACGACCGACGAAGAGAAGGCGAAGGCGTTGTACGAGTGGATCGGCACGCGCGTCAAGTACGATTGGGACAAGGTGAAAATGTACGAGGATCAGCGCATCTGGAAGGAGCAGACGCCGGAGGACACGTTCCGTACCAAACTCGGCGTATGCATCGATTATTCCCGCTTGTACGCTTCGATGGCCCGCGCCATCGACCTCGACGTCAAAGTAATCACCGGCCTCGGGTACGACGGCCGCGGCGGCTACGGGCCGCATGCGTGGAACGAAGTGTACTTGACGCAGCGCGGTGTTTGGGTGCCGCTCGATTCAACGTGGGTATCCAGCGGCGGCAACTGGTTCGATCCGCCGAATTTCAGTTCGACGCATATCAAGGACACCTGATCGGGCGGCGGTCGAAATCGGGACGCCGCTCCTCTTTTGCGCCGGCTTTACTTATGGTAAACTTACAGGCACATCCCGGAGCCGTACTGCGCGGAAGGAGCAAGAGGAATGAAAAAACCGCTTGAAGCCTACAAGGCGATTTTTTTCGATGTGGGCGATACGCTGCTGACGATACCGGCCGCGCGTCTCATTATGCAGCAAGTGCTGGCGGAACGGTCGCTGCACCGCGAAGCCGATCGGATCGGCACGTTGTTTACGGAAGCATTTCGCATGTTTTACTATGGCAAACAATTAAACCCGGAAGAAACATGTTCGCCGGAGTCGGACCGCACCTTCTGGATGAACATTTACAAGTATATACTGGGGCGTCTCGGCGCCGAAGACGATTGGGACGAAGAGCAGATCCACCAGTGCAGCCACGAGCTGTACGACGTGTTCACCGCGCCCGCGCATTACCAGCTGTTCGACGACGTGAAGGAAAGTTTGCAGCAGCTTGCGGAGCGGGGCTTCCGGCTCGGGGTTGTGTCCAATTTTGCTCCGACGCTGCGGGCGATTTTGGCGGACAAGGGGATTGGGCATTATTTTGACCCGATCGTCGTGTCGACCGAAGTGGGGCTCGAGAAGCCGAACCCGGCCATCTTCCGGCTTGCGCTGGAGCGAGCGGGACTCGAAGCGGGCGACGTGCTGTATGTCGGCGACCACGACCAGAACGATATTTGGGCGCCGAACGAAGCGGGCATCGACGCCGTCAAAATCATTCGATACGACTATCACGCCGGAGAAGGAATTCATTCTTTGAAGGAGTTAAGCGAGGGATAAACGCATGAAACAGCCGGTTGGCATGGACGACAGGGAGAAGCAGGAGCGGGCGGCGCGCCGGCATTTTTCGGTGCGGATCAATATGTTTTTCTTTTGTACGTTCGTACTGTTTTCGGTGCTGATCGTGCAGCTCGCCATTCTCCAGTTCGTGCAGGGCAAAGATTTGTCCGCCTCCAAAAACCGCACCTACAAAAAAGACGTCACCATCTCGCCGATTCGCGGCAACATTTATTCGCAGGACGGCTATCCGATCGCTTATACGATTTCGACGCAGTCGGCTTATTATTTGATCGAGCCGGACCAGAAGAAGGCGGATCAGATCGAGCTGGCCAAAAAGCTGGAGTCGATTTTCGCCACGTACGGCAATCCGGACGGAACCAAGCTTACTGCGGCGGACATTATCAAAAATATGGACGTCGGCATCGACATCAACGGCAACAAGGCGAAGGACCCGAGCTATACGTACTGGCCGCGGCGCATCAAGTCGGGTTTGACGAACAAGGAAATCGCCTATATTTCCGAACATATCGACGAGCTTCCCGGCATCGAGGTCACGGAAGAGAGCACGCGCCAGTACGACCCGTCGCTGATCGCGCCGCAGTTGGTCGGCTACCTGAAGCAATACAGCGCGGCGAAAAACATGAAAGACTCGTACATCAAAAAATATACCGACAATCCCGAAGACTACCTGAACGAAGAATACGTCGGCTTCGACGGGCTGGAGTTTCTGTACCAGGACGACCTGCGCGGCAAAAACGGCAGCAAAACGTATTCCGTCAACCCGAGCTCGGAAATTATCAGCCAAGTCAGCATCGTGCCGCCGGAGAAAGGCCGCAACTTGCATTTGACGCTCAATAAAGATGTACAGCTCGCGACGCAGAAAGCGATTGAGGATCATATCAAGTTCATGCGCACGAAAACGAATCCGAGCGATTATTATTCGATGGGCAATCAGGCGATTGCCGGGTATGCAGTTATGATGGAAGTGGATACGGGACGCGTGATCGCGATGGCCAACTATCCGAGCTACGACCCGAACGAATGGATCAGCGGTTTCAGCCAAGATCGGTACAATCAATTGCTCAACGCGATTTCGAACGGCACGATCCGCGACCGCCAGCCGAACATTCTCGACGACAAGGAACGCGTCAAGCATCCGAGCTCCGTCGTGCCGCTCGGCTCGACGATGAAGCCGCTGACAGTGCTGGTCGGCTTGAGTGAAGGGCTGCTTACGACGACTGAAACTTATTCGGATTACGGCTCTTTCAACTTCGGGAAAGACAACAAGTCGACAATCCGAAACTCGGATGGCCAGGGATGGGGGGGCATAAACGCCGCCGGCGCGTTGTGGCATTCCTCCAATACGTTCATGGCGGCGATGATCGGCAATCGGCTGTATTTGAACAAAACCGGCGGGCTTGACATCTGGAACTCCTACATGGAAAAATTCGGACTCGGCGTGGTGACCGGCAGCAACTTGCCCGGCGAGTATGCGGGGACGAAGGAATACTTGACGATGGCCAAGGACTCCAGTCCGCAGGCGGCGCTCGTGTATGCGTCGTTTGGACAAGCGGCGCGTTATACGACGCTGCAGCTTGCCCAGTATGCCACCATGCTGGCGAACCACGGCAAGCGGTACCGGCCAATCTTTGTCGACGAGATTACGACGTACGACAACCAAGTCGTCACAAAGGTGGAGCCGGAAATACTGAACGAGGTTACGTTCCCGGCATCGTATTGGAAGACGCTTGAAGAAGGCATGTCCAAAGTTAACGTCCAGCAGTTCGAGGATTTCCCGTACCCGTTCGAACGCAAAACGGGTACGTCGGAGCAAGACCTTCCCGGCAAACGGGTCAACAATGCCGTGTTCATTTCCTACGCGCCGGCCGACAAACCGCGTGTCGCGGTAGCTGTCGTCGTTCCGGAAGGCGGCTTCGGCTCATTCGGCGCCGCGCCGATCGCGCGCAAAATGTACGACGCCTACGATCAGGCGATCGGCATGTACGGCACGCCGAAAGGCGCGCCGCAGCAGTAGCGGGGCGGCGCCGCGGCAGCTCCAGGGCCGCAAGGCGACCCGGTTCCCGGCATAACAGGAAAACCTCCCGTTATTTTTGCGATTTTTAACGAAAAACGAAAAATAGATGGAAAACCTCCTGCTATTTTCCGCTTTTATCCGAAAGTCGGGTAAAAGGCGAGATTTAGCAGGAGGTTTTCCTGTTATTTTGGCAAAGTGGCAGTTTCGGCGCAAAATAACGGGAGGTTTTCCAGTTACACCGCCGTTCTGCGAGTTGCTCGCAATTACGCGGGTTACCCGAGGTAGCGCGAGTTGCCATCACCATTTCAGTCCAAGTAGTCGACCGCCCCCCTGACCAGCTTGTAGCCGGTGGCCCGTTGTCCGTTTGCGCCGTATACGGGCGCCATCCATCCTTTGCTGCACAATTTGTTCAACATGAGTACCGCCGTTTAATGATCGATGGCAAAGTGTCGCTCGACCTCCTTCGGCCGCAGCGGGGCGGATTGCCAAGCCGCCAGTCGGATCAGTTTCTTTTCGGCCAGCACCGCGCGTTCGACCGGCACTTGGGCAGGCTGGTAGCGGTTCATTACCATGCGAAGCAAACGAATGCACAGCTCGGGCCGCTGCTCGATATCGTCATAGGCGAAGGAGATGACGGTGAAGCCCATCGCATGCAGAAACGTTTAACGATTCAACTCGCGGCAAAATTTGTGCCGGTCCATATCCCGCACGTGGGAAGAAAAGCCTTTGATTTCGATCAGCAGCCGGATCCATCCCGGCGGCAGCCAGGCGAAATCGGCAAAATACGACCGCCCCATCCAGTCCTGCAGCTCATACTCCGGATGCAGATGCTCAAAATCGCCTTTAACCAGCCACCACACTTGCTGCAAAAACAGCTTCTCGCCATGGTCGTGGCCACGCTCCAGCCTACCTTTGCGTTCGCCGCTTCGCCGCTCCAGGTGAGCGCCGATAAAGGCCTCGTGCGCGGTTTGAAAATCCATTCTTTCTCCTCCTCGTCGCCAAATAAAAATAGCACGCCCTCTCCCGTTCGAACCCGGAAAAGGACGTGCTTCGCCTTTGCAACCATCTTATCATTTTTGCCGGCAACGCGCACGGGTTATAATGAATAGGCAAGCTCTACCATTCGCTCGAAGAAAGAAGGGTTTCGGACGAAAATCGAGTATCACGGCCATTCCTGCGTACAGCTGACAAGCGGCGGCCAATCGATTGTGATCGATCCGTTTCTGTCGGACAACCCGGCTGCAGCCGTCAAGCCGGACGGCGTCGAAGCGCAATACGTCCTGCTGACGCATGCGCACGCCGACCACATCCAGGATGCCGTCGCCATCGCCAAACGGAACGACGCCACGCTGGTCGCGATTCACGAACTAGCCACGTACATGAGCTGGCAAGGCGTCCGCACCCGCGATATGAACATCGGCGGCAAGCTTTCGCTCGGATTCGCCGAAGTGCACATGGTGCCGGCGTTTCACAGTTCGGGCATTATCCTGCACGACAAGCAGCAAATCGTTTATGCCGGCATGCCGGCCGGACTGATTATCAAGTGGGACGGCCTGACGATCCTGCACGCGGGCGATACGAACCTGTTCTCCGATATGCAGCTGATCGGCCGCAAGCACCGGATCGATCTGGCGTTTCTGCCAATCGGCGACTTGTTTACAATGGGACCGGAGGATGCGGCTCAAGCTGCGGAATGGCTCGGCGCGAAGCGGGTTATACCGGTTCACTACAACACGTTCGAGCTGATCCGCCAGGACGGCGCGAACTTCGCGCAACTGCTCGCTTCCCGCGGCATCGAAGGCGTGGCGCTGAAGCCGGGCGAATCGATCGAACTATAGGCCAAATAACGGGCATAAGAAGCTAAAAAACCTTTCCGGGTTTGCTGCCGGGAAGGTTTTTTTGTGCGCTTGAAAAAAGATTAGTGTTGCACTAGGGAAAAATTATTGTATATAATACAAAAAGGTGAGTTGACGAAAATAAATGTCACTTGTCCAATACTTAGGCGCTCGATCAAAATACAAATAAGGAGTTGGCGCTGTGCCTGACAAAAAATTGCCTCATCCGATCAAACGATTCATGACCGGCATGTGCTACGTGGCGTTGACCGTGCTGGTCGCGTGCGCGGGAACGAATCCGGCGTTTGACAACGCGGAAGGCAAGCTGAAGGTGACGACGACGACGGGGATGATCGCCGATGTGGCGAAGCAGGTAGGCGGCGAGCACGTGCAGGTGGAAGGGCTGATGAAAAGCGGCGTGGACCCGCACTTGTTCAAAGCGTCGCATGGCGATATCGCCAAATTGGAGCAAGCCGACATCATCTTTTACAACGGACTGCATCTGGAAGGCAAGATGGTCGACATGTTCGAAAAAATGGCGGGACAAAAGCCGACGGTGGCCGTCGCCCGCGACATTCCCGAAACGAAGCTGCGCGGCTGGGAAGGCGGAGAAGGGCAGCACGATCCGCACATCTGGTTCGATGTGCGCCACTGGATGAGCGCGACGGAAACGATAGCAGCCGAGCTTGGCAAGCTGGACCCGGCCCATGCCGACAGCTATCGAGCGAACAAAGAGGTTTATTTGAAGCAACTGGCGGAGCTGCACGATTACGCCGGTCGGCAAATCGCCTCGATTCCCGAACAAGGCAGGGTGCTTGTGACCGCACACGACGCTTTCGGCTATTTCGGCGACGCGTATGGCATCAAAGTAATGGGTTTGCAAGGGATCAGCACGGCGGCGGAAGCGGGCACGAAGGATGTCGGCGATTTGCGCGACTACCTGGTCGCGAACAAGGTCAAGGCGGTGTTCGTGGAATCGAGCGTGCCGAAAAAAACGATCCAGGCCGTAATCGAAGGCGCGAAGAAAAAAGGGCACGAAGTGCGCATCGGCGGCGAGCTGTTCTCCGATGCCATGGGCAAGGAAGGAACGGCGGAAGGCACGTATATCGGCATGGTGCGGCATAATGTCGATACGATCGTGGGTGCGCTGAAATGAGCGGAACAGGAGTGATTGCAATGGACGGAAACAAAACCCCTCTCGGTATCGAACGGATGACCGTTGCTTATCGCAAGCAGCCGGTGCTCCGCGACGTGTCGCTGGAGGTGCCGGAAGGCAAGCTGGTCGGCATCGTCGGACCGAACGGAGCGGGCAAGTCGACGCTGATTAAAGCGGCGCTCGGTCTGATCCCCCGGTTGACCGGCGAAGTAACGGTATACGGCAAGCCGTACAAGGAGCAGCGCAAGCTGGTCGGCTATGTGCCGCAGCGGGAATCGGTCGATTGGGACTTTCCGACGAACGCGCTTGACGTCGTGATGATGGGCCGATACGGCCAACTCGGCTGGTTTCGCCGGCCCGGGGCGAAGGAGCGGGCGCTTGCGATGGAAGCGCTGCGCAAGGTGGGCATGGACGGCTACGCGGGCAGGCAAATCAGCCAGCTGTCGGGCGGTCAGCAGCAGCGCATCTTCCTGGCGAGGGCGCTGGCGCAGGATGCGCGGCTATATTTGATGGATGAGCCGTTTGTCGGCGTCGACGCCGCCACGGAGAAGGCGATCGTCAGCTTGCTGAACGAATTGAAGGAGCAGGGCAAAACGGTTCTTGTCGTGCATCACGATCTGGCGACGGTTACGGAATATTTCGATTGGGTGCTGCTGCTGAATGCGGAAGTAGTGGCATTCGGTCCGACGGAAGAAGTGTTTACGACAGCCAATTTGCAGCGGACATACGGGGGCCGGTTGGCGATATTGGAGCGCGATCGCGACAGCCCGATCGTGGCCATGACGAGGTGAAGGTGATGGAGACGATGCTGGACACGTTTCGCGATCCGAATACGCAGTGGATTTTGCTGGGCTGCATGCTGCTTGGCTTGTGCAGCGGCGTCATCGGCTGCTTCGCTTATTTGCGGAAGCAAAGCTTGATGGGCGATGCACTGGCGCATGCCGCCCTGCCCGGCATTTGCCTGGCGTTTATGGCCACCGGCACCAAATCGATCGGCTTCTTCATGGTCGGCGCCGCTTGCGCCGGGCTGCTCGCTACGTTTGCGATCGGCTATGTGACGAGACATTCCCGCATCAAGCAGGATACGGCGCTCGGGATTGTGCTGTCGGTGTTTTTCGGCTTCGGCATCGTGCTGCTGACGCAAATCCAGCACAGCGACAGCGGCAATCAAAGCGGGCTCGACAAATTCCTGTTCGGCCAGGCCGTATCGATGATCGCTTCCGACGTGCTCGTCATGAGCATCGTTTGCCTCGTGCTGGTCGGCTTATGTATGCTGCTGTTCAAGGAATTCAAATTGCTCAGCTTCGATCCGGGTTTCGCCCGCGGACTCGGTCTGCCGGTTGCGCTGCTCGATCAACTGCTGATGCTGCTCATCGTGGTCGCCGTCGTCGTCGGCATCCAGGCGGTTGGCGTCGTCCTGATGGCGGCGCTGCTCATTACGCCCGCGGTATCGGCGCGTTACTGGACCGATCGCCTCGGCGTTATGACGGCGCTGGCCGGCTTGTTCGGCGCGCTCAGCGGCTTCGTCGGCACGCTGCTCAGCTCGCTCGGCAACAACTTGCCGACAGGCCCGCTCAGCGTGCTGGCCGCCACCGCCTGGTTCGGCGTTTCGGTCTTGTGCGCGCCGAAGCGCGGCGCCCTCGTCAAGCTGGTCCGCTTCGCGCTGGCCAGACGGCGCGCACGGCTTGAGCTGGCAATGGCAGCGCCTGCAACGCAGGCAACGCTTAAGGGGGAACGCGGATGAGCGGCATGTGGATCGTATTGACCGGCGTGCTGGTTGCTTGTTCCTGCAGCTTGCTTGGCTGCTTCCTGATTTTGCGCCGCATGGCCATGATCGGCGACGCCATCAGCCATGCCGTGCTGCCCGGCATCGTCATCGCCTTCCTGTTCAGCGGAACGCGCGATTCGTTGCCGATGCTGCTTGGCGCGGCATGCCTGGGGCTGCTGACGGTATGGCTCATTCAGCTGTTTCACCAAAGCGGCGTGCAGGCGGACGCTTCGATCGGCGTCGTATTTACCGCCTTGTTCTCCGTCGGCGTCGTGCTGGTCAGCTTGTATGCGGGCAAAGTCGACCTGGATCTCGATTGCGTCCTGTACGGAGAAATCGCTTATGTTGGCTGGGACTTGACGGCTTTGACCGCTGCCGTGTCGCTGCCGAAGGCCGTTGTAATGCTCGGGATGGCGCTGCTGGCCAGCGTCCTCGTCATCAGCCTTTTCTACAAGCAATTCAAGCTGATCGCCTTCGATCCGGCGCTGGCGGCAGCCGTCGGCATTCCCGTAGCGTTGTTCCATTACTTGCTGATGGGCCTCGTTTCGATGACGACGGTCGCTTCCTTCGAAAGCGTCGGCGCCATTCTCGTTGTCGGCATGCTTGTCGTGCCTGCCGCAACGGCCTATTTGCTGACCGAAAGACTTGGCGCGATGATTTTGTACAGCATGCTGATCGGCTCGGCGAGCGCCGTGATCGGTTATTACGCCGCGGTAGTATTCGACGCTTCCATTGCCGGCTGCATGGTGTCGGCCGCAGGAGTGCTGTTCGTGCTGGCGTTTCTGTTCTCGCCGAGCCACGGCGTGGTCGGCAGAATCGTGCGGCGCCGAACGGCCGCGGCCGGATAATCGCTTACGCAAGCAAACTCCAGCTGGAAAAAGACAAGGGGGAGCGGAATGCCCTTCAGCTTCCTGAAAAGGTATCGTTACGATTCACAGCCAGCCATAGTTCCGGGTCTCAAAGACACCTTGGAGCAATAGCGGAACCGACTTCCACTAAGGCGTGTTGGAAGGCCAACGTTGGAGGAATAATGGAACCTCTTTCCGCTATCCGGTGCTCAACAGCCAACTTTGGAGCAATAGCGGAATCTTTTTCCGCTATTTGTCGCTCAACTGGTAACGATGGCGTTATAACGGAGCCTCTTTCCGCTATTTCATGAAATCGTGTCTCAGGAGCAGGGTGACGGTGAATCATAACCATTCCAGTTATTCGGCTGTGAAAAAGAGACAAGACCGGACAATCCAAATAGCGAATGAAAAATGACTTCTTTTCAAAGTTGCCGATTCATTTGACCAGTCCCGACGATTTTCGCAGCAATTCGGGCCGATCAAACATGAGTCGGCATTTTTTGCATGCAGGAAAAAGGGGAAAAGGAGATGGTTCAGAATATGTAATTACAATCAAAAAAAGTATGAAAGGAAGTATCAGAGTGGATAATCAGGAGAAACGCGAGCGCATTCCGTCTGTCGTCGACTTGTTTACTCGTCTGCACAAGCATCATTACGCGTCGATTGCTTTCGCTTGTCTCGCGGCCGGATTTATTTACGTGCAAGGCTTGTTCAGCCCGTTTCTGAGCCGTACCTTTATTTTCGGTGAGCCGATGCAGATCATTGTTCCGGTCTCTTATCAAACGACGATCATCAATGGCGTATTCGTTACGGCGAAATTGGCCGGACTCTGTTTCCTTGCTTATTTGATCAGAATTGTTGTACGGGTAATCAAACGGGAGTTATCCAAAGGCAAGACGCCCCGTACGACGCGATTATCGGGCAATCGAACGATCAACCGAATCCGCAAAAATCTGAACGCTTTTTTGGAAAGCGGAAATAGTTATTTTTTTGTTCACATTTTCGGAACGCTTGCTTTTGCGGCTATCCCTTTTTCATTCCTTGTCAGTCACGCCGGCAAACTGTTCGCCATATATTTCTTCTGTTCCTTCTATTTGTTGCTGAGTTATTTTTCTGGACAAGACGGGGAATGGGAGCGGGACGGGTACCGGGACGATATGATGAAAGACCCGCACAAACAGGATCGAAAACATATGATTTTTTCCATGTACATTTTTGCAACGGTCATATTTTGTCTGTTTATGGGAGTTATGTTGTATATGTTTGGCGTACTCTTCCAGGCGCAAAAAGCGGAAGCGTATGTTCGCAATACGGACCAGCGCTCCTTCAAAATGGCATCGCTATACTCGGGGGAAAGCGCGAAGGAATATATTTATCTGGATCTGTCGAAAGATTATTTCATCGGATTCAATACGGCCAGCGGCCGATCGGAGATTGTCCCCTCCAAGTCGTACGATCGGATCGAATTGTGGGATGCTGCCAAACAGGTTCGTGCATGCAAGCTCATGCCTTCCATTTTGAAGCCTGACGAAGACTCAATGACGAAAGTAACCGAGGCATACTATACAAATCACTTTACTCAGCCGAATGCGGAAGCCTATTTGCAAACCGTCGGAGAGACGGTTTACCGCTCGATTCAATACATATCTCCGGTGATCCTGCAGAAAGCGTGGAACAACGACCCCGAATACGAGGGGAAGAAATTTGCGGATTTTTATGGCTACGAGATGTCGATGCCCCGACCGTATCCGGAGACAAGCCCAAATGCCAAGCCAAGCACAAACGCGGCCGCAGTCCCCGACCCGAAACAGCTCGTATACCGCGCATTGATCATGGAATACTGGAGAACGGAAAAAGCATACACGGAATTGCAATACAAGTATGAAAACAACTTCTGGAAAATCAGCAGCATCCAACAAACGGAACGCTTTTCGTTCGCCGTACTTCCCGATAAAGCTTGTTTTTCCAATCCGTGAAACAGACGCAGCTGAATCCAGTCAAAAAGACCGCAGCGGGAGACAGGGACGGGGCGGAATCCGTGTCTCCGCTTCCTTTCCCCTCCTATCGATGTATGGTATACTATAACATCAGACAACCCTGCCCGAATGCGGAGCGGGAACTTACGGAGCGAGAGAGGAACGTACTATGTGCGGCATTACGGGAGCAGTCTATTTTGACGGTCGCATACCGGCGGAGCAGACGCTGAAGGCGATGACCGACATTATCGAGCATCGCGGGCCGAACGATTCCGGATTTTTTGCGGAGGAGCATATCGGACTCGGCTTTCGCCGCCTGTCGATCATTGATTTGGCGGAAGGCCATCAGCCGCTCAGCAACGAGGACGACTCGGTTTGGATCATTTTCAACGGGGAAATCTACAACTATAAAGAGTTGCGCGAACAGCTGCTGGATCGCGGCCACCGGTTCAAAACGATGTCCGACACCGAAGTGATCGTACACCTGTACGAAGAGCACGGCGAAGATTGCGTCAAGCTGCTGCGCGGCATGTTCGGCTTCGTCATTTGGGATCGCCGGCGCAAGACGATGTTCGGCGCGCGCGACCATTTTGGCATCAAGCCGTTCTATTACCGCCGCGACGCCAATTCGCTGCTCTTCGGCTCGGAAATCAAAAGCATTCTGGCCGCCCCGAACGTGCATCGCGCGGTCAATACGGAAGCGTTGTTCCAATACTTGACCTTCCAATACGTGCCGGAGCCGCTGACGATGTTCGAAGGCATCCAGAAGCTGCCGCCGGCGCATACGATTACGGTCACGGCGAACGGCGACGTGTCGATCCGCAGCTACTGGGACCCGATGTTCGAGCCGGTTGAACGTCCGATGGGTGAATACGTCGAACAAATTCGCGCCGGGCTGATGGATTCGGTCAAACATCACCTCGTCAGCGACGTGCCGCGGGGCTGTTTCCTGTCCAGCGGGATCGACTCGACGGCGATCGCCGCCTGCATTCGCCGGATCGAGCCGCTGCGCACGTTTTCGGTCGGCTTCATGGGGCCGAACAACGAAACGACGATCGCCCGCCAGACGGCCGCCGCGCTCGGCACCGAGCATTACGGCAAGCTGATTACGACGGGCGAGTTTTTCGGCGCGCTGCCGAAGGCGATCTGGCATCAGGACGAGCCGGTCGCCGATCCGTCGGCCATCGCGTTGTACCATGTCGCCAAACTGGCCAGCGAGCATGTGACGGTTGTGCTGTCGGGCGAAGGCGCGGACGAGCTGTTCGGCGGCTATCGCATCTACCGCGAGCCGGGCGCGCTGCGGCCGCTCGCCTGGCTGCCGCCGGCGCTGCAGCGGTTTCTGCATGCGGTCGCCCAATGGCTGCCGGAACGGACGCCGGGGCGCAACTATTTGCTGCGGGCGTCGACGCCGCTGGAGCGCCGCTTCCTCGGCAACGCCAAAATTTTCAGCGAAGACATGAAAGCGGACATCGTTCGTTCGCACGACGGATTGCTTCAATCGTACAAGTCGCCGTTCGAGGTGGCGGCGGAATTTTATGCCCGCACGCAGCATCTCGATCCGGTCAGCCGCATGCAGTACATCGATATGAATTTGTGGCTGCCGGGCGACATTCTGATGAAAGCGGACAAAATGACGATGGCCCACTCGCTCGAGCTGCGCGTGCCGTTTCTCGACAAGGAGCTGTTTGAAATCGCCCGCCGCATTCCGGCTGCGTATCGGCTGGCGGACGGCACGACGAAAGCGATTTTCCGCCGGGCGATGAAAGGCATCGTGCCGGAGCCGATTCTGGATCGGCCCAAGCTCGGCTTCCCGGTGCCGCTGCGCGACTGGATGAAGGACAAGCACGGCGAGCTGCTGCTGGAGCAAATACGCGCCAGCGGCATCGACGGCTTCCTCAACATGGCCGCGATCGAAGAGATGATGGGCATGCACCGCAGCGGCCAAGGCGATTACGCCCGCCGGCTGTGGGTCATTTACGTGTTTGCGCTGTGGCACGTTACGTACATGAAGGAGCAGCCGACCGGCGCTGTGGCCGTCGGTTGACAATAGCGGGAGCTTACTACCGGCAAAGGGGTTGGACACTGTTTACAAGCTGGTCGCATTGGATATGGACGGCACGGTGCTGAACAAGGAAGGCGCCGTTTCGCCGGAAAATCGCAAATGGATCAACGCCGCGCTGGAAGCCGGCGTGACGGTCAGCTTCTCGACCGGCCGCGGGGTGCAAAGCGCGCTGCCGATCATCGAGGAGATGCAGCTGACGACGCCGATTGTGGCGGTGAACGGCAGCGAAGTGTGGGAACGCCCGGGCAAGCTGCTTCGGCGGCATTTGATGGACGCAGAGGTAATGGGGCGCATGCATGCGCTGGCCGTCGAGTACGACACCTGGTACTGGGCTTATGCGGTCGAAGGCGTATTTAACAAGGAAAAATGGTTGGACGATCCTTCGTCGGTGCAATGGCTCAAATTCGGCTACTTTACCGAAGATAGCGACAAGCTGCGGCTCATCCGGGCCACGCTTGAAACCTGGGGCGGGCTGGAAATTACCAACTCGCACCCGAACAATCTCGAGATCAATCCGGGCGGCATCAGCAAAGCCAGCGGCGTGGGCGAAGTGTGCCGGCTGCTCGGCATCGGCATGCACGAGGTAATTGCGGTCGGCGACAGCCTCAACGATATCGCGATGATTCGCGCCGCCGGGCTCGGCGTGGCGATGGACAATGCGCAGGATGCGGTGAAGCGGGCTGCGGACGCCGTGACGGCAACGAATGACGAGGACGGCGTGGCGCACGTCATTCGGCGTTACATCTTCGGCGAGCAGCCCGCGGAACGCAGCGGCGAATAGGGGAGACGCGCGATGGATGTCGTCGGCTGGATTCTCGTCATCGTGTTGTTCGCCGTCGGCATGGCCGGCGCGATTTATCCGGTGCTGCCGGGCGTGTTTGCGATTTACGCCGCTTTTTTCGTTTATGGGCTGTGCATCAGTTTCTCGCCGTTCGGACTCTGGTTCTGGCTGATCCAGACGACGATCGTGCTGGCGATCGTGGTCGCCGATTATGTGATCGGCGCCTGGGGGGTCAAACGGTTCGGCGGTACGCGGGCGTCGGTGATCGGCAGTACGATCGGCATCCTGATCGGACCGTTCGTCATTCCGGCGTTCGGCCTCATCCTCGGACCGTTCCTCGGCGCCGTCGCGGGCGAATTGACGACCGGCGCGGACATGCGCCAGTCGATGCGGGCCGGGCTCGGGGCGCTGGTCGGTTTTTTTTCCGGCCTGGCGATGAAGATTGTGCTGCAGTCGATCATGATCGTGCTGTTTATAATATGGCTGCTGTAAGCCGGTTCTCGAACGGTGAAGGCGCCTATTAATAAAACGAAACAGGAGAGTGGATCGGGATGGTTCGCGTAACGGTATGGAATGAAAATTTGCACGAAAAGAAGCATGAGAAAGTGGCGGAAGTATATCCGAACGGCATTCACAACGCGATCGCCGACGGCATTCGCCCTTACGGCTTCGACGTGCGCACCGCCACGCTCGAGCAGCCGGAGCACGGCTTGACCGAAGAGGTGCTGGACGCGACCGACGTGCTGATCTGGTGGGGCCATATGGGCCACAATCAAGTCGAAGACGACATCGTCGAGCGCGTGCAGAAGCGGGTATGGCAGGGCATGGGGCTGATCGTGCTGCACTCCGGCCATTTTTCGAAAATTTTCAAGCGGCTGATGGGCACTTCCTGCGACCTGAAATGGCGCGAAATCGGCGAAAAGGAGCGCATCTGGGTCGTCGATCCGGCGCATCCGATTGCGGAAGGGCTGGGCCAATATTTCGAGCTGGAGCATGAGGAAATGTATGGCGAGCATTTCGATATCCCGGCGCCGGACGAGCTCGTGTTGGTGAGTTGGTTCGAAGGCGGCGAAGTGTTCCGCAGCGGCTGCACGTATCATCGCGGCCAGGGGAAAGTGTTTTATTTCCGCCCGGGCCATGAAACGTTCCCGACGTATTACAACCAGGACGTGCTCAAAGTTATCGCGAACGGCGTCAAATGGGCGGCGGCCGGCCGCGGCGCCAAGCCGGTGTACGGCAACGCGAAGCCGCTCGAGGCAGTTACGCCGCACCAATAATTAGCGTCCGACGGGAGAAGGAATTACGTTGTCCAAAGATTCGCTGCTCAAAGGAACGCTCATCCTGACGCTCGCTGCGTTCATCGCCCGGTTCCTCGGCATGGCGCAGCGGGTGCCGCTCCAGCATATTCTCGGCGACGCCGGCCAAGCGGTGTACGGCGTGGCCAATACGTGGTACCTCGTGTTGCTGCCGATTGCGACAGCCGGTATTCCGAGCGCGCTCAGCAAGCTCATTTCGGAGAAAACGGCGCTCGGCCGCCACGCGGAAGCGGATCGGATCCTGCGCGCGGCGCTCTGGTTCGCCCTGGTTGCCGGACTTTTTATTACCCTTGTCCTGTATGCGGCGGCGCCTTTGATCGCGAACGCGAGCGGAATTCCCCAATCGGCCGCGTCGATTCGCGCCATGGCTCCCGCGCTTCTGCTGTTCCCGATCATCGCCATGCTGCGCGGCTACTTTCAGGGCCGACAGCGCATGACGCCGGGCGGCATCTCGCAAATCGTCGAGCAGATCGTCCGCGTCGTTACTTCGATCGGCTTGGCCGGCATTTTGCTCTGGGTCGGCTACGGGATCGAAGGCATGGCGGCCGGCGCATCGTTCGGCGCCGTATTCGGCGGCATCGGCGCGCTGGGCATTATGCTGCTCTATTTCAGCAAGCTGAAGCGGATCGATCGCAACAAGCGCTCCGCGGCGGCTGCCGGCGGCGCATCGGCGGCGCGCGGCGTCGCGATGACGGTGAAGCAAATTTACACCGTGCTGCTCAAACTGGCGATCCCGATGAGCCTGTTTTCCGCGTCGGTGCAGCTTGTTTATCTGGTCGATTCGATGCTCGGCGTGCCGCTGCTGAAGGGCCAGATCGGCGCCCAGCAGGCGCAGGAACTGCTTGGCGCGCTGCTTGGCCGGGCGCAATCGCTCGCCGGCATTCCGGTTATCTTCGCCGTGGCGATCAGCCAGTCGCTGGTGCCGGTCATTTCGTCCGCTTATGCGAAGCGCGATATGGACGAGGTAGGCAACAAAGCGTCGCAAGCGATCCGACTCGGCCTCTTCACCGGCATTCCGGTCATCGCGGCGATAACGGTCGCCGCCGATCCGATCAACCGGCTGATCTTCGCCGATTCGCACGGCACCTCGATGATTGCGCTGCTGACGGCCGGCACCATCTTTCAAATTATTATGATGACGACCGGCGCCATCCTGATGGGGATCGGCCGTATGCGGGCGCTGATCGTCAATGTGGTGCTTATGTTCGTCATCAAGCTGGCGGGCAGCATCGCGCTGGCTTACGGCTTCGGCATGGACGGCATGGTCGTCGCGACGATGCTGGCGTTCCTGGCCGCCGCTGCGATGAACGTGGCGCTGCTTAGGCGCTTGACGCCGATGAAGCTGTTCAACCGGCGCAAGTGGGCCGGCCTGGCCGTCACCGTCGCCGTCATGAGCGGCGTCGGCGTCGGCGTGTTCGAACTGTGCCGCCTGTACATCACGCCGTTCGGCAACAGGCTCGATGATCTGCTGCATACGCTGCTCGTATGCGGCGTCGTAGTGGCGCTGTACCCGGCGCTGCTGGCGCTGACGCGCGTCGTGACGCCGGCGGATGCGGCGTCTTTCCCGGCGCCGGTGCGCAAGCTGCTGGCGCGCGGCGCGCGCTTGCTCGGCCGCGGGTAGCCGCGGAACAGCAAGAGATTGCGAATAGGCCATCTTTTACGGCCTATTTCGTCAATACTGAGTCATGCTCACCAAATAGCCAGTGATTTCGCTGGCTATTCGCGTCAATCTGCCTGGATTGCGGCTGTTTCGCCCAAATAACCAGTGTTTTCGCTGGCTATTTGGAATGAGGAGGCCGAAATGAGACGAATAAGCCATTTTTTGTGGCCTATTTTCTCCCCAGTCGCTCGACCAGGTACGGTGAACGCTCTTGCAACACAACCGGAAGCTCGCCAAGGCGTGAACGTTGCCGCTTAAGCCTGGTCCGTTTCGATAGCCGTTTTTCTTACCAGAAGAGGGGCCATGCATCTGCATGGCCTCTTTGAATTGCGGCGGCTGTCCCCCCCCCCCCCCCGGGAGCTGGCTTGATGCGAATCCGCTGCGATGATTTTCCTGCATGGCGCCGCCCGTTCGCCATCGGCCTTCGGGAGGGATCAAGAAGCTTCTTCCTTCCTGCTTCGGCGTACTAACGGTTCGTAATGAGCTTATTCGGTCATTTCGGACGATTTTCCGGCGCTAACGGAACGTAGCGAGCTTATTGGCTGATTTTACTCCGACTTTGACCGGCTTTCATCAAATAACGACTGTGAGGTCCGTTAGATTTGCAAACGGGCCGATTTCGACCGAATAAGGCCTTTACGAACCGTTAGCCGCAGAAACCATTCGTCCGAGCGCCATTGTAGCATCATTTTAGCGCTGTGGTAACGGTCCATCATCACTCGCCATCCTCAAAAAATGGCTTGTCTTATTACGGCTGCGGCCGCGCACCCGGTTAATGCCACTTTTTACCTCTTGATATTGGACTTTCTGCTTTCCCGCTCCGCGTGCTATGATGGAATAGGCATTAATGGGCTTGGTTTCCGGTCGACCATTGATGGGGAAATGAAATGCAATGCCGACCGGTCCGCGCTTAATTCATGGGATGGAGGAGAAGGAATGAGCAAGAGACAAAGAATAGGAGCAAGTGCGCTGCTCGCGCTGCTGCTGCTCGTGTTGGCGGCTTGTCAGGCGGTGACGGGCTCGAACGTCGACTTGACGCAATCGGGCGTCAACGCGCTGACGAGCAAGTCTTACCAGGCGAGCGCACAGATTACGCTGGAACGGGTAGGGAAAGCTCCGGCGGACGCACAAGCGGCCGGGCTGGCGGCACTCGCGCCGGTTACGCTGAATTTGACGACAATCGACCAGCAAGACAGCAAACACGTCTATGTCGAAGGG
The DNA here is from genome assembly GCF_004764705.1 of Paenibacillus cymbidii. Taxonomy (GTDB): domain Bacteria; phylum Bacillota; class Bacilli; order Paenibacillales; family NBRC-103111; genus Paenibacillus_AN; species Paenibacillus_AN cymbidii. The sequence goes on along the minus strand of NZ_SHLX01000029.1, from coordinate 95,259 downwards.
GAACTGAAGGACGCCAAAGCTGCCATTCCGCTGCGTTTTTCGCAAAGCGACATGAAGCTGCTTTTCGAAGCGGATGGCGCCAAGCAAGTGGAGTTTGACTTGTCCGCCCTTCTGTCCGATAAAGTGAAACTGAATTTGCCGATCGACATCGGTCAGCTTTCCGGCAGCCTGGACAGCATGATCGATGCGGTGCTGCCTTTCCTGATCGAGAAGCTGCCGAACGCGCAAACCGTGACGGTCGCTCCGGCAACCGAAACGATTCACGGCGAAAGCGTGTCGCTGCAGCGCATTCATATCGCGCTCAAAGGCGCCGAGTTTGCCGACCTTTACAAACAGCTGCTGAGCGGCGTGAAGGGCGACGAAGCCGGCGTGCAGCAAGCGATTGCGGCGATGCTGGACGCGGCCGGACTGCCTTCGGCGCCGATCGTCGTGCAGCTCGTGAACAATCAGCTGCAGGAGATGCTGGCCAAGCTGCCGGAAACGCCTAAGGCGGACTTGTTTAGCGATAAACTGGCGCTGAACGTCGATCTGTACGTCGACAGCGACCTGCAAACGCGCAAGCTGGCGCTTGACCTGTTCCTTCCGGACGGAGGCACGGCAGACGGCGCGGCGGGCACGAAAATGTCGGTAACGTCGGACCTGTGGAACGTCAATCAGGCGGTCACGGCGAAGCAGTTGACGCCTGCAGCCGACCGGCTTATCTGGAGCCCGAACCTGCGGATGGCGCACTATCTCAAATCCGCCGACGCGAAGTCGCCGCTGTACGATTTGCTGATGAACGATTTGCACATTACCCGCAAAACGATCGCTATGCAAATGAGTGCCACGAACGAAATTACCGGCAGCGCGCCTTATATTCGCGGCGCCTCTACCATGGTGCCGGTGCGTTTCGTATCCGAGCAACTGGCGGCCGACGTCGAATGGGACGGGGATAAGCGCCAGGTGCACATCACCGACATTTTGACCGGCAAAACGATTGTGTTGACGATCGACAGCACAAAGGCGCTCGTGAACGGCGTGGAGGATGAGCTTGAAGTGGCCGCCGAAATCACCGACGACAGCACCTTCGTACCGGTCCGGTTCATTGCCGAGAAGCTCGGCGCAACCGTCGGCTGGGACGAAGCAACACGCACCGTTTCGATCATCAAGCCATAATCGCCCATCACACACGTCCTTCTGTCTGCATAAGCGGCGGGGGACGTGTTTTTCGCCAGGATCGTTTTTTCTGGATATTGACGGATTGGGCAATAACGCATACAGTTAAAGGGTGTATGGCGGTCAAGCAAGAACAATCGCGAACCGGATAAAGCGCTTACAAAATTTGGGTCGTGTTTACCGGCCATGCGCGTACGGCTAACGAGGAAGTCACGCATCATTCCAATCGAAAAGGAGTGCGAACAAGTGGCAGGTAACAGAGCGGTAGTATATCAAGGACCGGGCGAGGTAACGGTAGAAAATACGGCGTTTCCGGATCTTGAGCTGCATGACGGACCCGGCGTCAATCCGAAAAACGTCGGACGCAAGTGCGATCACGGCGTCATTCTGAAGGTTGTGACGACGAACATTTGCGGTAGCGACCAACACATGGTGCGCGGCAGAACGACAGCTCCTGCCGGTCTCGTGCTCGGGCACGAAATTACCGGCGAAATTATCGAAATCGGCCGCGACGTCGAATTCATGAAGAAAGGCGATCTTGTTTCGGTGCCTTTCAATATCGCTTGCGGACGCTGCCGCGCTTGTAAGGAACGCAATACGAACGTCTGTCTGAACGTCAACCCGGACCGTCCGGGATCGGCGTACGGTTATGTCGATATGGGCGGATGGGTTGGCGGCCAATCGGAATATGTAATGGTGCCGTATGCCGACTTCCAGCTGCTGAAATTCCCGGACAAAGAACAGGCGATGGAGAAAATTACCGACCTGACGATGCTGTCGGACATTTTCCCGACCGGCTTCCACGGCGCAGTCAGCGCCGGAGTTAAACCCGGTTCCACCGTATATATTGCCGGCGCCGGCCCTGTAGGTTTGGCGGCTGCGCATTCGGCGCAATTGCTCGGCGCCGCCGTCGTTATCGTCGGCGACCTGAATGAAGGCCGCTTGGCGCAAGCGCGCAGCTTCGGCTGCGAAACGGTGAACCTGAGCCTGCACGACGACCTCGGCGAACAAATCGAACAAATTCTCGGCGTGCCGGAAGTCGATTGCGCCGTTGACTGCGTCGGTTTCGAAGCCCACGGTCACGGCAAAGGGCATTCGGAAGCGCCGGCAACGGTGCTCAACTCGATCATGACCGTCACGCGTGCCGGCGGCGCGCTCGGGATTCCGGGCCTGTACGTCACGGGCGACCCGGGTGCTGTCGACGAGGACGCCAAAATCGGCACCCTCAAAATCCGCTTCGGCCTCGGCTGGGCGAAGTCGCACACGTTTGTTACCGGACAAACGCCGGTTATGAAATACCACCGCGAATTGATGATGTCGATTTTGAGCGGCCGCGCCCAAATCGCCAAAGCCGTCAACGCGACGGTCATTTCGCTCGACGAAGCTCCGGCTGCCTACAAAGACTTCGACCGCGGGGCGTCGAAGAAGTACGTCATCGACCCGCACGGACAAGTTCGCAAATAAGATGTTGCACGAATGAAGAGCTGCCTGCCGATTTATGACAGGCGGCTCTTTTTGCATCGCGTTCATTTGACTTGCCGCCGCCGCGCATGATATAAGGAGAAAAACAGCAGCGAGGAGCGGGATCGAATGGAAGCGATCGGCACGGAACAAAGCTTTTACGAACGAATTGGCGGGGATCAAGTGACGGTAGCCGTGTTCAAGACGACGTGGTGCAAAGATTGCCACTACATCGAGCCGTTCATGCCCGATTTGGAAACGAAATACGCCGGCCGCCTGTCCTTTGTCAAAATCGATCGAGACGAGCTGCCCGACTTGTGCATGAAATACGACATTCTCGGCATCCCGAGCTTCATCGTTTTCCGCAAAGGGCAGGAATTGACGCGATTTGTCAGCAAACTGAGGAAGACCAGAGAAGAAATCGAGGAGTTCTTCGATCGTTCGCTGGAAGTGGCGGGCGCCATGACGTCATAACCGGCACCCCTTGCCGGCAAAGCGCAGCTTCTCCTCCGCAGGAGGCAAGGAGCTGCGCTATTTGCATAACGCGCTTTTTTGCATAAAAATTCGATTATTGTCAACTCTACGGTTATCGGTTACGATGAGTATATCCGGAGGCCTTTCCATCCAGACACCCCGAACAAAAGAGGAGCAGCGCCGCATGAGAAAAACGGTCACCATGATCATTACTGTTGTATGCGCTTACACGTTGCTCGCCTCCACGTTGCCGATCCGGCCGCTTGCAGCCGAATCCGCCCCGCGGAAACACGCTTCCGCGAAAATGTCCTACCGCCTGCTGAAGCAGGAGCGGCTCGCCGCCGCCGCGCTGAGGGCGCAGCTGAAGCCCGAGCAGGAGCCGGCCGGGCCGGCGCGAACGCCTCGCTTCATGGCTCACCGCGGCTACTCCGCCGCCGCTCCGGAGAATACGCTGCCGGCTTTCCGCGCGGCCATGGCTTCCGGTGCCGACGGCATAGAGCTCGACATGCAGATGTCCAAGGACGGTCAAGTCGTCATCATGCACGACCAGACGATCGACCGGACGACGAACGGACGCGGCGCGCTCAAAGATTATACGCTGGAGCAGCTTCGCGAATTTGATGCGGGCAACAAGTTTAACGCTTCATTCGCCGGCACGCGCATCCCGACGCTGCAGGAAGTGTTTGCAGCGGTTCATCCCGGCGACGGGCAAACCGTCTATACCGAAATCAAACATTATCGCCAGCCCGCCGACGTGCAAACGATGATTCGTACGATCGTAGACGGCGGCTGGGCGGATCATACAGTAGTATCGTCATTCCATTACGACGACTTCGTCCAGGTGCGCCAAGTATCGTCGGCGATTCCCATCGCATACTTGTGCGACACGGCGGAATCGTGCCGCAGCTCGATCCGCGCGGCCAGAGACGACAAGCACGCGATGATTCACGCCAGCTACCGGGTGCTGCTGGCCGATCCGTCCATCGCCGAAGCGGCGCGGAAGAGCGGCATCGACGTGGCGGCATGGACGGTCAACGACACGACGGTCGAACAAGCGCTCATCAAGCAGCGGGTGCGCACCTTCATTACGGACGAACCGGTCAAGCTGAGCCAAGCCGGTTGACCGTTGCCCATGAAACCGGCGGGAGCTATCGCCTCAGGCGAATCTCCCGCCGGTTGTCGCATGCGGGGCGGTTTCGCCGCTTTGTCACATTTGCCCGCGGTTAACGCATGGATTATGCCTTTGAATATCGTTATAATGGGACTGGGTGCGAACCGCCCAAACAGCTAGAAGAAGGTGTATGGACCATGCGACAATGGGTAAACCCGCTGGCGAAGGCAAGCTGTTTCGGCATGCTGCTGGTGCTGATGATGGGCGCGACGGTCACGCAAACCGATTCCGGCCGCGGCTGCGGCAGCGATTGGCCGCTGTGCCACGGCAAGTTTATTCCGAGTTATACGATTGAATCGATGATTGAATACAGCCATCGTTTTGTTACGGGCGTTGTCGGGATCATCGTGTTGGCCGCATTTATTGCCGTATGGCGCCATGTCAAACGGCGCGATGCACGATTCTTCGTCACATCGACCGGCTTCTTCACCGTGCTTCAGGCGGTGCTCGGGGCGCTGGCGGTCGTGTGGCCGCAGTCGTCGGCCGTGCTGGCGCTGCATTTCGGCTTTTCCCTGCTGGCATTCGCCAGCACGCTGCTGCTCGTGTTCGTCCTGCGCGAAGGCAATTGGGAGCGGGCCGACTTTCATTCCGGCGCACGCGCCCTTGTTACTTCCGCCTATCGAACCGGCGTGTGGCTGACGTTGATTTACTGCTACGGTGTGGTGTATTTAGGCGCCTTCGTGCGTCACACCAAATCGGCCGGAGGCTGCACCGGCTGGCCGCTTTGCAACGGAGAAGTGGTTCCCGAGCTTAGCGGCGCAACAGGCATCGTCTTCGTGCATCGCCTCGGCGCGATTCTGCTGTTCGTCCTGATCGCCTGGCTGGCGATCGCGTCCCGCGGATTGAAGGAAGCGCCGCACATTCGCAAGGCGGCCCGGTGGTCGCTGCTGTTCGTTGTGGTGCAAGTATTCAGCGGCGCTTATTTGACCGCAACGCTCGCATCCGACTGGTACCTGCTTTCCAGTCTGCTGCATACGCTCATCGTTTCCTGTTTGTTCGGTGCATTATGCTACATGTCCGTGGAGGTGCTGCGCCGCCGATGATTCACGATAACTTGCGGCAATTTCTCGACGTCCTGCGATCCGAAAAGCAACTGGTCGAAATCGCAGCGCCGGTCGATCCGAATTTGGAATTGGCGGAAATTCACCGCCGCGTCATTGATGAAGAAGGGCCGGCGCTGCTGTTCACGAACGTGATCGGCAGCTCGTTCCCGGTCGTAACCAATCTGTTCGGCACGAGCCGCCGCGTCGACCTGGCGTTCGGCCCGAAGCCGGAGCAATTCATGAAGCGCGCCATCGGCGCGATCGATACGCTGCTGCCGCCGACGCCCAAAGCTCTATGGGGCGAACGCGGCTTGTTGTTCGATTTGATGAAGGTCGGCATGCGCCAGGTGCCGCCTGCCGACGCGCCGGTCATGCAGGTGCGCGAGCGCCGCGAGCCGCTGGCCGGCTTGCCGGTGCTGACCTGCTGGCAAGAGGACGGCGGGCCGTTCGTTACGCTTCCGCTTGTCTACACCGAACATCCCGAAACCGGCCACCACAACCTCGGCATGTACCGGATGCAAGTGTACGACGGCCACACGACGGGCATGCACTGGCAAATTCACAAAGGCGGCGGCTTTCATTATCATGAAGCCGAACGGCTTGGCAAACCGCTGCCGGTAACCGTTTTCCTTGGCGGCCCGCCCGCGCTGATCGCTTCGGCGATAGCTCCTGTACCGGAGCACTTGCCGGAGCTGCTGCTCACTTCGCTTATTCTCGGCCGCAAGCTGCGCATGGCGGTGCCGATGGACGGCGGCCACCGGCTCGTCGCCGAGGCGGAGTTTGCGATATGCGGCGAAGTGCCGCCGTTCGAACGCCGTCCGGAAGGGCCTTTCGGCGACCATTACGGCTACTATTCGTTGACGCACGATTTTCCCGTATTCAACGTGAAGCACGTCTGGCGGCGCAAGGACGCGATTTACCCGGCGACGATCGTCGGCAAGCCGCGCCAGGAAGACTATTACCTCGGCGAGTTTTTGCAGCGGCTGCTGTCGCCGGCGTTCCCGCTGGCCATGCCGGGCGTGAAGCAGCTGTGGACATACGCGGAAACGGGGTTCCATCCGCTGGCGGCGGCGATCGTGCGCGAAAGCTACCGGCGCGAAGCGGTAGGGTCGGCGTTCCGCATTCTTGGCGAAGGCCAGTTGACGCTGACCAAATTTCTGCTCATCACCGATCGGCAGCTTGATTTGGCCAACTTCCCGCTGCTGCTGGAAACCGTGCTGGAACGATTCGATCCGCACCAGGACTTATTCCTGTTTCATTATACGTCTCACGATACGCTCGATTATACCGGCCACCGGCTTAACCACGGCAGCAAAGCGGTGCTGCTCGGCGTCGGCGACCCGGTGCGGCAATTGCCGCGCGCCTATACCGGCGGCTTGATCGGCGGCATCACCGCGGCGCAAGTGTATTGCGCCGGCTGCCTCGTCGTCTCCGGCGCTTCGTACGAAGCCGAACCGGCGCTGGCCGACCGAATTGTTGCCGGGCACGCCGGCGCCCTGGCCGAGTGGCCGCTTGTTGTACTGGTCGACGATGCGCAGGCGGCTACCCGGGACCAGACGGCGTTTCTGTGGACCGTGTTCACCCGGTTCAATCCGGCGTCGGACATTTACGCGCAAACAACGGCACATCGCCACCATTTGGCATATGAACTGCCGATCGTGATTGACGCGCGGATGAAGCCGGGGTATCCGGACGAGCTGTTCCCGCGCGAAGACATTGTGAAGAAAGTGGACAGCCGCTGGAGCGAATACGGCTTGGGCAAGCAACGATGAGCGCTCCGTCCGCCGTCCGTTCGTCGCAACAGGCGATAGCGCATGCCGCCTTTTTGCTCGTTTTCCTGATTTGGGGCGCCAATATGGCTTCGATGAAAGTCGGCGGCAGGGAGTGGGACCCGTTTCTGTTCAACGGGCTCCGCTTTCTTTGCATTGTCCCGATCGTTTGGGTGTATACTTATGCATACTACCGCCGTCGTTCCCTGCGAATTTCCATCGCCTGGCGCGATTTGCTGCTTATTCTCGGATTGGGCGCTTTATCGGCGATCGGCGTCGAATCTTTATTGTCCTATGCGCTGCAATTTACGAGCACGGCCAATGCGGCGGTGCTGGGAAGAGGACTGTCGCCGCTCTTTACCGTTTTGTTTTTGCTGGCGGTGCGTGCGGCTACGTTCAACTGGCGGCTCGCCGTCGGGCTGCCGCTCGCTTGCGCCGGCGCCTTTATCATCGTTGCCGGCGGGCACGGCCTTCATTTCGGCCCGGAGACGATGCGCGGCGATCTGCTGCTCGTGCTGCGCAGCGTGTTTGGCGCCGTTTATTTGCTCGGCATGAGCCGGCTGCTCGGCAAATATCCGCTGCCGCTGCTGTTCGCGCTGGAAATGACGGCAAGCGCCGCCGTGCTGCTGCCGGCAGTGTTCGTCAAAGCCGGCGGCGGCGCGCTGGTCGCCATGACGACGGACGGCTGGCTCAGCTTCGGGTATACGACGCTGGTCGGTACGTTGATCGGCTTTTCGCTGCACAATTGGAGTCTGGGCCGGCTGGGAGCGCTCAAATCGTCCTTTTACGGCTATACGCAGCCTTTTTTCGCCGCCATTGCCGGTTATCTCGTCCTGACGGAGTCGATTTCCTCCTGGCAATGGATCGGCGGTCTTGCGGTTATGGCGGCCATGCTGCTCGTGCAATGGGATAAACTTCGCGGCGGCTCCGCCGGCCGGCTGCAGAAGAAGGGAGGCAGAGATCATGCTGCGCATGATGTTCGGCGAACCAAAACGAATTGACGACGGCAGGCTCAAAGAGGCGTTCGATACGATCCGCGCCTATGCGGTCCGCTTGAAGCGCAGAGAGAAACGGGGAGAGCTGGATGCCGGTTCGGCCGGCCAGCTTTCCATCTATGCCGACAGTTTCATCGACTCGCTGGATGAGCTGGAGCAGAGCGTCTATTGCTGTCGGCGCTTTGGCGGTATGGTGCGCAGCCGGTTCGAGCATCAGATGAACGAAGGCGAACGGGACGCCTACCACCGTTACGTCTATTTTTACAAAAACGCGTTCCTGCGCGTCTTTTCCATTCTCGACAAACTGGGCTTCTTCCTGAACGAGGCGCTGGAGCTGCGAACGGAGCAGATGAAGTCGCGGTTTTCGTTCTTTACCGTGCTGCGCCGCATGCAGGGGCACAAGTTTCACTCCCGGCTGGCCGCCTCCTTGTACGAACTGAAGGAGCAGTACGGCGACGCGCTCGACAAGCTCCGCAGCGAACGCAATCTGGAGACGCACGCGATGAACGCGGAAGTGTGGGACAACCTGAAGCATGCGATGAAGACGGGGAGCCGGCACACGCCAATCGAGAACATTCCGGGCAATGTGCGCAATGCGGAGTTGGGATTTGAAATGGTTAGCCGAGCGTTGATCGCTACATTCTCTTATTTGCGTTAATGCCGATGGCGGGCTTGCCTGCCGTATGCAAAAAAAGAGCTTCACCGGGCCATAAGGCACCGGCGAGGCTCTCTAACGCAGTACGCGAATTAAAATACTTGCATGACTTCCTGCACGCCCTCAACTTCCTCAAGAAGGGCGCGTTCGATGCCGGCTTTCAGCGTGATGGTCGAGCTTGGGCAGCTGCCGCATGCACCCATCAGCTTCAGCTTGACGATGCCGTCCTCCACGTCGACGAGTTCCACGTCGCCGCCGTCACGCTGCAGGAACGGGCGAAGCTTGTCAAGCACTTCCAGTACTTCGTCGTACATCGTGCTTTGCGCTTGTTCGTTCATTTGCGTCATCTCCTTTCTTTCTTTATTATATTACAAGATGCTGCGAAAATAAAATCATTTGCAAGGTGAGCGCATGAGACCGATCGTCGAATTTTGTGTGAACAACATGCATCACGGGACGGAGCAAGTAAAAAACGAACTGGAAACGAACCCCGATTACGACGTCATCGAATACGGATGCCTCGGCAACTGCGGCGAATGTTTCCTGTTTCCGTTTGCGTTCGTGAACGGCGAAATTGTGGCGGCCGAAACCCAAGGCGAGCTGCTGCGCCTGATCCGGCAGAAAATCGCCGAAATCGAAGCGATGGACGATTTATTCGACCTGTAAGTTCGCCAGCGACGCCCTTATCCTTATCCGAAATGGCGCTTCGATTTCCACAACACGCCGCTTTTCAGCGCGCGCGGCACCTTGCCCATCAGCACCGTCTTTTTGCCCATGACGCCGAAGCCCGACTTCTTCCCGAGCGACCCGAGAACGCCGCGCAGCTTGATCGATTCGAGCCGCGGTTTTTCGCCGCGCCATTCCGCCTTCAGCACATCCGCGACTTGTTTGCCTTGCGCCTGCGCTGCCTGCGCGCTCGGCGAAAACTTCAGGCTGGCGCAATCGCCGACGACAAACACTTCCGTATAGCCCGGAATTTGATAATAATCGTTCAACAGTACGCGTCCTTGCGGATCTTTCGGCACGTTCAGCCGCTGCACGACAGGACTTGGCTGGATGCCGGCCGTCCAAATCGTGGCGTCGGAATGGATCGGCACCTCCTGGTTGTAGACGATGCCGGGCTCGAGCCGCGAAACCGATACATGGGACAACATCTTGATATGGTGTTCGCCGAACCATTCCCGTACGAACCGCTGCAGCTTCTCGGGGAACGCCGACAGGATGCTCGGCCCGCGGTCGAGGATGCAGATGTTCAGATCGCCTCTGCTTTCGCGCAGCTCCGACGCCATTTCCACCCCGCTCAGACCGCCGCCCACGATCGTCACATGGCCGTACGGACGGACATCGCTGACCTTGTAGTACGTCTGCCGCGTGGAGGAAAACGATTGAATGCTGCACGAATATTGCTCCGCGCCCGGGATATTGTGATACTTGTCGGTGCAGCCGAGCGCGATAATCAGCTTGTCGTATTCGAGCTGCTCTCCGTCCGCGAAGTGAATGAGCTTGCGCTCCAGTTCCACATCCGCGACATCGCCGTATTTGACCCGCAGCCGCTCGTCGTCCGGATAGCCGACCCGGATATCGATATCGGAAATCGTGCCGGAAGCCAGCGCGTAATATTCGGTCTTCAGTCCCTGAAACGGCATCCGATCGATCAGCATCAGCTCCGTGCCCCGCGGCAGCTCTTTCTCCAACAGTTCGTGCGCAACGGTAAGCCCGCCGTACCCTCCGCCCAATATGACAATTTTGTTTGACACGGCAAGCCATTCCTTTCGCAATCGAATCATTCGTAAACGCGGATTTCGTTGTAGAACGTATCGCGCTCGACAGGAATCCGGCCCGCTCCTTTAATCAGCCAGATCAGCTCGTCCCGCGTAAGACCGGCCGGGGTTACGGCTCCGGCGGAGTGGCTGATGCGCTCGCGCAGAATCGTGCCGTGCGCGTCGGAAGCGCCGAACGTAAGCGCCAGTTGGGTCAACTGCGTGCCGATGTTGATGAAGTATGCCTTGATGTGTTGAAAATTGTCGAGCATTAGCCGGCTGATCGCAATCGTGCGCAGATCGTCGAACGCCGAATTGCGGCGCTTGATGCCGGCCGTTGCGCTGATCGGCTGCAGCGCCAGCGGGATGAACACCTGGAAGCCGCCGGTTTCGTCCTGCAGCTCGCGCAACTGCACCATATGGTGGATCCGTTCCTCGAGCGTTTCGACCGGCGATCCGTACAGCATGGTCGTATGCGTGCGCAGCCCGAGCTTGTGGGCGGTGCGGTGCACCTCCAAATATTGTGCTACCGACGCCTTGTCCACATGCATCTTGTCGCGGTAGCGATCGGACAAAATTTCCGCGCCGCCGCCGGTAAGCGTGTCGAGACCCGCCGCGATCAACTGCTCCAGCACTTCCTTGAAGCTCAGCCCGGACAAGCGCGAGAAAAACTCGATCTCCGCACCGGTGTAAGCTTTGACGATGACGTCGGGAAACCGCGTCTTGAGCGCCCGGATCGATTCGACATAATACGAGAACGGCACGTTCGGATTGTGGCCGCCGACAATATGAAACTCGCGAACGCCCGGATGATAGTGCTGCTCCACATACGCGATCATCTCGTCGCCGCTCAGCGTGTACGCCCCTTCGTCGCCGGGGTTTTTGCGGAAATTGCAGAAGGCGCAATGCGCTTCGCACACATTGGTGAAATACAGGCTCATGTTTTCGATAAAATAAACCTTTTTCCCGTTCTTCCGCAGATTGACCAGGTTGGCGAGTTGGCCGATTGTCAGCAAATCGTCCGATTCATACAAATAAAGTCCGTCTTCCGGCGAAAGCCTGATGCCTGCCTGCACTTTGTCGCTAATTTCCGCCATACGTTTGTCTGAAGCCAATACTCCAATGCTCAAGTTTCGCACCCCTTCCAGATTCGGCCGTTTGCACATCTTTTTATTATAATCTTCCTGTCGGGATGGGGCAATACGAGAACTTGTTTTGCCATAAACGTGTCAGAATTTGCTGATTTTTTATCCAAATGCGCATAATCTCTCATTCCTATTTTCTAGAAAATCAGGTATACTAAGTTCTTGTGAGAATATAGGCAAAGGTGATGGCTGTGCATACTGCTTTACATGCGGTTGTCGACTTGAACGAGCAAATAGAAGCCGTCAGGCGCAGAATGGTAGCTCTGGGGGAACGGCACGGTTTTTTGCATCCGGATGTGATGGCATGCAGCCAGTGGCTTGACCGGTTGCTGCTGGAATATTATTCCCGTGCGCGCAATGTCGAGCTGGAAGACGCGAACATGCTGGGGATCGGCTGAGATGACCGGCTCTTGTTCCTAATCGAACGATACGACCGTTTGCTGCCGCCCATTGCGCTTGAGCAATGGCGGCTTTCTTAGTATACTGGAGGTACGAATCAACTTGAGTTGCCAATTGCGGCTTCTATAGAGGGAGGAAACAGGCATGAACGTGATTACGATTTCCGAAACGGCGGTCGACAAGATCAAGGCGATGCTGGCGGAAGAGGAAGCGCCGAACTTGTTCCTGCGGGTTGGGGTCAAGGCGGGCGGCTGCAGCGGCTTTTCGTACGGCATGGGCTTCGACGACGACCAGAACGATACCGACGAAGTGATGGAGCTTCACGGCCTTAAAGTAGTCGTCGACGCGGAGAGCAAGAAGTATTTGTACGGCGTCGAAATCGACTACCAAGACAGCGGCATGGGGGGCGGGTTTACCATACACAATCCCAATGCCGTCGCTTCCTGCGGCTGCGGCCAGTCGTTTAAGCACAAGGAAGAAGAAGGCCACGCCGAGAAGTGCGACGATAAGGTGGAAGTGTAAGGTTGAGTTGAAATGTGGTGTGGGTTACGGATTGAAGCCAAAAATGGATCAATCCGCAATCATTTGATTGTATTTACACAACCCTAGAAAAGACGATTCAGGGTTGCGGATTCCATACCTCCCAAGCTTGCGTATGATGCAAATACGTGGCTATGGGAGGTTTTTGTTTTGTTGAGGGCAATTGCCCGGACCGCTTGGAGGCCTAATTCGTGGCTTTCAACAGTTCATCGTATGTAACAATAGGTTCCATCGAGACCATAGAAATCAACACGGTGCCATGGTAAAATGTGGCCATGAAGTATAGCTAAAAACTCTTAGCGTTAGGTGGGGTCAACGTGGGCTATGCATTCAAGTGGTTTCGCCATAAACGGATTAGCTTTACCGCCAAGTTGGTGATTACGTTTGCGCTCGTCCTTTCATTGGCGTCTCTGCTCGTGGGAGCGTTCGTATACCAGTTGAATCTTCATCTGTACGAACAGGAAGTGTACAAGCAATACTCGGCAGCTAATGAACAAATGCTTGAGCGGTTCGTGATGAAGGTGGAGGAGGTTTCCCGAATATCGCAAACGATCGTGTTTCACCCAGATGTGATCACTTCGATCCAAAATTCCAATCGTTCCACCAAAGATCGTATGACGATCGAGGAATTCAAGGAATTGATGAATTTTCACGACCGAATAAACCAGGCCAGAGTAGACGCGCCTTATATCCGCTCGGTGTTTGTCTATAACATGAACGGCGAAAATCGCTATTTCGATAATAATGGATCCGTTTTCCAACTGGACGCAAGTTCGTACACGTTTATCAGAAAGCAGTTGGAAGGGACGAGTGGCATGCTGGTATGGCTCCGCATGCCCCTGCCTAGCTCGGTAGACCCCGGGGCGATGCGGGATTCGATCGTCGCGGCGCGTTGGATGAAAACCTTGAATCAAGAAACGTACGGCATCCTCATCTTTACTTTAGGCATTGATTTTATTAAGAAATTTATGGGTGAAATGGAATTAAATTCCGGAATGACATTTTTGATTACACCGGGGAATCATCTGTTGTACTCAAATCATGCTGGCGTTCATCAAGAAGACATCCCGCTGCTGACAGATCAGAAAAATATGGATGTAGCGAAATTTGACGGCGGGATCTATTTATTCGTGAAGCATCAATCGGAATCAGGGCGATTTACGCTGATCAGCGGCACCTCTCTGGAGCAAGTGCGCAGCAAGACCAAGCAGTTGTTCACCATTGTCGTCGTTTCCGGTTTGACCAGCATCACATTAACCATTCTCGTCATCATTATGGTCAGCATGAAGCTTACAAGGCCGCTGCAGACGATGGTGCAGGCGATGCGCAGCATTCGGGCCGGTCACCTCGAGACGAAGGTGAGGGTCGCTACCGGGGACGAGTTGGCGTTTCTGGGGGAAGGCTTTAACGCGATGGTCGACCACATCAACGAGCTCATCCGCGAAGATTATGTCAAACAGGTGCGAGAAAGAGAAGCGGAATTAAAGATGCTGCAAGCACAGCTAAACCCTCATTTTCTATACAATATATTTAATGAAATTTATTGGAAGCTGCGAAATCAGAATGCGAAGGATACAGCCGACATCATCAAATCGTTATCTGACATATTGCGTTATTCGCTGCAAACGGTGCGCCAGCCGACGACGCTTCAGGAAGAGTTGGCGCAAGTCAGGAACTATTTACACATTCAAATGGAGCTATTCCATCAAGACCTACAATACACAATCGATGTCCCGGAAGAGTTGTTCCAGTGCCAGATCATTCGTCTGCTTGTGCAGCCGATCGTCGAGAACGTATTCGTGCATGCGTTCCGTCATCGTCGTGGGCACAAGCAATTGACGATCAGCGGCATGCGCGAGAACGATAAATTGATCCTCAGCATTAGCGATAACGGCTGCGGGATCGTGGAAGACAATATGCACGCTTTGCTCGGCAAGGCGAAATCAGTAGACCAGGAGCATCTGGGCATTCGTATGGTGCGGCGCCGAATTGAACTGACATACGGCGAAATGTACGGTCTGGATATCATAAGTAAATGGGGCGATGGAACGAGCGTAACGCTCACACTACCGTACCTCGAGGAGGAAGCAATATGACGGGGACGATCGTCATTGCAGAAGATCAGCCGAATTTCCGCACAGGCCTGTGTTCGATTATTGAACGGCACATGCCGGGATGGACCGTTGCCGGCGAAGCCGACAATGGAGAGGACGCTTGGGCGCATATTCAAACGTTCAACCCGGAAATCGTCTTGCTCGACATCCATATGCCGGGGATGAGCGGAATCGAAGTGGCAGAGCGCATCCATGTAAACAAGCTTGATACCATAATCATTATCATTACGGGTTATCAGGACTTTCATTACGCGCAAGCCGCACTTCGCTTCGGCGCGTTCGATTTTCTGCTGAAGCCGTGCTCGGAGGAAGAGATTATGACCGCCTTGCGCAAAGCTCTGGACAAAATTTGCGAGAAGCCTGTGGCGCAACCTTCCCCCGTGAGCCGAGAGCGGCTGCCGATGGACGGCTATGGTCAAGTCGTCGACAAAATCATCCGCTATATCGATGAACATTACATGGACGATTGCAGCGTTTCGGCGATTGCCGCCCATGTGTTCCTGAATCCATCCTATGTCAGCACCTTGTTCAAGAAGAAATGCGGTGAATCGTTGACATCTTACATGACGAAGGTCAGGATGGAGAAGGCTATGTTTCTGCTCACGCACACGGATATGAAAATTGCGGAAATATCGCGGGCTACCGGCTTCGACGAACCGACGTATTTTACGAATGTATTCAAAAAATTTGCGGCCATGGCTCCTTCGGAATATCGATTTCACCAAACCTCGAAGAATATTATAGATGATGCCAAGAAAATCTAATGCCCGCACAACGGCTTGTTTGTATAATGAATCTATTGCGATCAAGATCTTCATACGAAGGGAGGGTGAGATATGACGTTCCTGCAATCGAAATCGTTCCAACGAGCACTTAAGAAAAATGCTCCGCTCTACCTGTTGTTTCTCCCGACCATCGCCTTCTATCTTATATTCAAGTATGCACCGATGGGGGGCGTGTTGATTGCGTTTAAAGCGTACAACTTTCGCGACGGCATATGGAACAGCCCTTGGGTAGGATGGGAACATTTCGAGTTGCTGTTTCAATCGACTCGTACGGTACTGGTAATATGGAACACGTTCAAGCTGAGCATGCTGAGCTTGATTATCAGCTTCCCATTCCCGATCTTACTGGCCATTCTGCTCAATGAAGTGAGGAAAATGTGGTTTCGTCGCGCCGTGCAAACGATCGTTTACTTGCCGCACTTCTTCTCCTGGGTCATCATCGGAGGGATGGTCGCTACGATCTTCTCTATGCAATCCAGCTTGCTCAATCATGTGATAACCAGGGTGTACGGCGAACCGATTCCATTCATGTACCAACCGGGTTCCTGGACAGCGATTTTTATCGGCTCCGGTATTTGGAAGGAAATGGGCTTTAGCGCTATCATTTATTTGGCAGCGCTTTCAACGATCGATCCTGCGCTTTATGAGGCTGCTAGCATTGATGGGGCCGGCAAGCTGAGGAAAATATGGAGCATTACGCTGCCCGGTATCAGCAGTACGGTCGTGCTCGTGTTTATCCTGTCGCTCGGGCGCGTCATGGAAGTCGGCTTCGATCACGTATACAACCTCCAGAACAACGCAGTGGCATCGGTATCGGAAGTTATCAGCACGTATATATACGCCGTAGGCATTCAGGGCGGGCAATTCAGCCTAACGACGGCAATGGGGCTGTTCGAGTCGGTGATCGGTTTCATTCTCGTGCTGTCGGCCAACTGGGGTGCGCGGAAATTGGGTCACGGGCTGTTCTAGTTTTTCGGGGTCCCCGCAAAGTACCTGAATTCGCTTCGGAGCAAAGGCACCACTTTGTGGGGCAATTTTACAAGGAGAGCGGGGAAAACGATGAAAGAATCGCTTGGTGAAAAAATATATATGCAGTTGATATACGTATTGCTCATCGTTCTGGCCATCCTCTGCCTGGCGCCGTTGCTCCACATCATTTCCCTCTCGTTAAGCTCCAAGACGGCAATCGAAACCGGGCAAGTCGTGTTATGGCCAGTTGATCTCGATACAGCCAGTTACCGTCTCTTGTTTCAAGGGACGAGAATCGGCAGTGCATTTGTAAACAGTGTGCAACTGACGGTCGTTGGCGTGCTGTTGTGTATGGTAATGACCATCGGGACGGCGTACCCGTTGTCGCGAGGTTATTTTGCAGGCAGGCGTTTCTATACGCTGGCGATGATTTTCACCATGCTGTTTAGCGGAGGGCTAGTCCCGACATACTTGGTAGTGAAATCGCTTGGATTGATAAACACCTACTATGCCCTTTGGTTGCCGAACCTTGTCAGTACGTTTAACGTGCTCATCATGAAGACGTATTTCGAGAACTTGTCCAAGGAAGTCGAAGAAGCTGCATTGATCGACGGCTGTGGCGAGTATCGCTTGATCGGCAGAATCGTATTGCCTTTGTCAATGCCGGTAATCGCTACGCTCGCACTCTTCTACGGCGTCGGATTCTGGAACGCGTTCATGAGCGTCCTCATCTATATCAATTCGAGCGCAAAATATACGCTTACCGTTCTCGTGCAACAAATGATTCAAAGCCAGTCGCTGCTTGTCGAGCAGATGCGGATGGACGGGGTGGAGCAAAGCTTGCCTGACAGTATTAAATCGGCCGCAGTTATTGTAATGGTCTTACCAATGCTCGTTGTTTATCCATTCCTTCAGAAGTATTTCGTTAAGGGCGTTATGCTCGGTTCGGTGAAAGGTTGAAGGGTGGATTCACATAATTCATACAAGGAGGCGAACGTGGAATGAACATGGGGGGATTGAAGTCTGGGTCATCACGAGGGGCAGTAATCGCGGTGCTTGCGGTTGCCGTTCTGGCTGCCTGCAGTGGCAGGGACAAGGCTCCCGATGGCGCTGCACAATCAACTAAGCCGGCGAACGCGACGAAGAGCGAGAAGAGGGGGGTGATCAGCGCAACGATTTACGATCGTGGCAATATTCCCGCTTCAGAAGGAACGATTGAGAACAATCGCTGGACCAAATGGATCAATGCGAACTCTCCGGTCGACGTCAAGTTCGTGCCAATTGCCCGAGCGGAAGCAGCGCAGAAGGTGAACGTCCTGTTCGCTTCCGGCGACGCACCCGATCTTATTTTCGAGTACGATCCGAACATCAAGAATCCGCTCTACGATCAGAAGCAATTGATGCCGTTGGACGACTTGATTGAGAAGCATTCTGTCGAGTACAAGAAGTTTCTGCAGAAGTTCCCCGCTGTCAAGGATGCTGGACTAAAGAGCGACGGGAAGCTGTACGAGTTCGGCAAGTTGAATGAGGTCATGCTGCAGAATGTCATCATCATCCGAAACGATTGGCTCAAGAAGCTCAATCTGCCGGTACCGAAAACGACGGACGAGCTGCTGCAAACCGCGATCGCCTTCGCGAATAACGACCCGGACGGGAACAACAAGAAAGATACGTTCGGGATTTCCCTCAGCTCGAACGTAGGCGGCGCGTTGACCCAATTGTTCGGTGTGGCGATGGATATTGACGACAGCGGTCAAGCGTTCTATCCGTTCGAACGGCAGAAGTCGTTTGTCGATTTCCAAAAAAGCTTGTACGACGGCGGCATTGTCGATAAAGATTTCTTGACTGACAAGAATGGCGCCAAAGCGAAACAAGACTTTCTGAATGGCAAGCTCGGCATTTACCCGGCGCAAGGGAATACGTTCAGTATTTGGTACGAGTTGTTCGTGACGAATTATGCCACGATTAAGGCGAATGCTCCCGGCGCTGAACTGACGATCATTCCGTTCCCGAAATCGCCAAACGGCCAGTTTATGTCCGGTTTGGTCAATCCGCTGCAAATGACAGCGGTCGTGAACGCCGCCGCGAAAGACCCCGTTTCGGTCATCAAATATATCGACTTTCTGCTTACGCCGATGGCCGGCGTCACGTTATCGAACGGGATCGAAGGCGAGCATTACAAGAAAGGCGTCAACGGTTGCCCGGTCGTATTAGACGTACAGAAGCAAAAGACGGAAGTCAGCTATCATGCCGGCGTCGATTACGACATGGTGTATAACAAAACCGAAGACGGCGTATGCGGATTTCTCGCCAGCAATTTCGATCCGGGCAAGCCGGAGGAGAAAGTCGCGCTCGATTTGTTCAAGCTGTCCATGAACAACTTGTACAGCACGAACCCGTCCATGTACCCGGCTATTACGCATAGCGAGCATTTGCCGACGTTGCCGAACGATTTGAAAGTCGCGCTGGAGAATATCAACAAGCAGACATCGGAAATATGGACGAAAGCGATTCTGGGAGGAAGCAAGTATACGACCGATCAAGCGCTCGGCGAAGCGAAGGCGATTTGGGAGCGTGAAGGCGGCAAGAGAATCCAGGAGTTCTATACGAAGTGGTACAAGGAAAACAAGGATAAGGCGTTCCTGCCGAAGAAGATGTATGACATTATCGATAGCCAGAAAGCGAAGCAACAACAATTACTAAAATAGGTGGCTCCAGAACGGGAGCAAGTGCCGCCATGATGGAAGATTACCTTTTGCGCGGTGGCCGCAGCGTCATGTCTGCTCGTTGCGGCCGCGTGCAGCAAGGATGAGGAATCTGACGGTTGCGCTTTGTCAAGACGAGAGATTTGGAAGGATTGCCGCTTTGAATTACTTGACTAAATGTATGTGAATGCATGTGCTCTCCCATTAAGTAGACAGCTACTTGTTGCACGAGGAGGATATCCAATGAAGTTATACGTCTCTGCGGACATGGAAGGCATCACGGGAATTGTCGATGCCAGCTTTGTCACCTATGACCAGCAGCACTACGTAAGAGGCCAGCATTTGATGACGGGCGATGTCAATCAGGTGCTGCAGGCGGCATATGCGCATGGCGGCCGCGAAATACTTGTCAATGACAGTCACGGCAGAATGAACAACATTGTGATCGAGGAGTTGGACCCCCGCGCGCAGCTCATTTCCGGCATCGTCAAGCCTTATTGCATGATGCAGGGACTGGACGACAGTTGCGACGGCGCGCTATTCGTCGGTTATCACGCCCGCGCTTCGCAGAAGGGAGTGCTCTCCCATACAATGACCGGATTGCTGAAGAACGTGTACATTAATGAAACATTGATCGGCGAATTCGGGTTCAATGCTTATATCGCCGGTTATTACAACGTGCCGGTTCTGATGGTGACGGGAGACGACCAAATTGCCGCCGAAGCTGAAGCGCTCATTCCCGGCATTACGACGGCGATAGTGAAGCAATTCGTCTCGCGCGTTTCCGCCCGTTGCCTTTCACCGCTCGATAGCGCGGAGTTGCTGCGGAAAAAGACGCAAATTGCGCTCGAACACAAAGATCGCGTTC
The DNA here is from genome assembly GCF_004764705.1 of Paenibacillus cymbidii. Classification (GTDB taxonomy): domain Bacteria; phylum Bacillota; class Bacilli; order Paenibacillales; family NBRC-103111; genus Paenibacillus_AN; species Paenibacillus_AN cymbidii. The sequence goes on along the minus strand of NZ_SHLX01000029.1, from coordinate 75,251 downwards.
AGCCGCTAACCCCTCCTGATGAACCGCTGCTGCGCGTAGAATTCAACGGCTATGCGCAGGCGGAATGGGCGGCATTCATGCCCGGCGCCGAGCTGGAAACGGGCACGACGATCGTGCGTTACCAAGCGAAACATATACTGGATGCTTACCGGGCGTTATTGACGATGATTAAATTGTCTTCATAAGCCGACAAGCGTTCTCATGTTGCACAATCAATTGACTTCATATACAGAGGAGGAAGCGTGCCATGAAAGCAAACCGCAAAGCGACTCCCGAACTTGAGCTGACGCTATATCGTCCGGTCGGTCTCGCCAGAAGTGTCAAAACGATGGCGGATATCGGAGAAGAACAACTCAAGCAATATCGCGAGGAAGGCTACATTCTGGTTGAGCAGTTCTTGAACGAAGCGGAAGTTCAAACGTGCAAAGAGGCGCTGACAGATATCGTCTTCGGAAGAGCGATCGGCCGCGTTCAGTATGGCATATCGATCGATCAAATTGCGCCCGGCGTCGACCGGGAGCTTGAAGTGCGCAAGATACATGATTTTGCCGGTGTCGAGTCAAGATTGCAGCAAGTGATTGATCACCCGCACATTCATGCTGTGTTGGAGAAAATTTTCAGCGAAAAAGCGAAACTTGCGCAGGAGATGGCCTTGATGAAGCCTGCTCACGGCGGCGGGGAGAAACCGTGGCACCAGGATATGGCGTATGGCGCACTCGCTTGGTCCAAAGCGGTTTGCGGCGTATGGATTGCGCTGGACGATGCGGAAGTGGACAACGGCTGCATGCGCATCATTCCCCGCTCTCACATGGAAGGCGCTATTCCTCACTATGCCGTGCGAGACTGGCAAATTTGCGACACGAACATTACCGCAAACCGCGTTCTTGCCGCTCCGGTACGGGCGGGAGGCGTGCTCATTTTCCACGGGTTGCTGCATCATGGCACGCCGACCAACAATTCGGCGAACCGGCGGCGTTCACTGCAGCATCATTATGCGCCGGTTTCGGCGGAGAAGCTGTCGCCCCAGGAATACAAACGTTTATTTACGAATGAGATGACCGGAGCGGAATGTTAACAGGATTGCAGACACTGCCGAGTTAGCCGTCGGCTTGTCTGCACAAGGAGAATGAGATTATGGATGAGCAAAGAAGATCTGCTTTGGAAAGCTGCATAAACGAATGGATGGCACGGTATCAGGTTCCCGGCACGGCAGTTGCTGTCGCTGAACACGGCAAACCGGTCTTTATGAGAGGTTTCGGCTATCGTGACGTCGAGAATCAGCTTGAAGTTACGATGGATACTGTATTCGGCCTTGCCTCTTTGACGAAGTCGTTCACTTGCGCGGCGATAATGGTCTTGCAAGAACAGGGCAAATTGTCCGTTGACGACCCGGTCATTCGCTATTTGCCGGAATTCAGAACGCCTGATGCGCAGATGACGAAGCAGATCCGTATTCGCCATTTTATGTCGCATTCCAGCGGCATTCCGCCGTTGCCTACGCTCATCTTTGCTATGAAGCGATCGACCTCGGCAGATCCGTCCACGCAAGACTATTCCGGTATGGAGCTGCTGCGGCAAGATCACGGACCGATCGACACATTCGAAGAACTGATGCAATATATCGGCGAATTGGACTATAAATTATTGGGGGCTCCCGGTACGGAATACAGTTACTCCAACGATTGTTACGGCATGCTCAGCGCCATCGTCGAACGGGTCAGCGGCATGAAGTATGAAAGCTATGTCGAGCGTGTTGTGCTGCAGCCGGCCAATATGGAGAAGACCTCGTTTGACGTAGACAAACTGAAGCGCCATTGCGAGATGACGACACTGTATGTTGCGAAATCTACAGACGGCGGGGGGAAAACGGTGTATGCCGCTCCGTTATGGTGGGAAGCGCCAGCGATGGTGGGAACCGGCTTTCTACGCTCGACCGCCCGGGACATATTGAAATATTTGGAGATTTACCGGACTGGCGGCCTCGCAGGAGACCGGCGCATTCTTACAGAAGCAAGCGTGAAACAAATGGTACATCCCCACATGGAAACAGCGCCCGGCAAGTTTTACGGGTTCGGATTATCGACGTATAAGGACGAGAACGGCCATACGCGCTTCGAGCACTCCGGGGGACTCAAGGCGATTTCATCTCGTATGTGCATCCTCCCGGAGCAAGGCATCACCGGCGTCGTTTTGGCGAACCTGGCCCATGTTCCGGTAAGCGCTCCGCTGTCGGCCGCAGTCAATAGCGTACAAAGGATTGACATTCGTACGACCCCGATCAAGCGCAAAAGCTTCGAATTGTCGTCGGTTGAGCTCGCCGCGTATACAGGTCGTTACGTTTCGGGAGAAAGCGACGCCATAGAGGTCAAGTTGGAAGAAGGCACGCTGTATTACGTCGGCAAGACGGTACGAATGCCAATGAAGCCGATCGCCGAACGAGACTTGTTCATCCTCGAGAAAGAGGACGAAGAGCCGATGATCCGCTTTATTCGCGATACTGCAGGCAATGTGAACCGGCTGTCCAATGGATCCAGGCAAATATGGAAAGAGTAGGGGCTGGGATCAAGGCAGGCTCCATTGCAACAGAAACAAGCCGCTACGATAAGCAGCCTGTTTGTGCCGCAATACTTGACCTTCCCGGGCTATCCGCCTCTATCAAGCTGAATCCAAGGGAATCTCCTTAACGAGCTGAATTGTTGGTCTCCGGATCTTTGGCGCGGCTAAAGTCTAAAGCTGTTGTAACGAATAATTCCACACCGGATTCCAACGCTTGTTCATTGATCATAAATTTCGGGTGATGGTGAGGGTAATTTTCCTCGTTGTTGATGCTTCCGGCGCCCAAAAATACAAAACAGCCTGGCACAACGTTTGAAAAAGCCGAAAAATCCTCGCTTCCCATGATCGGCTTCAGCAGGTAGCGCCGCTCATCGCCAAATGTTCGGTTAATGTTTTTTTTCACGAAAGATGTGAATTGATGATCGTTAATAACGGCGCTATGTCCCCTTAAGTAGTCCATTTCATAGGAACATTCGTTCGCTTCAGTAAGTCCTTTTGCATATTGTTCTATCCATTGTGGAATTTGTTCGCGAATATCGGGATCAAATGTGCGGACCGTCCCCCCGATTGATGCTTTATCGGGAATGATATTGGGGGCGTCGCTTCCTTGCATTTGCGTGACAGATATGACTGCCCGCGCAGCAGAGTCGATTTTACGCGAAACGATGTGATTGATCCCGGTAATAAGCTGAGCAGCTACAGCAACGGGATCCTTACATTGGTGCGGAGTTGAAGCGTGACCGCCTTGGCCCTGAATGACGATTTTAAACGCATCCATTGACGCAAGAATGGGGCCGTCGTTTATGCCGATAAGTCCCGTTGGCACTTGCGACGAAACATGCAGACCCAAAACCGCATCAACGCCACCAAGCACCCCCGCACTGACCATTTCTTGCGCCCCGCCAGGAATTAGCTCTTCGGCATGTTGGAACAGAAAGCGAATTTCACCATGAATTTGCTTCTTCAAATTTGTTAATACTTTGGCCGCACCTAATAATATGGCCGTATGAGCGTCATGTCCGCATGCGTGCATGACACCAAAGTTTTTGGATGCAAATGGCAGGTTCGTTTCTTCCAGGATCGGAAGCGCGTCCATATCTGCCCGTAGCGCAAGCACTCTACCTGGTTTAGCGCCGATTAATCGAGCCATGACGCTCGTTTGTGTAGGGCGGGATAGCTCCAGATTGCCAAAGGATTGGAGGATATCATAAACATATTGTGAAGTTTTTGTTTCCTGAAAGGAAAGCTCAGGATTTTCATGAAGATGGCGTCTCCATGTGATCACATCCATATTTACACCTTTAACCGACTCTCGTATTCCGGTCTCTTCTTCAATCATATTAATGTCCCCCTGACTACGCCCAATATCATTTCTTTGAAATAAATTGGGAGTGAAGTTACACACCGGAATAAGCCATAAACCCGCCATCGATCGGAACCGTAATCCCGGTTACAAACCCTGACGTTGCTTCATCCGCAAGCCAGACCAGCGTTCCGAGCAAATCCGCCGGCTCGCCGAACCGGCGCATCGGAGTATGGGTGATAATTTTATGAGAGCGATCCGTGAAGGAACCATCCTCATGAATTAACAACTTCCGATTCTGCGTAGTCAGGAAAAAGCCAGGGGCAATGGCATTCACCCGAATTCCCGAGTCGGCCATATGGACGGCAAGCCACTGGGTAAAGTTATCAATAGCCGCTTTCGCTGCGCTATACGCAGGCACCTTCGTCATTGGCGACGGCGCGCTCATGGAAGACACGTTGATGATGACGCCTCCCGGCTTCTCCAGCATCTGCTTGGCGAATATCTGAGTGGGAATGAGCGTGCCCAGGAAGTTTAAGTTAAAGACATACCCGAAGCCCGCTTCCGTAAGGTCAAAGAATGTTCGGATTTCGCTGTTCATAAGATCTTCAGGCTTGAACGTTTCAAGCGTTGTGCTCCCGTCTGGATGATTGCCGCCTGCTCCATTGATCAATATATTGCAGGGGCCCAGCTCCTCCAAGACAACTGCAGCAGCGTGTCTCATGCTGTCCGCATCCAGCACATTGCAGCTTACAGCAATCGCTTCTCCGCCAGCTTCCCGGATGGACCGGGCAATTAGTTCCCCTGTATTCTGCGTACGATTCAGGACTGCCACCTTAACGCCTTGACGACCCAGTTCCTTCGTCATAGCGGCGCACAGCACGCCGCTGCCGCCTGTTATCACGGCGGTACGACCTTTTAGATTGTCGTGTAAAGGAATCATTTCCGTCCACCTCGCTTCATGCGCTCTATAGTATCCCAAACACCCCATAAATACATAATCCCTAACGCACGATCATAGAGGCCGTAGCCTGGTCGACAGCGTTCATCCCAGATGTGCCGGCCATGATCGGGTCGAGTGTACCCGGTAAATCCAATATTATGAAACGCACGAACGACTTCGCAAATATCGACTGTCCCGTCGGCAGTCCGGTGCGACGTCTCAATAAAATCGCCGTTCCCGTAAACGCGTACATTGCGAATGTGGGCGAATGGAATGCGATCCGCAAACTCGTGCACCATCGCAAGAATATCATTGCTCGGGTTTGCTCCGAGCGATCCTGAGCATAAGGTGATCCCATTATACGGACTGTCGACGAAGGATAGTATCCGGCGGATGCTGTCCTGCCCCGTTACAATTCTAGGCAGTCCGAATATGGTCCATGGCGGATCATCTGGATGAATTGCCATCTTGATATCGTTCCGTTCGGCAGTGGGGATGATTCCCTCCAGGAAGTAGCGAAGATTGTCGAGAAGATCATGCTCCTTTACGTTACGATAAGCCTCAAATAGTGGGGCAAGGCGCTTCAACCGCTCCGGCTCCCAGCCGGGCATCGTAAAGTCGGGATTGGCCGTAATTTGGCGAACCAACTCATCGGGGTCCATGCTGCTTACTTTGCTCTTCTCGTAGAAGAGGGCGGTGGATCCGTCTTCTAGCTCTTTAAATAGATCTGTCCGAATCCAGTCAAAGACCGGCATAAAGTTGTAGCAAATCGTCTTTACGCCGACCAGGGCGAGTTTCTCAATGGTTTTTTTATAATTCTCAATATAGCGATCGCGGTTGGGCAACCCAAGTTTGATGTCTTCATGTACATTGACGCTCTCGACGACTTCCAGATGGAGGCCGAATGGCTCCACCTGTCGTTTATAGGCCAGAATCTTATCCATCGGCCATTCTTCGCCGACAGGGACATCGTGGAGAGCCCACACGATTCCTTCCACACCGGGGATTTGCTTGATATGCTTAAGCTGAACCGGATCGTTTCCATCGCCGAACCAGCGAAATACCATTCTCATTCGATCACATTCCTCACCTATTCATCGTCAATTCACTTTTATAGCCATATCCTGAGCTCTCAGACACAATTCAGCCGCCATGAACGCATGCTCTTGCGTCATCGCGTTCTCTGTCCGATTCAAGCAGTCCAGGATCAATTCGCCAAAGAACGGATAACCGACTTGACCGTCAACATGAAAATGATATTCGCCTTCTTTATTGACCAGATATACATGATTGCCGGTCTGATCGCGAGCTATATCGATATATTTTCGAAGTTCGATGTAGCCCTCGGTGCCCCAAATAATCGTGCGTCCGTCCCCCCATGTAGCGAGGCCATCAGGTGTTAGCCAATCTACCCGAAAGTAATGTGTCGCTCCATTGTCTCCGAGCAGCGTTGCGTCACCGAAGTCTTCGAGCTCCGGATAGTCGGGGCAAGTATAGTTCGCCACTTTACTGTGCAGCACCTCTGCCTTTTTACAACCGGCATAGAAGAGGAACTGCTCGATTTGATGGCTGCCAATGTCGCACAGGATACCGCCATAGCGATCTTTCTGAAAGAACCAGTCCGGCCTCGATGAGGCATTCAAGCGATGAGGACCGAAGCCGGTTACTTGCACAATTCGGCCTACAGCGCCTTGCCGGATCAACTGGCTGGCATAAACAGCGGATTCTACATGCAATCTCTCGCTATAATAGACCATGTATTTTTTACCCGTTTCAAGAACTTTGGCGCGAGCCATTCGCAGCTGCTCCAGGGTAGTAAAGGGCGCCTTATCCGTGAAATAATCTTTGCCAGCGTCCATGACCCTTAAGCCAAGAGCACACCGTTCAGAAGTAATGGCTGCACCAGCGATCAAGTGGACCTCCGGATCAGAGAGAACCTGCTCCTCTGAAGAAGCGATTTGTACTTGCGGGTATCTTCTTGTGAATGCTTCCGACTTGGCAGGGTTACGGTCATAAACCCATTTAACGGTCGCTCCGGCTTCGAGCAAACCGTTTACCATCCCGTAGATGTGTCCGTGATCAAGCGCAATGGCGGCAATTACAAATTGTCCGGGCGTAACGACCGGAGCAGGCTTTCCTTTGGGCGCATAATTCATTCCGTCCATGTTTGACATATTCCCATTCCTCTTCAAAAGGTTAGATTTGATATGTTGTCGGAGCTATTTGGCGTCAAATCGACCTGTCGTTATGTGCTGTGCTGCAAAGTTCTCGATATGGCTGCTCTTCTCGTAAAAATGAGGGACATTCTTTCTGACGCCTTCGACGGTGTAGAACGGATCATCCTTTGACATCGGTAGTTGGACCGTTTCACCGGTACTGGCGGACTTATAGATGCTCGTAATGAGCTCCAGTGTTTTCCGGCCGCTGATGCCATCGATGAGAACCGGCTCGCCTGTTTCAATGGCGCCCAGTACATTATCGATCTGCGCGGTATGGCCTTCATACGGCAAATCTGGAAATTGGTCGTAATACTGCTGAATCTGCTGCTCTATCTCTCGATTGCTCAAGGGAAAGCCGTTTGGCGCCGAAGCAGAAGCTTTTATTTTCCATGGAGCCGAAATGCGCGCCTGTTGACCTTGAAAAATGATTTGCTGCTCTTCTCCGTGGTGAACGACAGAGCTTGTAATTTGCCCAAGCACTCCGTTCGAATAGCGCAGCAGGGCAATGGACAAATCTTCAACCTCCGCATTATCATGAGCGACATTGTTCATGATAGCCTGAACTTGACTGGGACTGCCCAGCATCCAGAGCAAGGCGTCAATGTGATGAACCGCGTGATTCAACGTGCAGCCGCCGCCTTCCTTTTCCCAGGTGCCTCGCCACCAAAGATCGTAATAACTGTGCCCGCGCCACCAGAAAGAATCGACTTGGGCATGAAGGATTTTTCCTGCCAAACCGCTATCCAGGACGTGCTTCAGCTTCATCATGGGCTCTCGGAAACGATTCTGGGCAACGACGGACAAGATTTTACCGCTTTGTTGAGCGGCTTCGATCATGTCATCGCATTCCTGCAGGGAAGCGGCCATCGGTTTCTCCACGATGACGTGACTTCCTGCATGCAAAAAATCAATCGTAACTGGCGCATGAAAGGATGGAGGCATACAAACGGAAACAAGATCGATCCCTGCGTGAAGCAGCTCTTGATAATCATTTACAACATTAGCGTCCAATCCGTACTTCTCCCTCATCGCTTCCGCCTTCTCGGGATAGAGATCGCAAAGCGCGACAATTTTGCAGCGTTTCTGAAACTGCAAATAACCTTCCACATGTCTTGGAGCAATCGCTCCCGCGCCGATAATAGCTACATTCAGCATGAATATGCCCTCCTTGGAGCTTTTAGGGTCCCCGCTAAAGTGCTCGTAATTTGCTTCGGAGGTTCTCGTCATTCCGGCGGGATAATTCGCGATACATCCGGAACAAGAACCTGCGAGCTAGAAATCTTGCTTCGGAAGCGCATGCCTGTTTCCTACAACGATCATAGCCGAAGCATTGTTCTTATTGTGATTCCATATGAGGGTGAAAATGATACTGGATTGCGGGTTTGTGCAATGGTATATTCGGTTTAGGAAAAGATTGAAACGAAGAGGGTGGAGGATTTGCCCATTTCAACGAGCAATTATTCGGAGGAACCGTTATATTTGGCTTATAGACGCAGAAGTATAAATCATACGCATAAAGAAACGTTTCATTCCCATCTTGGTTTGGAGTTGCTGTACATTCATCAGGGGGAAGGGGTGATGATTGTTAATAATACAAGGTATGACATCCGATCGGGCATGTTTTGTATTTTTCAACCTTGCCAGCTTCATCATCTGCAGCTTGAATATGAGGGCGGGAAAAGCTTCGAACGGTCGTTGGCCATTTTCGAACCCACCATGTTTGAATCATATTTTACGAAATGGCCGGCACTTCATAGCTTTTTCAGGTTTATTTACTTGGGGAAACTTGCCTCTCCCTGTGTGTACGATATCGATGATTGTTATGCGCTGGACAGTGTTTATCGAAGTATGCACGCGAAAATGCCCAAGCTGTCGGAATCCGAGAAAATGGAGGAAATTTCATTGTTTCTTCTTGTCCTTATTCGGACGCTGAAAGATATATGGGAGCGGCATATCGAACTCGCACCGGCTCATCCAATCCGTCGAAAAACCCACCAAGTGGAAAATATATTAAATTGGATTGAGGCTAACTATATGATGCCGTATCGACTTGATGAAATGGCCCGATCGCTGCATCTTTCCCCGCACCATCTATCGCATGTATTTAAAGATGCAACAGGGATCAGTATCTCCGAGTACATGGCGACCCGCAGAATTCATCAATCCATTACACTCCTTACGACAAGCGATAAACCCGTTTCACTGATCGCAGAAGAGATTGGTCTCGTAAATACTTCTTATTATTGTCGAATCTTTAAATCTCAGATGGGCATAACGCCACATCAGTATCGCAAAAAATGGGCGGTTCATTAAAATGAACCAAGGGGTTAGTCACCCCTGCTGTTTGATTGCAGAAACGGACGCTGTCACTTCATGATGCGACACCGTTTCTTTCTCTTGCACAAAATACTTGCTCAAGCGCAAGGGGGGCGGATATACTTGTTTTGAAGTCTGAAATTCATTTTGTAGATATTTGTGAAGAATTTGCTTCATATCACGAACCGCTACAAACCGCGAAAGAAATCGGTGCGCTAACAGGGGCGAGCGAAACGACGGTCATTCGTTTCTGCTTCGCACTTGGCTGCTCGGGGTACGGCATGTTGCGGGAACAAATTCACAAGTTGCTTCTGATGCCGAAGCAGCAGCACAATCCGCTGCATACGTTCATTGAATCGGCTGGCGTTTGGAGCGACGGATCGGCTTCTGCGCAACATGTCGTCGAACGAGTTATCGCAAGCTTGTCAGAAATGCTCGCCGCTCTCGACAGCAATACCTTGCGAAGGGCCAAAAACTTTTAAGGGAGGCAGAGGATATGAAGGTGCTCATTGGTCAAATCGCTCACGAAACCAATACGTTTGCTGGCGGCCCGACAACAGAGGACATGTTCAAGCTTTATGAATGGGACATCGGCGAGCAATTGCTGGAGCGGCATCGAGGCAACCGCACCGGTACGGGGGGATTGATTGACGGGGCACTTCAGGCGGGCTTTACAATCGTGCCCACGTTCGGTGGTTTTGCATGCCCGTCCGGCATTATCGCCCGCGATGCATATGACAGCATGAAGCAATTGCTGCTTGCCGGCATCCGACAAGCCGATCTGTTTGATGCCGTCTGCTTGTCTCTGCACGGCGCCGGAGTTGCCGAAGGGATTGAAGATGTTGAAGGCGATATTATCCGATCCGTTCGTGAACTGGTTGGGGATGCCGTTCCGATCGTCGTCATATTGGATCTCCACGCCAATATGACCGAGCAGATGGTCGGCGCGGCTGATATTATCCTCGGCGATAATTATTACCCGCACATCGATTCGTATGAAAGAGGGCTGGAAGCGATCGATTTGCTGAAACGATCGCTGTCCGGAAGCATTAAACCGGTCATGCATCTCGTCACGCTGCCGTTGATGATTCCGACGTCCGCTACGCATCTGCATCCTGTTAACGAAATCAACGAACGATGCTGGAGCTGCGAGCAGCGGAAGAACGTGCTTGATTGCACGTTTTACCACGGATTCCCTTATGCCGATATCGAAGCGGCCGGCGCTTCCGTGCTCGTCATTACGAATGATGACGCTCGGCTGGCCGCAACGATTGCTCGCGAGGTTGCGGACGAAGTCATGGAGCGCAAGGAACAGTTTTTCAAGCCGTACCCGGATCCGGCCGAAGGGGTGCGTTTGGCGCTGCAATCGCCGGCGCGACCGGTTGTGATCAATGAGACGGCGGACAATCCGGGAGGTGGTGCCCCCGGAGACGGGACGCACCTGCTGCGCGCGCTCGTAGAAGCGAGAACGGAAGAAGCAGTGTGCTTCGGGTTCATTTACGACCCCGAAGTAGCACTAGCGGCCCATCGTTCCGGCGTCGGGAATATGATCGAGATTGATTTGGGGGCAAAAACCGATACGCTTCACGGTACTCCGCTGCACGCAAGCGCCTATGTAAAGACTTTATCCGACGGCAAATTCGTCACATCTTCCCCGATGGGGAAAGGGACCCAAAACACTTTGGGTTTGTCGGTCAGACTGCAGATTGAAGGGGTTGACGTCATCGTCTGCTCCGTACGAAGTCAGGTGTTCGATGAACAAATTTTTCTGCTTCACGGCATCGACATCACGCAATATAAGCTGGTCGCGCTTAAATCCAGCCATCATTTCCGCGCGTCGTTCGAGCCAGTTTGCGAGGAGATCATTACAGTCGATTCGCCAGGCCTGAATAGCATGAACTTTCAAGCTTTTGTCTACGAGCGCATACAAAGGCCGAAGTATCCGTTCGATGCGCTTGGATGATCAATCGATTTGCGTAAAAGGGGGGATTATGAGCGATCATGGCGATACGCGCTCGATCGCAACAAAGGAATGGTTTCTGGAAAATACCGGGACCAATTTTCTTGAAAACTTAACAACATCTAGGTGGTGGTTTTTGAATGAAAGTTGGAGTAATTATGGGAGGTAATTCGTCAGAACGTGAGGTCTCGTTGAAAACTGGAAATGAGATCATTAAATATCTAAATAAAGATAAATACGAAACAATTCCTATAGAAATTACCAGTGGAGAGGAACTTTTCGGGTATACTGACAAGATAGATTTTGCACTATTAGCTTTACATGGTCAATTTGGTGAGGACGGAACTATTCAAGGTTATTTTGAAACTATGGGTATACCCTATTCTGGTTGTGGCCTTCAGTCGAGCAGCATTTGTATGGATAAGGCAGTATCAAAGATGTTACTTCGCTTCAACGGAGTGTGTACTCCTGATTGGATTGTTATACATAAAGATGAACCAATAGAAAAATATAAATTGGAAAAATTAGGGTTACCATTGTTTGTCAAACCTAATTTTGGCGGTTCAAGCATTGGGGTTAAAAAAGCCGTAAGTTATCAAGAATTTACAGATGCCATTTGTGAAATTATGAAGACGGATAAGGAAGTAATCGTTGAACAATTTATTGAAGGTACGGAAATTACGTGTTCAATTTTAGGTGAAGAAATGCTGCCCATAATTGAAATAAATTCGAAAACTGATTTTTTTGATTATCAATCCAAATATGGCCCTAATGGGGCAGATGAACGTTTGGTGCAATTACCAACAGAAGTATATGAGCGGGTAAAATCAGCTGCATTAACTGCATATAAAAGTTTAAAATGCAGTGTTTATGCAAGGGTCGATATGATTTTGCAAAAGGGAAATCCCTTTGTATTAGAAGTGAATACCCTTCCAGGATTAACGCAGTCCAGTCTTTTTCCACAAAGTGCACGTGCCGCAGGGATCTCAATGACGGAACTGCTAGATCAAATCATCCTTTTGTCGTTGGAACGAAGAATGGAATTCCCTAAATACTCTTAGGAGCAAAATAGTTCTCGGATATCTATTTAATCGCATTATCCCTATTATTTGGACGTTATAAAGCATGTTTGGGGAAGCGGATTTGACGAAGGCGCCGGGTTCGACCAGTTTCCGAAGGTTTACGACTGCGCAATATCGTATCCGAAGGAGTGGGCGGCAGGGGAAGCGGGTAGGAATGAAGAATGGGAAATACATGATGACGGCCACCCGCCGATAATCAACCGAATTCGTTTATACGTTTTTCAGGTAGCTGGACTCGAGGCTGGCGCGGCGCACCAACTCGCGGTAAGGCAGCAAAAAGAAGTTCGGCGTCTCCTCGGCTAACAATACGCCGACCGAAGGGGCCGTGCTAAGCTCGCGCAAATGAAGCGTCTGCGACATGGCGGACGCCAAATTGCGCGCGTCGTCTTTGCCGCGAAGCGTCAGCACGATAAACTCGTCGCCGGCATAACGGGCAATGTAATCGTTTGCCGAACCGGCCGCGAGCAAATTGTCGGCGAAGGCGACGAGCAGATCGTCGCCGGCGGGATGCCCCCACTTCTTGTTGATTTCGCCGAAGTCGTTCAAATCGAGGAACAACAGCTGAAACGGAATGCGCCGCCGCAGCAAATCGTCGGCTACGTACTCGACATAAGGCGCCTTGTACAACCCGGTAAGCGGGTCCCTGAACCCGGCCAGCGTATACTTCAGCACTTCCCTCGTTACGATCCCGGTCACCTGTTCGTCGCCAGTCGTGACGACCAGCCTCTCGATGCCGTGCCTCTCCATCGTCTCAAGCGCATCCCATACGAAGCAATCGGTTTCAACTGTAACCGGATTGGCGGTCATGGCGTCGGCGACAAGCCGGTTCGGGTGCGACGAGCGGATATCCCGCGAGGTGACGATGCCGATCAAGTGGCCTTCATCCTCGACCAGCAGCGAGCCGACGCGCAGCTCCTCCATTCGCGAGGAAGCGAAACGAATGCTGCGTCCCGATGCGATCCGATGTACCGAAGTCGACATGACGTCCTTGATCTTCATCAAAAAATCACCTCGCGTTCAACCGAAAACGAAACCTTCAACTCGGAACGAAGCACCATCGTGTCGTGGAACATGCCATCCGCCTCTTGCAGCACAAGATCGAGCAGAACGTTCCGGTCAAGCATGTCGAATAGAGAGGTACGGATCAGAACGGCTTCCACTTTCGGATGTTCAGTCGGAATGATCGTATACTGATCGGGTGACAAGGCGTCAGCCATTCTCCTGGCGGCTTCCGGACCAATCTGGGCCTTTCGACCTACTATCAGGATGTCTTGCATCGGCGGCAGCTCGAAATCGGATATTTTCAAGGAGATGACCGCTTTTTTAGACAATTGGTTCGTTCCCATCCGCTACCTCGCTCAACATAATCTATGACTTTATACCCATCATATCGTGTTGAGGTTGCAAAAACAACCGCAACTTGTTGCAAAATGACAATAATGTGACAATATTTCGACAACTTGCATTACGAGGAGAATCCGACAGAGCTTCCTGTAATTTCCTCCATCTGTGCCGGTGTGCAGAAACTGCAGCTTGACAGTACCTTCGTTTTGCGAAGCTTGGCCGCCACTATATTAATCAATCCCGACAGGGCGTCCATCTCATGGTCGTAAGCGGAGAATACGATTGCATATTCGAACAAGCCATCTCTAAGCGGCTTGCGCCGGACGATAGTGCCGAGTATCTTGATTTCCTTGTCGAGCAGGACGAATCGGAACTCAAGCAGGATCGAGCTGTCCGCCGGCAGCATGAGCCGCGACAGGCAGCGCAGCCCGTTGGCGCTAAGATCGAGCACACAGATCGGCGATTTGCGCGATTCGACGGATGCGCCGCTGACGCCGATGATTTTGCATTCGGCATATAGCGGTTGTTCGAAAGTAAGCCGGAAGTACGAACGGGAATTGGTCGACAACGACATCACCCAATAAGCAGGATGGGATATAGTGGCAATAAAAGATCGGACGCGAGTATTATATCACGATTGTCGCCGCGCGTGAACGAGTGCATGAAAGCGGTGCCTTAAGACGGGCATACGTACAGGCGGCAGATCCGGTCGCGCCGGCGGGGCATAATGAAACAGCCAACGGCAGCGCCTCCTGTTCGTGCCTGTGGAGAGCGTGCCATTGGCTGTCATACGCCGATCAGGGCGGCAATCAAAACTTCATGTTGCTGCTGTGTCCCGGTGAAAGCTTGGCGTCGGGATCGATGTACACTTTCGCGTTGTTGACGGCGGTTGGCGCTTCGCCGAAACCGACGGCGATCAGCTTCAGTTTGCCCGGGTAAGTCGTAATGTCGCCGGCTGCGAACAAGCCGGGAATGCTCGTCTCCATGCGGGGATCGACGATGATCGAACCGCCCTCGATTTCGAGACCCCATTCGGAAATCGGCCCGAGCGAGGAAATAAAACCGAAGTTGACGATCACCGCATCGATGTCGAACGTTTCCGATTCGCCCGATTTGCAGTCCTGAATCGTCACTTGCGAAATATCGCCCGTGCCGTGCAAAGAAGTGATTTCTTTCGGTGTCCGGACTTTGACCGCCGATTTCATCAGGTTGTCGACGCTGTGCTCGTGGGCGCGGAATTTGTCGCGACGGTGGATGAGCGTCACTTCCTTGGCGATCGGCTCCAGCATAAGCGCCCAGTCGACCGCGGAATCGCCGCCGCCGCTGATGAGCACGCGTTTGCCGGCGAACATGTTCAAATCGCTGACGAAGTAGTGCAGGTTGCGCTTCTCGAATTGCGCCGCTTCCGGCAGCTCGAGACGGCGCGGCTCGAAAGCGCCGACGCCGGCGGTAATGATGACAGCACGGCCTTCGTGCACGCCTTTGTCGGTGGTGACGACGAAGTGGCGCTCGGCTCGTTTCTCCACTTGCATGACCTTCTCTTCCAGGCGGATGTCCGTCGGGAATAGCGACATTTGCTGTCGCAGATTGTCGACGAGCTCCTGCGCGCGAACTTTCGGGAAGCCAGCCACGTCGTATATGTATTTCTCCGGATACAGCGCGGCAAGCTGGCCGCCCAGCTGCGGCATGCTTTCGATCAGTTTGACGCTCGCCTGGCGCATGCCGCCGTAGAATGCGGCGAACATGCCCGCAGGGCCGCCGCCGATTACGATAATATCGACCATCCCGTCTTGCCTTTCCTGTACGGACACGGAACAAACACTCCTCTAATTGAGAATCCATTTCATTGGTTTCCATTATAAACGTAACGGAGCGGGAATGAAACCTTAAATAGCTCACATATTATGAAAAGAAAGCGACAATTGCATCATTCCCGCTTATTCCATGATTTAAGCTGAAAAACGGCTCGTTTCCCCGAATTCGGCAGCATTTATGCGCCCTCAGCCGGCAAATTGACGCTTGCTATTTGCCTGGAAACGGTATATCATTTCATAAGATTGATTAACTTTGTCGAAACGTTGCCCAATGGATGTCGACGGGTCCGGATATATTTTCGCTCTTCCCCGTGCAAACTAGGCTTGCTTGTATTTTTTCGCCGGCCATTGTGTAATTTTTCACAAATGTTTAATCGTATAAAAACATAAGCCACGGGATGGGATACGAGATGAGCCGAATACCTAGAATCGTCATTTTGGGAGCCGGATACGGCGGAATTGTCACGGCCATAAGGCTGCAGAAAGAGCTTAATTACAATGAAGCGGACGTTACGCTTGTCAATAAGCACGACTATCACTATATCACCACTCACCTGCACATGCCTGCCGCGGGCACGGACAACCCGGAGAAGGCGCGGGTCGACATCTCGAAGCTGATCGACGAGTTCAAAGTCGATTTCGTGAAAGCGACGGTACTGCAAATCAAGCCGCAGGAGAAAAAAATTATTCTCGCCGACAGCACGCTGTCCTACGATTATTTGGTCATCGGCCTCGGCGGCGAGCCGGAAACGTTCGGCATTCCGGGCTTGCTCGATTATGCGATGAACATTCGCAGCATCAACAGCGTGCGCTTCAT
The DNA here is from genome assembly GCF_004764705.1 of Paenibacillus cymbidii. Classification (GTDB taxonomy): domain Bacteria; phylum Bacillota; class Bacilli; order Paenibacillales; family NBRC-103111; genus Paenibacillus_AN; species Paenibacillus_AN cymbidii. The sequence continues at coordinate 58,897 of NZ_SHLX01000029.1, read as the reverse complement.
CCGCGAGCATATCGAATATCAATTCGCCAAATACAAGCGCGAGCCGTTCCGCAAGGACTACTTGACCTTTGTCGTCGGCGGTGCCGGCTTCACCGGGATCGAGTTCGTCGGCGAGCTGGCCGATCGCGTTCCCGAATTATGCAAGGAATTTGACGTCGACCCGTCGCTCGTCAAAATTTACAACGTCGAGGCGGCGCCAACCGCGCTTCCGCCGGGTTTCCCGACCGATCTCGTCGAATACGCGATCAACGCGCTTACGAACAAGGGCGTCATTTTCAAATTTTCCACGGCGATCAAGGAATGCACGCAGGATGGCGTCGTGCTGGCGAACGGCGAAGTGATCAAATCGTCGACCGTCATCTGGACAGGCGGCGTGCGCGGCAACCGGATTCTGGAGGAAGCCGGGTTCGAAACGGCGAGAGGCCGCGTGAAGGTCGATCAATATTTGCGCACGAACGAGTACGATAACGTGTATGTGGTCGGCGATTGTTCGATCGTCATGAACGACGAGGGACGTCCTTATCCGCCAACGGCGCAAATTGCGACGCAGCAGGGCGACGTTGTCGCGCACAACCTTGTCGCTTCGATCCGCAATACCGCACCCAAGTCGTTCAAGTTCAGCAATAAAGGCACCGTTGCTTCGCTCGGCAAGAACGAAGCCGTCGGCGTCGTCGGCAGCTCGAAGATCAAAGGCTTCTCGGCGTCCCTGATGAAGAAAGCGATTGACCTGCGTTACCTGTATATCATTGGCGGCATCCCGCTCGTGATCAAGAAAGGCAAGTTTTTCTAAAAAATTTGCAGATGAATACGGCCCCGTCGTGGTTTGCGGCGGGCCGTTTTTCCGTAAGAGCGAAGGGGGCGGAGCGGTTGCGTCATTGCAGCGTACAGGTGCGCGGCCTGTTGACCCGCGAAGAGCTGGACCGGTATAACGCGTTGATCGAAGTTGGCCATTTCCTCGAAGCGAACAGCCGCTACGATCTCGTTTATACGGTACAGAAGGAAATCGACATCCTGATTTTGCCGGCAATCGAACGGTTGAAGGAAAAGGGACGACAGCGGGACCGCGATACGGAGCGCTATTTGAACGAAAAGGCGGCTCTGGCAGCGGACGCGGAAGACGATGAGTAGGAATAAAATAACGGCTGCCTGCGGCACTTTGGTGCGCCGGGCAGCCGTATTTATTAGCGTTACACATGCAGCAGCGATTCGAATTTGGCCGGCGTCAGCAAGTTGCCGACGTAGAATTCGCCGAACTCGCCGTAGCGGGCGCTCACTTCGTCGAAACGCATCTCGTACACCAGCTTCTTGAAATTGAGCGCGTCGTCCGCGAACAGCGTAACGCCCCATTCCCAGTCGTCGAAGCCGACGGAGCCGGTTATGATCTGCTTCACTCTGCCGGCGTAGCTGCGGCCGATCATGCCGTGGCTGCGCATCATCGCGCGGCGCTCGTCGATGCCGAGCATGTACCAGTTGTCGTTGCCTTCGCGGCGCTTGTTCATCGGGTAGAAACACATATGGTTCGCTTTCGGCAAGGTCGGCTTGAGCCGCGCCACCAATTCGGGGTCGCTCATCGGGTCGACGCCCGGCTTGGCCATGTAGCTGCTCAGCTCCACAACCGATACATACGAATAGGCCGGGACGGTGTGCTGGGCGAACGCGCTTTTGTTGAACGCCGTCTCCAGCTCGTTCAGCTCTTCCAGCGTCTCGCGCAGGTGCATGAAGCCGAAGTCGGCTTTCTGCCCGACGACGCTGTAAACCGCCGTGCTGCCTTTTTTGTCGTTTTCGACCGTTTGCCAGTCGTTCAGGAAGCTCTGCAGCTCCTCCTGCGCCTGCCGGCGCTCTTGGGCGCTTACGTATTTCCATGACGACCAATTGATAAGGCGGAAATCGTGCAGCGCATACCAGCCGTCCAACGTTTGTACCGCTTCGCTCATCGTATTCGCTCCTTGTCTGTAGCAAATTCAGGCCGTGCGGCCGTATTTCCCCCATTGTACGCGATATGGCGGACCAACTTCAAACACTCGTCCGCTTCGTCACACAATCGACAAACCCGCGCGGCTTTACTTCGCTCCCGCCGCTGCGTTACAATAATGCGGAAAGCGCCGTTCCCGCACGGACGGCGCGCGAGGAAGCTTCGCCCGAAGGCGGAGCCTGGCGGGAGGTTCGCTCCATGATTCTTGGCATACTGCCGGTCATTGTGCTCATTGTGCTCAGCTTTTGCATCTTTTTCGGTCTTGGCTTCATCGTCAACATGCTGCTCAAGACGACGTGGCTGCCGATTTATTTATACGTCATCGTCATTGGAGTGATCATTGTTTTTTCGTGGGATTCGAGCGTCACGGTTTCGGCGAATTTGCTTGGCTACAAGTGGACGGACATGGTGCCGCTGCTCTGCGGCCTCGGCGGCGCGATCGTGGGAGGCTACACGATTCGCCAACTGCGCGTCAAAGGCTACAAAATGTTTTAGCCTTCAATAAGGATGCCACGCCCCACGCCGTGGGGTTATTTGGCGTCTTTCGGGTCTTTCGAAGGCGGCGCTCGCTTGCCAATGTATGATACAATAGAAGGTACAGACTTTGTCAGGATGGAGTTCGATTCGAATGCGGATTTCGAATATGCTGCATTTTACGGAACAGCATCGGTACTGCGTCAACCGGCATTTTTCGCTGGGCAGCCTCGATTATAAAATGCTCAGCTCGATTTATCAGCCGATGCTCGGCGGGGCGGCGATCGCCTTGTACCAGACGCTATACCAGCAGTTGGCGGGCGACAGGGTCGGTTATTCCGCGCTGGAGCAGCAGCGCCGGCTGTTCCTGCTGCTGGAGCTGGAGCAGGGCGAACGCGGACGCAGGGCGCTGGCCGAGCAAGCTTCCCGGCTGGAAGCGGTAGGGCTGCTGCAGACGTCGCGTTGGTACTTGGAGGCAAGCGAAGAGACGGTGTTCGAATACAAGCTGTTTCAGCCGCTTTCGCCGTACGAGTTTTTTTCCAACCATCACCTGACGCTGCTGCTGCGGGACAAAGTAGGCAAGTATACGCTGCTGTTTCTGCGCGAGGATTTGCTTGCGGCGGCGCCGCCGGAGCTGGCGGGCGGGCAGGCGGAGAACATTTCGACGCCGTTCTACGACCTGTTCAAGCTCGGCTCGAACGTGGTCGACCACGAGCTGGAGCAAGTATTCGCGGAGGCTGCCAGTGCCGGCAAACCGGCTGCGGTGCCGGACGTCACGAGCCACGCGTTTCAATATGCCGACATTATCGCCCGCTTCCCGCGCGGCTCGCGCAACCGCGCGTTCGTTGAGCAGCTGCGTTACCAGCCCGAACAGATGGCCGCCATCAACATGATCGCCAAAAAATACGGGCTGTCGCAGCAGGAGCTGTGCCGGCTGCTGGACGAGGATGCGGTATTCGACGAAGCGGGCAAGCTGTTGGCCGACGTGATGCAGTACCGGGCGAACCTGGTGTATCGCCAGGGCCGGCGGCGCGAGGAGTCGTTCGAACGGGCGGCGGTCAAGGCGGAGACGGCCGGCGGCGAAGCCGGCACGACGCCGCCCCCGGAAGAAAAAACGGTGGAAATGAGCTACCTGCTCGCCATCCCCGACAAATTTACCGGCCAATGCGACAAAACCCAGTACAACACGATGCTGCGCAACGAGCCGTATACGCTGGTGCTGAAAAAGTTTTTCGCCCCGGGAACAGTGCCGCGCAGCGTGCTCGACGTGTTCGAAAAAATCGATCTGAACTACAAGCTTAACGAAGAAGTCATCAACGTTCTCATTCATTTCATTCAGGCGGAGAAACGTTCCTGGGCCGAAATTGCCGTCGACAAGCTGGCGGCCGATTTGCTTGGCCGCGGCGTGGCGACTTACGAGCAGGCGGTGGACTTTTTTCGCGTCAAATCGCGGTTTCGCGAGCAGGCGGCGGCCAAAGCGCTGGAACCCGCCGTTGCGACTTCGCCGCGGCGGCAATCGCGGCAGCCGGCGAAGCCGAAAATTCCGATGGTGGCCGATTCGGCCGGGCAGGACCCGATTTCCGCCGAGGAGCGGGAAGAGATGTGGCGGCTGGCCAAGAAGCTGGACGAAGGCCGGAAATAGCGGGGGGAGGACGCACACGTGGAGTCGTTGGCGGATGTGCTCAAACAAATGTCCGGCGGATCGCTGCTGAAGCAGGCGGAAGCGACGGGCAAACGGCTGCTGGCCGACCCGGTGCTGCAGGATTGGCGCCGGGAACATCCGGAGCTGACCGATGAGCGGCTCAAGCCGTACATGAACAAGCTGTACCAGTATGTGAAGGAAACGAAAGCGTGCGCCGCCTGCCCGGGGCTGGAGCGGTGCCCGAACGATTTTCCCGGCCATTACACCGTGCTTTCGGTCGAACATGACGGAGGCGCGCCGCATCTGTACGACCGTCAGGCCGCCTGCGTGCTGTTCGCCGCCAAGGAATCGCAGGATGCCGTACGCAGCCGGATTCGCAGCTTCTACGTGGACGAGCGTTCGCTGTCGCAAGGCTACTCGGCGGAAGAAATTCTCGGGCTCGACGAGGAGCGGAACAAGGCCGTCTTTGGCGTGATGCAATACATCGACCAGACGAAGGAGCGCGGCCTCATGCCCAAGGGCCTATATTTGGTCGGGCCGCTCGGCACGGGCAAAACGTTCCTGATGTGCTACTTGCTGTACGAGTTGGCCAAAACGGGCCGCAGCGGCGCGATCGTGTATATGCCGGACTTCGCCGAGGATTTGAAAGCGATGTTCGGAGAGCCGCAGAAGCTGAAGGAAACGGTCGACATGCTCAAGGAGACCGATCTGCTTATTTTCGACGATATCGGGGCGGAAAATTTGAACCCGTGGCTGCGCGACCATGTGCTCGGGACGATTCTCAATTACCGGATGCAGCGGAAGCCGACGTTTTTTACGTCCAATCACGAACTGTCGGCGCTTGAGCGCCACTTCAGCTTCACGAGCCGCGAAGGCGAGGACGAAGACCGGGGCAAACGGATCATGGACCGGATCCGGCCGTTCGTCGACGTGCTGCACGTGCGCGGCGCAAACAAGCGCAGCGGCTGATTGGGGGCTGCTTGGTGGAAAAATAAGCCATGAAAAATGGCTTATTTCCTCCGTTTCGCCCCTCTCATCGAAAATAACCAGTGTTTTCACTGGTTATTTCGGTCAAACAGCCCCAATCCGGGCAAATCGACGCGAATAGCCAGTGAAAACACTGGCTATTTTGAGGCGACTGCCCCTTTTAGACGAAATAAGCCATGAAAAATGGCCTATTTCGAAAGTCCAAGCCGATCGGAGGGACATCATGGCGAATACGGACAAGTTTGAAATGATCGCTACGATTTACGATACTCCCGAACGCATTCGGATCGCCAAAGTATCGTCCGATGCCATTCGCGAATACGTTGCGGACGCTGCCGGCAAGCAAGCGATCGATTTTGGATGCGGCACGGGGCTTGTCGGCATGAACCTGATAAATGAGTTTCATTCGATGCTGTTTCTGGATACATCGCCGAATATGATTCAACAAGTCAAACAAAAGATTGCCAATGCCCGGCTGCAGCATGCGGATACATTATGCTTCGACATGGAGAAGGAGAGCCTGGCGGATGTGAAAGCCGACTACATCTTTATGGCCCAGGTACTCCTCCACATTCCGGATGTTGCCTTCGTTTTGACCCGATTGTTCGACGTGCTCAAGGATGAGGGGCATTTGCTGATCGTCGATTTCGACAAGAACGAAGCGATAACTTCCGACATCGTGCACAACGGGTTTCATCAAGCCGAGCTTGCGGAAATAATGGCCGGAATCGGGTACAAACAAATCCAGTCCAAAACGTTCTACCACGGCCGCAATCTGTTCATGGGGCAGGATGCCTCGATGTTTATTCTGGACGCCCGGAAGTAGCGGGACCGGCAGCGGATGGTTGAAACCAGGCGAAAAAAAACGCCTGCCCCCGTCGGGGGCAAGCGATTTTCGTCGATTCGCCGTATGCGGGCCGCGAACCGTTCAGCTCATGCTGATGATCGTCGCAATGATCGCCATCACGAGGCAAACGCCGAACATGAGGCCAAACCCGACAGCCACATCCATAAAGTCGTTGCGCGGTTCTTCGTTCACGTGCAATTCCGGGTGATTGTTCACGTCGTTCATTGGAATTCCCTCCATCTAGGCACTTTCGGCATTCGCTCCCTCTAGTATACCCAACTTTCAAGTTTGTTGTAAAGCCGGCCTTCTGCGCGAGGTGTGACAATTTGTCAAACTTGCCGTCGCCCGGAACGGAAGAAGAATGGCTTGTTTTTTTGTGTTCCCACCTTGTTGTGCTATACTTTACATGTACACGTTGCTCGCGTTGTATGTATCGAACCACAACCATACACTCATAGCTGGAGGAGGAGTTAACAATGGCAATCGTGAATGTTTCCGACCAAACGTTTAAATCGGAAGTGGAAAGCGAAGGCACGGTGTTGGTCGATTTTTGGGCTCCATGGTGCGGACCTTGCAAAATGATCGCGCCGGTTCTGGAAGAACTGGACAAGGAGCTTACGCTGAAGATCGCCAAGGTCAATGTCGACGACAACCCGGAATCGGCATCCCGTTTCGGCGTCATGAGCATTCCCACGTTGATCGTGTTCAAGGACGGCCAACCGGTCGATAAAGTGGTCGGCTTCCAATCGAAGGACGCGCTGAAAAATGTCGTTTCCCGTTATCAATAACAGGCGGGAGACAATTCGATAAGGAATCGCATGAGAGCAGCTCTTTTTCCGCTATGCAGGAAAAGGGCTTTTTTTTGAGCAGGGGGAAAGGGATATGGGAGACAACCGCCAGGAAACGATTCGCGCGAAGCTGGCGCTGTTGCCGGACAAACCCGGTTGTTATTTGATGAAGAACGGGGAAGGCACGATCATTTACGTCGGCAAAGCGAAGGTGCTGAAAAACCGCGTCCGCTCTTATTTTACCGGCAGCCACGGCGCCAAAACGCAGCGGCTTGTCGGCGAAATCGCCGATTTCGAGTTTATTGTGACGGCCAACAACGTCGAAGCGCTGATCCTCGAGTGCAACCTGATCAAGCAGCACCAGCCGCGCTACAATGTGCTGCTGAAGGACGACAAGACGTTTCCGTATATCAAGATCACCCACGAAGAACATCCGCGTCTGGAAGTGACGCGCAAAGTATATAAAGACAAAGGCAAATATTTTGGCCCTTATCCGAACGCGTTCGCGGCGCAGCAGACGAAGAAGCTGCTCGACCGGCTGTACCCGCTTCGCAAATGCAGGACGCTTCCGGACAAGGTATGCCTGTACTACCATCTTGGCCAATGCGTGGCGCCGTGCGAATACGAAGTGGCAGCGGCGCAGTACGAGCCGATGGTGAGCGAAATCGCACGCTTCCTCGGCGGCGGGCACGAAGCGATCCGGCGCGAGCTCGAGCGCAAAATGCTCGAAGCGGCGGAAGAGATGCAGTTCGAACGCGCCAAAGAGCTGCGCGACCAGATGCTCGCCATCGACGCGCTGATGCAGCGGCAAACGATTACAACGGTCGACGTCGTCGACCGCGACGTATTCGGCTATGCCGTGGACAAAGGCTGGATGAGCGTCTTCATCCTCTACATGCGCCATGGCAAAATGATCGAGCGGCACGCTTCGCTCTTCCCTTACTACGGCGAAGCGCACGACGATTTCCTTACCTTCGTGGCGCAATACTACAGCGACAACCCGGCTTTGCCGAAAGAAGTGATGCTGCCGGAAGCCGCGGCGGGCACGATGGTGAAACGCGAGACCGGCGAGGCGGCGGAGGCGGACAAAGGCGCCGGCGTCGAAACGACGGCCGAAGAAGCGCAGGCAGCAGCAGCGACTGAAGAAGCGGCGTCGGCGCTCGAGTCGTGGCTGAAGGTCAAGGTGCTGCACCCCAAGCGGGGCCCGAAACGCAAAATGGTGGAAATGGCCGCCGACAACGCGCGCATCGCGCTCGAGGACAAATTCCGCCTGATCGAACGCGACGCCGAACGCACCGTCAAGGCGGTGGAAAACCTCGGCAGCCTGCTGGGCGGCGGTGTCGTGCGGCGCATCGAAGCGTTCGACAACTCGAACATTCAGGGCACGAATCCGGTGTCGGCGATGGTCGTGTTTACGAACGGCAAGCCGGATCGCAAGGAATACCGCAAGTACAAGGTGAAAACGGTCGAAGGACCGGACGATTACGAAACGATGCGGGAAGTCATTCGCCGGCGGTACGAACGGGTGCTGAAGGAAAATTTGCCGATGCCCGATCTGGTTGTCGTCGACGGCGGCAAAGGCCAAATATCGGCGGCAATCGACGTGCTTGAGAACGAGCTGGGGCTGTTTATTCCGGTGTGCGGCCTGGTCAAGGACGCGAAGCACCGCACGGCGCAGCTCATGTCCGGCGATCCGCCGGAAGTCGTGCCCTTGCCGCGCGACAGCCAGGAATTTTATTTGCTGCAGCGCATCCAGGACGAGGTGCACCGGTTCGCCATCACCTTCCACCGCGAATCGCGGGCGAAATCGATGGTGGTGTCGCAGCTTGACGCTATTCCCGGCATCGGCGAGAAGCGGCGCAAGGCGCTGATGAAGCATTTCGGCTCGCTGAAAAAGATGAAAGAAGCGCAGCCGGCCGATTTTAAGCCGCTGGGCATCGGCGACAAGCTGGCGCAAACGATTCTGACAGCGCTGCGCGGCGAAACGCAAGGCGAAGGCGAGCCGGCGATCGCTGCGGCAGACGAAACGGCGGAAGCGATGGAATAACGACAACCGGACGGGAGCTCCCGATCCGGTTGTTTTTGTTGTTGAGCTGGTGCCGCGAGTAGGTTAAACGGCCTTGGCGATACCGCCCGGGTATCGCCAGCGGTGCAGCCAAGCGATCGCGTATCCGACAGCGGCGGGCAAAATCGCATAAACGACAGCCAGCCCGTAATAGAGCGGCGTTCCGTGTTCGATCGCAACCGACAGCGAAGCCGATATCGAATCGAAGGCGGCGTGCGAGAAGATGACCGTAATGAGCCCGAAGCGAAGAAACGCATAGCCCCAAATGATGCCGATGATCGTCACTTCGATCAGCCGCGTATAGCTCGGGTAAATCGTGTAAGTCGTGTGCCCCATCGCCCAGATGACGCTGGGAATCAGCACGGCAAGGAAATTGAAACGCAGCAGCTTCTTGAAGATAACGATGCCGAAGATGCGGAACAGCACTTCCTCGGAAGTGGCGGCCATCCAGGCAAGCAGCGGGAATAATGTCGGCCACTTGGCGTTGAGCGACGATTGCATCGGATCGGGGATGCTGAACGAATCGAACGAACGCTCCGCAATCCAGAAGATCAGCTGCTGAGCACCAAAGACGAAAAAGCATAACAAATAGCCATTCTTGACGCTGGCGATCATATGCTTGCCGAATTCGGGCTCGCGCCAGCGCAGCCAGGCGTTCCAGCCGCGTCTTCGCCACAAGCCGTCGCCGGCCAGCAGGCACAAATAAACGGAAGCGGCCATGAGCACCATCATCACAAGCGAAAAGCCGATGTAAAAGGCGGAGAAGAAGCTTTCGTTGCCATTCACCGCATCGCTGCCGACCCCGGCGATATCCGTGTCGTTCACAACACCCGGCAAGCCGTTGTAAATTTGCAGCACATTGGTGGCGGCGAAAAGCAGCGTAATCAGGATGCCGCGGCGGAAGCTCAGCTCCTTGCCGAGCAGCACCGTGTAGACGAGCGCAGTAATCGCCAGCGCCGCCCAGCCGAGCAGGAACAGGCCGGACATGATGCTCGCCCACCGTTTCTGCGCGGCGAACCAGTCGGTGTACGATTGCGGCACGTTCACTTTGGCGGTGAACGACACGACCCGATCGGTCACGACGCCGACCATGATCGTGAGCTTGGCGTCGCCGATGACGGGTTTGACGCTTTCGAACGTTTGCCTGCTGCCGTTCGAGACCGGCACGCCGCGGTAAACGAAATCGGCTTCGTTGTACCCGTTCCGGACCAACTCTTCGCGGGCCACCGCTTGCACGTCCTTCGTCCCCGGCTTGGAGCCGTTCACTGCCGCCTGCCAGCCGGCAATAACCGGCTTATCCATGCCGACGCGCACCGTATACGCGGTGCCGGAGCCGCCGCTTGTGCCGCGGACTTCCCAATAATCGGGCGGCAGCCTGTCGCCGTAGCTGCGGTCGTATTCGCCGGCAAGGCCGTTCTTTTGCAAATAGCCGTTCAGCGTTTTGTCCGATTGGTAGATAGCGTCGACATCGCGCCAGGCTCCATGGTCGTCCATCCGTTCGGCGACGAATTGTTGCGCGGCGGCGATCGCTTCCTCGCGGGATACGGCCGGCGCCCACGATTGTTCGTCCGGCGAGTTTTCCCCGTTTCCCGCGAGGCCGGGAATGAAGCTGAGCGCAAAAATGAGCAAGCCGACAATCGCCATCCAGAGAAGCGGCCGTCTGTTCATCCTTTCGGGCATGCAGGATCCCCCGTTCCTGTAGTGGCGTCTTCCGTTCGCAGAGCGGGCAGACGCTCCTATTCAAAGTACCATATCGCCAGCGCCGTTTCCAGTCTCTGGAGATCGGACGGGGCAATTAATGGCTGCGCTTTCATTCGGCGGCGATCGAGCGGCAGCGAGTAAAGCCGTGCAAATGACCGGAAAACGTAGGGGAACGCCAGCCGCAATGAAAAAAGAGCAACGATTTTCATCGTTACGATCGCTTTTTGCGCCAAATCCACCTTTGTACATCTCGCCAAAGCAAGCTATAATCGGAATCAATTGAATACGCGCACCTTGTTTCAAAAGCCGAATTTCGCGCGAAAACGGGGGAACCATAGGTTTCAGGGGTGAATTCCGCTTCTTGCACAGCAAGATGCGGATAGGGTGACTGCTGCATCCGAATCCGTCAGCTAACCTCGTAGGCTTGCCATCAGGATACCATACCTTTCGGGCATTGGTTTTCCAGTGCTTTTTTTTGTGCTTATTTTCGGAAGATGACGCCGTCTTTTCAAAAAGTAAGGAGATTGTGACGATGAAATTGCCGCAGATTTGGCTTTCCTTTACGCCACCGCGCATTCTGGTGCTCGGCTTCGCGGCGATCATTGTGGTCGGAGCGCTGCTGCTCCAGCTGCCCGTGTCGTCGGCGGACGGAAGCCGGCTGCCTTTCCTGGACGCGCTGTTCACCGCCACGTCGGCCACCTGCGTGACCGGTCTTGTTGTTGTCGATACGGGCAGTTATTTCACTACCTTCGGCAAAGTGATCATCATTACGCTGATCCAGATCGGCGGGCTTGGTTTTATGACCATGGCGACGCTCGTGGCGCTCGTGCTGAAAAAACGCATTTCGCTGAAGGAACGGCTTATTTTGCAGGAAGCGCTCAATCAGAACACGATGGAAGGCATCGTTCGCTTGATTCGCAAAGTTATTTTTTACTCGCTGACGATTGAAGGCGTTGCCGCCGTGCTGTTCGCCGCCCGTTGGTCGTTCGATATGCCGTTCGGCCAGGCGATAGGCTTCGGCGTGTTCCACGCGATTTCGTTCTTCAACAATGCTGGTTTCGACTTGTTCGGCGGCATCAGCGGTCCGTTCAGCAGTTTGACGAGCTATGTGGGCGACCCTGTTATCAATATCGTCAGCATGCTGCTCATTGTGACGGGCGGGATCGGGTTCATCGTGATTTCCGACTTGCTGGAATTCCGCACGAGAAAGCGGCTGACGCTGCATACCAAGGTGGTGCTGACCGCCACTTCGGCGCTCATCGTTGTTGGCGCTATCGTTTTCCTCGTGTTCGAATATACGAATCCGCTCACGCTGGCGCCGCTCGATTGGAACGGCAAGCTGTTCGGCGCGCTGTTTCAATCGGTGACGCCGCGTACGGCCGGCGCCAATACGATCGATATCGGCGCGATGCGTCAGGCGTCACAGTTTTTTATGATTATGCTGATGTTCATCGGCGCTTCGCCGGGGTCGACCGGCGGCGGGATCAAAACGACGACGTTCACGATTCTGATCGGCGCAATGATCGCGATGATTCGCGGCAAGGAAGACATTGTGATCTATCGCTACCGGCTGACCAAAGACCGTATCTTCAAAGCGATTACGCTGACACTGTTCGCCATCATTCTCGTCATTGCCGCGGCGATGGTGCTATCGACGACGGAGGACTACGATTTTCTGAAAATCTTGTTCGAAGTGACGTCCGCCTTTGGCACGGTGGGCCTCTCGATGGGGCTGACACCGTATTTGACCGCGGTCGGCAAAATGATCATCGTGTTCATGATGTTCATCGGCCGGCTCGGTCCGCTGACGCTTGCGTACGCGCTCGGACCCAAGACAGAGAAGGAGCTTTACCGTTATCCCGAAGGCAAAATTACAATCGGGTAACGTTTGGTTATATAGAAGTTAGGTACAGAATAGACAGGAGCGCGGGGATACGATGAAGAAGCAGTATGCGGTAATTGGGCTGGGTAGATTCGGATCGAGCTTGGCCAAAGAATTGATTTCGCTGGACTACGAGGTGCTGGGCATTGATCGCGACGAGGAAATTGTGAACGAAATGAGCCAGCAGCTGACGCATACGGTGTCGGCGGACGCCACGGACGAAGAAGTGCTTCGTTCGCTTGGCATTCGCAACTTCGACTGCGTCGTCGTGGCAATCGGCGACGATATTCAGGCAAGCATTTTGGCCGCGATCTTGTTGAAAGATCTTGGGGTCAAAATGGTGGTGGCCAAAGCGCTCTCCGAGCTTCATGGCAAGGTGCTGAAAAAAATCGGCGTCGACCGCATCATTTTCCCGGAACGCGATATGGGCATTCGCGTCGCGCACCAGCTCGTTTCGCCGAACTTGCTCGATTACATCGAGCTGTCGAAAGATTATACGATCGCCGAGATGGCGGTGTCGCCGCGCATCTGCGGCAAAACGCTCAAGCAGCTCGATACGCGGGCCAAATACGGCTGCAGCGTCGTGGCGATCAACAAGCGCAGCGGCATTATTATTGCGCCGACCGCCGAAGATACAGTGGAAGATAAAGATGTGCTCGTCGTCATCGGCACGAACGACCAGATCGAACATTTCGAACATGCCGTGGGGAGCAAATAATCGCGCGAGGGGTTAATCTCGTGGTGCAGCATTGGTTGTTTTTGTTCATTCTTGTCTGCGCGCTGGGCATGACCGCCGGCCGGCTGGCCAGCCGGCTGAAGCTGCCGGATGTCGCGCTTTTTTTGTGCGCGGGGCTGGCGGCGGGCGGACTGTTTCACTGGATCGACTTGCCCGGCGGCTCGACTGCCAATCAATTGATCCTTACCGCCGGTTCGGCGCTCATCCTGTTCGACGGCGGTCGGAACATCCGGCTCGGCGGCTTGCGGGCCGTATGGCCGACCGTGGCGCTGCTCAGCGTGCCCGGCGTGCTGGTAACGTGCGCCGCCGTTGCGCTCGCCGCCCATTGGTGGCTCGGGCTCGATTATCCGTACGCCTTCCTGCTCGGCGCCGTTATCGCCTCGACCGACCCGGCGACGCTGATCCCGGTGTTCAAGCAAGTGCGCATTCGGACTCGATTGCGGGAGACGGTGGAAAGCGAATCGGCGTTCAACGACGCGACCGGGTCGATTGTTACCTTTTCCGTTTTGGCTGTCGTTACCGGCACAAGCGAAGTCAGCTTCTCATCGGGGGCGCTCGATTTTGCGGCGTCGGCGCTTGGCGGCATCGGGATCGGACTGGCCGTCGGCGTCGCTGCGGCGTTCCTCGTCGCCCACGCCAATCTGGGCGTGCTGCGCGACTATACGACGATCGCGATGCTCGTCACGGCGCTTGGCGCTTATTTGCTCGGCGACTATTGGCACGTGAGCGGCTTCATGGCGACGTTCGTCGCCGGCCTGATCTGGGGCAATGCGCCGCTGCTCAAGCTCAACATGGCGGGCAAACGGCATGAGCTGGAGCATGTATCGGACAGCGTCACGCTGATGATGCGCATGCTCATTTTTGTGCTGCTCGGCAGCCAGGTCGACTTTGCCGTGATCGGCGCCCATCTGTGGCCGAGCCTCGCCGTCATCGCCGTATTCATGCTGGTCGCGCGGCCGCTGACCGTGCTGCTGTGCGCGCTGCCCGACCGGCGGGCGCGCTGGACGTGGCGGGAGCTGGCGTTCATGTGCTGGGTGCGCGAGACGGGCGTCATTCCCGCGGCGTTGTCCGGCATGGTGGCCGGCCTCGGCGTGGCGCATGCCGACGTGATCGCGTCGGTGACGTTTCTTGCGGTGCTGCTGACGATTTTGCTGCAAGCAAGCACCACCGCTTGGCTGGCGCGCAAGCTGGGGGTGGAGGAGGAGCGATAGGCCCCGCACTCACCCTTCCGCAAAATGCTCCTTCGCCTTCCAGATGAAATTGTGCAGCGACGGCTGGTGCAGCGCGTCGTACTGGAAAATGAGCGACGTCGTGCGCTCCGTCTTCTCCAGCTCGGCGATGCTGCGGATGAGCAGCTCCTTGTCGTGCAGAAACCGCCGCATGTACGACATCGGCAGCAGCGTTGCCGTTTTGCAGGTCGAAACGAGCCGAATGATCGCCTCGAACGAGTCGATTTCCATTTTGACATCCGGATAAACCGAATAACGGTGAAACAGCTCGTCGGTCAAAATGCGGTACCACGTGCCTTTGGAAAACAAAATCATCGGCAATCCATCGAGATCGCGCATCGTCAGCAGCTGGCGCTCGGCGATCGGATGACCGGCCGGCAGCAGCAGGCTCAGATGGTCGTCGAACAGCGGCACGCACTGCAGCCCCGGCTCGTTCACCAACGAGGCGACGACGCCGATGTCGATTTTTTTATCGCGCAGCATGGAAACGATTTCGTGCGTTTTGCCGGTGACGGCTTTGATGTCCGTATCCGGATTGTCGGCCGTATAGAGCGCGATTAACTCGGGCAGCGTCAGCTGCAGCGTGGTCAGGCTGGCGCCGATCGTAAGCGAAGCGGGAGCTTTCTCCGTCTTGAACTTGTTCAGCGCGCGAAGCATGTCCCGCTCCAGCCCGTTCATGCGGATCGCGTACTCGTAGCACAAATGGCCGGCGGGAGTCAGCTCCAGCCGCTTGCCGATGCGCGCGAACAGCTTGACCCCAAGCGAATCCTCCAGTGCGGCGATTTTGCGGGAGAGGGCGGGTTGGGACAAATTAAGCAACTGGGAAGCGCGGCTTAAGCTGACTTGTTCGACGACGACGGTGAAGATGTCCAAATGCTGCACGGCGGATCGCCCTCTTCCTTATAACGATTCTGCATAAGCAGATATAGAAATATCGCACTTCCATTATAAGCGATTGGAGCGTAACATGGGGATTGCCACAAATTATTTCTCGACAAGCGTTGCCAGGCGTATAAAAAGCTGCCATCGAATGAAAAATGAAGCTGATGGAAACCGGGAGCAGACGCGGCTCGAACTACTTCTTCAAGGGTGACGGAAGTTGTCATATTTTGTTGACGCCCTTGGAACGCAGCAGTACAATGGTATGTGGTCTACAGACGGCGAGCGCCTGAGCTTTACCACTCTCAAGGGGGGAATGTAACACAATGTCCGGAAATTCTTATTACTACCGCAAGATTCATTCTTTGCTCGGGGTTATTCCAGTCGGCTTCTTCTTGCTCGAGCATATGCTGACCAACTACGCGGCATTTAATGAAGGGCATCAAGGTTTCATCGATTCGGTCGCCTGGCTGAACCGGTTGCCGCTCGTGCTTGCGCTCGAAATCGTCGGTATCTGGCTTCCGCTTCTTTACCACGGCGTTTACGGCCTCTACGTGGCGTATACGGCGCGGAACAATGTCAGCCATTACGGCTATTTCCGCAATGTGATGTTTTCGCTGCAGCGGATTACGGGCGTCATTACCTTCATTTTTGTCGCTTGGCACTTCTTCGAAACGCGTTTTCAAGTGACGCTCGGCAATGTGACGCATGAAGAACTCGGCGTACATATGCACGACATCACGACGCAGCCGCTGCTCTTTACGTTTTATGTGATCGGCGTTCTCGCCGCAACATTCCACTTTGCGAACGGACTGTGGTCTTTCCTCGTCAGCTGGGGCATTACGATCGGGCCGCGCGCGCAACGCGTTTCGACCTATGTATGCATGGGCCTGTTCGTGCTGATGGCCGTCATGTTCATACTGTCGTTGACCGCGTTCACCGGTTCGGACTTCCAAGAATTGCCGGCCACGGCGACCAAATAAGGGGTGAGAGACAATGGCAAATGCGAAGGTGATTGTAGTAGGCGGCGGTTTGGCAGGCTTGATGGCCACCATCAAAGCGGCGGAAGCCGGCGTTCATGTGGATCTGTTCTCCCTGGTACCGGTCAAGCGCTCTCACTCGGTGTGCGCGCAGGGCGGCATCAATGGGGCCGTTAATACGAAAGGCGAAGGCGACTCCCCTTGGGAGCACTTTGACGATACGGTGTACGGCGGCGACTTCCTGGCCAACCAGCCGCCGGTCAAGGCGATGTGCGAAGCGGCGCCCGGCATTATCCACCTGATGGACCGGATGGGCGTCATGTTCAGCCGCACGCCGGAAGGGTTGCTCGACTTCCGCCGCTTCGGCGGCACGCAATACCACCGCACGGCGTTCGCCGGCGCGACGACCGGCCAGCAGCTGTTGTACGCGCTGGACGAGCAAGTGCGCCGCTGGGAAACGGCGGGGCTGGTTACGAAGTACGAGCATTGGGAATTTCTTTCGGCGGTGCTCGACGACGACGGCGTTTGCCGCGGCGTGTGCGCGCAAGATTTGCGCTCGATGGAAACGAAGTCGTTCCCGGCCGACGCGGTCATCCTGGCTACGGGCGGCCCCGGCATCATTTTCGGCAAAACGACGAACTCGGTCATCAATACAGGCACCGCGGCGAGCGCGGTTTACCAGCAAGGCGTGAAGTACGGCAACGGCGAATTCATCCAGATTCACCCGACAGCGATTCCGGGTGACGACAAGCTGCGGCTCATGAGCGAATCTGCGCGCGGCGAAGGCGGCCGCATCTGGACGTACAAGGACGGCAAACCGTGGTACTTCCTCGAGGAAAAATACCCGGCTTACGGCAACCTGGTGCCGCGCGATATCGCGACGCGGGAAATTTTCCACGTTTGCGTCGACATGAAGCTGGGCATCAACGGCGAAAACATGGTTTACCTCGACTTGTCGCACAAGGATCCGAAGGAGCTGGACGTCAAGCTCGGCGGCATCATCGAAATTTACGAGAAGTTTATGGGCGACGACCCGCGCAAAATTCCGATGCTGATTTTCCCGGCGGTTCACTATTCGATGGGCGGCCTGTGGGTCGACTACAACCAGATGACCAACATTCCCGGCTTGTTCGCCGCCGGAGAATGCGATTACCAATACCACGGCGCGAACCGGCTTGGCGCAAACTCGCTGCTGTCGGCGATTTACGGCGGCATGGTGGCCGGGCCGAAGGCGATCGAATACGTCAAGGGCCTGAAGAAGCACGCCGAAGACGTCGCTTCGTCGGTGTTCGAACGCGAAGCGAAGAAGCAGTCGACCAAGTACGAAGACCTGCTGAAGCTCGACGGCACGGAAAACGCATACGTGATTCACAAAGAGCTTGGCGAGTGGATGAACAACAACATGACGGTCGTGCGCTACAACAAGAAGCTGCAGGAGACCGACGACAAAATCATGGAACTGCGCGAGCGTTACAAGAAGATCAGCATGACCGACACGGCGCGCTGGAACAACCAGGGCGTGGCGTTCACCCGCCAGCTGTGGAATATGCTCGAGCTTGCCCGGGCGATGACGATCGGCGCGCTGCAGCGCAACGAAAGCCGCGGCGCCCACTACAAGCCGGAATTCCCGGATCGCAACGACGAAGAATACATGAAATCGACGATCGCAACGTATACGCCGGATCGACCGCTAATCAGCTACGAAGACATCGACGTCTCGCTCGTGGCGCCGCGGAAACGCGATTATTCGGCGGATAAGAAAGGTGGGCATTGATCATGGCGGACAAAACGATCAAGCTGGTTGTGACGCGCAAGGACAGTCCGGAAGCGAAATCGTATACGGAAGAGTTCGAGATCCCGTACCGGCCGAACATGAACGTCATCAGCGCCCTCATGGAAATTCAGCGCAACCCGAAAAACGCGCAAGGCCAAAAGACGACACCCGTCTGCTGGGAGTCGAACTGTCTGGAGGAAGTGTGCGGCGCCTGCTCGATGGTGATCAATGGCAAGCCGCGCCAGGCATGTACGGCGCTGATCGACAAGCTGGAGCAGCCGATCCGCGTGGCGCCGATGTCGACGTTCCCGGTCATGCGCGACCTGGTCATCGACCGCTCACGCATGTTCACCGCGCTGAAGAAAGTCAAGGCGTGGATTCCGATCGACGGCACGTACGATCTCGGGCCGGGACCGCGTCTCGCCGAATCCAAGCGGCAATGGGCCTATGAGCTGGCGAAGTGCATGACGTGCGGCGTTTGCCTCGAGGCTTGCCCTAACGTCAACGACAAAACGAGCTTTATCGGACCGGCGGCGATTTCCCAGGTGCGGTTGTTCAACACGCACCCGACCGGTGAGATGAACAAACACGAGCGGCTCGACGCGCTGATGGAAGACGGCGGCATCGAAGGCTGCGGCAATTCGCAGAACTGCGTGCGCTCCTGTCCGAAAGGCATTCCGCTGACGACGTCGATTGCGGCGATGAACGCCGACACGACGAAGCAGCTGTTCAAGAAGTGGCTGGGCATGTAACGCCGGACCTCATGATGCGGTTCGCCATCGAGAGAAAAACCGGCTTGCGCTTCGGGCGCAAGCCGGTTTTTCGTCTGGCGGGACGGGTGTGCATTCAAAAGCTTGTTTTTGCCATGCTATACTTGCAACAAGAACGAAAGGTCGCTGGGAGAGGAGTAACGCAGATCACGTTGGTCTCCTCATTCAGGCGTCAGATCCAGGAACGAAGCACGATCACCAGCAAAATGAACAATACCAGAATGATCCCAGCAGATGTGAAAGCACCGCAAGAAGCTCCGGCTGCAAAACCCATATTTTTCATCCTCCTTCGATTTGGTGAAATGACTTACACACCCATAGTATGAGAGCCGCGAAATCGTGCTTGGATATTCGCCCGGGTATCGAATTTTTGGGCATATGCTGCATTGGCTACATGCCGGCAATTGCCCGGGAAATGAGCCTGCGCCGTTCTGCGATATAGTTGCGGATGAAACGGGGTTCGTCTTTGAACACGGACAGCGGCCATTGACGCTCGGTGTCGCGGGATATGGCGGCCGTTATGCTGCCGTGCAGCCGGTCGATCGCCGGGTGCAGCCTGGCCGGCGTAAACGGTCCGGAAAGGCCCATTTGCAAAATTTGTTTGTACCGCTTGCGCACCGGTTTGATCGCAAGCAGCAGCTTGGTCAGCCGGTTGTAGCCGGTGACGCGCACCAGACCGCTGCCGCATGGCTTGCCGAAACAATTGCGCCCCCAGGTGCCTTCATAATCCCAAGGCACGATGCGGTATACGCGGGCGACGCGGCTGCGGTACAGCGCGTAGTTTTGATCGAAGCCGTCGTAGTTCCCGGTAAATACCGCACCGGCCAGCCAGCGCAAATAATTCTCGATATCGAGATTGGCACGTATATAAGGCAGCCGTCCGGACGGAGGCAGCCGATTGATGGCGGCGATAAACCGGATGAGTCGCGCGCGATCGGCTTCAGTGCCAAGCTTGCGTTCATACCCGGCAAAAAGGGACGATTTGCGTTTGCCCGATCTGCTGTTGCTCAGGGAAAAATCGGCGTTTTCATTGACGGCGTATACGATCGACTGGCAAGACAGCCCTCTGCTCCGAAAGAAATGGCGATCCACCGCTTCGATTTCCAAGTAGACGCCGTGATAGTTCCCGTTGATGTACAACTGAACGTGCTGCGTTTTCGGAGCGGGAACACCCATGGAACGAAAAAATAGGAATGACAAGGAATTCCGGATCATGGAGGGATCGTCGTATTCGGCATTGTAGTGAACGGATCGGCCGGCGCGGACGACTTCGTACGATCGTTTCGGGTAATCCCGCGTATGGC
Source organism: Paenibacillus cymbidii (assembly GCF_004764705.1). Classification (GTDB taxonomy): domain Bacteria; phylum Bacillota; class Bacilli; order Paenibacillales; family NBRC-103111; genus Paenibacillus_AN; species Paenibacillus_AN cymbidii. The sequence continues at coordinate 38,867 of NZ_SHLX01000029.1, read as the reverse complement.
CGCCGCGGTAACGCAGCCGAATCGCTTCCGGTTTCCCCCAGGCGAGGAGTACGGCATCAACGAACTTGTCGCTCCATACGTTTCGCTCAAGCTCCGCCCATTGCGCGCTGCGGATGACGATGTGCACCGCCGGAAGCTCCATGGAACGCACCGCCTTTCTGGCATTCCGTTAAACAAAAAGCCTATCCCGACAGGATAGGCTCCAGTTTGTACTACTTTATGCGCGCGAGTCGGCGCAGGGCACGGCGTTTGTCCGAACCGCAGCCGCAAACGGGCGATCAGACGATCAAACGGTAGGGCCGGCGCTGCGATTGACCAGCGTCGTGCTGCGATGGACGGTCGTACTGCGGTGCACCGTTGAGCTGCGATGCGCGGCCGCGCCGCGCTTAGGCGGGCTCCGGTGCCCGGCCGATCTGCCGTCTGCGGCGCTGTCGACGGGCGCAGTTATAACTTGCGGCCGCGTGTAAAATCCGCCGACCAGCTCGATATCGTCACCGCAGTAGCGGCCTCTCAGCGCGTGGACAGGATCGACCGGCAGGGTGCCGACGCTTCTTTGCGGCACGTCGCGCGTAACGTTTTCTTCCCGAACGGTCTCAACCGTCGTTACCCGGCGCCGGACCGCATTTTTGACGTGTTTTTTATGCTTCCTGTGTCTGCAGCAGCCGCAATTGCAGCGGCACCCGCTCGTTTTGGCTTTATTGCCCAGTGTCATGCCATAGCCTCCTCCCGAGTTGTACCATATAAAATATGTCGCGGAGGTTGAAATGCTATAGTTGACTGCGTAGTTTGGCAAAAAATTTGGGAACGGAGGAACCAATCGACCTTTTTATGAATAAGCAAGCACGACCATCTGATGGCATTCCAGCTTCGGCACCGTGTAGCGCACAACCCCGTCCTTTTGCTCGTAAGGCAGCGGTTTGCGCTCGGGAGCCAAATACACTTCGTTTACCGGCTCGTCGATGTGAAGGGCGACTTCGATATCGAACAGCGGCATGATGTCCTCGATCACTTCAACCGAGGTGCCGCGTTTCACCGGGCTGGCATACAGCAGGTGATTTACATAGCGGCCGTGACGCTCCTGACGCTGCAGCGTAACGATTCCTTGCGCCGGCAAATTGGTGTGCAGCGTGCGCCCGGACAACAGCCGATTCAGAGCGTACAGGACCGATTCCTTCAGGAACAGGCTGCCTTTGGTCGCGTAGTCGTCGAATACGTCCCAGGCGATATAAATGCCGGCCGCGCTTTCCACCATGCCCGGTCCGCCGGATTTGCCGCTGCTGGGCGTATGCTGGTGCGAGCAGAAGTGGAACACGTCGCGGTTGAAGTACGGGTCCTCGCGTTCGCCAAGCTCCACGCCGCCCTTCAGCGCGACGCGCTGCCCTTGGCTGTAGCAGATGAAAGCCGCGTTGCTCAGGCTGCCGAGCTCGAAGCCGGGGCGGAAGTAGTCCGGGCGAAACTCGTTTGCGCCAAGCCATTCCACGCCGAGATCGAGCGCAAATCCGCTGCCGTCCGCCGCCAGGCCGGAGCTGCCGGTCGCGAGCACTTTGCCGCCTGCGGCGATGTAGTCGTTCAGCTTGCGGGCAAGCGACTCGTCCAGCACTGCTTTATCGGGCAGAATGATGACCTTGTACGACGCAAAATGCTGCTCCGTATCGATGACGTCGAACAGCAGCTTGCCTTCCAGCAGCATGCGCACGGCGCCGGCGTCGGAGTGGCCGGAACGGTTTTCCTTCTCTTCCAGCTTGTCGTGGGCGCCGATCGATTCCAGCGTCAGCAGCGCCACGTCCGCCACGTTGACCGCGTCCTCGCACCACGCTTCCTTCGCTTCCACTTCCGCATAAGCGGCGCCGATCAGCCGATACGTCGCCGGGTCCATGACGCCTTCCGGATGCAGTTGATCGCCGATCGAGCAGCGGGCGCCATTCGCGATACTGAGCGCCGTTTCGTAGCGCAGCGCATTCGGATGCTTGTAGCCGCCGAATTCGCCCCACGACGTATGGAATTTGCCGGTCATGCCGAGGAACCGCATACCAAGCGGTTGCGCGTACCGAGCCGACAGCGGGAAATGATCGTAGCCCCAGCCGCCGGTCGGCAGCGACTCGAGCTCCAGGTGCGTGTTCATTTGCGCGAGGTCGCGGCGTCCGCGGCGAATGTGGCCGCCGTTATGGAAGACGGGCAGGCCGGGCTTGATGGCGTCGATCGCTTCGCGCACGCGGCGCGTGTAATTGGCGTACGTCGCTTCCCAGATCGGACGCATCGACTGTTTGTCGCGCGGATCGAAGCCACGCTCGCGGGCGGCGCCGATGCACGTATGGCAATAACATTCGCGCACGCCGACAATGTCGAGGAAGATGCCGTCGGCGTCATAGTTTGCGACGACTTCTTCAACCTGTGCGATCAGCAGATCGAGGTATGGCGTGTTCAGGCAAAACTGGTGGTAGCCGGCGCGCTCAAGGAAGCCGGGCACCCAGTTCGTTTTGTCGTCTTTGCTGCGGATGAGCCATTCGGGATGGCGCAGGGCCAGTTTTTCGTCCAGACCGGCGGAGATGTATACCGGCGTCTTGACGTTGATTTCGTGCGCGGCTTCGATCATGGCGCCGAGCAGATCGAACGAGAGGCCGGGATGGATTTCGTTCGCTTTCGATGGATGATACGCCCAGCCGTGATGGCATTTCGAAAAAATCGTGATCGAATCGACATGTCCAAGCTGCAGCATGTCCTGGAATTGTTGTTTGTCGAAACGGCTGCCGATGCCAGGGATCGCTTCCGACGTATGGAAGTCGAGGTGAACTTGTCTGAATCGCATAAAGTCGTCTCCTTTGGGTGAAGCGTTTTCTTTCACTTTACACGTTGTCCGGCTGTGGCGGCTAGGCGTATTATCGATTGATAATAGCACATTATCGACTTGGGCGTGCTACAATAAATACGCTTGCGGAAAGGGGAATGACGACGATGATTTGCCTTGAGCTGCCGATGCCGCCGATGCCGCAGCTGTTGACTGTCGGCCACTCGCTTTGGCATCCGGGCCAGCAGCATTTTGCGCGGCGATTCGATGTATACGATTTGTTGATTGTAAAAGAAGGCGCATTATATATGAGCGACGAGCGAGCCGCCTACGAGGTTGGCGCGGGCGGTTTGCTGGCGCTGGAGCCGGGCGTCATGCATTGGGGGCACAAGCCGTGCGAAACGCTCACGGAAATATACTGGGTGCACTTTCGCCATCCCGCGCCGCTTCGATCGTTGCCCGGCGACGAGGTGCCGTGGACGCATGCGCTCAGGAGAGGGACCGATATCGACCTGAACCCGTCGGCGCAAACGTTGTATGTGCCGAAGTACGCGCATATCGACCTCAGCGGACTGCTGCCGGTGCTGGACCGCATGGTGGAGCAGCACCACCATTTGACGGTAGAGAACGCGCTTGAGCTGCAAGCAGGCCTCGCGCAGCTGCTGGTCAAGCTGCAGGAGGCGGCGGGGGCGCGGCGGTTGTCGCCGTCTGCAGCGCTGAGCGCGCGGATCGAAGCGTATTTGCGGCAGCATGCGGAGGAGCCGTTCGATGCGGAAGAGCTGGCGAATGCGCTTCATTTTCATTTCGATTATTTGTCGCGCTGCCTGAAGCGGCATACCGGTTTGTCGCCGCTGCAGTACGTGCTGCGGCAGCGGATGGCCAAGGCGCGTTCGCTGCTGGAGCGGACGGAGCTGTCCGTGCGCGAAATCGGCGAACAGGTCGGCATGGCCGAAACGAACTATTTTATCCGCGCGTTCCGCAAACAGGTCGGCATGCCGCCGGCGCAATACCGCAAGCGGATGCAGGAGTCGTTGTAGGGCGTGTTTGCCGATTTTTCCTGAAAAGTGTCGAATCATTGCGTTTCCTGTAAATTTACGAGAACTTTATTGCGGGATTATACAGGATTTTGGATATTGTTGGAGAATATTGAACTGGGTCAAAATAACTACATGCTACTTCGTTGCGGCAAATCGGTCGGATGCGCCGGTCGGCAACACGGATCGCGGACAGGAGAGACCATGCAATCGCTTATGCAGCTCACACAGGCGGGAGCCGAGGACGACGAGTTTTTGTACCGTGTATATGCCAGTACGCGTGCGGAAGAATTTGCCGCCCTGGGTTTGCCGGAGTCGATGCTGAAGTCGATGCTGCGCATGCAGTTCGAGGCGCAGCGGCATTCTTATGCGCTGCAGTATCCGGCCGCCGAACAGCGGATCATTCAAGTCGGCGGCGTGAAAGCCGGCTATTGGATCACGCACGACGGGACCGATGCGCTCAGGCTGGTGTATGTTGCGTTATTGCCCGAGTGCCGCAATCGCGGCACGGGAACCGCGCTGATTCGCCGCTTGCAGCGGCAGGCGTTCGAACGGGACAAGCCGTTGCGGCTGCAGGTGCCGGACAATAGCCCGGCGCGCCGGCTGTATCAACGTTTGGGCTTCAGCGAAACCGGCTTTGAGCCGCCTTACGTGGCCATGGAGTGGTTCCCGGACAACGAGGGATGACCGTATGGGAAGGAAGCGGGCGCAAGCCTGAGGCAACACAACGAGACGAAAGGAGATTGTCGAATGAGCGATCAATACTTGGGCGAGATTCGCATGTTTTCGGGAAACTACGCTCCGCAAGGATGGGCGTTGTGCAACGGACAACTGCTGCCCATCAATCAGAATGAAGCCTTATATGCCTTGCTCGGCACCACTTACGGAGGGGACGGGAGATCGACGTTTGGGCTGCCGGACCTGCAGGGGCGCGTGCCGGTACATATGGGGAAAAACCCGGTTACGGGCACAGCATACCCGCTCGGTCAAAAAGCGGGGACGGAAACCGTCACCCTCGAGCAATCCATGCTGCCCGCACATACGCATCCGGTGGGAGCGCAGCAGCTTGCCGGGAACAGCACGTCGCCTGCCAATAATATATGGGCGACCAGCACAAACAAAGTATATGCGGATACAGCGCCGAACGGTCAGATGGACCCGGCGACGATTTCTTCGATTGGCGGCAATCAGCCGCATAACAATATGATGCCGTTCAGTACCGTAACGTTCATTATTGCGCTGCAGGGAAATTACCCGTCACAAGGATAACTCGCGAATGGAGGAATGGAAAAATGGCAGAACCGTTTTTGGCGGAAATCCGCTTGTTTCCTTTTAATTACGCGCCGAGCGGTTGGGCGCAGTGCAACGGTCAATTGCTGAACATCCAGCAGAACTCGGCGCTTTACACCTTGCTCGGCACCAAATTCGGAGGGGATGGCGTCAAAACGTTCGGGTTGCCCAATCTGCAAGGCAGGACGCCGATTATGCCGAGCAATGCGATCCCGTATGCAACGGTGAGCGGAGAAGAAGCGCATACGCTGACGATAAGCGAAATGCCGCAGCACACGCACGATGCTACGGCCGGATCCGACGCAACCACAAATGTGGCGACGGGCAATGTTTGGGGAACGTCGACACTGATGTCCTACAGCGACACGATCAACGGCTCGATGAATGCAGCCGCGCTTGCCACTGCGGGCGGGAGCCAGCCGCATTCGAACATGCAGCCTTATACCGTATTGAACTATTGCATTGCCATTCAGGGCATTTGGCCGCCAAAAAACAACTGAGGAGGATCGATTATGGATCCGTATATCGGCGAAATTCGCCTTTTTGCAGGCTCTTATGCACCCCAAGGCTGGGCATTTTGCAATGGGGATACGCTGCAAGTTTATCAGAATCAGGCACTGTACACGATTATCGGCAATATGTACGGCGGCACCGCGGGTCAGACCTTCAATCTTCCCGATCTGCGCGGCACCGTGCCGATGCACTGGGGAACGGGAGCGGGCCTGACGCCGCGGAAGCTGCCAGAGACCGGCGGGACGCAAACGGAGACGATTACGCTGGATCAAATGCCGAACCATACGCATTCGCCGCAAAATCAAACGACTGCGAATGAAACCAATCCGAATGGGGCGGTATATGCGAATTCTCCTGGGGGCAAGTTTCCTGTCAAGGCGTATTCGCAGAATGCCGATACGCCGATGAATGTACAGGCGATCTCTGCCGTAGGCGGCAATCAGGCGCATAACAATATGCAGCCTACGGTGGCGATTAATTTTATTATTGCGCTTGAAGGGGTTTATCCGTTGAAGTCAGAGTGAGATGGGATCGATTGCCGTCAGCTTAGGCGGCAATTCGTATGACCCCGAGGGGGGATTGGGGGGCCGCTTCAATGAAGGAGTTTTTTTTCAAACGGATGATGAATGTGCTAGGGTTCCTGTTTTTTGGATTGTTGCTGGCTTCCGGTTTGTTCACCAAAGAGGCGCATGCAGCCGATGTTACCTTTAATGGAAGCCTGGAACGGGGCGCTACTTTCAATCGATGCGATTTGTTCTCTATCGATGAAAATACGTTGAGGCTGTTCGACTCGAGCGCGCTGAGCAGTTGTCCGGCTAGCGGCCAGACGTTCAATTATTTTACCCGTGATATCAAGCCGGAGACAACTGGCACGTACACAATTATGGTTACATCGGCACAGTTTACATTCCCGCCTTGGGTAACCCCTCCTCTTTACGGCTATGTTACAGGTGTGCCGGTGGACGACGATACAACGATGTACATTTACAGTCATTTTAATCCTGCCGAAACGGACACGATAACCGGGTTGCTGTGGGCGAATGACGACACGGCCATTACCGCATCGGAATACAGCAGCAGCAACAATTTTCGTTCCAAGATCGAGAACATAACACTGACCGGCGGTGTGACCTATACGATCGTGGTAACCAGCTTCGATGCGGACGTAACAGGACCAATTGAGTTTCTCGTGAGTGGCGCAGGAGCAGTCGAAGTGATGATCAATCAATACTCATCCGACTTGGTAGCCACTCCCGTGGCGAATCCGGCCGGCGGGCAAGTCACAGCGGGCAGCACAGTATCGCTATCGACCGTTACTCCCGATGCGGACATTCGTTATACGACTGACGGTCAAGACCCCACTAGCAGTAGCACGCTATATAGCGGCCCAATTTCCATTACCGGTGAGGTTACCATCAAGGCGATAGCTGTTAAATCAGGGATGACGAACAGCGCCGTTATGGAGGAGAGCTACACTCTGCCAGGGCCGGTCATCCCCGCTCCTCCTTTGATTACATCCCCGGCTTCCGCCGCGAAGCTGGCCACGAATAAGCCGACCATTGCCGGGACTACGGGTGCGGGCGGTTTGGTCGAAGTCTTTGTCGATAACGTCTCGGCGGGTACGACTACGGCCAACGGCAGCGGCCAGTGGACTTTGACGTTGACCAACGAATTGACGGATGACGTCCATGCGGTGAAAGCAAAGGTAACGGTTAATAGTCAGACCAGCAATGATTCGAACACGGTAAACTTTACGGTTGACACAAAGGCCCCGGCGGTGGAGTCTGTCGAGGTGCCGGATAACGGTGCTTACAAGAAGGATGACGTTTTCACCTTCAAAGTAAATTTTGACGAGCCGGTTAAGGTAACGGGCACGCCGCAGCTTGGCATCAAAATCGGCACGGATACCGTACAGGCGAATTATGTGTCGGGGAATGACACTTCGTCGTTGACGTTCACCTACACCGTGCTCGCTGGACAAAACGACATCGACGGCATCGAGGTCAAAACGCTTGGACTGAACGGCGGTACTATCGCTGATGCGGCTGGGAACGACGCGACGCTGACTTTGGTCGACATCGGCGACACGAACCAGGTGCTTGTCGACACGACGGCGTCGACGGTGCAGTCGGTAACAGTACCGGCGGATGCGACGTATGTGGCGAATGCGGAGCTTAACTTTACCGTCAACTTCAGCGAGAACGTGACGGTAACCGGTACGCCGACGATGTCGGTGAAGGTCGGCGACACGGTGAGGACGGCGACATACGTCTCGGCTTCCAGCGGTACTGCATTGTTGTTCCGCTACACGGTGCAAGCAGGCGAGGAGGACAGCAACGGCGTGGAAGTCGTCGGCACGTTGGCGTTGAACGGCGGCACGATCCAGGATGCAGCGGGCAATAACGCGACGCTGACGTTGAATGGTATCGGCAATACGACAGGAGTGCTAGTGGATGCGATCGTGCCGACGGTAACGTCGGTGGCTGTGCCCGGCAACGGCACCTATGTGGCTGACCAGGCGCTTGAATTTACCGTCAACTTCAGCGAAAACGTGACGGTGACCGGGGAGCCGGCGTTTGATGTGACGATTGGCACGACCGGGCGGCAGGCGACGTACACGTCGGGCGGCTCGGGGACAGGGTCCGCGCTGAAGTTCCGCTACACGGTGCAGTCGGGCGATCTTGACACGGATGGCATCTCGGTCGACACGCTTGCGCTTGCCGGCGGCACAATCAAGGATAGCGTCGGCAACGATGCGACGCTTACACTGAACAGCGTGGCATCGACAGCAGCTGTGCTGGTAGACGCGGTGGCGCCGACAGTGCTGTCGGTTGGCGTTCCCGAAGACGGCTGGTATCGCGAGGGGCAGACGCTCGATTTTACCGTTACGTTCGATGAAGCCGTTACGGTGAGCGATACCGAAGCTGTTACACTGACCGTTACGGTTGGCGGCACGGAACGTGAGGCCGCGTACTTGTCGGGCGACGGCACCGCGGCGCTTGTGTTTCGCTACACGGTGCAAGCCGGCGACACGGACACAGATGGCGTGGCGTTGGGTTCAGGGATCGTGTTGGCCGCTGGCGAGACGATCCAGGATAGTGCCGGCAATAAAGCCGAACTGACGCTAAACAACGTGGCAAGTACGGCCAATGTGAAGGTAGACACACAGGCGCCGAAGGTACTGTCGGTAGACGTGCCGGACGCAGGTGCCTACAACGAGGGGAAAACGCTCAGCTTCACCGTCCATTTCGACGAGAACGTGCAAGTGACCGGTACGCCAACGCTTGGGCTGACGATCGGAACGATGCCACGAACGGCGGCATATGCGTCGGGCAACGGCACCGCGGCGCTGACGCTCACGTATACGGTGTTAGCCGGCGAGACGGACACTGACGGAGTGACGGTCGGCACGCTGAGCGCTAGCGGCGGCAATGCAATCAAGGACTTGGCCGGTAATGACGCGACGTTGACGTTGGTCGACATCAGCGACATGAACCAGGTGTTAGTCGACACGACCGCTCCGATGGTACAGTCAGTAACAGTACCGGCGGATGCGACGTATGTGGCGAATGCGGAGCTTAACTTTACCGTCAACTTCAGCGAGAACGTGACGGTAACCGGTACGCCGACGATGTCGGTGAAGGTCGGCGACACGGTGAGGACGGCGACATACGTCTCGGCTTCCAGCGGTACTGCATTGTTGTTCCGCTACACGGTGCAAGCAGGCGAGGAGGACAGCAACGGCGTGGAAGTCGTCGGCACGTTGGCGTTGAACGGCGGCACGATCCAGGATGCAGCGGGCAATAACGCGACGCTGACGTTGAATGGTATCGGCAATACGACAGGAGTGCTAGTGGATGCGATCGTGCCGACGGTAACTTCGGTGGCTGTGCCCGGCAACGGTACCTATGTGGCGGACCAGGCGCTTGAATTTACCGTCAACTTCAGCGAAAACGTGACAGTGACCGGGGAGCCGGCGCTGGTTGTGACGATCGGCACGACTGTTCGTCAGGCGACGTACACGTCGGGCGGCTCGGGGACAGGGTCCGCGCTGAAGTTCCGCTACACGTTGCAGTCGGGCGATCTTGACACGAACGGCATCTCGGTCGGTACGCTTGCGCTTGCCGGTGGCACGATCAAGGATAGCGTCGGCAACGATGCGACGCTTACACTGAACAGCGTGGCATCGACGTCAGCCGTGCTGGTCGACGCGGTGGCGCCGACAGTGCTGTCGGTTGGCGTTCCCGAAGACGGCTGGTATCGCGAGGGGCAGACGCTCGATTTTACCGTTACGTTCGATGAAGTCGTTACGGTGAGCGGGACGCCTACGCTTGGTCTGGTATTTCAGTCTACAGTGCGGAATTCCGTTTATGCAGCGTATGAATCGGGTTCAGGTACGTCGACGCTGACGTTCCGACTTACGGTGCAGGAAGGGGATCTGGACGCGGACGGCATTGCGCTGGGCTTGCTTTCGCTGGAGAACGGAGCGGCGGCGATACGCGATGCGGTGTCCAACGACGCCGTGCTTGGCTTGACCGGCGCCGACACCTCCGGCATCAAAATTGACGCGGTCAAACCTGATGCCGGCAACGTTACGGTTGTTACCGGTACGTATGGTGTCGGCGAGCATGTCGACCTGGTCGTCACGTTCCCGGAAATCGTGTATGTGCAAACGACGGGCGGCACACCTTACGTAAATTTGACGATCGGCTCGTCGGTCGTGCAAACGGTGTATGTGTCCGGTACGGGTACGAAAGAGCTTCTGTTCCGCTATACCGTGCAGCTGGGTAATTTGGATCTCGACGGCATTGCGGCGGGAACGACGATCGTATTGAACGAAGGCACGATTCGCGACGCCGCGGGCAACGATTCGATTACGACGCTGCCGGCAGCGCTAGGCGCGGACCGGACATTCGTCGATACGCGCGCAGCGGCGCCAACGATCGAGCTCAGTTTTACGGGGTGGACGAACCAGACGGTAACAGCGGCCATTTACGGCAATGACGACAATGCGTTGCAATACCGGATCGGCCCCACGGGAGGATGGAATCCGTACTCGGGTCCCGTATCGATCGATGAGGAAGGCGTAGAGGTTGTATACGCCAGACAGGTCGATGCGGGAAGCGTTGCCGGACACGAAGCGCAAGCGATTGTGCGGATTGACAAGACGGCTCCGGTTCTGCTTTTGAACGGTTCGTCGGTTATGTCGATTTATGTCGGCTCGGATTTCTCCGACCCGAGTTATACGGTGTCAGACATGTACGACGAAAGCCCGAATGTCGATGTGAGCGGGGAAGTGAATGCCGCCGTCATCGGTTCGTATGCCATAACTTACGCGGCTACGGACGCTGCCGGCAATCAGTCGCAGCCGCTCGTCAGAACCGTGAATGTGATAGCGCAGCCGATCGAGGAAAACACTTCCTCGCCGCCAACGCCAATTGTCGTGAACAAAGAGAAATTGCGACAAGTTCCCGTCGAGGTAGGTTCGGGTGACGGAGCCTCCCGTGCGCTAACGGTCGATATCGTCAGGAAGGGGCAGGAAGGCGGCATTCAAGTCGACGAGGTCGTACTCCGGCGAGACAAAATGGATGAAGCTGTTCAAAAGGCGCAGCAGGAAAACAAATCGACCGTGCGCATCGTGATCGACGATTTGCCGGACGACCCCGCGGACGAAGTTTCGGTGAAGCTGCCGAAGGACACCCACGACTCGTTGACGGCTGGCGCGATGGATCTGGAGGTAAAAACGGAAGGCGCTACGCTGACATTGCCACGGGAATCGTTGGCCGATTGGCAATCGGGCGGAGACGATTTGTATTTCCGCATCGTGCCGGTGCGCGCTCAGGAGACGCGGACGCAAGTCGAAGAGCGGACAGTGACCGCTGCGGAAGTTCGTGTCGTTGCCGGCGACAATTCGATTGCATTCGTCGGCACGCCGATGACGATCGAAACGAACTTCCAGAACAGGCCGGTCAAAGTGGCGTTCCCGCTCGACCCGAAATCCGTTCCGACCGACCCCGCGGCAAGGGAGCGGTTTATTGCTTCGCTTGCGGTGTACGTCGAGCATTCCGACGGCGATAAAGAACTGAAGCGCGGCACGATTCGATACGATGCCGACGGCAATCCGGTCGCCATCGAAATCGGAATCGACAAGTTCAGTACGTTCGTCATTATTACTGCGGAAGCGAAGCAAGCGGAACATCCGGCGTATGTATTCGGTTATCCGGACGGGACGTTCCGACCGAATAACCCGATCACACGGGCGGAGGCGGCGACGATCTTGTCGCGGTTGCTGCAGCCGGAACGCGCCGACAGAGGTTTGGTTGCCGCTTACACCGATGTAGACAGCGGTTACTGGGCATTTGAAGCTATCCGTACGGCGGGCGCTGCCGGTCTCATGGTCGGCGACGGTGGCCGTTTCCGCCCCGACGAAACGATAACGCGCGCCGAACTGGCCGTCGTCGCGCTTCGTTGGAAGCAACAAGACGTTCGTTCCGATTTTGGCTCCGCGATGAGCGATATTCGCGGCCATTGGGCGCAGGCGGCGATCGAAACGGCCGTTCATAGCGGTTGGATGCGCGGCTACGAAGACGGTTCGTTCGGGCCGGATCGGACGCTTACGAGAGCGGAAATGGTCACGACGATGAATCGGCTGCTCGGCCGCGATACCCTGCACTTGTCAAATGCCAAACCGACTTGGCAAGACGTGCCGTCCGATTATTGGGCTTATGAAGCGATAGAGGAAGCCTCCCGCACGCATACCGTTGTCGCTGCACAATCGGGAAACAACCCGTAGCGAGAGGACGCTTTTCGTAAATGTAAAGGAAGGAAAGCCACCCGTTCCCTACCAGGGGACGGGTGGCTTTTCATATGTGCCAAAAGCTGCGTCTCTCGTACCGGCAGTCATGTCGTCAGCCGTCGCCGTGCCCCTTGCACCAGTTGCCGGTATCCGCGCCAATCGTCCCGCTTCGCACCAGTAGCTTCCTCACCGACAGCAGCCTGCCCGCTTCAAGTCGTCTCCCAGCACTGCGAGCGTTTCGTTAAAGCAAAAATGCGCTTAAACGGGGCCGATCACCCCCAGTTTTCATGTTTACCTGCATTAATGCATTAAAAATCACCTAATTCTCTACTATATGGGCCTAACCGAATATGTTAAGCGTATTTCTACGTTTATACGTTCGCAAACGGCCAACTCGACTACTCTTTAGTGTAAAAATACGCTTAAACTTCACCCGCTGCATGCAAAACCCGCCTCGAAGCAAGCCAAGCGGCTTCATGGCGTCAGGCTTGCTTCGAGACCATTGACGCAGCGGGCAAAGGTTTGTTATGATCGATTTAAACGTTTGAATTTAAACGTTCAAACCCCGACTATCAGCAATACCAGTCGAAACGAGGCATCCACCATGCGCAAGAAACAAGTGACGATCGTCGACGTTGCGCAGGAGGCGGGAGTATCCTACGCCACCGTGTCCAACGTGCTGAACCGGCGCGACGTGCCGCTCGCGGAAGAGACGATCCGCCGCGTCGAGGAAGCGGCGCGCCGGCTCGGCTATCGCCGCAATGCGGCGGCGGCCAGCCTGAGCCGGCAGCGCTCCAACGAGCTCGGGCTGCTGCTGCCGGGCTTCGGCGAATATTTCGGCCGATTCGCGGAAGCGATGGAGCGAACCGCTTACGCCCATGGCTACCACTTGTCCGTCTTCTCCAGCTCGCATCATCCCGAGTTGGAGCAGCGCCACCTGGAGATGATGCTCCAGCGGCGAGTCGACGGTCTGTTCTGCCACGGTCTGGCGCTGTCGCCGGAAACGACGCGGCTTATCGTTGGCGACGGCACGCCAATCGTGCTGTTCAACGCCTGGGACTGGCCGCCGGACATCGCCATTGGCGTTGTCAATCCCGATTTCCGCGGCGCCTGCCGAGGCGCGGTCCGGCACCTGTACGATCGCGGCTGCCGATCGTTCGCCTTCGCCGGCGGCCTCTACGCGCGCGCGACTGGCGTGCAGCGGCGGCTCGGCTTCGCCGATGGCATCGCGTCGCTGCCGGAAACGGTCGCCTCCGCGGTGCTTGAACTGGACAACGTAGCGCACGCGGAATGGCCGGCCTGCATAATGGCCGCTTGCGCCGGCGGCGAGCCGCTCGGTTTCGTTGCGTTCGACGACACCATCGCTTCGCGGGCGATGTGGCGGCTGCAGGAGCAAGGCATCGCCGTTCCGGAGCGGGTGAAAATCGTCGGCGTCAACAACGATTCTTTCGCCGCGCACTGTCACCCGGGGCTGACGAGCATCGCGATTTCGCACGAGCGGCATGCGGAGCTGGCCATCGGCATGATGGTCGCCCATCTCGAAGGCCGCACGGCTGCCGAGGCCGGAACACTCGACGCCGCGCCATCCGGGGAACGAACCATGCCGCTGGAATTGATCGTACGAGGTTCAAGCGCCTAGCACAGCAAGCAGTTGCATAATCCATAAGGAGAGATGAACACATGTGGAAAACGGCCATTGAAGACGCCGTCGCCAAGACGCGCCGCAACATTGAAAGCTTCGGGGATTTGTTCCCTCACGTCGGCGAGGGCGGCGGCGACTACAAGCTCAATCCGAATACCGATTGGACGGACGGATTCTGGAGCGGCATGCTGTGGCTCTGCTACGAATATACCGGCGAAGCCGTGTTTCGCGATGCGGCGGTGCGTACGGTGGAAAGTTTCCGTCAACGGCTGGCGGCGAATACGGCGCTCGATCATCATGACATCGGCTTCCTGTATTCGCTTTCGTCCAAGGCCCAGTGGTTCATCGAAAAGGATGAAGCGGCGCGCCAACTGACGCTGCAGGCGGCCGATGTGCTGATGAAGCGCTGGCGGCCCCAATCGCAGCTCATCCAGGCATGGGGGCCGGAAGGCGATCCGGCGAACGGCGGCCGCATCATCATCGACTGCATGATGAACTTGCCGCTGCTGTATTGGGCATACCAGCAAACGGGCGATACCCGCTACCGCGACGTGGCGGTCACCCACGCGGAAAAAAGCCGGCGCTTTCTCGTGCGCGGCGATGGCTCTTCGTATCATACGTTTTATTTCGATCCGGAGACGGGAGATTCGTTGCGCGGCGGCACGGCGCAAGGCTATCGCGACGGCTCGACGTGGACGCGCGGCCAGGCTTGGGGCGTTTACGGTTTTGCGTTATCGTACCGGTACACGGGCAACGCCGCCTTCCTCGACACGGCGAAGCGGCTGGCGCGTTATTTCCTCGAGCGTCTGCCGCGCGACTATGTCGTGTACTGGGACTTCGACGCCCCGGTCGATGCGGACACCAAACGCGACAGCTCGGCGTCGGCGATTACGTCGGCCGGCATTCTGGAGCTGCTGGAGCATTTGCCGTCGAACGATCCCGACCGCGACTTTCTCGAAAATGGCTTGCTCCGTTCGATGCGCGGTCTGATCGAGCGTTATGCGACTATCGGCGAACCGGACGCGCAAGGCTTGCTGAAGCGCGGCTCTTACAGCGTGCGGGGCGGGGCTTCGCCGGACGATTTTGTCATCTGGGGCGATTACTACTACCTCGAAGCGTTGATGCGCATGGATCGCGGCTTGTGCGGGTATTGGTACGAATAGGAAGGGATGCTACGTTGAATGACCTGCCCGCGGCTTGCGGGCAGGTCGTTTTTTGTGCGATAACATAATAATGGCATCGGGAGCATGATTTTAGCGTTTCCATTGGAAGCGTTGCCACTTACAATAGAAAGTATATTTGCACCCAATCGGTTTGCCGCAGAATTTCCCCCGCTTAAAGGAGCTGATCGCATGTTTCGACGCCTGCTTGTCACAGCCCGGACAAGGCGTTTCTACGTCAAACTGGTGACTTTCACCCTGCTTGTTGCGCTGCTTCCGGTTCTTGTCATCAGCCTCGTGTTGTACCACAACACGACGTCGGTCATGCGGAACGAGGTGCGTTCGGCGAACGAAATGAATTTGCGGCAGACAGTCGATACGATGGAGATGATCGTCAATCAGATCGGCAGCAGCTTCCAGCAAACCGTGGTCAGCGGAGCGATCAAGGAGTTCGAAGGCTTCCCGCTCGGCAGCTATTACGAGTCGCTGCAGGGCGGTTATCGCGAGGACGATTTGCGCGAGCTGTATTCATACGTCAACAGCAAGTCGAACGCGCAATGGTATTTGGACAATTTGCAACGGTCTAATCCGTTCATCCAGTCGGTTTATTTTTTTGACTATACCAAGCAGGTCGTATTGACCGGGACGAACTTCTACAGCTTCTCCGACTTCTACGACAATACATGGGGACTGACGAAGGAAGGCATCAACACGTACCCGATGATCAGCGAGCTGCGCGAAGCGAAGCAGCGCGACGGTTCCGTCCGGCAAGTCATCCCGATCGTGTATATGTCTTCGTCGTTGACAAACAATTATATCGTCATCAATCTTGATGCGGAAATGATTTACCGCAGCGTGTTCAGCAAGCTGATTCGCGACGGCGAACACGCGTTTTTCGTACTGTCGGGCAGCGGCAAGCTGATGTTCTACGATCAACAGTACCCGATCAGCGAAACGATGAGCGCAGATCCCGGGCTGCAGCGGGAATTAACGGCCCACAAGGAAGGTTCGTTCGAGATGGAGCTGGCGGGCAAACGCCGGCTGGTCGCCAGCATGACGTCCGGCGTGCTCGGCTGGACGTTCGTCAACGCGCTGCCGGTCGACAATTTGTTCGAGAGCGTCAACAACACGAAACGGCTGATCCTGTTTACGACCATGCTGCTTGTCGCGGCGAGCGGCGTGCTGGTGCTCGTGGCATCGCGCAGCTTGTACGATCCGATTCGCCAGCTGCTGTCGCTGGTAAACATTCGCGGCAACACGCCCGGCTCCGCCGCGCCCGGTTCCCAGCCGTACGGCGAGCTGAGGCTGATCCGCAGCAGCCTGCTTGCCGCTTATGCAAGCGAGTCGAATTTGCAAGTGCGGTTGCAGGAAAGTATGCCGGCATACAAAAAGATGTATGTCCACTCGTTGCTTCACCCGAACCGGTTCACGCGAGATGAGATCGACGAACGGTTTCACTTCCTCGGCATCGGCCTGGAGCAGGAAGGCATCGCGCTGCTCGCCGTTACGGTGCTGGCGGAGACGGAGCACCTGGAGGCGGATGTCGAACGAATCCGCATCGACAAGCTGCGCATCGAGGATATGATCGAAGCGATTATTCCGGCCGATTGCGGCCGCATCGCGATGGAGCTGATCGAGAACCGCTTCGTTGTGATCATGAACAGCCTCTCGCCGCAAATGACCGAGGTATTCGAAGCGGCCGAGCGGATCGCCCGCGGCATCCGCGACGTCATCGGCATCCGCTGCACGATCGGCATCGGCAATTATTGCCCCGACGCCACGCATCTGCAGCGGGCCTACGCGGAAGCGCTGGAAGCGCAGCGGCATCGCATCGTGTCCGGCGACAGCGACGTGTTCTACATTCAGGACGTCCGGCTCGAGAACGTGCCGCTGCTGCAATACCCGAAGGACAGGGAGATTGCGATCAACAACTATATGTTGAATGGCGAAGCGGAGCAGGCGAAGCGCGTGTTCGCCGAATTCGTCGCCGATCTGAAGGGGCAGCGGCCGCGCGTCGATTTTCGCCAGATGCAGATGGCGTTTCTCCGGCTGCTCGGCAGCTTCGCCGAAACGGCCGTCGGGCTCCGCCTCGACATTGAGCAGGTATTGCGCCGCAATGCCAATTTGTACGAGGTGCTGCTGCAGAAAAACGAACTCAAGGAAATCGCCGAATGGTTCGCCGGCATTATCGCCGATTTTGCCGCGTTCGTCGGGCAAGCATACGTGGAGAAGAACAACAAATACGGCAAACAAGCGGTGCAGTTGATCGAATCGTCGTTCCACGACAATATTTCGCTGACCTCGATCGCCGAGAAGCTGCAGCTGAGTCCGTCGTATTTTAGCCGCATCTTCAAGGATTATACGGGACTTGCGTTTTCTGAATATGTGATGACGGCACGAATCGAATCCGGCAAAAAGCTGCTGGTCGAAACGAGCCTGCTCGTCAAGGAGATCGGCGAAAGCATCGGCTACCACAAGACGAATTATTTTATCAAAGTGTTCAAGGACTGTACGGGTTTGACACCGGGCGAATACCGGAAAATGCACGGCATTGTCGAATGCGCTGCCGAATGAGCGATGCCATTATGATGCGAAACATATAAAAGTCGCATGAATCGCATCACTTTGCCGTTTCCAGAACGCCGGGCCGTTCGTTATGATGCAGGCATCGGACGGCGAGGCTGGGATTGGCCGACGCCGCATCCGACGCGAGATTCACTCGCACGAACCATTACGGGAGGGGTCACAGGCAATGGAAATGAAGAAGTGGGCAACAAGCAGCGTGATTGTGGCGCTGGCCGCGATCACGGCAGTCGGCTGCTCGTCAAGCAAAAGCGCCGATAAACCGGCGGCATCGCCAAGCGCAGCGGCATCGGTAAAGCCGTCGGCAAGCGCGGCGCCGACAGAGAAGAAGGTCGAGAAAGTGTACGTGTACGCCAATGGCGGCAACTTGACCGGGGCGACGGACAGCAGCAAGCCGGAATCGGTCGAAAAAGTGCGCAAGGCGATCATTGACAAAATCGGGATCGATGTGCAGGCCATCATCCCGCCGAAAGGCTCCGAAGCGGATAAGCTGAACATCATGCTGGCGTCGAACGAGCCGCTCGATATTTTTATGGGATCGATGTCGCTGCACCAATCCAAAGGGGCGGTTATGCCGCTGAACGACCTGCTCGACAAGTTCGGGCAGAACAGCAAGAAGCTGTGGCCGGCCGAATGGAAGGGCGGCTGGGAAGCGCTGACGACCAAGGACGGCAAAATTTGGGGTCTGCCGATCAATGCGCCGTCGGCCGGCAGCGCGGTGCTGCTGCGCGAAGACTGGTTGAAGAAGCTGAACCTGAAGCAGCCGACGTCGATCGACGAGCTGGAAACGATTTTGAAAGCGTTTAAAGACAGCGACCCGGCCGGCGGCGGCAAAACGATTCCGCTGCTGACGAACTACAGCGAACTGAACAACTCGCTCGCTGCCGGTTTCATGGACGTAGGTTATGGCAACTGGGTGGATACGGACGGCAAGGTGAAGCCGCCGGTGCTTAATCCGGGCTACAAGGACTTCGTCGCCAAGGTGGCCGACTGGTACAAAAAAGGCTATATCTACAAGGAAACGTTCGCCATCGATATTGCCACTCAGATCGATCTGGTCAAACAAAACCGCGTCGCCGCCGCCGCACACTGGCATTCCCGCGAGCTAGGCAACCAGTTCGCGCTGCAGGCAACCAATCCGGATGCGAAGTATGTGGTCGCCGATCAGCTGCGCGGGCCGAAAGGGCTCACCATGACCATGGGCGGCGCGCAAGGGAACGGCTGGATGATCAGCAAAAATTCGAAAAACCCGGAAGCGGCAATGAAGTACCTGAACTGGCTGCAATCGGATCTCGAAAACTACATGCTGGCCTTCTTCGGGATTGAAGGGGAAAACTGGAAATGGGTGGACAAAGCGAACAAAGTCTATGAAAAACTGAACCGCGATTACCTCGGCGACCTGATTGCCGGCATGACGTTCGCTTATACGGTGCAGTTCCGCGATTCGGCACCGGCAGGAGCGCCTGCCTTCGATTATTACAAAAACTTCCTGACGAATCCGAAGACGTCGAAAAAAATCGCCCTTGCCGACTACGAGTTCAAATTCGACACGAAGAAACTGTCGGATAACATTCCGACGCTGGGCGACCTCAACCGGATGATCGAGCAGGAAACGATCAAGTTCATTATGGGCGCACGGCCGATCGGCGAGTGGGACGCGTTCCTGCAGGAGCTGAACAAGGCCGGTATGGATAAATGGATTGCCGCTTACACGGCGGAATACAATGCGGTGAAATAAGGTAGCTTGCGGTTTTGGCTGGCGGAAGGGGCGCGTCGCCTGCGGCGCGCCTCGTCCACGAGAAGACGGAAGCCCGGGAAAGGAGCGGCCATGAGCGCTCGAACATTAACACTGCTCCGGAAAAACAAATTGTATTACGGTTTGATCGTTCCCGGCGTGCTCTATTTTCTCCTGTTTCACTATACGCCGATGTACGGCCTGATTATTGCGTTCAAGGATGTCGCGCCTTTCGACGGCTTGCACCGGATGCTGACGGCCGAATGGGTCGGGCTGAAGCATTTTCGCAGCTTCTTCGAATCGTTCTATTTCCGCGACATTATCGGCAATACGCTGCTCATCAGCTTCTATCGGCTGCTGTTCGGGTTCCCGGCGCCGATTCTGCTGGCGCTTCTGATCAATGAAGTCGGGCGAATGGCATTCAAACGGATTGTGCAGTCCGTATCGTATTTGCCGCACTTTCTGTCGATGGTCGTGGTAGCGGGGCTGACGACGACGGTGCTCACGACGGACGGCGGCATTGTCAACGAAATCGTCAAGCTGTTCGGACACGAGCCGATTTCGTTTTTGACCGATCAGCATTATTTCCGTTCCGTACTGGTCGTCTCCGGCATCTGGAAGGAAGCCGGCTGGGGAATGATTATTTATTTGGCCGCCATCGCCGGCATCGATCAGCAGCAGTACGAAGCCGCCCGCATCGACGGCGCGGGACGCTGGAGGCAAGTATGGCATATCACGCTGCCGGGGATGCGGCACATTATCGTGATTCTGTTCATTCTGCAAATCGGCGGGGTGATGGATGCCGGATTCGAGCAAGTGTTTCTGCTTTATTCGCCTCCCGTGTACGATGTGGCCGATATCATCGACACCTACGTTTACCGCAAGGGGCTGGTGGAAGTTCAGTATTCGTTTGGAGCGGCGGTAGGGCTGTTCAAATCGTTGATCGCCATCGTTCTCATTACAGGCACGAACTGGCTTGCCAAAAAACTCGGCCAGGAAGGGATTTGGTAATCAGGTGAAACTGACAAAGGCCGTACCTGCGCGGACGGCGGGAAATACCGCATTCACGTTCGCCAATTACTCGCTGCTGACCGTGCTGGCCCTTCTGTTCGTCCTGCCCTTCCTCGTCGTGCTTTCGACTTCGCTTGTCAGCGAGACGGAACTGATGCGCAGAGGCAGCTTCATCCTGATTCCGGAACAGCTGAATTTCGGGGCTTACGAGGTGCTGCTTTCGCAAGGATCGATTCTGTACAATGCCTACGGGATTACGTTTGCCCGAGTGCTGATCGGGACGACGCTGAATCTCGCGTTTACATCGATGATGGCATACGGCTTGTCGCGCCGCCAATTGCCGGGACGAAGCGGCATCATGATGTTCGTGTTTATTACGATGGTGTTTCATGGCGGGCTGGTACCGAGCTATTTGCTGATGAAATATTTGCATTTGACGGATTCGTTCTGGGTGATGATTTTACCCGGGTTGATCAGTGCCTGGAACTTGATCGTCATGCGCAGCTTCTTCATGCAGTTGCCTGACAATCTCGAAGAGTCGGCGCTCATCGACGGCGCAACGCCGCTGCGGATCTTGACCCGCATCGTCGTGCCGCTCAGCTTGCCGACGTTCGCCACGATCGGTCTTTTCTACGGAGTGGCGCACTGGAACGCCTGGTTCGACGCGGTCATCTATATCAACGATGTCAATAAGCTGCCGGTGCAGGTGCTGATGCGCCGCATCGTGCTGACGATGTCGAGTCAGGACTTGAACGCGGAGTTGATGAGCGAGCTTACGGCCAAACCGACGCCGCAAAGCTTGAAGGGCGCCATGATTATTGTGACAACAGTACCGATCATCTGTGTGTACCCGTTCCTGCAGAAGCATTTTGTCAAAGGCGTTTTGACGGGTTCGATCAAAGGATGACGGAATCATCGTGATATAGCGGATATAGGGAGAGGGACGCATAAAATGCCGATTAATGAGAAAGTCAAGCATTATTTGAACGGGCCGATTTCGTCGGTCAGCACGCCATTCGACCGGGAAGGGAACATCGACTACAAGGCGCTGCGCCATATCGTCGAGTTTATCGTCGCTTCGAACAGCGGCACCATTCTGCTGACGTACGGGGACAGTCTGTACAGCATCCTGACCGACAGCGAAATCGCCGAGGTGACGCGCGTTGTCGTCGAGCAGAATGCCGGCCGAAAGCTCGTTGTCGCCGCCGGCAACTGGTGGACGGGCGAATCGGTTCGTTTCGCCGAATATTGCAAGGGCATCGGCGCCGACGTATATATGCCGCTGCCGCCGCATTGGGCCGGCTCCTGCACGGTGCCGACGCTGGTCGAGCATTTCACCCGCGTCGGTCAGGTGATGCCGGTGATGGCGGTAACGGCGCTGGCGCCGGGTGTCAGCTTGCCGCTGGCCGCGGTCGAGCGGCTGCTGGAAAACAACCGCAGCGGCGTCGTTGCGGTCAAAGACGACATCTGCGGTGCGTACGGCCGCCGGCTGGCGGCGCTGGTGGCGGGGCACTGGACGTTCCTTTCGGGCGGGCGGAAAGAAAACCATTTGGATGTGCTGCCTTACGGTGCGGACGCCTACTTGTCGATCTACTCGCGGTTTCGGCCGGATATCGCGCATCGGTATTGGGCGGCGGTGCAGGCGGGCGATTTGACGGAAGCGGTGTCGATTATCACGACGTACGACATTCCGTATATGGATTTTGTCGCCAAGCTGGGCGTCGATTTCGATTCGGTGACGCATGGCGCGATGGAGCTGTTCGGCGTGGCCGAACGTTGGCGGCGGCTGCCTTACCATAGCTTGACCGACGAACAGCTTGGCAAGCTGCGCGAATTTTTCGAGGGGTTGGATTTGCTGTAACAGGTTTATTGCGGAAAGCGGGGGACGAACGTGGGACTGGCCACGATGGAGAAGCTGCGGCGCGGCGAGCGGGTTATGATCGTCTGTATCGGCGATTCGATCACGGAGCAAAATTTTCATTTGCGCGGCAAGCTCAATTATGTCGGTCAATTGGCAGAGAAGCTGATCGATACGTACGGACGCAAGTTTCTGCTGCTGAACGCCGGTGTCAGCGGCGATACGTCCTGGGGCGTAAAGGACCGGCTGGAGCGGGACGCGCTGCGGTTTGCCCCTGACCTGGTCACCGTTATGCTGGGCATGAACGATTGCCAGCGCGGGCCGGAGCCGTTGCCCGAATTCCGCCGCAACCTGGAAACGATCGTCTCGCGCATTGCGGCGGCGGGCAGCGAGGCGCTGCTGCTGACGCAGAACGCGCTCGACTATAACGTTCGCGAGCCGGCGGTGCTGGCGCGCGTGCACTATCCGGCTTATGTCGAGGAATTGCGGCGGATGGCGGAAGAGACGGGGACGCCGCTTTGCGACATCGGCCGCGCCTGGGAGCAGCGTGTCGGAGGCGCAACGAATATGCATTTGCTGCTGATGAACGACGGCATCCATCCCGGCGAAGCGGGGCACCGCTTGTTTGCGGAGACATTGTTCAACTATTTGGGCATCGAGCCAACTATATAGAAGGAGGTGCCGGGATGACGGCATCGACGATTCAATCGCAAGTAGCGGAACAGCTCTGCGAAGACAGCAACCTTCATATCGGACCGGTAATCGAGCTGCAGGATGGCAGTCTGTTTACGATCATGGTCGTGACGAAGAAGCACATCAAGACACTCGACGACAACATCAGCTCGCACTACGTGATGGGCCGGCAATCGTTCGACGGCGGACGCACCTGGGGCAACCCGGAAACGATCGTCTCTTTTACGCCGCAGCCCGGTTGGATTGCCGGTACGCATGTGCTGCAAAGCCGCGAAGGCTACATTCATGTGTTTTCCTTGCGGATTACGCGCTACAAATGGGAAAGCGGCGAATTCGCCGGCGATATTCTGCATACGCGGATGGACGACATTCACGGCACGAACGCAACGACGCAGAAGGTCGAATGTCTCGACCGGTATACCGGCGCGATCAACAGCTTGCTGCAGACAAAGAGCGGCCGCATCGTTGTGCCGTTCTCCACGCTCGTCCGCAGCGAGACGGGCGATTATTCCTACTTCGTTTCGAGCACGATTTATTCCGACGACGAAGGCGCAACGTGGCAGGCTTCCAACGACGTTGCGGTCAAAGACGACGAAACGTATCTGGAATCCGGCGCCATCGAGCCGATCGTGCTGGAGCTGGTGAACGGCAGCATCCTGATGCTGATTCGTACGACGCTCGGGCGGTTCTTCTATGCGTTGTCCGCCGACGGCGGCGCCACATGGAGCGAGGCCAAACGGACGGCGTTCCGCTCGTCGAATTCGCCGACTTCGCTGTTGCGGCTTGCGGACGACAGCCTGCTGAAAATATGGAACCATTGCGACGGCCATCCGCTGCATACGGTGATCAGCTATGCGCGACAGGCGCTGCATGCGGCGATTTCCGACGATGAAGGGGCGACCTGGCACGGGTATCGCGAAATCTTGCGCCGTCTGCCGGACGATCCCGCCGACACGCATCTGGCTTATCCGTTCCCCACGGCGCTTGGTACGGGCGATGTGCTGGTCAAGCTGTTTTCGGTGAACAGCAAACGAGGCGAATCGTGGAACGAACCGCTGGCGAAAATGATCCGGTTCTCGCCTTCGTTCCTGCGCGAGACGAAGCTGGCCGAACGGTTCTTGGACGGCCTGGACGCCTGGTCGACGGCGGGCGATTGCCGGGTCGACGGTCTTGGAAGTACGGCCGATGGCGGACGGCGGCTTGTGTTGACGGCCGAAGCCGGCGTACCGGCGGCGGCTTGCTTGAACTTCCCGTACGGCAGCAGCGGCCGCGTACGGTTGGAGTACGCCGCGGGTGCCGCAGCGGGCGATGCGGGGGCGAGCGGCGCTCGGCTCGTGCTGAGCGAGCGGTATATCGATCCGTTCCACTATACGAACGGAAAAGAAGGAGCGGAGCAGCTGCGCGAGGCGGTGTTGCGCGAGTGCGCAGTCGTGGCGCTGGCGACTGCTGCGCCTGGTGCGGACGGCCGGGCGGCGCTGGAGCTGGCGTGGGACGCGGCCAGCAAGGAGCTGCGCGCCACGGATGCCGCCGGCACCCGCACGTACGCGCTGGCCGACGACTGCGGCGGCTTCAGCTACGTAACGCTGGTGGCGGACAGCGGCAGCCTGACGGTCGTCGGCGTCGACGCGGAGTCGCTGCGCGGCGGTTGTTCCGGCATGGCGCTTTAGCAAGGAGAACAAAAAGAAGGACCTGCCTGTGGGCAGGTCCTTCTTTTTGTTTCCGGCGCGGGCGTTTGTGTTTGTCAGAGGAGCGGGGATGTGGGGTTGAGTGGTGTTAGTGAGCGAGCGACGACGGTGAGGATGAGAACAGTAGGAGGATGGGGGGGCGGGCAATCGGTTGTAGACGAATCTTGCGCAACTTAAACGCAAAAGTGCACTTAATTTCACGGAGAATTGGTCAGTAGCCATGTTTAAGTGCAAAAGTGCATTAAAAATCGACGGATTCCTCTGTATGCAGGAGAATTCGATGATTTAACTGCATTTTTACATTTAAGCTTGCTGAAATAAGGATAATTGGCATATTTTAATGTATTTTTGCATTTAAGCTGAAGCTGCCTGAAGCTGTTAGCTTTTCCTATATGGATAATTATTTTAAAACGACACAACTCGACAAAATTTCCTAATGAAAGGATATTATGGAACATGTATATTAATGATGTCGGATAATGTTGGAAGAAGAGTGAATCATGCTGCTCTTTTGTATCAATGAGGGAGGAGAAGGGGACGGGCAAACGAAGCCAAAATTGAAATTTCAGGAGGTTAACGAATGAAACGCCTATTTGCAAAGTTTGTCGCCGTTATGCTGGTATGTTCCTTTCTGTTGCAATCGTCAGCCGGTATTCCTCATGTATTCGGCGATGATGACATGGAACCGCCGACGCAACCAGCTAATGTTGTCGTTGCCGGCAAAACGGAGACGAGTATTATGCTATCCTGGGACAATTCGACCGACGATGTGGGGATTGCCGGATATGACATTTATCTCGGGGAAACATGGATTGGTTCCGTAGCAAATGTTACCTATGTTGTGTACGATTTGGTGCCGAACACGAAGTATTTTTTTACCGTCAAGGCGAGGGATGCCGCCGGAAATCGTTCCCCAGCCAGCAGTATTCTCGTAGTGACGACGCTCCCCCATCCTCCCTTGGATCTGCGGGCGACTGCAGTTTTTGCCAATGTGGTCGAGTTGTCATGGACAACTCCGCCGATTCATGAGGGTATAGCCGGTTACGATATTTATGTCGACGGGGTGATAGCCGGTTCGACGATTGGAGATGCCGTTTATGCTGTTAACAGATTGGCTGCGGGTACCACGTATCGCTTTACTGTAAAAACGCGCGATGCGGAAGGCAATGAATCGCAAGTTGGTAACGAAGCGGTCGTGACTACGTTGGACGACGAAGCTGATATCGAGGCGCCTTCTGCGCCGGCAAATGTCGTATCGCCACAACAAACGAGCACAAGTGTAAAGTTGAACTGGGTGGCGGCGACGGATAACGTGGCGGTTACGGGCTACCAAGTATATCGGGATGGCTCGCCAGTCGGAACGACAACGGCAACAACGTATACGGTATATGGGTTGTCCAATCAGGTGACTTATCATTTTGCGGTATCGACTTTGGATGCTGCAAACAATGAATCGGAGCCGAGTGAAACGATCAGCGTGACAACATATGAGTTGTTGCCTGCGGTCCAATTCACCGTATTGACTGGCACCTATCAAATGCCAACCAAACTTGATCTGCAGCGACCCGCCATCGAGTGGCAGCAAAACGCGGAATCTGGTTCCGAAACGATTGAAGCGTATCGCATTCGAGTTTTGAATGGAGATGGCGCATCGAGTTTGATCGATTCCGGCATTATACTCCACGATTCCGAACAAACCACAGATAGTTGGACGGTTTCCGCCAATTTGCCGGTTGGTCTGAAGATGCAGGCGATCATTCAGGTATATGACGGTCAGCTCTGGTCCGACTGGTCGCCGCCGGCCTGGTTTATGGTCGATATTCCGTCCCGTAGCAAGACATACACTTACGATCGGTTAAATCGTATTTCCGGCGTCTCTTATGAATCGGGGCAACGGCTTCGGTTCACATACGATCGCGGAGGCAATATAACCAAGGTAGACAGTGCGTTAAATTATCATATTACCGGCGATATCGTCATCGGTACGGCGGATCCGCATGGCGTCACGGTGACCGTCTACGGAGATGGCTTCTCCTATGCTGCAACTTATAACTCCGTGACGGACAACGTATATGGAAAGACCGGGATTACCGATGCGCCAAACATGAACGATCGTGTGCGTTATGCGTTCGATTTGCCGATGGGAACCTATACGATAGTCATCTCAGGCGAAAATGTGGAAATTACGCGAACCGTGACCTCGTCATCGCTGGCCGTTCTGCAAACCGACTATGGGTTCTTTAACTTTGTTGTTGTTTCCGATGTCATGTGGCCGCCGTCATCCTGAGCGGAACTCCAAGCGGGAAGGGGATTTTGGTGAATGAAGGATAGCAAATACTGGATTCTGTTGATTATGGTCATGGCGTGCGCATTATTCGCCGACCATCATACGGCTCGGGCCAGCGGAGGGACGGAGAGTCTTGCCGTTGGTGAATCTCTGCAAAGTGTCAATACTGCCGTCTACAGTATCGATGTTGAAGTGAGCGGTATCTTCGATTATGCCGTTTATGATGCCGGCGGCAACTATGTGGACATGGGAAGGGAAGTAGCATCAACCGTCGTTAGTATCGCTAGCGGGGACAAAATCGTCATCACGAATCAAGATTCGTCCACACTGACTGTGTCGGGGCTTACCGAACCTCCTGATAAAATTTCAAATCCTGCATTAAAAATCCACTATTTAGCGGAAAATCAAACCTTTACCGTCTCGAGCGGAACTGTGTTTTCTGTTTTCGGACAGATTGATTATGTTTTTGGCGGGGGGCCATTTGCGGACTTGGGAACAAACTCGTTCAGTTCTCCTACCGTATTGAACCTTTCCAGCTCATCGATTATAACCAATTCCGATTCCCGTGATTTGGAATTGTACGGACCATATGACAAATTCCAACCTCAATACCGGGCCGATCCCGCTCTTCGCAAAGTGTGGCTTTTTCCTGAGGATAACATTTACATTCCCCAGGCCGCAAAAATTCGCATTGGCGGAACGTACGATTACTCCATCGATTACGACCGCTCACTTTACGGTCGTAAGCAATCGGGAGGAGACTTTACACAATATGGTCAGACAACATTGACAAACTCCTCGGACGACTTTTATGAAATTGTCGGTATTTTTGATTATTTTGATCCACAGTTTACGATGAATCCTGCATTGTCAATTATGGAGTTGGCATCGGGAGAGAGCATGCAATTTACTCTTCCCGATTATGAGATTATTCGAATCACCATTCCCGGGCAGTTCGACTATGCACTGGACGATCTTTATTCTTCTTGGTATGGAAGATTGGCGGCAGCAAACCAGAATGATTATGCCTGGTATAGCGGCCAGGGGAATTATACAATTACCAATTCAAGTGAAACAGCATACGAAGTGTTTGGCCCATTTTCTAAATTCAGTCCTGTACCTTCTCTTGCTCCCGCCTTGCGGATATTGGATGCCGATGGTTCAACAAATTATGAAATCTCACATAGCTTCACTACTAATGTACAATTATTTAAATCTTTTGGGCAATGTACCTTGGATTATGCGCAATATGAAGCTCATGGATATTATGCACAATTAGGGACGATGTCAGGTACGGATTTTTGGGTGAATTATGACATAAAGTACGTACTAGACCATCCAACATGTAATTTATACGGAAAGTTTGTTTCATTCCAGCCAATTGAATCCGACAAACCAGTTAAAAACACGGTCAATATTGAACCTGATGAAACGGTTCAGTTTGTTGTGAAGCCAAGCAATTTCAGTTTTTATATGGATAAACCCGGGTTGGATGTAGCCATGTACGGTGAGGACCGGTCCAATTTTACTCAAACCCTGGGTTATGCAGCGCAAAGCCCGGCTAATGTAAGGACAGTTGTGCATAACCCTACTTCCTCCAAGATCCGGATATCTGCACCTTACGATTTATTTGAACTGGATATGTCCGCTACAGTTCAACAAGCATTGAGTAAAGTCAGTGTGCCCTACGGAGAAACACTTGTGTTGGAAAATGGTCCGTCTTTAATATGGTTGGATGCAGATCGTTCTACAAGTAATACGGAGCGTCAGCGATTAGTGGTGACAGTGATTAAGCAGGATGGGCAAAAGAGGAGCGGCGCCGGCTTCGGCTGGATTTATCCTTCGGAAACAATAAGTATAAAAAATGATAACATTCTGCCTGTGACAATCGTAGGGCCAGCGGAGACATTTAATGGAGTTCTCGCCAGATCGGGTGTTCATGCTGAGAAAGTAATAAAAATATACCTTCCGAAAGACACCGACCCGGAAGCGATGGAGGCCGATCCGGTAAATGCTATGACCGGGGCGCATATGATAGCGCGGAAGTTGCTGTCATTAAACGGTGTTATCCCCTTGAATTTTCAAATTCAGTACAATTCACTTTTGCTTCATGACGGAGTTTTTGGGCTTGGTTGGGAGTTCGAGTATGGAGCTACACTTGAAACAACGGTCAACAATGAGATTATCGTTAACTGGTCGGCCAATCGAAGCAATAAGTTCGTTTCCATTGGCAATGACGTATTTATTTCTTCCGACCCCTCAATGAAAGGTTATCGGCTTGTTAAAGACGTCACGAACACTTATACATTAACAACACATTCGCAGGAGCAATTCAAGTTTGACTCAAACGGACGAATGACAGCGTGGTTAAATTCGTACGGCCAGCGGATCCTGCCTGAATACGATCTTAATCATCGTCTGACTGCGCTGACAGAACCGATTTCCAATCAATCCTTGCACTTCGAATACAATGCACAAGGGCTTGTATCTCGAATAGAGGCTGCTCCAGGTAGAGAGGTGCAATTCAGTTACGATGGTTCCAAGCGGCTGGTTCGGATCACGGATGCCGAAGGCGGCGAAGTCAACTATACCTATAATACAGATGGGCGTGTGTTAACGGCAGCAGATGAAAATGGCAATCAACAGTTTCGCAACAGTTACGATTTCCAAGGCAGAGTTATTCGCCAGTTTGACGCCTATGACAATGAAACGACTTTTCAATATGGTCCGTTGTATAAAACGACGATTACAAACCGTGAAGGGGCATCTCGGCAAATCGTTTTCGACGATCGCTATAATCTGCTTCGTTCAACGGACGAGCTTGGCAACAGCACCGAATATACCTATGATTCTTCCGGTAACCGGCTTTCGGCCACTGATGCGGAAGGGCGAACAACGTCGTGGACATATGATGCGAACGGCAATATGCTGACAAGTGAAGACGCGCTGGGCAACATCGTGACGATGACTTATGATGACCGCAATAATTTGCTTACGATCGTCGACCCGCTCGAACACGAAACCACACGAACGTATGACGCGAACAATCGGTTGCTCAGCGAAACAGACGCTTCCGGTTATGTAACTTCCTATCAATATAATTCGGATGGATTATTATCGAGCGCCACATATGCAGATGGTACTTCCAACCAGTATCAGTATGATGCAGGAAAACTCGTTTCTGTAATGGACGCGGTGTATCAGGTCTCATCCTACGGCTATGACATTGCCAACCGGTTGATTACCATAACAGATGCTGCGTATCACGATACGCACATGCAATACGATCAACTCGGCAGGGCGGTATCGATTACAGACACGCTCGGGAATGCCAATACGTTCGTTTACGACAGCTCCGGCAATATGCTTTCCAAAACCGATGCGTTGGGTGCGGCGACGACATTCGACTATAATTTGAACGGCAAACGCGTAAGCAGCACCAATGCGCTCGGCCAGACGATTACCTATGAATATGACCGGGAGGATCGGCTCATCCGGGTAATCGATCCTTTGGAAGGCCGAATCGAGTACGTCTACGATGCCAAAGGGAGAGTCAGCCAGAAGAAGGATGCGCTTGGCAACACGACGCAATACCAATATGACAAAACCGACCGGTTGACAGCACTCATTTTGCCGGATGAGAGCATCATTGGTTATTTGTACGACGCGGCAGGACGGCTTGTGAAACAGACGGACCCTGCCGGGAATGAGACCCATTATGTTTACGATGCTGTCGGTAATTTGCTTTCCATGACGGATCCGTTGGGGCATACGACGTTTTATGCATATGATGACAACAATAAAAGAATAACGGCAACCGATCCATCGGGGAACGTCATGCATTACGAGTATGATCGCAGAAACCGTCTTGCCAAAATGATTGATCCAATGGGTTATGAGACGAAGTATGAATATGATGGGATGGGCAGACTGATTCGGGTCACGGATCCTTTGCAGCGGACGACTCGTTATGAGTACAATGCGCTCGGCCAACTTCTGGAAACGATAAATCCGATGGGTTATAGCCGAAGTCGCCAATATGACGATGCCGGCAACCTGATTGGAATCAAGGATGCCAAAGGTCAACAGGTACTAAGCAGAATTCTCGATGAAGCGTATCGTCCGATTCAGGAAGTCGATGCGCTGGGCCATGTCAGCAACAAGCAATACGATAGCTTGGGCAGACTGATTGAGTCAACGGATGCCTTGGGGCGGGTTGCGGAATATGCATACGACAGTTTGAATCGTCTGGTTGCCGTCACCGATGCCGATCAATCCACGAGTAGCCGAGTGTTCGATGCAAACGGGAATGTGGTTCAGATTGAAGATCCGAATCATAATATTACCCGCTTCGAATACGACAGCAGAAACCGCTTGATCCGCGAAGTCACATCAACCGGCAGCGAAAAAATTTATCGTTACGATTCACGCGGACTGCTCATCCAGGAAACGAACAGCCGTGGCCAGTCTGCCGATTACACTTATGATGCCGCCGGGAAAGTGGTGGGAGCGGAACGTGTCGAAGATACGGTTCAGTTGCAATATGACAACAATGATCGGGTCACCACGATCACGGACCAGTACGGTCACGTCAAAACCAGAGATTGGGACGCGTTAAATCGCCTTGTTTCCTACACGGATGAGTATGGCAATACGCTGCACTACGAATATGATGCGGTAGGAAATCTGGTTGCCCTTACTTATCCGGACGGCAAAATTGTTACTTACACGTACGATGATCTGGACCGCATGACCAAAGTAACGGACTGGGAAGGCCGTGAGACACGTTACGAATATGATGAAAACAACCGCCTTCTTGCTGCCTATCGTCCTGACGGTTCCAAGGAAACGAGGGCGTATGATAGTGCCGGCCAATTGATTCTGCTTAAGGATGAATCAATTTCTGGCGAAATCATTTATCAGGAGACGTATGCTTACGATGCCGCAGGGAATGTCGCGGCTACCGAATCGTCAGAGGAGAGGCTTTCCTGGACGGCGATACAACCGCAGGAGATGACCTATGCGGCTGATAATCGTTTGGCGACTTATAACGGTCAACAAGTCATTTACGATGCGGATGGCAACATGACCTACGGCCCACAGGCGGGCGGCATCGGTACTTACAGTTACGATTCGCGGAACCGACTCGTACAGGCCGGAGGCATCAGCTATCATTACGACGCGGAAAGCTATAGAACGGCGGTTACAGAGAATGGCGTTACGACAAGATATGTAGTAAACCCGAACGCCTATTACTCACAAGTGCTGATGGAGACGGACGAACAGGGACAGCCGAAAGCCTATTATATTTATGGCCTCGGTTTGGTCGGGTTACAAATGGCGGACGGAAGCTATCGTGCTTATCATCAGGACCGCCGCGGCAGCACTGTCGCATTGTCGGACGAAGATGGCGATGTAACGGATCAGTACGAGTATGGAATCTATGGAGAATTGGCTAGTCGTGATGGCAATTCGCCGAATCCGTTTTTATTCAACGGTAGGGATGGCGTCATGACGGACAACAACGGTCTGTATTTCATGCGTGCGCGGTACTACAACCCGGAAATCAAACGATTTATCAACCGGGATGTCGTGTTAGGCAGCATTATTGGCGGACAAACGTTAAATCGATATGCGTATGTCAATGGCAATCCGATTTCCTATGTAGACCCGTTCGGGTTGGCTCGCGATGGCGATGCGATAAAGAGTGGCAACGAACCGGAACAAGGGGGTGTCGAAGCTCCGACGTGGGAGGATATCAACCAGACGCAGCAGGAAGCACCCGAAGAGTTGATAGAAAATGAAGACGTTTCGGTCGAGGATGAAGAACAATCAAACATAGATGAAATGCTGGATTATGTGCAGCTTGGATTAGATCTGGCAGGATTTATACCTGTTGGGGGCGCAGTGGCTGATGGTTTGAACGCTTTGATCTCTTTAGGAAGAGGGGATAAGACGGGGGCCGCATTATCAGCGATTGCTGCTGTACCGCTCGTCGGAGATTTTGCTGCAGTCGGCAAGTTTTTTAGAAAAGCTGTGAAGCTCGAAAAAACCGCCGCCAAAGAAACGGAAAAACTTATTGCAGCCTGTAACTGTTTTGTTGCTGGAACCAAAGTGCTTACAGACGAAGGGGAGAAGAATATTGAAGACATTGAAGTCGGAGATAAGGTTCTTTCCAAAAATGAGGAGACTGGCGAGCAGGCTTACAAGGAAGTCACGCATCTGTATCGAAATGATAAGGAGATCATTTACGAGATGACGGTCGGTGACCAAGTCATTGAGACAACCGATAATCATCCGTTCTGGGTCGAAAGTGAAGGTTGGGTGTTGGCGGCGGATTTGCAGGTAGGGGATAAGCTGCAGCAGAGCAATGGAAATACCTTAACGATTGACAGCATCAAGAATGTTAAGCACGAAGAAAAGGTTAAGGTGTATAACTTTACTGTTGCTGACTTCCATACCTACTTTGTAAGTGATTTAGGGATTTGGGTTCATAATACTGGCTGTATAACAAGTGGTAGTTACGATGGTTTGGCTCAGAATGCCAAGAATGCGTATGATAAGTATAATAAATCTGGGTGGAAGGGACCTGTATCCGGTCAATCGGCAGGTACAAAAGCCGGAGGTAAGTATGAGAATAGCGATTTGAAGCTTCCTACTACAGGAAGTAATGGAACTCCAATTACTTATAGGGAGTTTGATGTGAACAATAAAGTGGCAGGTCAAAATCGGGATAGTGAAAGATTCGTTGTCGGTTCCGATGGTTCGATCTATTACACTGGAGACCATTACGGTACATTTACACAAGTTAAATAAGGGATGATAGCCATGTGGGAAGATGTTAAAAATCAAGTAATCGAGATCAGTAGTGACAAACTTAAGGCTGAGATGGAAGGACTTAATTTATCAGAAGCTGTGCTTGTGGTTGAGTTAAATGGAGCTGAAATCGGATCATGGGAGGAGTATATTTCAGAAGTGCAGCGTCAATTTAAGTTTCCATCAGATTGCTATGACAGCATTGATCGCTATCTCGATTGGATTAGAGATCTAGATTGGCTTGACTTTGAGGCATATGTACTAATTATTAAAAACTATTCTAGTTTCATGAAGGCTGACCCTAACTTGAAGAAACAGATGATTTCTCTTTTTATCGATACCATCCTGCCTTACTGGCAAGAGGAAGTTAAGCATGTAACGGTTGATGGCCAGCCCAAAAAATTTATGGTGTATTTGGTAGATTAATATATTGACCTTGAGGGAAGAAATTCCCCTCAAGGTCTTACTTTTGTATACATCCACGCAGTGATGAATGAATCGAGCAGTTTGAATTCACCTGCCCACTGTGGCTTATTATGGTATCAAATGACTTGCAACAGCCGCCGAACCAAGGTAACATCAACAAAACTTTTCGCTGGGGGTTTTGTTGATGCTTTCTTCACTGGAAAAAGAACCGCCGTCTCTGGAAGTTTCGGGTATTACAAGCGCTCGTCCGTTGGCCGCACTTGAACTGGACAATATGCAAGAGCAGGTGCTCTTGTCAATCGCGAGACGACATTGCAAACTTGTTCTTGAGCATGGAAAAGCGATTACAAGTGCGCCGCGGCGGCAGCAGATCCGCGAAGAAATTCAGAGTCTGCGGTTGACGCGCGATGATCTTATCGCGGAATGGCACAGGGATGCCAAAAGTGAATAGCGGCTGGCAAGCTTGAGCCTGTAATGGGCTTGAGCTTTTTTATTTGACGGGATGAGGCGGCATTCATACTGTGAGTGGGGTTTATGTTTAATTATCGGTCCATGCAGGTCGTACCGATAATTTACTCGCGGAAGGTGATGTTCGCATGCTCATGAAACACCTGCCATCGTATGGGATGGCGCTGTATGTGCAAGAGGACAGGCGCGGTGAAGAACAAGTCGATTCGCTCTTGGCGCAGCTTCAGATGCTGCGGACAGAAGCAAAATGTCGGGGCATCATTAATGGTGTATACGTCGACACCTGCCCAGTCACATCTTCCTATTGTGACCGTCCGGGTTTGAGTAAGCTTATTGCCGATATGCGGCGCGAACAATTCGACGCCATCCTCGTTACTGGAATATGGCGGCTCTTTCGCAACGCTGAGGTCGGATATGAATTGAGCGAGTTGATCACGGCGGCAGGGAAACACCTTATTTCTTTGGACGGATTGGTCGATACGATGAGCGGAAATTCGGCTTTATTGGATCATTATAACTGGATTCACTTCCAACGGCTTATGGACAAGTCGAAGTAATTGCTGGAATCGGGTAGCAAATCGAACGGGTGCGGATAGGTGTTCGTTCCTTTTCGATTGGGTTGCCTTTTTTCTGATCACAAAGCGAAGACGAGCGATCAGGACGCAGTTTCGGGCGGCTACCCAAATGGTCAGTTAGGTATGTCTATACCGTGGTTTTGGCGCGGCTTATTTCTGGCTCGGTTATTTTAAGCCGATGTCCAGTCCTTCATTTTCCTGCATGCTAAATGCGGGGTAAAGTGACGCTACGCCGCTGAAATAAAGATATCCTTCCCGCTTAAAATTTCGGTTGGTTCAAAGTTCTCAGTGAAACTCTCAGGGCGAGCTTGCCTGTATCCTCCCATAATCCTCCCGCAACTCCCTACTTGCGCAAGTGGTTGCGCTCAAGGTAACATGCACGAAACGCTTGCGAGGGGGTGATCGAAGTGCAGGAAAATCTATGTCCGGCATGGCTACATACGGCATTCGACGGACGGTTTATTGAGCGAGCCAGAGAAGCCGCAAAACTGGCAGAAGTCGAGGCGATTCGACAACGTCAGAAGGAAATTGAAACACGGCTGAAGCAAGAGTTACCGTCTCCGATGTTTGGGCTGATCTTGGAGTGGGAAGAGCTTATGAACTACTGGGCGACCACCGAAAGAGAGTGGCTCTACTATGCGGGAATTAAGGATGGTCTTTCCATCTGGAAGCATCTTCTGAGCGATGTGCCTGGTTGATTCCATCTGTAAAGAAGCCGCCCGGCAACAAGGGCGGCTTGAGTTTTATACAGTATTATTCCTCATTGTCCAGCGGATGCTCTACAACTGCTTTATCGTACTCTGACTCGACGAGGCGAATAAATTCCGTTGGCGTGATGTCCAGCGCTTGGCATAACATGAAGATTTTGCTGACAGACAGTTCATGCTTTCCGCTTTCGACAAGGGAGATAAATGACCGATCAATCTCGAAACGGTCTGCAAGGTCATACTGACTCAAGTTAAGTTCCATTCGTTTCGCCTTAAGGACTCTGCCTAGAATGGCGGAGATCAAGGGCTTGATTTTTCTATCGTTCATGGCAAATTTACCTCTTTTAGTTACCATTCAATCATGGTAAGTTGAAGGTATCAGTAGAGTATACTCAACCATTTTGTTTTTTTGTGAGTACATAGGAGGTTTTTTCGTCCATGAAGACAGTAAGTATTTGTAAAAGTGTGGTTACAACGGCTTTGGTCGGTTCACTCCTCCTCTCGGGGATGGGGAATGTTGTGTTCGCGGAAAATGGGGATTCGCCAGCCAAATCAAAAGTTAAGATCAGTGTCCTCTCGACATCGGGGGATGTTACGATCTTCATGGATGGCATCAAGCAGTCTTATCCTCAACCGCCCGTCGTTGAGCATGGAAGCACTTTAGTTCCGCTCAGAGGCATATTTGAAGCGCTTGGCGCAAATGTGATCTGGGATGGCGAAAATCAAACGGTATATGCGTATAAAGTTCTTAATCGAAGCTCGATCGCGGTAACCTTAAAAATCGGTCAGAACACTGCGACGGTTAACGGGGTTCAGAAGGAATTAGCCGCGCCCGCGAAAGTCGTTAATGGGAGTACGCTTGTGCCGCTTCGGTTTGTTAGCGAGGCTCTTGGAGCTAAAGTCAACTGGGACGATGCTTCGAGAACAGCTAGGATTGATCGTGCCGATGCTATCGAAGGATCGAATCAAACCGTGCCAGTCGATCATTTTACGAAGCAACTGACACTCATCGAGAGTAACCGATCTGAGGAAGAGTTGATTCCAGATTTGAAGAAGGCGTTCGAAGAATTAAAGATCAGTTTGGACACGTATGCCAAGGCTTCAGATGATAATAATGAACTCACGCAGAAGTTCAAGAGCGTATTTAAAGCGTATAGCAATGTTACTGTTCAGCTATTTGTCATTGATCGGAAAATGGATTACTACGGATGGGAAAACGTGAGTAGGTTATCTTCTGTTCTGGATGACTACCTGCCTCTAGTAGACAAGGTAATGGAAATGCGAGTGAAGTCAGACTGGCAAATAGCGCTTATACAGACTGCAAGGCAAAATGTACATCGAGTATCCGATAAAGTAGCACTTATGAAAAAGTCTCCAAAATCAATAAAGGGCAAGTACCAGGTAGCCGATGCTGTAGCTGTTCGTTATGGCGGTCACTCATATAACAGCTTAAATCAAAATGAATACGACACCGTTATGCGTATCGTCGATGAAGCGTTGAAAAATATTCCTAATGCGTTTATCGGCAGTGATGATCCACATGGCTATTCGCAATACTGGGGTGAATACTTGGATGGAGCACGGATAGCACGAACGGATGACCGAATGGAATGGGGGCTTCGCGACATAGCACTGTCGTCTGCCGACGATGAGTTTAAGAATCTTGTTGCGGCAGGAGTTGCCAAAGACAAGATTATAAAGCTGTATAATCTTTCAAGTGTAGCATTTGACCTGAAGGCATCAGGGCTTTATCAAGAGCTAGACAATGGTGCAAGTTGGAACGTTACTTACCTTGGCGGCAAAGTTGCTGGTGTTAGGAAATCGCCCACTGACTTTGAATTGACTCTTTCTCCTTACGATGTGCTTGGGCGGCATTTGAATAATGTTCGGAGTACAGAGCCTTATATTTGGTCGGCAGTGTTCGATGCGGCAGGGTATAACACCGCTATTGTGGATGGCAACATGGTATTTGAGCTGAATGGTGCTTGGTGGTATCGATCCGGCAGTTCGTTTGTAAAAACAAAGGTCATGCAGGGATATCAGGCAAAAGAAATCAATTCCCAGCCGACTTATGGACCTCCTATACACTAAGATTGCATACGTATCAGAATGTGGCGCATCCTTTCGGGTGCGCTTTTGTTGTTCGCTTATGTGAGTTCGACTTCCCCCTCTCGTCGGTGCTCTGGCGGCTTCGCTTGGCTCTCGGCTGTCTCATGTCCTTCCTCTCCCCGCGCCGCTGGCGCGTTCTATCGGGCTGACAAGGCTGTCAACGCTGTTCTCGCGATCCTTGGTTACACGGCTCGTTTAAGCCCTTCTATGATCGGTTCGCTATCTACCCTTCTCTTTGGCTGTCCGGCGCTCTGTGGGCGCTCAACGGGCTTTACGCGCTCTGTCTTATCTTTCGTTACGTTTCGGTTTCAACGGCAACGCTTGTGTCGTTTGAGCTTTGCGAAGGGCTGGCTTGGAAGTGTCTCCGGCTTGAGCTTGGAAGCGTCTCAAATGGGACGGACTCGGATGGGAAATGTCCCTTATACCTTGGAAATGGATGGGGTATTGGTAAAAAGCCAGTCGTGGCGCGGGTTTGCTCGTTCCTATATTCGGCTAATGTAAGGGATTAATATAAAAGTAACTGTAATACTATAACACCTACTGCTCTTTATAGGGCTTTTTAATAAGGTGAATACTCCGGAGTAAAATGAGCCATCGTTCCGGAATATTTGAGCCACGTCTCCGGTCAAACTGAGCCACCGTTCCGGAACTGAGAGCCAGTTGAAACCTTCTTGTAGAATGGGAGGATGCGCTG
>NZ_SHLX01000028.1 GCF_004764705.1 Paenibacillus cymbidii | reverse complement strand
AAGAGAAACTGTCCAACCATTTCCGGAATGAGTGTCCAATACTTTTCGGAATGACTGTCTACATATTACCGGAATAGGTGTCCAAATCTTTTCGGAATGAGTGTCCAAACATTACCGGAATACGCAGCAACAGCGAATGTAGTGGTCAATGTGGCGAAAACGTTGTATGCGCAAAGTGCTAGCCTTGGCGGATTGCTTACTATGGCAGATATTCGATTGGTGCGTAATCGGTTTGCGAGGCATCGTAGCGCGACGAGTAAAATAGTACAACAATAAAGTTGAAAAATACAAGGAAGGCTAAGTGCAATCATATACAACGAATCCAATTAACTTTCTCCAATAAAACAGTAAGATACTTCATATGAATCAAAATTTGCATTGAATATAATAGGATTAACGCTGCTAAATGATGTTAATCTACAATTTTTCCTATTATCAAGATAAAAGCACGGTAAGATGCTGACGGGTTATAATGCGACCGTTCAGCAATTTGTAAATGAATGTAACTTTCGTGAAAGCTCCTTTCACAGAAAGAGGAAGCGCTTACAATTGGTTTTTGTAGTAATAGTTCAAACTATTTACTATATAAAAATGAAAAGGGAGGATTATGAATGAGAAAGGTAAAAGGTTTATCTAAGGCTCTCGTTCTAACTATTTGCGCATCCTTGTTGGTGATGACAGGATGCACAAAGAGTAGTGACGATGGCGAGCCTACAAGTACCGCAAGTGCTCCGAGCACAACGGCTAAACCGAAAGAGAATGTAAAAATTTCTGTGCTGTGGTGCGAAGAAGGCGGCGCGACCAATATCAATACCTATAAGGACAACCCGGTACTGAAGGAAATTGAGAAACGGACTAATACAACGCTAGAAATATTGGGATGGAACGCAGAAAAACTCAGTATGTCCATTGCCGGCGGGGATCTGCCTGATCTGATTTGCACAAATGATGCGAATATTAAGAAGCTGTACGACGCAAAGATGATCGTTGACATGGCTCCCTTGATTGAGAAAACAGGGAGCAAAAGTTTGCTGTATGCTCCCAATAGAATTAAATACGCTAAGGACTTTTTAGGTACGGAAGGAATCTATTATTTAACGCCTGCAGCTTTTGAAGCCGATGTGGATACGATACTTCCCATGAAGATGGATGTAGGGCCTTCTGTTAGATGGGATTATTACAAGGAATTAGGGTATCCGTCCATCAAAAGCTTCGATGATTACCTCGCCATGGTGGAACAGATGGTACAAAAACATCCGACAACTCCCGATGGAAAGAAAGTATACGGATTCGGTTTGTTTAATGACTGGTCGGGAGGTCTCTGGAGTTATGGCTTGTTGACAAGTGTATCTTCGGGGGTTAATAACTATGCTGAAACAATTGATGTCAGTAAAGACGATCAATCGAAAATCATTTCTGATTTCTATGGCCCACAAAATCCCTATTACCAGGCTTCGCAGTTTTATAACAAAGCCTATCGAAAAGGCCTGATGCACCCGGATGCCTTTACGATGAAATATGCGGATTTTGAAGCTGCTGCGGTAAAGGGCGAAATTATTTCAAACCCAGCCGTATACGGCTTTGAAAAAGCGAACCAAGAGTTATTAAAAGCAGCCAACCCCACTTCATTTATGATGATTCCATTCGATTTCGGATATTCTTACTCGCCTCCCAAACCGTATAACCAGATCCCTGGATACCAAGGTGGACGTGGATTGGACGGCAAGAACTGGACTATTTCCACCAAGAGTAAAATCCCTGATAGAGTGGTAGAGTTCCTGAACTTCGTGTTCTCCCCTGAAGGCAGTAGAATTATTTACAGCGGCGTTGAAGGTGTTAACTGGGAATACGATGCCAATAAAAAGCCTGTCATGAAAAAAGAAACCGTAGACACGATTATCAAAGGCGGAGAAGATCTGAACAAAACCGGCATCTTCGGATCCATCGCGGCACTCAGCCATCTAAGAGGTGTTTCCAATACGGTGAAAGCTTCAGACGGTGGCTATGCTAACCTTCAGAGCGATAAATCAACGTATATTCAAATGATGAACACTGTACAGAAGGACTATGCCAAATATTATGGAGTCGATTACCCATCCCTTGCGTTTACCAAAAAGGTAGATGAAAAGAAGATGAAATTTAATGCGGATTACAAAGTGGTTTCCTTGCCTGCAATGCCGGATGATATAAAACGTATCGATGTTAAGCTGCAAGATATTCTTGTAAAGGGCCTTCCAAAGACGATTATTGAGCCAAAAACAGATGAAGAATGGGTAAAAGCATTCGATAAATTGAGAAATGATTTGAATGCGGCAGGCGCTCAAACGGTCAATAAATGGGCAGAGACCGAGTACATGAAAGCCTATGCGAAACTGATGGGCAAATAAAAAGGAAATTACCGACCGTGCCCAAGGTGAATGATCCCGTTGGCTATACCATGGGCACGGGAATGGGGGGACTCGATTGCGGGAGTGAGATAGCCTTACTCCTTCTGCCTCGGCAAGCGCCGGGAGGCAATTCATTCTTTTAGGGAGGCTATAGGATGATTAAAAAACTCGGATTATTACTGATCATTTTGTCTCTATTAGTTCCGGCAATGCCAGCATTCGCTTCGGATACTAGTGGGACCACATGGCAAACGTTTAATATGTCGCCCCAGACGGGAACCTTTACGGCTGCATTTGATGTTGTTCCAAACGGTTCGACCCTTAATGCAGTTACGGGAATATTAGACGGCACGGCAACTGCGTACAGCAGTATGGCGTGTATTGTCCGCTTCAACACCTCCGGACAAATCGATGTAATGAATGGAAGTGCTTATTCAAGCACCAATACGGTGAATTACAGCTCGGGGACCAGCTATCATTTTCGGGTTGAAATCGATATCTCCTCCCATAATTACAGTGTTTATGTAACGCCTCAGGGAGGTTCGGAGACGCTCCTTGCTTCCAATTTTGCTTTTCGCACGGAGCAAGCCAGTGTAACCCAACTTACCGGATGGGCTTTGTATGCCGCCACAGGAACGCATACCGTAAGCAATATGGCATTCACAACTCCTCCAGTAACCAGCGGCACGACATGGCAAACGTATAACATGCCCACCCAAGCCGCTTCCTTTACGGCAACATTTGATGCTGTACCTAACGGCTCGGCAATAAATGCGGTGACTGGCATACTTAACGGCACCGCTTCAGCGTACAGCAGTTTGGCGAGCATTGTCCGCTTCTATACAAACGGGCAAATTGATGCGATAAATGGAGGTTCCTATTCAAGTACGAATATCGTGAATTACACCTCAGGGACCAGCTATCATTTTCGGCTTGAAATTAATGTCTCCGCCCATACTTACAGTGTCTATGTAACTCCTCAAGGCGGTTCGGAAACGCTTCTCGCTTCCAACTTTGCTTTCCGTACGGAGCAAGCCAGCGTAACTCAACTGAACGGATGGGCGTTGTATGCCGGCACAGGATCACATACCGTCAGTAATATGGCGTTCTCAGCTTCAGGAGGTACCCCTTCGCCTACGCCGACTCCAACCCCTTCGCCAACACCGACGCCTCTGGGATATTGGAGCATGGATGATGGCAGCGGTCCTACGGCAGTGGATTCTTCAGCGAATGCCAATGACGGAACGCTGACTAATGGGCCTGTATGGGGGAGTGGCTATGTTGGCGGGGCATTGTCTTTTGACGGAAGCAATGACTATGTCGATATTGGAGACCCCTCGGAACTGAGGGTGACTGGTGCAATGACCCTATCCGCTTGGGTTTATATCGATTCATTCACCAATAGCGGCAGGATTATTTCTAAGATGGGGGCTTCTGGAAACAGAGGCTGGGGTCTTAATGTGGAATCAACGGGGGTAGGAGCATTTCAGATTGCTTCTAGTTCAACGCAGGTCCAAATAGTCAGTACAACCTCTGCTCTTCCAACAGGAGAATGGATACACTTGGCAGGTGTATTTGAGCCGGGGACGTCAATGAAAATCTATGTAAACGGAGTTCTGAATAATACCAACACATCATCAATCTCATCTACTCAATACAACAGTAGTCTCAATGTAAATATCGGACGCCGCCCTGATGCAACTTGCTATTTTGATGGTGGTATCGACGAAGTTCGTATATACGACAGTGCTCTTTCTGCGAGTGATATTGCTGCGTTGGCCACTACGGGTTCGTCAACCCCGACTCCGACCCCGACCCCAACTCCGACCCCAACCCCGGCGCCTGGTTTGGGATACTGGAGCATGAATGATGGTAGCGGTGTTACGGCAGTTGATTCTACAGCAAGTGCCAATAACGGTACTCTGCATAACGGTCCTACGTGGAGGAGCGGCGTTGTAGGTGGAGCATTGTCTCTTGATGGCAGTAACGATTATGTAGATATTGGTAACCCAGCTGATCTGAGATTAACCGGTGCGATGACATTATCAGCATGGGTGAGTATAGATTCATTCGCGAATAGCGGCAGAATTATTTCCAAGATGGGGGCATCAGGAAACAGAGGCTGGGGCTTGAATGTGGAGACAACAGGGAAGGGAGCCTTTCAGATCGCTTCAAGTTCAACTTCCGTGCTATCCGTTGAAACAGCCTCTATTCTTCCGATCGGAAAATGGGTGCACCTGGCTGGCGTTTATCAGCCGGGGACGTCATTAAAAATTTATGTAAACGGCGTCCTTAGCAATACCAATACAACATCCATCTCGTCAACACAATATAACAGCAGTCTCAATGTGAACATAGGCCGGCGACCTGATCAAACCTCCAATTTCGAAGGAGGGATTGACGAAGTACGTATATACAATAGTGCGCTTACTGCAACCGATATCGCTGCGCTGGCTGTTGGCGCACCTACGCCAACACCGACTCCGGCACCCGCCGACTATGATGATCTAGTGGAAAATTTCTTCAATGTAATAACGGGAGGGACCTCCTACAACACTTCAGATACTCAGATCGCGGCAAAAATAAGCAGCATTACCAGTACAGCCAACTCACGTTGGAGCAGTATGGATAATACCCCTACCACATACTTGTGGAGCGATTTGACCAGCAACACCCAATCGAGCGAAATCACCAGCGCATATAACCGTCTGTATTCGATGGCGCTCGCCTATTCAACTTACGGTTCAAGTCTTTATCAAAATACATCCCTTCGAAGTGACATCATAATCGGCTTGGACTGGATGTATACAAATAGATATGCCCCGGGAACGAGCCACTATGGCAACTGGTGGGATTGGGAGATAGGAGCCGCGTTGCCCTTAGGAAAAATCATGGTTCTGATAAATTCCGGGCTTACAACCACGCAGAGGACTAATTACCTCAGTGCGCTCGCCTATCAT
This sequence comes from Paenibacillus cymbidii, assembly GCF_004764705.1. Taxonomy (GTDB): domain Bacteria; phylum Bacillota; class Bacilli; order Paenibacillales; family NBRC-103111; genus Paenibacillus_AN; species Paenibacillus_AN cymbidii. The sequence goes on along the minus strand of NZ_SHLX01000028.1, from coordinate 116,496 downwards.
TGTCCGAATATCAACCATTTTAATCCGGGTTGGCCGGATAGTGTAGGGGCCAATAGAAGCTGGCGCGGGTATGTAGTTCTATTACGCGGGATGCTGTCAAAGGATAGTGCGCTTATTGAAGAGGCCGTAAACGGGTTAAATACGATTTTTGACAATGTTACTAACGGAAGCGGGTTTTATGCAGACGGTTCGTTCGTCTTCCATGAGGGAGTTCCATATACCGGTGGATATAGTACGAACCTGTTGGTTGACACAATAGCCATTAACAGAATTGTCTCGGGGACGCCATGGGCTCTGACGGATCCGGATGTAAATAATATGTATAATTGGGTCTATTCAGCTTATGAGCCGTTGATATTTAAGGCTACGATACAGGACAGCACGCTTGGAAGGAACGTGTCTCGCAAGAACAACACAGGGCGTGGGGCTACGATTGCGATCATCAAAAGTGTGATACAGCTGGCACAAACCGCCCCGCCTGCCGATGCCGCGGCGTTCAAGAGCATGGCCAAACAATGGATAACCGAGGTTGGCCTCAGCAGCTATACCGGTGCAATAGACATTCCGGATATTATCCTTGGAAAACAGATCTATAATGACTCAGGCATTACGGCCAGGGGAGATTTGACTAAAACGAAGTTCTACGCGGGTATGGACAGAGTGTCCCATATACGCCCCACGTATGCTTTCGGATTAGGTCTCTCCTCCTCGAGAATTTATAATTACGAAACATCCGGTGGTGAAAATCTGAGAGGTTGGTACTACGGTGAAGGCATGACCTATCTGTATAACAGCAGCGATTTGACACAGTATGACAATATTTGGCCGGTCATTGATCCGTACAGAATGCCTGGAACTACAGTAGATACGAAAGCAAGGGCCGACCTGGAAGGCGTGGAATATCTCAGTCCCAACACATGGACCGGCGGCACGGATTTGGCAGATTTATATGCAACAGCAGGTATGCAGTTAAAATCTTATGGCGTAACCCTGACTGCCAAAAAATCCTGGTTCATGTTCGATGATGAAATAGTTGCCCTTGGTGCAGGAATCAACAGTACGGACAACAGGACCATCGAGACCATTGTCGAGAACAGAAAACTGAACTCCACCGGCAACAATGCCCTTACGGTGAATGGGAGTGCCAAGTCCACCTCTCTTGGCTGGAGCGAAACCATGAGCAGTGTCAACAGATTGCACATTGATGGGACAGGAGGCTATTACTTCACAAATGCGGTGACCGTGAAGGGATTGAGGGAGCAAAGGACCGGAGATTGGAGTGATATTGGAAACAGTACAGGCACGCAAACCTTTAACTTCCTGACACTGTGGCTTGATCACGGATCCAATCCGAGCAATGCAACGTACCAGTATGCCATTCTGCCTAATTACACGAGCGCTCAGACAACCACGTACGCCTCAAGTCCTGAGTTTACCGTACTGGAAAATTCAGTGGATGCTCAGGGGGTAAAGGAAAACGGGCTGAAGGTGATGGGAGTGAATTTCTGGAACGATTCCAGTAAAACGGTAGATATCATCACTTCCAACAAAAAGTCTTCCGTCATGGTCAGAGAGAATGCAAGCGATCTCGATGTATCCGTGTCAGACCCCACACAGGTAAACACGGGTACCATCCAAATTGAAATCAACAAAGCGTCAACGGGTGTTATTTCGAAGGATCCTGAGATTACGGTTACTCAGTTGTCTCCTACAATCAAATTCACAGTAAATGTGCAGGATTCTGAAGGCAAGTCTTACAAGGCGAAATTTGATTTCTAGCTAGACGTTTTTTAGGGGAGGGGTTGGCTGCCTCGCGGCACTACGCCAATCCTTCCCTTTATGTTTACAATTATCGGTATGGGGAGGATTTCATCGCATGCGTTTAGTAACAGTAGAATCCAGCGGTTCCATTCGAGTTGGCGTGAAGACGGATAGAGGCATCGTATTGACCGATTATGTAGATATGAAACAGTTGATTGAGGAAGGGGAATCAGGTATCGCAAAAGCCCGGGAAGCTGCAGCAAACGGCATGCCGGTCGGGTCATTCAGGCTGCTCGCTCCGATCGGCACTCCAAGTAAAGTGCTCTGCTCGGGTATTAATTACGCCGCCCATTCGTATGAGGATCCGGATGCCAAGCTGCCGCAGGAGCATTCCGTATTTGCCAAATTGCCTTCGGCCATCATCGGTCCGGAAGAACCGATTGTTATTCCGACCCAAGATTGCGAGACGGACTATGAAGTCGAACTGGCTTTTATTATCGGCAAAACCGCAAAACAGGTAACCAGGGGGCAGGCTCTTGACTACGTATTCGGGTATACGGTGATGAACGATGTAAGTGAAAGAGCCCGTCAATTCCGATTGCAACATGAGATTATCGGCAAAGGTTTTGATACGTTTTGTCCGATTGGGCCGGAGATCGTGCTTAAGGATGAAATTCCGGATCCGTCGCAATTGAGGGTCCGCTGCTATGTGAACGGGGAGCTTCGCCAGGACAGCTTGACAGCGGACCTTATCTTCAGTGTGCCTGCCATTATTGAGTCGCTCACCCGGTTTATTACGCTGCTCCCCGGGGATATCGTGTCTACCGGAACACCGGCTGGCTGCGGTGCATTCCTGAACCCTCCGCAATATTTGAAACCGGGAGATCAAGTCATTGTGGAAGTAGATAAAATCGGACAGCTTGCCAACCCCGTTGTCGCGGGTTGGAGATCATAAGGAGCCCGACGGATGAAACAGTTGGACCATATTGCCATTGCCGTGTGGAGCATCGAGGAATCGTTGCGCTACTACACGGAGCAACTTAACCTGACGTTAATTCACGATGAGTTGTTACCGTCTGCGGGTGTCAGGCTCGCTTATCTCGATGCGGGAAATACGATGATCCAGCTTGTTCAGCCAATCGGCGAGACTCCGATTCGCCAGTATCTTGAAGAGAAAGGAGAGGGCCTGCATCACTTGTGCTTCGGCGTCAACCATATTCCGAGCGTACTGGAACGATTGGATGGTGAACAGCAGACCAAAGTCGTCCTTGGAGGACGCAGCCGCAGAGCTTGCTTTCTTAAGGGGAAGCCGAATGGATACGTAGTGGAATTGACTGAATTCGAGCCCGTACCCGATGCTCAGGAATCTTCGAGTTGACAATCATCGGAGTCGGAGGGAGTTCCATATGACAATTGCCCAACCAATCGACGAATATCCGATAAAGACAATCATACTGGATGACGATCCTACCGGAACACAGACGGTTTCCGGTGTTTCGGTTATCTTGAAGCCGACCGCTGTCGCGATTCGTCATCAATTCTCTACGCCGGATTGGCAAGCTGTCTATATCTTGACGAATTCAAGGTCCATGCCGCGTGATGCCGCCGTTCAGCTTGTGCAACGGATCAAGACGGACGCCGAACAAGCGGCCCGTGAAACGGGAGCACGTATACGGTTCCTGCTGCGCGGCGATTCGACCCTCCGCGGTCATATTTTTGCCGAGATGGAAGCGTTGGGAGGGGAGGAGACGGCAGCATTATTCGTTCCTGCTTTTCCGGAATGCGGCAGAATTACCCGGGCAGGTGTGCATTATCTGCTGTCTGGCATCACACTGACGCCTGTCGTGAAGACGGAATTCGCGCAGGATCCCGTTTTTGGATACGGCTCTGAAGGACTGACTGATTGGGTCGCGGAAGTTAGCGGAGGAGGCTGGAGCGCTTCGCTTGTTCCGCTTGAACAAATCCGCAGTGCTGATGGTCCGGGTGCGGTATGCCAAGCACTCCTTGATGCGAAGAGCGGCACGGTGGTGATTCCGGATGCAGAGACGTATGCCGATCTGAAACGCATTGCCGAAGGGCTGCGCTTGGCGGAAGCCGCAGGCAAACAGCTGGTTATCCGCTCGGCGGCGAGCTTTGCGGCCGTGCGCAGCGGCTTGCAGCCGCTCTCGCTCGAGCGGGCGGAGATGAGCGGAGCAGGGCGTTTGCTCGTCGTTTGCGGATCGCATACGTCCGCATCCACCCGTCAACTCGAGTTGTTGGCGCAACGAACAGGCGCAACACCGATTCTTGTGCCGACCCATCGTTTGCTACAAGAGGAAGGAGATGCTGTCGTTCGGGAAACGGCTGAACGGGTTGCCGATAAGCTTCGCTTCGATCGGTTTTCTATTATCGCTTCAGAACGGGTTCGGCTGCAAGAACATAGCGATTTGGCAATCGGCAGCAGGGTGATGCAGGCGATTGCTTCCATTGTCGCGCTTGTAGCTCCGGAATGCGATGGTGTCATATCGAAAGGAGGCATTACTTCGGCGGAAGTCGCATCGGAAGGACTCGGAGCAGATACGGCTTATGTTCGTGGTCAGCTCGAATCGGGCATATCGTTATGGGACATTCGTACAAGGGACGGAAGGAGCATCCCATACGGTGTCGTACCCGGCAATATCGGAGACGATGCGGCACTCCTCCGAATCGTTTCCAAATTTGATCGCAAACTTACCGGAGGTGGTTGAGATGAAGATAGCCATTGTAGGAGCAGGTGCGATGGGAGGCATGCTTGCGGCCAAATTGGCGCAGAGCGGGAACAACGTCATCCTGGTCGATGTTTCGTCGATACTGGTCGAGCATATTAACGAACACGGGCTTGTTGTTGATACCAAAAATGTCGGTATCAAAACATCTAGAATTGTGGCAACGGCTGAACCAGGTTCCTGCGAGGTTCAAGATGCCGTTATTTTCTTCGTGAAAGCTCAGCATACCGCGGCGGCCGCCACTTCAGCGATACCGCTGGTCGGTCCCAACACAACGATCGTCAGCCTGCAGAATGGCTGGGGCAACGCGGACGTGCTCGCGGAGACGTATTCGGCGGAGCAGATCGTCGTCGGCGTGACTTATCACAGCGCAACTGTGCTGGCGTTGGGCAAAGTGGCGCATACCGGGATGGGAGCGACTTTTATCGGTCCTTATGTGGATGGAACCGCTATCGTGCCGGCGGAGCGAATGGGACAAGTACTGAACGAATGCGGGCTAGAAACGACCGTGACTCCGCTTGTCAAAACCGAGATATGGAAGAAGCTGATTCTGAATTCAGCTGCTCTGCCGACTTCCGCGCTGACTGGATTATGCGCCGGCGCACTTGGCGAGTCTGGTCCGACACTCGACTTGGTCGATGAGCTTGCCAAGGAGGCTGTTTCAGTAGCCAGGTTGCTCGGTTATGAGATCGAGTTGGAGGACCGTATCCTGCAAATTCACACGATCTTGCGAAATGCGGGCAAAGGAAGGGCATCAATGCTCCAGGACGCCGAAGCGAAGAGGAAAACCGAAATCGAGGTAGTCAATGGGGCTGTCGTCCGCGCCGCGGAAAAGTTGGGCGTACCGGTACCTCTGAACAAGGCGATGATTGCCTTAATCGCAGGGTTGGAGAGGAGTTGGCATCAATGACAACGCGAATCCGTTTTCTCGGAATGGCTGGTTATGAAATTATCGGGCCAGACAGGCGCATTGTGATCGATCCTTTCCTGACAGGCAGCCCAAACGCGCCAATACATCATGAGGAACTGGAGAAGCCCGACGTTATCCTCGTCACTCACGCAGCGTATGATCATCTCGGCGACGCTCCTGCGATAGCCAGACGCACAGGCGCACCAATCGTATGCGGCAATGATGTTCGTGCGATGCTGCTGGAATATGGCATTCCGCCCGAGCAAATTCACCCGACCGTATGGGGAATTGTGGTGGAAGTCGGCGGTGTTGTTGTACGGCCGGTCGAGAGTCATCATTGGTCCCATACGCAGTTGAAAGACGGGCGGTACATATCGGGTGTTCCGATGGGATTCATCTTGGAGACCGAACCTGGCATACGCATTTATCATGTCGGGGACACCGCAATATTCGGCGATATGAAGCTGATCGGCGAGTTGTATGGTCCGACAGTCGGATTGATGGGCTGCTCCAATTCGCAAGCGCTGCTCGCCAAGGCGAACTTCGCAGGCCGGCTCTTGACCGGGGAAATGTCGCCTCGAGAGGCGGCGCTAGCTTCCGAGTTTCTTCGGTTGAAGTGGGCCGTAGCATCGCATTATCTGGATCTGATGAATGACATCGAGAAACAGGAAGTAGAAGATTTTGTATCCTGTGTACGAGAGCTTGATACAACCGGCCAGCGGGAAGCACTGTATCTGGAGGTTGGCGAGACGCTAATCCTCGAAGGCGGCGGATATCGAAAGGAGCTGTGAACATGTCGGATACGAGCGTGAGCCGGATTCGTTACGGTTACGATGAGCCATTGCCCGAACGGGTCACGCTTCGCGCCGGACGGTTAACCTTGTGTCTCGAGAACGGTGCCTTGCGGTATATCCAAGCAGGTGAGTATGAGCTGATCCGTAGCATTTACGTTGCCGTGCGCGATCGCAATTGGTCGACGATCGTCCCTAAGCTGTCAGACATTCATATCGAGGACAAGGGGGACGGGTTCGAGATCAACTTTACAGCCGAACACCGGATGGACGAAATCGAATTCGTCTGGAAAGGCGGCATCGTTGGCAATCCGGACAGCTCCATCCGATTTGGGATGAACGGCAGGGCAGAACATTCGTTTTGGTACAATCGCATCGGTTTCTGCGTTCTTCATCCGGCAGGTCAAGCCGGGCTTCCGTTGGAAGTCGAGACGGAGTCGGGGATCATCGAAGGCAAATTTCCTTGCTTCATTTCCCCAAACAATCCTTTTTCCGATATGAAGGCGATGCGCCTTACGCTGCCTAATGGCTCGCAGACCGAGATCAAGTTCGAGGGAGAACTGTTCGAGATGGAGGATCAGCGCAACTGGACGGACGCTTCCTTTAAAACTTTTTGCACACCGCTGCGCATCCCGTACCCTGTAGAAATGTGCGCAGGCCAGATCGTCGAACAGGCGATAGAGCTGCGATTGACGCAGCGGAGTCAGGCGCAGGCTGTCGAGCAGGGGGCTGCGGAGCCTGACTTCAGCCAACCGGCTGTTACAGTCGGCTCTCTTGAAAGCGGACGATTGCCTCAATTGGGAACGACGCTGCCGCACCCATTTCGATTCTTGGCAACTCCGGATCAGGTTTGGGGACGATTGGATGCGCTGCGGCTCTCCTACTTGCGTGCCATCGTATCCTTAACCAGTCCGGATTGGCGGGACGTCCTTGTGGAAATTAACCTGGCAGCGAAACGTCTTGGGATGGGGCTGGAAATCGAATTGCTTGCGGATGAGGGCGGATGGGAGATTCGGTCATTTGTAGACGAGATCGTAAAAGCTGAAATTCCGATCGTCCGGGTACTGGTATTCCCTGCTACGAGCTACGAGTCGACACGCGAATTGCTGCAGGCGGTGGCGCGCGCAAGGGATGCGGCGCAGCTCCGATTCGCGATTGGGGGCGGGACGAGGGTGAATTTTGCCGAGTTCAATCGAATGGAGCTCCCGCTGGATTGTATGGATGTGGCGGCCTATACGATAAGTCCGCAAGTGCACACCTTTGACCTGGCTTCCATCACGGAGACATTGACCGCGCAGCGGGCGACCGTGGAAAGTGCAAGACAATTGACAGCAGGAAAGCCGCTCAGCGTCGGACCGGTCCTGTGGAAGCAGCGACTGAATCCCTACGCGACGAACGAAGCGGACAAACGGCGCCTGGAGAACTCGGACCACCAAGTCGATGCGAGGCAATATTCGCTTTTCGGCGCGGGCTGGACGCTCGGAAGCTTGACCCAATTGACGACCGCAGAAACCGATTACGCCAGCTATTATCAGATTTCCGGACCGCTCGGCATCATGGAACAAGACGGCAGACACGTGTATCCTCTATATCACATTTTGGAGAAAATTTCTTCTTTCGCAACCGGAAGCCTCATCGAGATATTATCTGTAACAGGTTGGGATCCGCTACATACCGCTTTTCTGGCTATGGGCAGCGGAATGAACAGACGCGTGCTTGCGGCTAATTTAACGAATGAGACACGCGAGATCCGGGTAATCCTCGGCAATGCACAACCCTATTTACTGTGGGAGCTGAACGAAGAGAACATCGATGCGGCGGGTGCTGTGCGGATTCTCAATCGGAACGAAGCAAGCTTGCATGTGGAGGGGGAGGGGAGCGGAATAATCCTGAAGCTGCTTCCTTTTGCCGTCGCGTGTATCGATGCCTCAATCAAGGATGTGCAGAAATAAAGGAGGGGTTTCATTGTTTAAGGTAGGATTGATTGGAACGGGATTCTGGTCAGAAAAACATATGAAGGCGTGGAGCCGCATTCCGAGTGTCGAAATTGCGTCTTTATGCGATCGAAGTAGAGAAAAGCTCACAAGCAAAGCGGAGGAGTACGGTGTTTCGCATGACCGATTATATGAGTCTGCGGAAGAAATGCTGGAGATGGCGGATATTGATTTCATCGATATCGTCACACCGCCGGAAACACATCTTCCTCTCGTTCAACTCGCAGCCCGTTACGGGAAACACGTTATGTGTCAAAAGCCGTTCGCCCCAACGTATGAGGAAGCGGCCGAAATTGTGGCGATAGCCAAAAAGGTCGGCATCCGCTTGATGGTGACGGAGAACTGGCGTTGGCTGCAACCGGCACAGACGATTAAGAGGGTGCTTGAATCTGGCGTGCTTGGCGAAATTCGGGTCGCACGATTTATTCACTCGGATTATTTCACCGAGCGGATGGTCCCGGGGGCTAAACTCCCCCAACCCTTTTTGGTCGATATGCCGAAGTTTATGTTTTACGAGATGGGCGTCCACTGGTACGATACTTGGCGGTTTCTATTTGGCGATCCGCTACGATTGTATGCCGAGGCGCGATCGTTCAGCCGCAACGTCAAGGGGGAGGATTCCGGCGTCGTTACGCTCGGATACGAACATTTTTACGGACTGATGGATACATGCTGGGTAACGAGCCGGGAGATGACAGGTCCGATTGTCGAGGATGAGGTGGACGCCCACTTTGTTGAGCATTTTATCATTGATGGAGACAAGGCGACGCTCAAAATGTATGGAACTCAAGGCAAAATCGTCCTTGTGGATCATAACGGACAGGAGACGGTTGTCGCTGAACGGACTGTGCTCGACCATGAGGAGAGTCACTTTCGGCTGCAGTCGCACTTTATCGATTGCCTGGAGTCGGGTGCCCCTTTTCAAACGGACGGCGAGGACAATTTGCGTACGTTGCGGCTGACGTTCGCCACTTATCAAAGTATGGAAACCCATCAGGCCGTCGCCTTGTACTAAGGCGGCGCGAGAGCACTATTAGGAGGCGTTGCCATGAAAGCCGCGGTTTTGAGCAAACCGTTTGATATCGTTCTGCAAGACATGCCGATCCCGCAGCCAGGTTCGAACGAGGTGTTATTGTCCATGCGGGCTGCGGGAATTTGCGGGAGCGACTTGCATTTCTACGACGGATCGCATCCTTATGCGCTATATCCGAATGTATACGGTCATGAGCTGGCAGGTTCGGTCGAGCAAGTCGGATCGTCCGTCTCGAAGGTGAAGCCGGGCGACAGGGTCGCCATTGAGCCTTCCATCCCGTGCGGAAGCTGTTTTGCCTGTCGTTCCGGCAAATCCAACTGCTGTCCCGATATGCAGTTCATCGGCGCCTTCGGCCGTCAAGGCGGATTCGCGGAATATGTTGTCGTGCCGGAAGCCTGTGTTCATCCGCTACCGGATGGCATGGATTTCGAGCTCGGCGCCTTGTGCGAGCCCTTTACGATCGGGGCGCAGGCGATCAGCCGGGCGAATATCCAAAACGGGCATACGATTACGATTCTGGGAATCGGCCCGATCGGGTTGACGATCCTGATCCTGCTCAAGCAGTTGTACCAAGTCCAGGTATGCGCGGTTGACGTCGTGGAGGAAAGGCTGGAAACGGCCAGAGCGTTCGGCGCGGACGAAATCATCAATCCGATGCACAGCGATCCTGTCGCCCGAATCGGCGAGTGGACCGGCGGCGAATATTCCAATATCGTCATCGAGGTGGCAGGCTTGAAGCGCACGATGGAGCAAACGATCCATATGGTCAGCCCCGGAGGGCGAATCGTCATTGTCGGGCTGACGAAGGATGATGTCAGTATGCCCGGAATTTTGTACACCAGGAAGGAAATTGAAATATTCGGGAGCCGTAACAGCGTCAACCAGTTTCCGTTTATTATCGACTTCCTCCATAAGCACGAAACGCTGGCCCGTCGATTCATTTCGACAACGATGCCGTTCGACGAGATCGCCGCGGCGTTCCATCTCGCCAAAACGAAGCCGAACGAGATCAACAAAATCATTTTAAATTTTGAACGGCAGGACGGTGAAGGGGGGGAGCGCGTTGAGCAATGTGTTGAGATCCGGCGAGGCGAGAATTCAGCAATTTGAATGGGGAACACTGTTTTGGTTTGCGGACAAAGCGTTGATCGGCTGTAACAGCCTCACACTCGGCAGGACGATTCTTAAGCCAGGCAGACGTAACGAACGTCATTGCCATACGAATTGCGATGAAATTCTCTATGTATGGAAGGGGAAGCTGGAGCATTCAGTCGGCGATGCCAGCTTCGTTCTGAATGAGGGTGATACCCTTCACATCCCCGCAGGAGTTTTTCATCATGCCCTAAACATCGGCGATGAGGATGCTGATTTGATGATGACGTATTCCAGCGGCGAACGCGATTTCGTTGTGGAGCATCACTGAATAGGGAGGACCCCATGATAAGATTGTTTGAAACCCACAAAGTGAGAGAAGAACTGGAATTAGGAGGGCTCTGGGATTTCACGCCTGTAAAGGACGATGAAATCAGTCCTGAATCCTATATGTACCGAATGCCGGTCCCGGGTTGCTGGGAGCTGCACCCCGAACTGCTGACATACAGGGGAAAAGGCGTGTACAGGAGAACGATCGCCCTGATGCAAAAAACTTCATTGCGTTTTGAGTTTAAAGGTGTCAGCCATACCGCTAACGTTTATTTTGATCATCAAAAAATAGCCCATCATTACAATGCGTACACCCCATTTAGTACCGTGATAGCGGATGTGGAGCCGGGAGAGCATGAATTGACCGTATTGGTGGACAATTCCTTCTCGGATGCTTCGGCCTTGCATATCCCCAATGATTATTATACTTATGGGGGCATGATCCGTCCTGTCGTTATGCAAAAGGTAAACGGCGTTTTTATTGAACGGATAGAGTTTACCCCATTTAGGCAAGAGGATTGCTGGGCCGCCGACATAAAAGTGTTTATTGAAAATATTTCACAACAAAGTAGAAAGCTTGCGCTGCAAGGCCGCATAGGCGATCGAACATTTGACATGGGAACCTGTGAGATTTCGGCAACACACCAATCGGAGCTTTCCAAAACGGTTGCTTTCCCTGAAGTCAAATCCTGGTCCGGGGACGAACCGAATCTGTACCTGCTGGACATTCAGCTTTTTGACGAGAATAGCCGCTTCCCATTGGACGATTATATCGATAGAGTCGGTTTCAGAACGATAACGGTACAAAACGAAACCATTCTGGTCAATGGAAAAGAGATATTTTTGAAAGGATTCAACCGGCATGAGGATCATCCATCTGTCGGAGCCTCCTTTCCGCTTCAACTAATGGTTCAGGATATGGATATTATGCAGCATATGGGCGCCAATACGGTCCGAACGAGCCATTATCCCAATGACGAGCGCTTCCTCGATCTCTGCGACGAGAGGGGCATTTACGTATGGGAAGAAAATCATGCCCGCGGTCTCGATCTGAAAAAGATGCAAAATCCGAACTTCGAGAAGCAATGCGAGGATTGCAACCGGGAAATGGTGCAGTCCCACTATAACCACCCTTCCATCGTTATCTGGGGTATTTTGAATGAATGCGCCAGCGAAACGGAAGAAGGAAGACGGATATATAAACGTCAGTTCGAGCAAATCCGGGCTATGGATACAAGCAGGCCGTTGACCTTCGCGTCCAACAAGTGGGTGAAGGATTTATGCCTCGACTTGGTTGACATCGTTTCCTACAACACTTATCCGGGCTGGTATTGGGATACGCCGCCGATCGACGATTATCACAAGCTGGTGAATTATAAGAACGCGCATGGGGGAGCGAACAAACCTTTCATAGTCAGCGAATTCGGCGGAGACGGCATATACGGCTACAGAGATGAAGGCCTCTCCAAAGGCTCTGAGGAAAAACAGGCTGATATTATAGGAGCAGTACTGGATACTTTTATGGGAAAACCGGATGTTAGCGGCGTGATCATTTGGCAGTATTGCGACTGTCGAATTAGCCAGGAAGACGGCTGGGCCATCAACAGGGCGTGCTCCAGGAACAACAAGGGCATCGTAGACCGGTACAGGCGTCCCAAGCTTGCGGCCAAGGTGGTCAAACAATATTTCGAAAGAGCGGCGGATCAGCGATGAGCTACAAGATGGTAATGAATCGCCCTGCGGCATGGTGGAACGATACGTGGCGCGAAGGGACCCCGATCGGGAACGGATGGCATGGCGGGCTTGTTTACGGGGCGGCCGCTTACGAAAGAATCATGCTTACCCATACGGCCATGTGGAGGGAAGTCCGGCAGCCGGAGCTGCCGGATGTATCCTATGTGCTGCCGAAGATGCGCGAACGAATATTTGAGGGCAGAGTGCAAGAAGGCGATCCGTTGATCGCGGATGAGCTCAAGAAACAAGGGTATGCGCCCGACGGGGGATATCCGTTCCCTGCCGCGGATCTGCATATCAAGCTGCCTGCGAACGAAGGCTTCTCCAAATACAGAAGAGAGCTTCTGATGGACAGCGCAGAAGCAACGGTCCGTTTCTGCGACGGGAAGGAGCTCGTGTTCCGTAGGGCGTTTGTGTCCAGGGCGGATGATGTGCTCGTTGTAGAGGCGAATGCGGGAGTAGAGGTTGATCTTACCGTACATCTCCCAGATACGGTTGACTCCACTCGAGTAGAGCTGCCCAAGCGCGCAGTCACGCAGAAGGAGGGGGAATGGATCTATTTCAAGGCGGAGATCGACAGCATCGAGCATGGAGCTGTTGCCCGAGTAGTGCGCGGCGCAAGGACGCTTATTATTTGCAGGCTGTTTACGGAAGGGGATAGCCGAATCAAGTGGCGGGAACTGACGGAGTACATGGAACAGTTGCCGGCTGATTATAACGAGCTTCTGAGACGGCATCAGCCGGAGCACAGCCGTCTGTTCGGCACATGCCGATTTCAACTGGACGATAACAGCTACTCCGGGGAAGAGTTGAACCGAACGCTGCTTGATGCGGCGTATGACGGGGAGTTGCCCAATGCGCTGGTAGAACGTATGTGGGCCTACGGCAGGTATCTTCTCACATGTGGCACCTCGACAGGAGGACTGCCCTGCAATTTGACCGGGCTATGGAGCGGCGAATACCGGGCGTTCTGGGCTTTTAATATGGCGAACATCAACCTGGAAATGATTTATTGGCAGGTGCTGCCCGCCAGGATGACGGAATTGCTGCTTCCGGTTTTTGATTACTACGAGAGAAATATGGAGGACATGAGAGAGAATGCGCGCAAGCTGTACGGGTGCAGGGGTATCTACCTGCCTGCCGTGTCCACGCCCGGCGGTCTGAAGATTGACTGCATCTCCTCGCATATCATCAACTGGATCGGCGGCGCCGGGTGGATCGCTCAGCATTATTACGAATACTGGGCATTCACCAGGGATCATGACTTTCTCGTCAACCGCGCTTTGCCGTTTTTGCGCGAGGCCGCTGCGTTTTATGAGGATTTTCTGATCTGGCAGGATGATAAATGGCTTGTCGCTCCTTCCATTTCTCCGGAAAACCACTGTTCCTCTTATCGCGGGGGAGAGGAGGCCGGGGAGATGATCCAGACCTCCATCAATGCAACCATGGATGTGGCGATTATCAAGGAGGTATTTGCGCATCTGATCGAGCTGGGCGGTTTGGCAGGTGCCGCGGATGAAGAATTAGCCGTATGGAAAACGTTTCTGGCAGGAACGCCGGAATATGAGCGAAACGAGGCGGGGGCACCCAGAGAATGGCTCCATGAGGATTTCGCGGATAGGGATATCCACCGTCATCAATCTCATTTATATCCCGTATTCCCAGGGCTGGAGCTGGCAAGGGCCGGGGAAGACATTTTGGAATCCTATCGGATAGGTGGCATACGGAGGATGACGCTTGGCCTTGCTTACCAGACCAGTTGGGGCCTGGCCCAGAATGCCAGCCTGCTTGCGAGGGTGGGCGATGCAGAGCATGCATGGAAGTGCCTGTCGTTGATTTCGCGGAGTACGCTGATGGAAAATCTGTTGACGGTGCATAATGACTGGCGCGATATGGGGATTGGCTTGAGAATGAAAAGGGCGCCTTTCCAGATCGATGCCAATATGGGATGGACGGCGGCCGTTCAGGAGATGCTGCTGTTTTCAAACCGGAACCGAATTGATATTTTGCCGGCCTTGCCCGCTCAGTGGGAGAGGGGCAGTATCGGTCCGCTGGCTACAAGGGCGGGAGCCGAAGTGTCCATAACATGGGACCTGAAGGCGAATGGTGGGAAAGCGAAGTTGACTGCCGTGCGCCATACGGAATTCAATTTGCACTTGCCGGACAGGAAGGTTGTGAATATGGTTTTACTCGCCCATCAGGCGATGTCTATAGCGTTTTCTTTTTCCTCTAGCTGAGATCGAAAGGGGGGGGGACGGATTTCAGGACAAGCGATTGAACAGCTTGAGGTAACCAAATAAAAAGGAGGAAAAACAGGTGAATCGAAAAAGAAACTATGCAGTGTTGTTGCTCATCTTCTCTCTGATGCTTTCCTTGATTCCGATCCTGCCGACGGAGCAAGTGTACGCCGATGCATCCACTCCGCCTGCACCCAAGCCTGCGCCGCTTGATGTATACGACGTCTTGCAGGTTAATCTCCAGAATATCAAGATCGGTGCTCCGGATTACGATCTTGCTGATCCCAATATCATAAGCAAAATGGCGAAAATCAATTCGGATGCTTACAACCGCTGGGGAAATGGAACCATGAGGAAGGACGGTTCGATCCTGTGGCCAGATTATGCCCAAACAGCCACCCTGAATTCCAATAAAAATACAAACTTGACCAACCGGATCCGCGCGTTAGCCCTAGCTTACAATACGTATGGATCGGATTACTATAAGAATCCCGATTTGTTGAATGACATCCTTTACGGGATGAACTGGATCGTTGACAACATCTACTACGTGGGAGCAGAGCATTATAACAACTGGTTTGACTGGGAGATCGGGATTCCGACGGCGCTCCAGCAGGCCGTGCTTTATTTGGATCGGGATGAAGTTCCTGATGCGCTGAAGGCTAAGGTTGTGGCTGCTGTAAATTACCATTGCCCCAACGTTGATCATTTCAACCCAACCTGGCCCAAAAGCGTGGGCTCTAATCGAACCTGGAGATCCTTTGTGCGGTTGATGAACGGCATCCTCGACAAGGACAGCGGGCCTGTAATGGAGGCGATTGTGGGCTTGGAGGATGTGTTCAAACGCGTCCGGGCCAGCGAAGGGTTTCTGGAGGACGGTTCTTATGTGTTCCATGAGGCTGTAGCCTACACGGGAGGCTATAGTGTGAACGAGACCACGGATGCCATCTCCATCCTAAGGGTTCTTAGCGGAACCCAGTTTGAAATCACTAGCAACGGCGTCCATGAATTTTACGAATTAATGTTTGATGCTTACGAACCGTTGATCTATAACGGCGCTATTATGGAGAGCACACTGGGACGAAATGTATCCCGCCCGAACAATACCGGCAAAGGAGCGAATACCAACATTATCAACAGCGCGGTTCAGCTGTCCATGTCAGCTCCCCCGGATTTAGCGCAAAAAATAAAGAGCATGGCCAAGCAGTGGATTATCGATTACGGGCCCGATCAGTACCTTCCGAATTTGACGATTCCCGATTTGATAATGAATAAGGAGCTGCTGAACGATACAAACGTTATTCCAAGGGGCGATTTGACCAAAACCACAGTTTTCCCCGGCATGGACAGGATCGTGCATATGTTCCCTGACTACGCCTTTTCATTGGCTTTGTCATCGGCGAGAACGTACAATTACGAATTTACCGGCAATGAAAACAAGAGGGGCTTCTATTATTCCGACGGGATGACCTATCTGTATAACAAAGATGATCCCACGCAGTACGATAACATCTGGGCTGCCATCAATCCTTATCGGATTCCGGGCACAACCGTGGATACAAGAGTGAGACTGAATCAGGACGGCTATAATTACAGAGCTCCAAGCTACTGGGCAGGCGGTTCTGAATTACTGGGGACTTACGGATCGGCCGGTATGGAATTAAGAGCCTATGGATCGTCGCTCACAGCAAAAAAATCCTGGTTCATGTTCGACAATGAGATTGTAGCGCTCGGTGCAGGCATCACCAGTACAGACAACCGAACGATTGAGACTACCGTGGAGAACAGGAAGCTGAACGCTGGCGGCGACAATGCGCTTACCGTGAATGGCGAAGCGAAATCATCCGTGCTGGGATGGAACGAAGCCATGACAGGTGTAAACCGAGTCAATCTGGCCGGCACCGGGGGCTATTATTTCCCGAATCCTGTTGCCATCAACGGATTAAGAGAATCCAGAACAGGAAATTGGATTGACGTAGGAACGAGCTCGGGTACCCAAACCTTTAACTTTATGACGCTATGGCTCGATCATGGCGTCAATCCGACGGATGGCTCCTACCAGTATGCGATTTTGCCTAATCAAACAAACGCCGAGACTGACGCTTATGCAGCCAATCCGGAATTTGTCGTGCTGGAAAATTCGGGTGAAGCGCAAGCCGTGAAAGAAATCGGGCTTAATATGATAGGCGCCAACTTCTGGAAAAACATGACCAAGACAGTAGATATTATTACGTCTAATAAAAAGGCATCCGTAACAACCAAGGAAACCGGCTACGAATTCGACATAGCGGTATCCGATCCTACCCAGATGAATGAGGAAACGATTGAAATTGAAATTAACAAGTCCGCCAGAAATGTACTTTCCAAGGATACTGGAATAACCGTTACCCAGCTTTCCCCCACGATCAAACTTATCATTGACGTGAAGGATTCGGGAGGAAAATCGTTCAAGGCCAAGTTCACTTCGGATCCGAATGCTGTGGCAGGAACGCCCGAAGCTGTTCCGAGCCCCGCCCCTGCAGGCCCAAGCATACTGGGGTATAACGGCGTGACTGAAAGGAGTGACGGCGGCAAGGTCGGGAAAAATACGATCAACGCACTCCGATACAGAGCGTCCGTCGACATGAAGGCCGAAAAGATGGAGTTTAAAGTATTCACTCCGGTGGAGACCTCCCATGTCAAGTTCGCTATTTATTCGTACGCGGAAGATAAGGTAGGCCACATAGGTGAATTGCTTGGAGAAACGTATACGGGGACGAATTTGCCGCTTGGCATGAATACGCTGTACTTCAAGACGCCGGTTGCGATTGAAGCCGGACAATATTACTGGCTCAGCATCCTCGCGGACGATAACAATTTCCGTATCGATGCCGATTTGCAGCCGACGGCCATGGCCTACATGGACGGTATCGCATTCAATTCGAATTGGCCGGCTGCCATGCCTGTTCCGACAGGGTATGCGAACATCCGATACTATGCGTACGCGTTGGAAAGGAGCTCCGACGCTATGCTGAGCGATTTTGCAGTCAACGGGACAACGATATCGGGATTCGATTCCAGCGTCTCGGAATATACGGTTATATTGCCGGAAGGAACACAGACGCCTCCCGTTATTACGGCAACGGCAAACGAATCGCACGCCGCTGTGACCTTAACCCAGGCCACAACCGTAGCTGCGAAGAGTGCGCTGCCTTCCTCCACGGATAAAGCAACGGTTACCGTAACAGCGGAGGATGGGACAACGGTCAGGACGTACACGGTAGTGTTCCGGGAACAAAATATTCTGGAGACGAGCTTCACGACAGACAGCGCTCATGCTCTGGTTCATGCAGGACGCGACCTTCATGTCAGCCTTAAATTGACGGGCGGCGCAAGTGTAACTGCAAATGTATACGCGGAAGACATTACGATTCAGTATGATCCTCTTGTATTCGATCTGCTCTCGCTGCAGCCGGCCAGTCCAGCTACGGTTGTGGCGGCGGTTTATCAAGCCGTGGCGGGAGAGGTGCGTATTCTGACTATTACCGGCGATGGCGTCGATCCGGCGTCCAACCTCCTGAATCTGACTTTACGTGCAAAAAGTTTGCCAATCAGCACATCGTCTCCTGTCAGAATCGTTTCGGCCCTCGTAGGCTTGTCTAACAGCGCTGTAGTTGAAGCAACGCCGAACGAGCTGCTGGCGCGCATATATAACGCTAATTTGAGCGGCGGCAGCAGCAGCATCGACGTGGGGGATCTGGCATTGCTGGCTTCTCATTATCGCAAAACCTCCGGCAGCCCGGATTGGAGCACGGCCGGCAAGGCCGATCTGAATGGAGACGGCATTGTCGATATTCTTGATCTGGCGTTGTTAGCTGCCGAGATTCTCAAGTAATGGAATCATTGAGGAGGATAGAGCTTCTATCTTCCTGTCCTGGCAGAGGAGGACCTATATGAAAAATTGGATGAGATTTGCGGTCGCCGCAGCATTCGCAGCAGGTCTGTGTCTGCTTATACAGCTTGCCTTTGTTCAGGCGGCGCCTGCCTTCGACTTCGATAAAAGCTCCGTTGTCGTCGAGAAGGACACCGACTTTACCGTGACATTGCGCGCGCAGGAGCTCGAGCGCCTATACGCTTATGAACTCGAGCTTCAGTACGACACATCGAAGCTGGAATACATCGGATCTTCGCCTGCTTCACTGACGAAGACGCAGGAAGGAGATCGTCTGTACTTGCCTTATTCCAAGCTGGGGAATGAGCCTGTCGACAGCGGGAATAAAAATCTCGCCGAGTTGACTTTCCGCGGCAAAGCATCGGGCAGCGCACGGTTGGAACTGAAGGCTATTACGGCCATCGATAAGCAGGCGGATGCGAGTTTGCAGAAAACCGTGTATCCGGTGAATCAAATTTTGGCAGTCACGGTGTCGGCAGCCGATACCGGATCGGGTGGCCCAAGCTCAAGCCCGAGCTCAAGCCCGAGCCCAAGTCCAAGCCCAAGCCCGAGCCCGAGCCCAAGCTCAAGCCCAAGCCCGAGCTCAAGCCCGAGCCCAAGTCCAAGCCCAAGCCCGAGCCCAAGCTCAAGCTCAAGCTCAAGCCCAAGCCCGAGCCCAAGCCCAAGCCCGAGTCCAACTCCAAGCCCGAATGACGACAAGCACACAATCGCCATTTCACTTGAGCCCAAGCTGGATTCCGCAACCGGCGAAGCCATATCGAAGCTGGGAGAGACAGGTTTGCTGCAAGCGCTTAAGGAAACCCGGGAGGACAACCAAGGCATCAAACGCGTGATTCTGGAGGTTGTCCAGATACCAGGCGCTACCGCTTACGTCCAAGAGCTTCCGGTTAGTGCATTGACATCAGGCAATAACAAAACCCGATACGAACTGTCGACGCCGTTCGGTACGATGGAAGTCCCAGGCAATATGTTCGCCAATATCGATGTTCCGCAAGGGAAATCCATCTCGCTCTCAATCGGTCAAGCCGGCAAAGATCAACTGAGCGCGGAGATGAAGAGCAAGCTCGGAGATAAACCGGTATTCGAGCTGACGGCCAAGATCGGAGACCAACCGATCGCCTGGAAAAACCTGCAGGCTTCCGTATCCTTCTCCGTTGCCTATACGCCAACGGAAGAAGAGCGGAACCATCCGAATCATATTGTCATTTGGTATATAGATTCGCAAGGTACCATAACGACCGTTCCGAATGGGAAGTATGATCCTTCAACGGGAAATGTAAGCTTTAAAACGACACATTTCAGCACATATGCGATTGCCTATGTAAAGAAGAGCTTTAAGGATCTGGCGGATGCCGAATGGTCGAAGACGGCAGTTGAAATTATGGCTGCCAAGGGAATCGTACAAGGGACGGGGGAAGATACGTTTGTACCGAATGCCATGTTGACCCGTGCCGACTTCACCCTGCTGCTGGTACGAGCGCTAGAGTTGGAGGCCCAAGGCGGTTCCGGTTTCATGGATGTATCAGAGGACGCATACTATTATGATGCTGTGGCGGCTGCAAGCAAGCTGGGGGTTGTAGAAGGAAGCGGAGAAGGCCTGTTTAATCCCGAGAAGGGGATCACTCGACAAGATATGATGGTGATTCTGTCACGAGCCTTGAGGTTGTCAGGCAGGCTGCAGGTGTCTGCAAGCGCCGCAGTCTTGGCAGGCTTCACGGATCACGCCGAACTAGATGAGTATGCGGTTCAAGATGTGGCTATTCTCGTGAAGGCTGGGTTAGTGGAGGGCAGCGAAAACCGGCTCTATCCTGGTGAGGAGACTACTCGAGCTGAAGCTGCGGTTCTTCTCTACAGGATCGTAGCGGCTCTATGAGAAACGACTGATCGGATTAATAGAGACGCAATAAAATGAAAATGCACCTTTGCGAAGTATGGTATAATTGATGTGCTCTACATCTATCATCCAATAAGCAAGGTGCATTTTCATGAGGGGGAGCACGTGACTCTATGTACGGTGCAATCATAGCAGAAGATGAAATGCTTGTAAGAGTAGGTTTAAAGAGCTTGATCAATTGGAATGAGCTGGGACTGGCCCTGCTGTCCGATGCATCCAACGGTCAGGAGGCATTTGACATGTATAACGAATACAAGCCCGACATTATTATCACCGATATCAAGATGCCCAAAATGGACGGGATCGAACTGATGAAAAAGATCAGAGAAACCGACCGGAGAGTAAGAATCATTATCCTGACATGCCTGGAAGAGTTTGAAATGATTAAGAAGGCTATGGAGCTTGAAGTGGATGGATATATCGTTAAGCTAACCATGACCTCTAAAGAAATGGAGACTGTGCTTCGCAGGGCAATAGGTAAGTTAAAGGAATTAGGTGTGCCCGATAAGGAGGACTCAAGCAAAAGCAGCCTTCATTCGGATGAAAAGATATGTGAAGTTTGTAAACAATACTTTGTAGAGTTTAACTATAATAGTGAAGAGTTTGACAAAAATCTTGACCAGCAAGGCGTCAAGCTAAAAGGCAAAAAAATAGCAATAGCAGTGATGCAGATAGACCATTACGGAATTTTCCAAAGTAAATATGAAAAGAAGGATGGAAAAAGTCCAGACGTTTCAATTTTGGATCTGATAGGGGAAGTTGCTAAAAAAAGTCATGACAGTTATGTAATCAATCTAAGCCTTTCCAAATATATGATCGTATTTATTATGGAAGGAATAGTAAGTGAGTCTAGAGTTAATGATATTGCTGGCAATACGATACTAAACATAAGAAATGCGTTGAAACGGTATTTTGATCTATCGGTTTCGTTTGGTATAAGTTCCATAAGGAATGATACCAGGAAGCTGGATACCTTGTATCCTGAAGCAGTAGCAGCATTGGAGTTCAGACTATTCAGCGGTATAGGAACCGTCAATTACCTTAACGAGCAAGCGAATAAAAGTACTATACGAGAAAAGTTGGATAAGCTAAGGGTCCCTCCACCTCTTCTGGATCGACTTGGATGTGCTGGAGAGTATAAAAGCAGAGTGGACCATTTTATAGCTGACGGCAGCTTCCTGATTGAAAATGTAAGGAACTTTTTTATTCATCTCCTGCAAATGACCGCATTGAGTTCTCAAATTGACAAGACCATTTTCGAAGATTTAGTCATTAGTTATTCAGGTATCATGAATGAGTGTGAAACGTTTGATGAAATGTACGCCACATATGAAGACTTTATTAAGAGTGCGGTTAACAGAAATAAAGAGCGGATCGCCTTCAGCAAAGGGATTCTCGATGCCGTTGAATATATAAAGCGACATTATAGTGAAGATATAACGCTGAACCATCTTGCTGATTTGGTGAATTTGAGCCCAAACTATTTTTCTGCTTTGTTTAAAAAAGAACTGAATATGAATTTTTCGGAGTATATGATTAATTACCGAATTGAGAGAGCGAAGGAGTTGTTGCTGGGCACCCGCCTGCTCGCTTACGAAATTTCACAGCGGGTAGGGTTTACGGATGGGGCTTATTTTAGCCGAACCTTTAAGAAGGTCACGGGTTTAAGTCCGAACGAGTATCGAAAAAAGTGGTTGGAAAGGTAATCAAGCTGCATGAACATTCGGATCAAAAACAAACTATTCAGTTTGAAAACCGAATTATTAGCCACAATAGCGATTGTATGTATGCTAGTCCTTCTTGCTACTTCCTATGGAAGCTATAATGCCATCTTTCACATATTGAGCAGCAGGACCGAGGAGCAGACCGTCCAACAACTTAGGCAGATCGAGTACAATATCGCCAACTTGGTTGAAGATATCGGGGACGCGCATGCCCAATTGCTGGCCAGTACGGAGGTACAGGCGTTTCTAGAGAAGGATGAGCAGGATACCCCCGAGTCCATCTATATTAATATTGATTTGGTAGCCGCTGTAAGCGAAATGCTCAACTATTACACGTTTATCGATTCCATCGATCTATTTACCGAGCGTGGCGAGGCGTATTACATTTCCAGGCAACGGAACTCCAGATTGGATTTGAATGAGAAAGAAAACTTGATCCTTGATTCCGAGATTTATAAAGAAGCTGTGAGCCATTTTCCGAGTACGGTATGGAAAGCAGGTTTAAAGAGGGAGACGACTCCATTCTATAACGATAAAATCAGCAATCCGGATATGCATGTAATATCGGCTGTAAAATGCACCAGATCTGTGTATAACAGCAAAAATAATGTAATCGCTATCAATGTAAACGAGAAATACCTGTCTGACTTGTATAATAAGTTTACCGATGAGAACAATGCACTCAATGTGTACACGCTTGTGGAGAATGAGGATTGGATACCGGTCAATATGGAAATAAGCACGGCCAAACGGAATCGACTCTTGGAGGAGTTGAATTCCAATTCCGTCAGGTCTTTCGGTCAAATAACCTATTCGGATAGTGCAGACGAACCGGAGACCAATCTATTCTATTACCGAATCCAGAACTTAAACTGGACGCTTGTAAGGGAGATCCCCCTTAATGAAGTATCGGATGACGTAAAGTTGCTGAGGAGTATTATGATCGTGACTTTCGCGCTCAGTTTCCTGGTTATCCTCTTGATGACATATTTCTGGATCAATCGAAGACTGAAGCCGATCTATAAGTTGTCGAGGGCGATGCTGGATGCGGGAAAAGGCAATTTCGGCAAGACGCTTAAGCGGATTCCGAGAAACGAGATCGGACTTCTAATCAAGCAATTCAATACCATGTCGGTCAATATACTTCATCTGCTTGAGGAGAACCGACAAATGGAGGATGAGAAGAGGGTACAGGAGGTGAAAGCTTTACAGGCCCAGATCAATCCTCATTTTCTCTATAACACCTTAAATGCGATCAAGTACATGGCTATTGTTTCCGGGGCTCAGAACGTGGCGGAAAGCATCACGATTCTCGGCAACATCATCAGGCCGATCTTCAAGGAAAGATCGATCATGTATCAACTGCGTGAAGAAATCGAGTTTGTTAGAAACTATATTGAAATCCTCAATATCCGCTTTGGCAATAACATATCTCTGAAGTATGAGATAAGCGAGCAGTGTCTGGATTGTAAAGTTCCCAGGTTCCTATTGCAGCCCATTATTGAGAACAGTATTATACACGGGATAGAGACCTCGGATAGCGAGGAAATCATTTCGATTTCCGTAATTAGTGAAAGCGATTCCTTGATCCTGGCGATCACGGACAGCGGCATTGGCATGGACGAAGGAAAGGTCAGGGAGTTAAATGATAGTCTAAGAAACCCGGTAACGGAAACCAATGAGGGAGCGGGTATCGGAATCCGCAACGTGAATAGAAGGATTCAACTGCATTACGGAAAACAATACGGCTTGACGATAGAAAGCCGTCTTCATGAAGGCACCCAAGTATTCGTCAAGATACCTCCGACATACGAGGAGAAGGGGTAGAAAAGTTTGAATCGGAAAATTCGTAAGAAAATACAAGAAAATAATAAACAAAAACAATAATCCAAGTGGAGGATTGCGTGCGCAAATTCGTTGTGGCTTGAGTGGTAATCCAGTTCAATAACCTAGTAGGATCGTTCATATACTTGCATGTGGGCAAAGCTATAATTAAATATGAGGAGTTTGACACCGGTTACATGGAGTTATTCCCAACCGGTGTTTTCATTTCTAGGGGTACAAATATAGTATGAATCCAGAAGGGGGAAACAGGCTTGGAAGTAACCATAGAACCAGCAAAGCCGGGAACGGTGAAGAAAAAAAGAGGTCGAAGAGATTATACTTTGCTGCTATATGCGGCACCGGTTTTGATCTATACGATTATTTTCAAATTTATACCACTGGTTGGATGGAGCTTGTCTTTTTATGAGTATAAGTTGGGTTTTAAATTATCACAACTTGATTTTGTCGGCTTAAAATACTTTAAGTATCTCGTTGAGGACTTTCCCTATATTAAAAGTGTGCTTATTAATACTTTGGCCATGAGCGGATTAATGCTTTTGAACGCTCCAATAGCGATATTTCTTTCCATAATGTTGAATGAGGTGCGATCAAGAAAAGCCAGAAACTTTGTTCAGACGATAATTACGTTACCTCACTTTGTAAGTATGGTAATTGTGTACTCCCTATTCTATGCCATGTTCTCCTATGGCGGAGCCTTAAATGAAATTCTGACTTCATGGAATCTGATTCAAGAGCCCCTAAATATTTTGGGGAATTCGGCTTTAGCCTGGCCATTCCAGTTCTTTGTAAGTGTGTGGAAAGAGGTTGGGTGGGGCACGATTGTATATTTAGCGGCGATAGCCGGCATCGATCAGGAGTTGTATGATGCTGTTGAAATCGATGGATGCGGCAGGCTGGGGAGAATTTTGCATATCACGATACCGGGAATCATTCCGACTTTCCTTGTTCTACTTCTGTTAAGGTTAACCTCTATTCTGAATAATGGCGGATTATGGGAACAGGTCTTCGTGTTCATGAACCCATTAATCCAGGAAAAGGTGGAAATTCTCAGCTATTACACTTACAGAATGGGCATTGTAACGGGAGATTATTCTTATGCGACAACCATGGATATGCTAAACTCGCTTATCAGTTTGATGTTTTTATTCGGTGCAAATGCACTGGCAAAGAAATTGAGAGGAAATTCACTCATTTAAGAACGCCATTCTGCAGACTTAAGAAGGGGGGATTCTACGTGCATAGAAGGACAACAAAATGGGACATAGCATTTAACGGATCAAACTTCATTTTACTTGCTGCAATGACGCTTATGTGCCTGTATCCCTTCTATTATATTATCATCTACTCGATCAGTGACCCGGTGCAGGCGCTAAGAGGTATAGCCTTTCTACCGCGAGGATTTACTTTAGAGACCTATGTGAAAATTTTGCAGCTTGAAGATATTTCCCATGCATTCTTTATTTCGATTACTAGAACGGTAATTGGTTCAACGGTCACAGTTGGATGCAGCACCTTTTTCGCTTATCTGGTTACCAGGGACGATATGCCTTATAGAAGTCTCGTATATAGAATCGTAATTGCGTCCACCTATTTACATGCCGGCATGATTCCGAATTATTTGTTGATCAAACATATTGGGTTGAGAGACTCTTTCCTAGTTTATATCATACCAGGTCTTATCTCGGCCTATTTTGTAATTTTGGTTAAGACTTACATCGAATCCCTTCCGAAGTCGCTTGAAGAGTCGGCGATGATCGATGGGGCTACAACAAGGCAGATCTTCATGAGTGTTATATTTCCGCTATGCAAACCGATCGTGGCTACTATTTCGGTGTTTTCCGTGGTAGGGGACTGGAACAGTTATATGGATAATTATCTTTACGTGAATAACCCCAACCTCAATACCATTCAATTGCTCTTGTACAAATACATGCAGCAGGCGCAAAGCTTTGTTAGTCTGTCCCGTGAGGATATGGAGAATATGACTCCTGGCCAGTACAATATTACTCCTGAAACGGTCAGAATGACAATTACAGTAGTGGTTACACTCCCGATCATGTTCGTATATCCATTCTTCCAGAGATTTTTTGTTAAAGGAATCATGATGGGCTCCGTTAAAGGTTGATAACATGAGTAGCAATTATCAACCCCTGCGGTCCTTTATAGAATGACGGCTGGCTTCAGTCCCAAGGTGACTGGAACAGGCCAGGAGATACTAACAATCGCCAATTTCATTTCCAGTGGAGTCGGAGTTACCCTGATGCCTCGGGATATAGTGGAATTGTTAAAGTTTATTCCAATTAAAGGGGTTTGAGAATGTGTTGCTATACAGCACGATTTCAGCGGTATGGAACGATGCGGATCGAACCTCAATAACGGAATTAGCTTTGCTGTTGATGCAACAATGAAAGGAAAAATCGATATGAATAAATGGATAAATGGCTCCTTGCGCTATAATGCGACCAATCCGAGATATTTCACGGATGATTCAGGCAAGTCCATATACTTGGCCGGTTCCCATACATGGGCGGTCATGCAGGATATGTGGCTTGAGCCGCAGCCTCGGAAAAATATGGGGTATGACGCCTTCTTGCAAATGCTAGTAGACCATGGACATAACTTTCTCCGTTATTGGCAATGGATGCAAACCAAACATGCAGCTTGGTCGGAGACTCCGATTTTGTTTGATCCGCAGCCTTATGCCCGTACCGGCCCGGGTACGGCAAACGACGGAGAGCCGAAATTCGATCTGTCGAAATGGAATGAGCCTTACTTCTTCCGCTTGAGAGAACGTGTTCGGCAAGCCGGAGACAGAGGCATCTATGTAGCGATTATGCTGTTTGAGGGATGGAGCATCAAAAATTCTTCAACGGCTCAAGAAAGCTCATGGGGTTACTGCCCCATGAATCCTGCCAACAATATCAACTCGATCACGGATGATGTCACTATAAGGAATGGAAGGCCGTGGAATTTCTTTTCGATGAACTGTCCACAGATTCTGCAGTGGCAAAAAGCGTATGTAAAAAAAGTGATAGAGACCGTAAACGACCTGGACAATGTGCTATATGAAATATGCAACGAGATGCCTCATACCAAGGAAGCGCTTGAGTGGCAAACTCATATTTGCGATTACGTGCATGAGGTTGAACGGAGCATGCCGAGGCAGCATCCCGTAGGCATTACTCCTGAAGGAACTTGCCAGGACACTGAGGAGCTGTATGCTACGAATGCGGACTGGATCTCTCCGAGTTGCGGTCCGGTTTTTGAATATCGCTGCAACCCTCCAGCGGCAGATGGGAGAAAAGTGATTATTAATGACACCGACCATATCTGGGGCCATGGCGGGGAAGTAGCATGGATATGGAAGAATTTCACGAGAGGTATCAACGTAATCTTTATGGACCCTTGGGAGCCCATTGCCGGTGGCAATCAACGTAAGAGCTGGTTGGACAGAAATGTTTCCAAGAACTCGCGCTACTATTATGCATGGGATCCGCTTCGCCGGAATTTGGGCTATACAGTGGAGTTGGCAAGGAGAATGGACTTAAACGCTTGCATTCCACGCAATGAGCTGTGCACCTCCACGTACTGCCTGGCCAATCCCGGTTATGAATATGTAATTTTTCTGCCTGCGGGCGGAACGGAAGGGGTGGACTTAAGAGGGGAAAAATGTACTTATGAAATTGAATGGTTAAACCCTCATACCGGGATCACAACCAATGGCGGAGGCATTACGGAAGAGGAATGGAGGAATACCGTTCCGGAAATGACGGTTGTCGGGGGAAAACGGTATTTGATCCATGCTCCTTTTGAAGGACCCGCAGTGCTGTACTTGCGCAGAAGAGAGATCACGGGATGATACGAAAGAGAAGGAAAGCCATCTACTTGGCGGAGTTGGAGAGTAGTAAGCTTTTCGAGGTGTTCGATGCGGCAACCCGGTGCCGGCTAGAGCAAGAGATGGACTTCTACCCGACATTCATCAATCAGAGCAACTTGGAAGAACACAAGGAGCAACTGCATGATGTAGAAGTTGCTTTCAGCACATGGGGGATTGCCAAGTTCACCGAGGCTGAGCTGCAGCAGTATTTGCCGAATCTGAAAATCGTGTTGTATGGAGCTGGATCAGTTCAACATTTCGCCCGACCGTTTCTGGCCCGGAACGTCATTGTGGTAAGCTCCTGGGCGGCCAATGCGGTGCCCGTGGCGGAATTTACAGTTGCGACGATCGTGTTGGCGAACAAAGGCTTTTTTAATAACGCTAGGCAATACAAACAAAACGGGCACAAGCAGGCAGCCGCCGTGAAAGGCCGTTATAAGGGCAATTACGGGGCGACAGTAGGCTTATTGGGAGCGGGGATGATTGGCCAATTGGTTATCGGGATGCTCAGTAACTACAACCTTTCTATCAAAGTGTTCGACCCATTCCTTTCGGACGAGAAGGCAGCCGAACTTGGTGTAATGAAAAGCGGATTAATCGATATTTTTTCTACCTGCGATACGATATCGAACCATCTGGCCAACTTGCCGGAAACGCAGGGCATTCTCCACAAGGAGCATTTCAGTCGCATGAAGCCATACGCCACATTTGTCAATACGGGTCGTGGAGCACAGGTAGTGGAGGAGGATCTGATCCAAGCACTGAAGGACGAACCGGGGCGATACGCGTTGCTCGATGTCACATTCCCTGAGCCAGTAGTCGAGGGCAGTGAGTTGATGACGTTGGACAACGTCATCCTCACATCACACATCGCAGGAAGCATGAATGCCGAGGTAGCGCGACTGGGACAATACGCCGCGGAGGAGTTCGAGCGGTATCGGAACGGGGAGTCGTTACGATACAGGGTTACACTGGATATGCTGGCGACGATGGCCTGAGGAGACTGGAGAAGCGATCGAGGAGGGTTGTCGTTCATGTCGCAAATCGGAGTTATCATTATGCAGGGTCCGCAGCATTGGTCGATCGTACAGCAACGGGACAGTTACGGGACAATCGCTTTGTCGGGAACCTGGGCGGTTTCGACTACTGCCGCTGAGGGCGGAAGACAAGTGTACGCACGCGTCGTGGACGAATCGACCGGAGCTGCCATCGTCGAATGGAAGGCGGCGACGATGCAAGCTTCCCAGGGGTGGGAGATAGAGATCACGCAGGTGCCTGCCGGCGGGTTGTATCGCATTGAGACTTGTCTTCAGACGAACGCGAATCCGGAGATCGAATGGGCGTCGCGCGGAGATATGATCCATCACGTAGGGGTCGGCGACCTCTGGATCATCGCAGGCCAGAGCAATGCGGCGGGGTATGGAAGAGGCCCCGTACTGGACCCGCCCGAAATCGGCATTCATTTGTTGCGGCACAGCGGGAGATGGGATCTGGCGACGCATCCGTTTAACGAATCGACCGATACGATTCATCCCGCTAATCGGGAGAGAGCCAATCCGGGCCATTCGCCGTTTCTGGCGTTCGCTAAGATTGTCAAGCGACACACTGGATATCCGATCGGGTTGATTCAGACGGCGCTCGGCGGCTCGGCGCTGCGGGCATGGAATCCGGAGCAAGAGGGACATTTGTACCGCAATATGATCGATATTGTCAGCGCGGCAGGCGGCTCCGTTGCCGGCATGGTCTGGTACCAAGGCTGCAGCGACTGCATTCCGAGTGAGCGGGATACATACGCCGCCCGCTTCCGCGTTTTCGTCGAGCGGCTTCGCGCCGACTTGGGGAACGAGGCGCTCCCGGTCATTACGGTACAACTGAATCGGAAAACGGGGCCGGTTACGAGCGCCGAAGAGAACCTGTCATGGGGGACTGTCCGGGAGCAACAACGCGTCGCGGCGCGCGTTATTCCGCATGTGTCCATCGTGCCGGCGATCGACTGTCCTCTTTCCGACGAGATCCATAACAGTTCAGCAGGCAACCTGTTGATTGGAGAGCGAATGGCGAGATCCGCCATTGCTACGGTTTACGGCGGTCATCTCCATTATCAGGCGCCTGAGGTCGCAAGCGCTGTTTACAGCATTGACTCTGGTATCCCTGAGGAGCCTGCAATTTTAGTGAGCTATGCGTTTGTCGGCGGTTACTTGCTGCATACCGGACAGCAGGCTCCGCTGTACGCGGTCGAAGACGAAGCGGGGGATGTGCCTGTTCTTGCATGGACGATATTCGGTCGTGACACAGTAAGGCTGACACTTGGTCGTCCGCTCGTCGGACATGGCTATATTAATGGCGGAGCCGAACGCAACCCATCGACATACCTGCCGCTCGACAGCTTGACTTATATGCCGCCACTTTCTTTCTTCCGTTATCCGGTGACGCTTTCATAAAACAGATCCTGTTGTACAGGGTCGATAAAGGACTGGTGAATCCATGAAAACAGTAAAAGTAGGGATTATCGGCTGCGGCCACCTTGGCAGGACTCATGCGGAATGCGTCGGTCAACTGGAAGGCGCGTACTTATCCGCCTATTGTGATGTGTTCGAGGAGAATGCCAT
Organism: Paenibacillus cymbidii; assembly: GCF_004764705.1. Taxonomy (GTDB): domain Bacteria; phylum Bacillota; class Bacilli; order Paenibacillales; family NBRC-103111; genus Paenibacillus_AN; species Paenibacillus_AN cymbidii. The sequence goes on along the minus strand of NZ_SHLX01000028.1, from coordinate 85,990 downwards.
CAAGCTGCTGGAGAAATTCGGCGGCGACTATGCAACGAGTGACGTGCAGAGGCTGCTGGATGATACATCCATCGACGCACTGTACATCACGACCCTGCATGACTCCCATGCGGAGCTCAGTATCCAGGCGTTGAACGCTGGCAAGCACGTGTTGGTTGAGAAGCCGCTCTCGATGAGCTTGGAGGACTGCTTGCGCATCGGAGAGGCGGTTACCCGAAGCAGGAAAAAGCTGTTCACGGCGTTTAAGATGAGGTACTTCGACATGCTGTGGAAGGCGAAGGAGCTGATTCCGGAACCGTTGGTTGTCACTATGCAAATGATGGACAACCGTTGGCCGGACAATATGTGGGCGAACGACCCGGTTAAGGGCGGAGGCAATGTCATCAGCCAAGGCTGCCATTCGACCGATATTATGCGCTATGTGGCGGGATCCGAGCCTGTAGAAGTATACGCTGCAGGCGGCAACTACTATCAACCGACCGGTGTGGTTGATAATCTGGTGGCGGTCTACCGATTTGCCAATGGTGCAGCCGGAAATCTGGTGCAAGGCGACTGCCGGTGTCCGGAGCAGACGAGCAAGTTTTTCATGCAGCTGTTCGCAAAGGACAAGTCGATTACGATCTGCGATCGACTAACGACTTTAACGTATCAAGAGGATGGCGAGCCTACAGTAGTGTACAAGGGCAGCGAATCGGGCTTTTTGGAAGAAAACCGGGCCTTTCTGCAATGCATCAGGGAAGACACGCCGCCGCTCATCAACCATGTGGACGGGTTGTACGCAACTTTGATGATCCTGCAAGCGATCGCGTCGCTGCAGAGCGGCAAGCCGGAGCCCATTCAGGCGGTTGTGGAACAAGCTTTGTCGGGATCGACTCAGGCGGTCTAACGCCAGTCAAGAACGAATGCGGGAACGGAGTAGAGGAGGTAACGCGGGCAAGCTCTCGCAGGATCGCGGTGGAGTTCCGGTCGCATGGAGCGATATTCCAGACGATTATTCCCGCTACGCCGGATCCGCATTCGCCGCGCACAATAAAGCGCTCAAATTCCCGGCTGTAAAAAAATTGCAACGATCGGCGCGAAGGGAGGCATATGTATGGCGCGTTATATCACGATCAGTTGCCTGGGACCGGCTCCCCTGCAGTTGGAGGCCAGTGTCGGGCCGCAGGAAGCGGTCGACCTCATGATCGAGCATTGGCGCAGGCTTCTGGATCGCGTGCTTCCGGACCGACCGGACATCGTCGTTTTGCCGGAAGCATGCGATCGACCGTTTAAGGGGACATATCCGAAAGAACGACGCATGGCTTACTATGAACGAAGAGGAACCCAAGTCGCCGATTTTCTCATTAGTACGGCGACGGAGCATCGTTGCTATGTGACGTACCCGGCTCATCTACAGGTAGAAGACGGCAACTGGCGCAACGCGATGCGCCTGTTCGGGCGCAATGGCGAGACCGTCGGGACTTATCACAAAAATCATCTCGTCCCTTCCGAAAACAAAGAAAACGGTATTTTGTACGGAAAGGAAGCTCCTCTATTCGAATGCGATTTCGGCCGAGTGGCTACCGCTATTTGCTTCGATTTGAATTTTAACGCCTTGCGTCGACAGTATGAAGCGGCAAAGCCCGATCTAATTGTCTTTCCATCCATGTACCACGGCGGGCTCATGCAAGGCTATTGGGCCTATTCTTGCCGATCTTACTTTGCCGGCGCTATCTCGGGGCAACCTTGCACGATTGTATCGCCACTAGGGGAAACGGTGGCGAAAAGCACGAACTACTACCCTTTTGTGACGACGAAAGTAAATATGGACCGGGTAGTGCTGCATATCGATGAGAACGGAACCAAATTCCAAGCGATCAAAAACAAGTACGGGCCTGAGGTGATCATTCACGATCCGGGTTATCTTGGCAGTGTTCTGCTGTCAAGCGAGTCGGAGGCATTCACCGCGATGGACATCGTCGCAGAATTCGAACTGGAGCCGCTGGACGACTACTTCGCACGCGCTTCCGAGCATCGCTGCGCACCGGGGCACATGGAACCCTAATGAATTCGATTTTTGAGGGAGGAAAGAACGGATGCTGGCAGCTATACCCGAGACGCAAGACTCTAAATACACGATACCTCTTTTGCCGGTTAATGTGATGCTGCCGGAATATCCGCTCCCCGAATCGGTTGAGTATGTGCCCGATATAGAATTTGCCAGTGTCGATGGTCGCATGCTCAAGCTGGACTTGTTGAAGCCGGCAGGAGCTTCGGGGAAATGTCCCGTCGTGCTTTACATTCATGGAGGAGGCTGGCACTCCGGCACGCGCAAGGTTTTGCAGCCACTGCCGCTTGCCATGAACGGCTATGCTGTTGTAAGCACAGAATATCGACTGTCCGGGGAAGCTCCGTTTCCGGCCCAGCTGAAGGATTGCCAAGCGGCGATTCACTGGATCGCTCTTCAAGGAGAGGAGTGGGGGTTGGACAAAGGGCGTCTCGGCATCTGGGGAAACTCCGCAGGCGCGCATCTGGCGGCGCTGCTCGGATTGCTCGGTGAGAAAGAGATCCAAGTTGCCGAGTTGCCGGTACCTTGCAACGATAACAGTTGCCATTCCTCCGTACGAGCTGTCGTCGCCTCCGCGGTAGCCGCGGATTTGAACCGGCTGGTTGTTTGGGGGGATGCGGTGAGCGCCATGCTGAAACGGAATAGTAGCGCTTTCGCGCCGTTGCTCGGCGATTCTGGGCAATCACGACAGGTGAAACTGCTGCATCACTCTAGTCTGGATCAACTGTTCGGCGTTCGAGCGGAGGATCATCCGGATTTGCTGAGTCGCGCCAGTCCTGTTGCATGGATCCATCCCGATGCTCCGCCATTCCTTCTCCTGCATGGGGAAGCGGATCTGATTGTACCTGTAATGCAAGCGTACCGCTTCCATAACGCGCTTGAAGCAGCCGGTGCCGAAGCAACGCTGGTCTTGTTGCCGGAACATGAGCACAGCGTGCTCTATGATAGGAGGGGAGAGTATCAGCCTCAAAACATGGCTTATATTCTTTCCTACTTGGACCGTCATTTATAGATGAGGTACTATAAATGCTGGACAGTGAAAAGTTCTCGTCAAAAAATTGACACATGGTAAAACAACCCAATCAAGCGAATCTGTGATATCCTTACGGTTCCTGGGCCGGAAAGGAGAGCAGATCGCTAGAAAGAGTTGCTTGGATAGTTTACCCGATGCTTTTCGAAGTTGCTTCTCCCGCGCCGCAGTATACGAGTGGATTGTCGTAATCGTTGTCGGTCTTATGGTGCGTTCCGATCATCTCGGAGCGACCTCAATTGTGCGGGAGCTTGCGCTGAATCTGCGTCATTACGAGACGATGCTTCATTTCTTTCGTTCCGCCGCCTGGTCGCTGGAATCGCTGCAACTCTCCTGGTACAAAGCGGTGAATCGGAACGCGCCGATCGTACGATACCTCGGATGTGTTTTACTCGTTAGCGATGGCATGAAGAAGTCCAAAGAAGCCAGGTACATGCCGGGTGTGAAAAAGCTGCATCAGGAATCCGAGAATTCATCGAAAGGCGAATACATCTTCGGTCACTTCTTTGGCGCGATTGGCGTGCTGGCCGGTACGGCGGAAAAGTGGTTTTGCTTGCCCTTGTTCCTCAATTTGCAGGACGGCGTAAAAACGATCTTGGGCTGGGACGATTCATCCGAGGAACGGCAAGCCTCCCATGTCGTGCAAGTGATCAATCAAGACTTTACGGCTGCGGGTATCTTTGGCCGGGCGCTGCTTCTGCTTGACCGCTACTACTTGTCCATTCCCGCCCTACAGCGGCTAGCCGAAGGCAACCATACGTATGCGTCCGCTGTACACATCGTAACCCGAGCCAAAATGAATGTCGTTGCCTACGAACCGCCTGCGGCGAAGAAACCAGGGCGGGGGCGTCCGCCAAAGAAAGGCAAGATGGTGAAGCTCGCCGCGTTGTTTCAGACACGCGCAGCCGATTTTCAAACGGCCAAAGTGACGTTCTACGGCAAGGAAGAAACGGTGTCCTATCTGCGTGTAGATTTGTTATGGGGTCAGGGGCTATATCAGAAGCTGAGCTTTGTACTCGTGCGACAAGACGAACGTCTTTCGATTTTTGTCAGCACCGACCTGAGCCTGGAACCCTTGCAGATCCACACCGCATACGGCTATCGCTTCAAGATCGAATGTACATTTCGAGAAATGAAACAAGTCATTGGCGCATTCGGCTACCGCTTCTGGAGTTCGGCCATGCCGAAGCTCAGCCTCTATCGTCGGAAAGGCGATCCGGATCCTTTGGAGCACGTGACAGACGAGCAGCAGCGAAAGCGAATTCGTTTGACCTTGCAAGCCATTGAAGGATTTGTCATGTGCACATAACTTGATTGCAAATTGGGTAAGCTCCACCAATGCGGATAATGGTATCAACAAATTGGCCTTTACGGAGGATGGCGTCGAATACACCTATCAAGATGCAGTAACGTATTATGAGTACGACAGCAACATGAAAGTACCAAAAACGATCGATCGATTCGGATACGAAAATGCGGACTCCTTGATTAGTAATAAAACGACAACCATAATAAGCCCAAGTTCTCCCGCTGCAACGTCGAAGGTATCACAAACCAGGACATATGATACGTGGGGTTATCCACTCAACATTGTTGATAAATTGGGTAATGAGACTACCTATGAGTATGGTGGGCCCTTTCATCAAATTTCAAGCAAAACAATGCGGGCTGAAGATGAAAGTGTAGTACTGGAAGAATTGTATACGTACTTTGCAAGCAATGACAGTGATCCTAATAAAAGAAATCAATTAAGTAAAGTAGAGAGAAAACAAACATATGACCACCCAACGATTTCTGCTACACAACAACACGATTCCATCGTCACAAATTATACAAGTTACAATAGTGACCGAAGGGCATTACAAACAACGGAATCCGGTACAGGGGATCAGTTTGGCTTAACTTCGTCGATCACTCAACGTGACTATACCTATAATGCGAAAGGGCAAGTCTTAACTTCTTCTACGCAAATTACACTGGGAGAAGCGCTCTCGCCTGTCGAGATTTCATTAACGTACGAGTATGATACTTTCGGCAGACTGGTGAGTACAGAATATCCCGATCATACAAAAGTGTTAAATGACTCTTTTGATACATGGAATCGTTTGTTAACCCAAACGCTTGTACCGATAGGGGCGGACAACCGGACAACATCGATTGCCTACGATGACAATCTACGAAAAGTCACGGTTACACTACCCAGTCAGGAGAAACAAATCAGTATTTACTCACCGTTTGGTCAGCAAGTACAATCCATACAGTCTGTACTGGATTCGACCTATGCGGCACAAAGCCGGATTCTTTCGAAAACGATTTTCGATCCCAACAGCCGGGCTATTGTTACAAGTAGACCATATGACAACAGTTCGAATCAAACGATATCCGTCTATGATTCCTTTGGAAGACTTACAAGTGTTACAGAACCACTTGGAAAAACATCTGTGTATTCGTATGCAAATGTTGCTCGAAATATTACAACAGGTATGGAAACTCTTCAAAATGTTGTGAAATCCGTTGAAGCTGATGGAAAAGTACAACTTTCCTTCTACGATCCATATGGTAGATTACTTAATACCATCGTTAAGTCTCCAAATGATTTGAAGAAACGATCGTCTTCTAATGGATATAATACAATTGGACAATCAACTTATAATACGATCAATTCGGGCTCGGTGACTCAGACCACATATTATAAATATGATGGTTGGGGGAATCTATTGTATGTGAAAGACAATGAAGGATAGGAATACGAGTATCGCTACAGTCGGTTTGGATCCGTCTCTTCCAAAAGTATTGAAGGTACTTTGACTCTACAAAAAACATATAATGAAGCCGGCTGGGTAATGATGAAAACTGATGCTGATGGATTTCAAGAACATTTCCAATATAAGAACAATGGATTATTAAGCGATTATACTGACAAAAATGGACAAAAAACGATTTATTCTTATACACCTTTTGGTGAACAAGATAGAATTTCGATTCAAGATGGGGAAGAAACGGAAATATACTGGCAACAGTATAATTATTTCCCTCTTACTCGCTCGATTAAGCAAGCCAGTAATAGTGACAATGAATCGATCGAGTATACGTATAACATGTGGAACTTAAATGACGCAAAAGTTATAGCGGGGAAGGTGTATTCATTCAATTATGATGGTAATGATCGAATGGATACAATTGAGTATCCGGATCACCAAAAAGTAAAGTATACATTTGATGATCTGAGTAGAATTCAAACTGTAAACTATTTGGATGCATCAAATACAGCGATTATGTCACCAGTTACGTATTCCTATACAATATCGAGTGATTTGAATGAAACAGATTCATTATTTGGAAACGGTCTACACCAAAAGGTGAAAAGAGATTCTTTCGATGAATTAATTTCAGTGAATCACTATAACAACAGTTCCACAGCAAATTGGTCAGAGTCATTCAATTATGATGCGATGGGGAATATCGAAACCTGGAATCGGAATTCAACAGTGTATACCTTTCATTATGATGGTTTAAATAGAATTGAAGAGGAAATATTACCCACAGGGCAGAATAATTATGAGTATGATGAAAAAGGAAATAGACAGACGACAAGTACTAGTGCCCCTCAAAAAACTGGATTTGTTAATGAAAACAAGGAGCTTGAATTCAATGCACTTAATCAATTGAAAATAATTACTGACGAGGAATCTGATACAACTGCAGAGTATACGTATTATTGGGATGGTCTTCGAGCTACCAAGTCGGTAAATGGTGAGTTTTCTCGCTATGTGTATGTAGCTGGCAAGGTAATTGATGAACTTGATTGTGTTTTGTCAAGTAGAATTCCTTGGTTTGGTCAACGAAAATTCCCTGGTCGGATCAACGGGTTTTCCTTGGTTTTATCATCGAAAAATCCCTGGTTTGGTCATCAAAAATCCCTGGTCCGTTTCCAATTTGTAACCGTTACTTTTGGCGCATGAGGGCGTGTTTCAAGCGGTAGCTTTCGCCCTCGAATACAACCAGTTGGCCGTGATGCGCCAACCGGTCGATCATCGCGGCCGCCATCTGGTCGTCCGTGAACATGCTGCCCCATTTGGAGAATTCCAGATTCGTCGTCAACACCAGACTCCTCCGTTCGTAGCTGGCGGCCACGACCTGGAACAAGAGCTGCGCGTCTTCCCGGTCCATCGGCAGATAGCCCCATTCGTCAATAATCAGCAGCTCCGTCTTCTCCAAATCCTTCATCGTGCGCTCCAGTGCCCCGGCGCGCTTGCTCTCGCTCAGTCGAGTTACAAGTGTAGCCGCGGTGAAGAAACGAGTCGCCATGCCGAGTTCACAAGCCTTCACGCCCAGCGCAATGGCCAGATGGGTTTTGCCTGTGCCTACCGGCCCGAACAGCACCAGGTTCTTTTTGTCCCGGACAAACTGACACGAGGTCAGTTCGTCCGGATTTAGCGTCGTCGGCAGACGCATGGCGTGAAATTCATAACCTTCCAGCGTTTTGCGGATTGGGAAGGCGGCACGCTGGAACAAACGCGCTTTGCGCAGGCGCTCGCGGTGTTCCAGCTCTTCCCGGAACACTTGGTGCAGAAACTCTTCTTGCTTGGGCGTCGCTTCCAAATCGCAGAGCCGCACGGCATTTTGGCTTAGAATCAGCTGTCTGCAAAATTGGGCAATTTCGCTACGAATCTCGCTTCTGTCCAATCACAGACCTCCTGTCGGTTGGGGCATCAGCGCGTCGTCGTACAATCGCATGTCCGGTCCCGGCGTCGCGGCCGTATCCAGCCCATAGCCGGCGATCCGCGCAGCAATCATCGCCGTGTTTGCCGAGATGCCGTCCGCACGACGGCGTACGATCGTCTCCTGCAAGCTGGTGACCGCCACATCCAACCCGTAGCGTCCGGACAAGTCCTTGACCATGCGCAGCGCGTCCCGGAGGCCGCTGCGGTCCAGATCGTCCATGTAGTCGCGTACGTCGTAGGACATCTGGGAGCGCATCACGCTGTTCTTCCAGGCGCCCGGCTTGGCAATAAGTGCATCGAGCATCGTCAACCAATCGACCGTATCCGTGCGGACGTTGCCAAACTGCCTTGGATGTCTGGAGATGGCGTCGCCCGCCGCGTCGAGCGGTTCTACGAAGTGAGCGCCTACACGCACCACAATCTCCTCCTCGGCCTGCATCGGTGACGACGTGTACGTATGCTTGCCGTCCAGCACAAACTTTCCGTATCCGTTCGTTTTCAAATGCACGTAGCGGCAAGCTTCGAACGGCAGCCGCGGCAGGGGTAGCATCGCTTGACGGTCCGCTTCGAACAGCTCGCAGATCGGCGTCTCCTTCTTGTAGTGCTCGCGGAGGTTGTCCAGGTCGCACATCGTCAGCAAGTCCGTGTTCCACTCCACAAGCGACGGCGCCGACGGCAACGGGACGAAGTAGTTCCGCCGGACATAGCCGACCTTGTTCTCGACGTTGCCTTTTTCATGTCCGCTGGCCGGGTTGCAGAACGTGACCGCGAAGCCGAAGTGCGCCTGAAAGCGCTGAAAGAGCTGCGTCAGCCTGACGGTTTCGCCGATGCGTCTGCCGGCTCCGGTTGCGTTGTCCAGAACCAGACGCTTCGGCACGCCACCGACATGCTGAAACACATCCATCAGTCCCTGACAGAGACATTCCGCCGTCTCACCCAGAAAGCACTGTACGAAGGCCGCATTGCTCTGTGGAAACGATACGACCAGATAACGACAGGCGCTATGGACACCGTTCACAATCACGTCGCATTCGCCGAAGTCGGCTTGCGCCTCGCCCGAATGCCAGTCCAGCTCAAGGAATCCGTTCTTGCTCAGTTGCTGCCGTCCACGCACCAGTCGCACGTAGCGATTGACGGTCGGATACGAGCAATCGAAGGCCGGGTACGTCTTGCATAGCCGATCGTACACGCGCTTGCCGGTATGTCGCTGTTTGTATCGGTTCTGCTCATCTGCTTTCAGCCATGCTTCGATCGTCGCTTTGTATGGATCCAGCTTGGATTCACGCAATTGCGTTTCCGGCGCTTTCGGGGAGAAATCCTCCTGTGCCATGTACTTGCGCACGGTCTTCGGATCCATCCCCAGCTCCTTGGCGATCTGATACGGTCCCAACTGTTGCCGCTGTAACTCTTTCACACGGTGGATCTGCTCCATGCTCTTCGTCATCCTTTCTCCTCCTTGTTGCACACAAGGAGAATTGTGGCCGATCCGATGACGTCGCAGGGATTTCCTCACCCAAGTTATTTTCCAGTTCTGATCAAGGATTTTTCCGTGATCCGATCAGGGATTTCCTGATGATCACACCAAGGAATTTCTATTGATCAAAACCTCCATTTCTATTTGATCATAAACAGAACTTGATAGCGCTGGAAACAGCAAAGCGAGAAATGTTTGGGGGAATACACTGTTATATCGTAAAAACACAACCGCATCACAAACCATGGAAGGGTATTACTTCTTTAATGGTCACGGTGACGTTGTAAAGATTACAGATAAAAATGGTAATATATTAAACACGTACGAATATGACATTTGGGGAAAGGTAATTTCTGAAAGTGAGGTGATGGAAAATCCATATAAATATGCATGCGAAGTCCAAGATAATGAGTCGTCATATATATACTTACGCGCGAGATACTATGATCCAGATACGGGACGATTTATATCAGAAGATACGTACGAAGGCAAGATAGAAAATCCACTTAGTTTGAATTTATATACGTACGGATACAATAACCCGTTGAGATATTTCGACCCGACGGGTAAAGATGCAGCTCATGCCGAATGGGATGCAAATCAGTATACGTACTTGTACGATTTGGCTCACAATAGTCCAAGTGATGGAATAAGAGCATGGGCTCAGGCGGAGTTAGATGCTAACAATGTTTACATTGATCCAACTGAACCAAACAAAGTGTATGCAAATGATGAAGTCTGGGCTGCTAAAAATCCTGCGCCAAGTGCAACTACTTCATCCCCCACTACATCAAACTCACCTACTTCAAGTTCACCTACTTCTGGAACAGAATCTGGGTTCATAGAAGGTGTACCTGCAAACGATCAGAGACCGTATTCAAGTGCGGGTTGTGCAGTTTCATCATTTGTTATGGTTGCCGATTACTATGGTGCTAATACGGATTTTTATACGGTTAGTAAGGATTTTGCAGGAGGAGGAGTTTCAATGAACTTTCAACCCGCGGCAGTGTCAATTGGTATGGATTATACCCGACATGATATAAGCAACACTTACACAGTGCAAAATTTGTATGCAGATGTTCGAACAAATGTCGACGAAAAACATCCAGCTATAATTGGTACCAATGGTTATGATAGCAGAGGCAATCCCAGTACTCACTTTGTAGTTGCAATTGGATACAAAGACGGAGGGAAAACGGATTCAGATATAATAGTTCTAGATCCTTGGGGAGGGGTCCAAACGACACTAGATAAAACACAAATTTATCAAAATAATGGGAGTATATTAAGCATTAGGATATTCACACCAAATTAATTTACCTGAGAAATATGGAGGTATATGAGCATGAATCTGTATAAGGTTATTTTGCTCTATATAGTAACGATGGTAGTTTGTTGTAGCTGTATGAATGTAGATTCTAGGGCAAATGCAATACCAACAGCAACACCAACACCAACGGCAACACCAACAGCAACACCAACAGCAACACCAACAGCAACACCAACAGCAACACCAACACCAACGCCAACAGCAACACCAACACCAACAGCAACACCAACGGCAATAGTAACAGCTACATCGAGCCCAACGGCAAAAAAATATTCTGAAATTTCTGATTCCGATCTAATGAAGTTAATTGATGAAGCTCGTAACAGAAATGCTATGTTGCTTCAAAGAGGAGGTCCATGTAAAGATTTTACTTATATAAATAGCAAAGATGGCGGCTATGCATATATCTGCGAACAGATTAACACGAAAGAAAAAATTGAATCGTATTTAGAAGAGGTCTTCACAAAATCAATTTCTGATCAGATTATTAGTCGATTAAAATTAAGAATGATTGATGGTAATCTTGCATTTAGCCCTCTTGATTGGGGTTCAATGCTTGACTGGGGTAAAACAACGATATTGAATAAACAATTCAGTGGAGAAACCGTAAAAATATTTTTTGAAGTGGGCTCATTCGATCCCAAAATGAACCCATCTAAAATAGAGGTAAGTTATAAATACATTGAAAACTCAGGATGGAGAGTTGATGCAGACCCCGAAAATTACTTATGAATCCCATTGTAAATGGTACTATACTAAACTACAATGCAACGTGCGCATGCAGGTTATTTAATATGTCAGGAGGGAATCTTATCCGAAAAGATTATTCCACACCAAAAATGATCCATGGAATTGTAAAAATAATATATAGTTTATGTAATTGTTACTAACAATTGAGCCACAATGCGACTAACCTTCGCGTTGTGGTTTCCTTTTTACCTCTACCAAGGATCTATTACGTTTCTGGGATCACTTTAGAAAAACATACCCACGGATTTGGTAGTTGATCCTTGGATAAATATTCGCCGCGGTACACTTCAACTCAAATTAGGATAGATTGTTGTTATTGTTTAAAGATTGCCGGTAGTTCTCTCTCTTACCTATTACCCGGTCGGGCGGTTATTGAAATTTCATGGCTTCCACCAGTTCATCTTATACATTCACTTCATAGTTGGCTAGCCGTTCTCTGGCAAACTGTGTTGGCGGCTGTGCTGCGTCGTTATTGCAATAGCAAAATTCGAATGATACATTTATACCATTCAACTATTTTATATGTATCATTCTTTGGGGGCGTTTGCTGGTAGCTAAAAAAAAGAAAAATAATGAAGTGGGAAATAAAAGTTATTGCCTTCCTTGTCGGCTTGGCCATCATCATTGTCATTTTTCAAAATTTCCCTTGGTTTATTGTTTTAGGTGTATGGCATTGATTTGGGTGATTCCAAGGGTTATCCGACGGCAAAGGAATCAAGCATGGCGAAGAAAAGTACTTCAATCGGGTATTGAGCAAATCGATGTCATGAAGGGCGAGCAATTCGAGCTTTACTTGAAGGTGCTATTTGAACAACAAGGGTACCAGGTGGAGTTGGCACCAAAATCCAACGACTTTGGAGCCGATTTAATTTTGACCCTATCGGGGAAACGCACCGTTGTACAGGCGAAGCGATATGAAAGAACCGTGGGTGTCGACGCGATTCAACAAGTTACGGGGGCGAGTGCACATTATGCGGCGTCGGAGGCATGGGTAATAACCAATCCAGGATTTTTCTCCAAATGCTGTGGAGCTCGCCAAAACAAACCGTGTTGTACTGATCAAGCGTAAGGCGCGTATTGACTTAGTTACTTCCATCCCCCATTCAGAGAGACTGGCGTAATCAGAAAATGGAAGCTGAACGAGTTCGTATAGAACCTGAGAACGATAGTTGAGGAGGGCTATGAGCTTGGTGGCGAAATATTTATCAAAGTCTGATATTCATGCGATCATGCTTCTCAAACAGCATTTCAGCTTGCCTGACAACATGGATAACAGCGAGCGTCTCATAATTGATTCATTCTTCGATAGGTTTGCCCCTCTTATTCAGGCTCAAAATTCAACAGTCAAGCCAGCAAGTAGGAAAATCTCAAAGATTCTGAAATCAAAATGCCGGGCTGCCGGCTGTACGAACAAAGGTTTCCGATACGGTTTATGTAAATCATGTGTTGTGCAGTTTCATCTGGTAGACATTTCAGAAGTTGAAGCGATCGAAGAATACTTGAAAGATGGAGGGCCGGAATAAAAGCAGATAGTGGCTAGAAGAAAGTGAAAATACTTCATTCCACTGCTCTTCCAGTCATGAGAATGGTGCGCAGTTGTCCCATCAATGGCAGCGACTGTCCCTTTGGTTAGCGGTACACGTCATGGGTCAAAGACGTGAATGGCACTGGGGACAATAGGAAAGACGTGAAAACAAATTAGGGATCGCTTATAAGCAATCCCTAATTTGCAATTATTTACATCCTGATTCGTTGTAGAGTCATATTTTCGACCGGACTATACTTCTGATGCTGTTCCCGAATATCCTTACTGAAAAGCTCTAGATAATAGCGGACCATGTCCAGAGTGCTGTGACCTAGAATTTGTTGCAAGGTAAAGACATCGCCGCCATTCAGGATATAAAACTTCGCCATCGTGTGTCGAAAGGTATGAGGTGATACACGAACGCCGGATATTCCGGTGCATTTGCCGTATTGTTGTATATTTTCTTGAACGGTCCGCATACGGAGAGCACTTCCTTCCACGTTGACGAACAACCAATCTGTATCCACGTTACCGCGTTCTTCTATATACTGTTTCAATATTTTTACGCATGTTTTTTGTATCGGGACTCGCCTCGCTTTAGCGCCTTTTCCTCGAGTAATTCGAATTTCCATTTCCTTAAAGGATATATCGGTGATCTTCAGATTCAGCAACTCTCCAACCCGCATCCCTGTTTCCAACATAACCATCATCATCGTGTAATCTCGAAACCCTGTAAAGGTTTGACGGTTCGGTTGATTGAGCAGGGCGAGTACCTGTTCTTTGGTGAATGTCTGGATCATCTTCTTTTCAGTTTTGACCAATCTCAATTCATCCGCCAAATTAGTGGAGATGAATCCTTCCCTAAACAGATACTTGAAAAATGCTTTACAAGTTTTGATTCGGCCGTTCACGGTGTTGCTGGCTAATCCATTTGTTAGCATATGCCCGATGTAAGAGTGTTTAATCTCCCGGTTCGTTAAAGCAAGTACATTGAATTCCAAGTTTTGAGCTTCGAATATTTTTTTCATTTGTAATATATTTTCTTCATAAAATTGCACGGTCCGTTTGGACAGGTTTTTGGCCCGACATTCGTTCGTAAAGGACTGTAGTAGATTAGGAAAACTGATTTGGCGTTTCGGTGAAACACTCGTCGAAGAAGTAGTTGCTTGCGCCGCGGCGGATGCAATCGTATTTTTTCTGCGTTTGATGGTCGATTCCATTTCTTATTCCACCTCACTTTCAGCAAAGTCCGCTTCATTCGTGAGGTTTTCAATCGGGCTATATTTTTCATGTTGCTTATGGAGATCGGTATTGAATAGTTCGACATAATAACGGGTCATTTCCAAATTGGCGTGTCCGAGCAAGTATTGCAGGGTGAAAATATCGCCACCATTCAAGAGGAAAAACTTTGCCATTGTGTGTCTGAAAATATGGCAGGCACCTTTTACGCCAGTAATCTCTGCTTTAGCCATATGATCCTTTACCATATGGATCATGGAGTTCCTTGCCATCGGTGAGTCGAACACGGTGATCCAAAGCTTGTCAAAAGATTGACTTCCTCGTTCAGCTATATAGTGTTTTAAGGAGTCAATGCAAGTTGCTTGAATCGGTATACTGCGGAATTTCCTTCCTTTGCCCATCCGGATGAGAACTGTGTTTTCTTCAAAATTGATATCAGGAATCGTTAAATTGTACATTTCCATGACACGTATTCCGGTTTCCAAGAAGAGAAGCATAATAGTATAGTCCCGCAGACCGGTGAATGTATTCCGGTCAGGGGCAGCGAGAATGTGTTGTACTTGTTCTTCCGTAAAAGTATGAATCACTCTTTGGTCGTTTTTAATTGGTTTCAGGGTGTCTGCCAAATTAATTTGCATCTGCCCATCATGGTATAAAAATTTGAAAAATTGTTGAAGCGTTCGAATTTTACCGTTGATCGTATTAGGCTTCAGGTTCTGCTCAAGCATTTCGTTGATCATCCGGACGGAAAGGTCTTTCGGTGTCAAAGTATCCAAGGAGAGCTGCCAAGCTTCGAGTTTGCGTTGAAAAGACGTGAGATACACATGATACCCCTCAATCGTATACGGCGATAAATTGCGGCAGCGGCAGTCCATCAGAAACATCCGGACAGCCTCGGCGTGTTGGGGGTTGGCGGCAGCGGTATCATAAGTTATTGCTACAGCGGTTTCAACAAAATTTTCTTGTTGCGTCATTTGTTTTTACCTCCCGATTTTCGGCGGGAGTTTGGTGCGGTAAAATGATTGGTGCGCCTGACGGCATGTAGCCGCGCCAATCTAGGGAAAAGCGAGCGCGCAAAACCATTTCGGAAAACAAGGGACGTATTTTGAATTTGGTAAATCCACCCAAACCAAACTTTCCTTGTCCCACGCGGCTTCTCGGCTATTGGCGATTTTTGAAGGCCTCCTCCCATTGCGCCAATCTTAAAATCGAGTGGGAAACCGTGGAGGTTCGAGTCCTCTCGCCGGTACCAACTATGAATATAAACTCTCAGGATCATAGATCCTGAGAGTTTTTTATTTCAGCAGCATTATTCGGATTAAACTGATTTGGGGCGCATACGTGAACGTCAAAAATTTGATGATGTACTAGAGTTGTACTTGTTTTTACAGTACCGAAGTCGGTCGAAAGAATGCCCTGTTGTTTCGCACCACTATTTCAATCGTAAGTCCGCTTTCTTGGCCTGCACAGGTTTTGACGCATACTTGACGTTGACTCATTCTAACCATGCTTGGATCCTCCACTGGCGCGGTAGCTCTATTTTCGCATGAACAGGTCCCACTTTAGTATTTGACGCTTGCCTCGTTCACCATTTCGATTTGTGTGACGACGTCAATCCTTTCAACACGTGAGCGAGAAAATTTGATAAGATGGACGTACTTTAATCAGAACAACAAGGGGACACAAAACAATGAGAGTGGCGTTTATCGGTGGTTCGGTAACTGTCGGAGACAGTCAAACCGAACTGGGGGGCACAAGTTGGAGACCCGATGTTTGCAAATACCTTGCTGCCAAGTATCCGCAGCTTGCATTCGAGTGGGTGCATGCCGGAATTGGTGGCACGGATTCTACCTATGGCGTTTTCCGGTTCGACGAGCATGTGCTCGCTAAGGGAAAGGTCGATCTGTTGTTCCTCGAATTTGCAGTCAACGACGCTGGCAACAAAAGAAGCTCCATTCGAGCGATGGAGGGCATCGTCCGCAAAGCGAAGCGGCATAATCCGCGGATCGCGATCATCATGATGTATTTTGCGACAGAGGGCCAATTGCCGGAGCTTCGCAAAGGGCTGACCCCGGCGAATCAGCGGCATCACGATGCGGTAGCTCATCACTACGGTATACCGGTCGTCAATTTGTCACGTCGCGTCTTCGAGTTGGTGGATAGCGGCGGCGCTGAGTTTGCGGACCTTTTCGGCGACACGGTTCATCCGAACCGAACCGGGAACGAGTGGTATGCGCGATGGATCAAGTCTTATCTTGACGTTCATTTTCCATCCATCTTGGATGGAACGTTCGCCGGCGATACCGAACTTCCGGATCCGCTGCTGGCTGACAATTGGGAATACGCGGCGCTGCTTGCAGACGAAGCAATCGTACCTGCCGGCGAGGGCTGGGTGCAGCGTTCCGATTACAGCGCGGAGAAGGTGTGCAATTGGACGCCGCCGGCCCGCGTGTGGGAATCGCTAACGGTCGGAGAGGAGCTGACTATTACGTTTTTGGGGCGCAGCCTGTTGCTCGGATTGCTTGTCGGACCGGATTGCGGCGAGTTGGAAGTGCTTGTTGACGGGGGCGAATGGAAGCGGACGACGCTGTGGGACGTGTATTGCGGCAAATTTGACCGGCCGAAATTCGTTTCTCTGGCCGATGAGCTGCCGCCGGGCGAACACCGGGCAACGCTTCGCATATCGGGAGCATCGCATCCGGAAAGCAGCGGCCATGCCATTCGTATTTTGCATGCAGGCGCGGATGTGAGATCCTAAAGCTTTGTTGCAGTCTCCCGCAAGAGAAAAATGTAACAAGAAAACACAATCGTGGTTTGACTGACCAACAAGTCGTAGTAACGCAACTCGAAATCCGGAATACAGTGAAAAATCTTTCTCCGTCTACAATGTAGCGTTTGTTGTGAACGAGAGGCGTATGAGTGCACCAGGTAAGGTGTAAGTAGCTGTCATCTCAGCCGCAATCGCGCGGTCCAGCTTGGCGAGGATGACCCGAGTCAATCTATCCATTTAGTTGATACTTGTAGTCTGAAGCTGATTTTGGCACTGCCATAGTTGAGATATAAGATAATATGGAAATAATAAAAGCTTGTCGAGTGACAAGAACATATACCGAATAAAAACCCGCTACTAATGGGCTTTTTATATTATCGGTTGAAGTTCTTGTCATTTTGGCGTGACAGGAGCTTGTACCAGTTGTCGATTTCGGACAATAACATGTGTCGTATGTGCCGCGGGGAATTGACTCATTCAATTCGCTCGCCTGTTCACTATCCTATCACGCGAGAAATGATTTTTCGCGGAGGCTGAAACGGGGGACGGTGTTGTCGGCGTCAATTGAAATCGTGTACCCAAGATTCAAATATTGAAATTGTTCCTGACAAGGCGTGGGTCTATGAGTGTGTATTATTCTTTCCCACTTCCATAGCATTTTTGCGATATGGTATCCCCAATTGGAGCACTTTGTTACGGGTGTATCATGCGAGCGAGTACCGGCGAGGAACTGGTCGCCTTTATTGTTCACGTGAAGAGGGGGATAAGGAAACATATTAAACTTTCACCCCCATGTACATATGCTGGTCACAATGGGCGGCATGACGGCAAACGGGGAGTGGAAGACATACGTACGATTACATTCCGTTTGCGAAGCTGAAGCAAAGTGGGAACGTTAAAGTACAACTGGGGTATATTGGCCGGTATATTCGCAGGCCGGCGATAACCGTGGACGAGTTCATTTCACGTCATATCCCGGATGAACAATTCAAAAGGATCCCGTCATTATGGGGTGTACGCAAGGCGAGTAAAGAAAAGCTGCAAAGAAGAAGGTAAGGGCGTGGCAAGAGACGGTAAAGCGGACGTATTCGCTGAAACCAGCTATGGGATTCAGCCCCAAGAGAAGCGCGCATGATGCCTTAAGGAAATGTAAGGCCTACGCAAACGAAAGATACACCTATGTCGTAGACATGGATTTGGAGAAATTCTTCGACACAGTCAATCAATCGAAGATGATCGAACTGCTGTCCAGAACGATTAAAGACGGCAGAGTCGTATCCCTGATCCACAAATACCTGATGGCAGGCGCAATCAACAAGGGGAAATTTGAGGAGACAGAGCTGGGACTTGTACAGGGCGGCAATATTAGTCCCCTATGCAGTAACATCATGCTGAACGAGTTGGACCGCGAACTGGAGCGCAGAGGAATCAAGTTCGTCAGATATGCGGACGATATGCTTCTGTTTGCGAGAACGAAAAGGGCTGCGGCGCGGATGCTGGAACACATTTTGCCGTTCATCGAAAAGAAACTGCGACTTCGGGTGAATCGAGAGAAGACAGTGGTCGCCTACATCGGCAAGAACAAATGTTTAGGATACGGATTTTACCCGACCAAACACGGAATCAAATTATGTGTCCACGCCAAGAGCACCAGCAAGATGAAAGCCAGAATAAAAGAGCTCACGGCAAGAAGCAATGGGCTTGGATATGACCAACTGAAATTAAAGCTGAAACAATTCATAACGGGATGGTTGAATTACTTCAAACTCGCGGATATGAAGAACTTGCTTAAGGCAACCGATCAATGGCTGAGACGAAGAATACGCATGAACATTTGGAAACGCTGGAAACGAATTCCTACCTGATATACAATGTTGCGTAAGCTCGGAAAAGACCACAACACGGCTTTCAAGTTCGCATGTACAAGAAAAGGCTATTGGCGGACTGCCAAAAGCCCAATCCTGAACACGTCTGTAACCAATGCTCGACTAGAGCAAGCGGGGTATACAACCTTCTCAACGTATTTCAAAGCTGTTCGGGTTTAAACTTAGGAACCGCCGTATACCGAACGGTACATACGGTGGTGTGGAAGGTCGGCTACTCAACTAATGGGTAGCCTCCAATCCGATTTTGAAAGTACGGTCATTCGTATAACAACTGCCGATAGGCAACAATAAGCTTCTTTGGGTTATTAGTGAGAGTATTAGGCAAGCATTCGAGACGATTGGGATAACGGTTAAGCTAAATTGTCGTGCGGTTTTCTTAATACAGACCTCCCCCGAACGACTATCCTTTACATGTAGTGCACGTTATCTTCTGTAACATTTCACTGTCGCAACATTCGGGCGGCCGGGTCTTCAGCGAGAACTTTCTCATAAACAGCGAGGCTGCCGTTATTTGCCGGCAGCCTCATTTTGGTTGTTAGTAAGCAATAATGTTCGTCTCCAGAACGGCATCGCACCGGACCGAATGCGTCCCCCCCACCAGCGCCAGCGCCGGCTCCGCTACCAACAAGATGTGTGTACCCGTCGGTTCGAATCGTCCAACATACCTGGAATCGATGCGGATGAAGCGGGAATCTCGTACAAAACTATCCCCTATTCAGGACGATTATGGCCTAATAAGGTGCCGAATCCGAATTATAATGGACTCAGAATAAATATAATTCAGGTTCCTTGGCCCAATTATATTAAAATCAGTTTAACAATTACTGGAGGCCCGTCATGAACAAACTAAGAGAGAAATTACTTTCGCAACAACCTTTGGCCGGGACGCACATCACCATGAGCGACCCATGTGTCAGTGAAATCATTGGTCATCTCGGTTTTGATTTTATCTGGATCGATACAGAGCATACTTCCATCGATTACCACACGCTTCACTCGTTGCTAATGGGCGCCAAGGCGGCAGGCACTCCGGCCATTGTTCGTCTCCCCTGCAAGGATCCGACCGCTACGAAGAAGGTCCTGGAGATGGGACCGGACGGGGTGGTGTTTCCAATGGTGAATACGCCGGAAGAGGCCGATTATGTGATGAAGCTATGCCTGTATCCGCCGCTTGGCATACGCGGATTCGGTCCGAGGAGGGCTATCCGCTATGGACTCGATGATGCGCAGGAATATGTGGATCGCGCCAGCCGCGAGTTATGCCGGTTTATTCAAATCGAAAGCGAAGCGGCTGTCAGGAATTTGCCGCAGATCGTTAAGAATCCGCATATCGACGGCTACATATTCGGCCCTAATGATCTGTCCGGTTCGATCGGAGAATTAGGCCATATATATGACGAACGAACCTCCGCGCTTATTGACGAAGCGATCGGCATTCTGAATGCCGCTGGCAAACCGTTCGGCGTATCGACCGGTTCTACAGAGAAGACGATATTGAAATATTGGCATGATAAGGGGATGAGGATCATTTCCTCGGGAGCCGACTACGAACATATCCTGGTTGGCGCCAGGCATGTCATCTCCCATTTGCGGAGTATTCAACGAGACGGCTGAAGATAACTTGCTATCCTTACAACATGGTTAAATTAACATTGGAGGCTATGCATGCAGGAGATCGATTTCAATGTAAAACATCCGAATCTTTACGAAGCGATTGCGGAGAAGCTGGAAACGATGATATTGAGCGATTCCTCGCAACTGGAGCAGAAGCTGCCGTCAGAACAATTTCTTGCGGCCAGCTTCGGTGTCAGCAGGCCCGTTATTCGGGAAGCGCTGATGCTGCTCAAGGCAAGAGGACTCATTACTCAGCGAAATGGAGAAGGCTCCTTCATCTCCACCCCCGACCCGCGGGAACTGACGAATACCTTGAATCGAATCATACTGTTGAACAATATGGATATTACCAGTGTGTTCGAAATTCGTGTCACATTGGAAATCATGGCCGCTCGTCTTGTTGCAGAACGAGCGTCTCATGATGAAATCCAAACGCTCACGCTCATTAATGACGAGATGGAACAGCTTAAGCACGATCTGAAGAAACGTGTGGACCTCGACATTCAATTTCATACCAAGCTTGCGGAACTTAGCGGTAATTCGTTGCTTGGGAATTTCGTCATGTCGATGACCAGCCTGCTGGAGGCCATGATGACCAAATCGATCACAGTAAATGGCACCAACGAAGAAGGCATCCAATATCACCGGAAAATTATCGAGGCGCTGCGTTCGGGCGATCCCGAAAGGGCGGAAGATACGGTACGGGGACACCTGGTGTCATCCATGCGGAATTATGAAATCGCGAGTCGTTTATCGCCATAATCGTTTCCTGTATATCAATGGGGTTGCCCACGCGGCAACCCCATTGATAGGTATCTTAGCCCCCGTTGATTATTTCGCTCTCCGCGAAATCCACTTTCCGTTCGTAAAATCAGGGATGGCAACAGGCTGTCCGCCCAGCGCGATCGAATCTTCGGATAAGGCGGAAATACTCATCCAGGCGGCCGTGTCATATACGTCAATCGGCGGCAACGTTCCTTGCCTGACACTTTGAAAGAAGTCGTTGAAGACGAGCCAATCCATGCCGCCGTGTCCACCCTTGATGCCTTCCGCGAGATAGTTCTTCCAGACGGGATGGTCGTATTGCTCCCGGAATGTATCCGCATTCCCCCATTGACGGCGCCAGTCGCCATGATCCTGATCGTGCCGTCCATCGATAAATATCGAGTGATTGTCTTCGGTGTACATGCCTTTCGTGCCTCTTACGGTGAAGCCCCGGGAATAATAACGCGGCAACGTCGTGTCAAGCGTAATCACAATCGTCTCGCCTCGGGCACACTTGATTGTGGTGGTCACAATATCGCCTTGCATGAAATCGACGCCCGCCAATTCGGGATTTGTGCTATTGTCGCGCTGGACATACTCTTGCATGCCTTTGGCCTTGGAAGCGACGGATACGAGGGACAGCAACCGATTGCCGCGATTGATGTCGAGCACTTGCGCGATCGGACCAAGCTCGTGCGTCGGATAATTTTCGCAATTGCGATGGATATATTGATCCAGCCGATAGTGCCTGTTCACATGGCCGCCCGAGATCTCGTTGCGCAAGTCGTGAAGATATCCACCCGAACAATGGACAATTTCGCCGAATACGCCTTGCCGCACCATGTTCAGCACCATCAATTCGTCTCGGCCGTAACAGCAATTTTCCATGAGCATGCAAGGCGACTTGGTTCGTTCGTAGGCTTCGATCAACTGCCAGCATTCCTGAACAGAATAAGCGCCGCCCACCTCGCTTGCCACATATTTGCCGGCGTTCATGGCAGCGATGGCAATGGACAAATGCTCCGTCCACGATGCAGTGACGATCACCGCGTCGATGTTCGTCATCATCAGCAACTCGGCATAATTGTTCACAGCAGCCGGTCTGTGTCCGGTTGCGGTTTCAACCAACGCAGAAGCCCGTTCGCGTCTGTCCTCGTACAGATCGCAAACCGCAACGACCTCCACATCTTCCCGGGGCAAAATAACGCCTTTCAGCAGGCCGATTCCCCGCTTCCCCAGCCCGATGACACCGATGGCAATCTTTCGTTTCATACGTCGCATCTCCAGGTATCAATTTACTCGTTCAAGTAAGAATTTGTTGGTGGTTCAATGTCCGGATATACGTTCCTTTCGGATCTTCACTTTCCGCAAGGCTCTGTATGTGAACATAACAAAGGCCGTACGGCGCCTCGAAGCGAAGCGGAACCTTAAACAGCAGCTTGTCTGCCAAATATACTTGGGCAAAAGCTGAATCCGTCAAATCGTAGCGCACCCGGACGGTGCACCATTCGTCTTCGGGCAGAATCTCGCGGGTCAATGAGAAAGAGTAATGGGAAAGCTCCCTTGTGGTGACGTCGCCGGGATTGTACCAGTGATCGGTCAACGAAAGCCTTACCCCCGAACCGGCAACACGAATCTCGACCGACAGCTCGCCTTTCTTCGCCGCGGGGAAGTTCCAGACGACGCCTTGCGTTTCGCTGAGCAGTCTGGGATCGCGCACACGGCATAATTGCAAGGCTTCGCCGTAAGTGGCATCCGGGTCGGGGGCGAGCAGCGCTCCGCTGACGCGATTCCAGGAACAGTGTCCGGTATAACCCGGGGTCACTCCCCCCGAGATGCTTTTCACAAACAGATGTGTGCTGACGTTGGCCAACCCGGTCTGGAAGTCTTCGGAACGGGACGTTTCGTACAGCCAGTCGATATCGAAAATAACCATCTTGCGCGAAACCTCATGCTGGCCGAACGCGACAAGAATTTTGCCAAACGGCAGCTCCAACGCTTGAAATTGATGGACGCTCTTGTCGTTGGCGCTGATGCCGCCGCCCTTGGTCCGATAATCGGCATCATTGCGCAAACTGCTTAAGAACAGCTCGCGGAATCCCGTCCAGTTGCTGCCATCCGAAGAAATCGCCACATGGTTGGCATCCCGGTTGGTAAAGGCATCCTCGCCCCTGCCTATTGCTGTCCTCGGATCGAGCGGCGGCCATTGTTTGGCGTGATTCATCTCGGGCAACGGCTGCGTGTTGCACCAGAAAAGCATGTTGCGCCTATCTGACAACTTCAATAAGAAGGGAGTGGTCAATGTGCAATGAAAGATGGAAGGCTCGCCATCTGTCCAACTGTCGCCGCCGTCTTCGGAATAATACACATACAAGTAGTCGAGGGAGGTTCTCACCAGCAGCATCAGACGGCCGTCCGGCAATTCGGTGACGTGGGGCTCCTGGCCGGTATTCTGCCAACGGACATCAAGATGGGGCCATACAGGTTCGTGCAGAGGAGTGGCATTGACGTAAACTTCGCGCCAGTTTTCGCCGTCATCATCCGAAATCATCACGAACGGCTGGGCGCTGTTCAGTTTCTTGTGCATGGTGCAAATCCAGCGGTTCGGTCGTGTGCTGACTGCAATCGGCTGGAAAATATCCCAATATGGAGTATCCGAAAGCTTCTTTACGGTCGGCGCAGGATCGGATGGTCCAATTGACGAACTATACAAATAGGTTCCCTTGTTCTCTTCTTTAAACGAGCTGCGGATGGTAAAATATTTGCCCGAATACGGACTGCGAACCGAAGCGCCAAGGACATCGTTGTGTTCCGCGTAATACAACTTCCAGGAAAGTCCGCAATCACGGGAAGCAGCGTACACAACGACCCCATCATCGGCTGCATATTTTTTTTCTACCTCTCCGTAGTAGCGAATTTCTCCGTCAGGCATCACACACAGACTGCGGCGCGCATCTCCCGGCGGGATGGCGACTACCTTGGGCTCGTAAATTTGTTTCAGCATGCGGATGTCTTGGGAACTGAGCAATTGTTCCATCTGCTTGAGGTACCAGGCCATGGCGGACACTCCTTTTCATGAACATTACGTTGAATCATAACATAGAAGCGTGCGGCGCATAGGGCATAATCGTCCTGCGAATAGGAAACGAATATCCGTCTCCTGCGCGATCCTGTACAATTGTGTTCTTTATTCAAGACGATATTGACCCCAAGATACGGTTCGCGCGGGGTTATAATAGAAGGTAGAATCCATGCAGAGAGCGAGTGGGGAACATGAAATTTCTGATTATAACCGACTTGGAAGGCGTAGCCGGGACTGACAACTTCGCCCAGACGAGGACGACGGATATCGCCATGAAGGGGCCGTCGATGAAACAATTGGCGCGGGAAACCAATGCCTGTGTCGAAGGGCTTCGCACCGTATATCCCGATGCCGTCATTGATGTATTGGACGGTCACGGCACGGGTGGCTTGCTCCCGGAGGATTTGATCGATTGCCATTATCATCGTAACGTCATTCAGCTGTTTCAACAGTTGGGCAGTTACCGTGCGCTTCTGTTTGTGGGCCAACACGCGATGGCGGGAACCATTAACGCCCCCTTGAACCATACCTTCAATTCGCGAACGGTTTTATATTATCGGTTGAATGGTGTATTTATCGGGGAATTCGGCGCCATTGCGCTTAAGGCGGGCAACGAAGCGGTTCCGACGATTTTCCTTGCGGGGGACGATAAGGCGGCTCTTGAGGCGCAAATGTTCGTGCCGGAAATCGTGACGGCCGTGACCAAGTTCGGCACGGGGCTGGAAAGCGCCAAACATCTCGATTCGCAGGAAGCGTGCCGCCGGATCAAGGAGGCCGCGGTTGTTGCGGGGCGAAGCATCGGGGCAATCCCTCCGTTCAACGCTATCCAGCCACCTTATCAATTCGAGGCCAGACATTATACTCCGTTGAGCGAAGAGCTGAAGAGCCGCCCGCATGTAACGATAGTCGATGAACGGACGTATCGGATCGAAACCGACAATATCAACGATTTACCATTCTGAATGATTGGATAGATGGGGAATGGTGGTCCTTCATCCCAACTGCCATTCTGTGCTATTATGGTGAAAAAAAAAGGGTGGTCTTGATCATGAGGCGATTTACAGACTCGAATACGAGGAAACGCCCCCTTTTCCTTTACACCTTAAAAAGCCGTATGATTGTTGTCTTGCTGTTGAATTTGATCGTTCCGCTTGCCTTTATCTTTATCATTACGTATTTCTCCATCCTCTCCATATTCGAGAATAAGATTCAAGGCGGCATCCAGAGCAATTTGCAACAAATGGTTTTTTCGCTCGATAACGAGATGAACAGTTTGGAACGCGTCGCCCAGCAATTGTCGTTCGAAGGCGGAATCAACGTCAAGCTGGAGCAATACTTGACTTCGACCGACTACTATGAAAAGTATCAATTGGAAACCAGTATTCGTACGAATATGGAACTGACGAGGTATATGAATCCGAACGTCGGGTTTACCGAGTATTATTTTTCGGATACGAATCAGGCGGCAATTTCACAGGCGCAGGCCAAGGCAGACTTCAATCCGCTTCAATTCCCATTGCTGAAAAAAGAGGGCTGGTTCTCCTACCAGGGACCTCATCTTTCGGCAGTTCCCCAATCCAGCTCGCAGGTACTTTCCATTGACCGCAAAATTTTTCTGCCCAGTTTTAAAAATCACTATCTACATATTTATGTGGAGTCGGGTCAGAATATCGTCGATACGATATTCGAACAGTCCCGACCCAACATGAATGCGGCTTTCGTGATCATCGACGACCAGAACAAAATCGTATACAGCGAATCGGAACATGATTTCCCGCTGGGTATCGCCTATTGGAATCCGGAACCGGGCAGAAGTTTTCATGGAATCGGCAGCAACTACATCTTCCAGGAAGGGACGAGCCTAGGGTGGAAGCTGGCGCTCGTCATTCCGAAATCGATCTACAATGATGAAAGAAATACATGGATCGGGCGATATACGCTCATTGTGATCTTGTCATTCTGTATTGCCATGTTGCTCGCCTGGGTGTTATGGAGAAGCCTGTATCGTTCTATCACCGGGTTCAGCGAGCATATCGTCAGCTTGAAGCACAGCGATTTCCATTCGCCCTTGAAGCTTCCGCAGATTGCGGAATTCGATTATTTGGTGCAGAAGTTCCAGCAGATGCGCAGCACGATCTGGGAGCTGCTGGTCGAGAAGGAGCAAGTCGAGAAGCTGAAAGCGCAATTCGAAGTGGAACGATTGCTGTTGCAAATTAATCCGCATTTTATCCATAATACGCTCGATACGATTCGTTGGGTTGCCCGATTAAACCACCAGACCGAAATCGATCGGCTAATATCCACGCTGAACAAGATCCTGTATTACAATATGGGCGGAGGGACGGTGACCATCCGCGAAGAAATCGAGGCGCTGCGGGACTACTGCACCTTGCAGCAGATTCGTTACGACTTCGTCTTCGACGTGAATATTCAAATCGATGACAAGCTGCTTGAGGTCAAGATTCCCCGCTTCGTCTTGCAGCCGTTGGTAGAGAACGCCTTGTACCACGGCATCGGCGACGACGGCACAATCGAAGTGAAGGCTGATCTGACGGAAGACAAGTTTATCCTGATTGAAGTAATCGACAATGGAAGAGGGATGTCGGAAGAAGAAGTATATTCGCTCCTCCATGAACCCGGAAAGCAGCGCAAAGTGGGACTCGGCATCGGGATCAGGTACGTATTCCGCATGATCAAAATGCAATACGGGGAACGGGCGAAGCTGGATATTCAAAGCGCGCTTGACAGGGGAACGTCGATGCGACTATTTATTCCTTTCGAGAGGGATTGAATATGCTGAAAGTATTGATCGTCGATGATGACAAGCTGGTGAGAAAAGGGTTGATTCACACGATGCCGTGGGCCGATTACGACATGGAGATCGTGGGCGAGGCTAATCATGGCGTGAGTGCGCTTGAATTTATGAACACCCATCACGTCGACTTGCTGATAACCGATCTGACCATGCCCGTTATGTCGGGGATCGAGTTGATGCGCAAGACGCGGGCCTTGTACCCCCATGTCTGGATCGTGGTTCTGACCTTCCATCAGGAATTTGAGCTGATCCAGGAAGCGTTGCGAATCGGCGCCATTGATTATATCGCCAAGGTGCAGCTGGAAATAGAGAAGGTCGAACAAGTGCTCGAGCGCATTGTGAAGCGAATCCGGAACGACATGAATCAGAATGTGCATATTGGCGATCACACGATCCAGAGCGGGGCTGTCAGCAGCAACGAAGCCTATGTGCTGGTTGCGCTTCATGCCGATCCCGATTTGGAGCTATGGCGCGGCCATATGCCAACACATGCCCTTGAAGATCTGGGATCGGGGTTGTGGTGGGTTGAAGGGGAGTCGGAAGGCCGCGAGGCAGCGAATGTGGTGAAGGCTCGCGGCCTGGACGACTGGACGGTGTTTCACGTCACGGACCTGGCCGGGGCAGACAGAACGGTGCTGCGCGGCAAACTTCGAGACTATAAGGAGCAAACGTTTTTTTACGAATACGAGCGGGGATGCGTCCAGTATGAATTGCCTGCCGCAAAGTGGAATCAAAAGCCCAAGGCGGCGTGCAGCAATGAGGAACTGCTGGTCATACAGAAGCGTTGTTCGTCCCTGGAGTGGGCGATCAATGACGGCGATTTCACTCGACTGGTTTCCGAGATCGAGCGGCTGAAGCCTGCCGCGACACAATTGGTAAGCATCTTCTACGCCGCCATGAGGGATTGGACGCGTATCGTATCGCTCGAGTTCCTCGATTCGCATGAATCGATACAGTCATTCCGTCATTGGGCAGACTGGCTGGACTGGCTAACGGACATTCGGAAGAAACTGATCGGGATGCTGCAGAAGTCGTATGCGCCGGATATTGTCCAAAGTGTGCTCAAGGCTGTGGCGTACATTCATGAGAATTTGACGCAAGAACTCCAATTGCCCGACGTTGTCCGCGAGTCGTCGATGAGCCGAAGTTACTTCTCCTTCTGCTTCAAGGATATTATCGGCACCTCATTTCAGAAATATGTTACGGATGCCAGGCTCGCTCATGCGCGGGTGCTGCTCAAGCAAACCAACAAACCGATCTATTGGGTAGCGGAACATTGCGGTTATCCGAATGAAAAATACTTTAGCCGGGTATTTCGCGGGCAGACCGGCATGCTTCCGAGCGAATACAGGCAGCACAAAGAATAAAATCGTCCTCAGTAGGGTGCAGGATCATCCGATATTGTCCATTCAACGGCGATGCGGAATGCGATATTCTCGTCGAATACTACTCTCAATTCGAGACCAAATTGACCTCATCCGCCGCTGACCCGGATTTATAATGGCAGTAGGATCGCGAATATCGATCCAAGATAAATAAGGAGGTCTATGCAACATGTCCAAGCGACGCAAGATTATCGCCAGCTCCGTAGTCTCAACGTGTTTGTTCGGGGTCATTCTGGCAGGTTGTTCGTCAGGAAACAGCTCGTCCGGGAGCAGTTCATCGCCCGCCGCTTCAGCAACCGCGAGCGCTAAACCAATGGAGGATCCCAATGCCAAGAAAATCGAAATGACCATGTTTATGGGCAACGCGGGTGTACCGGATGGTCCCGGCATCGATCCGAGTGATAATCCGTTCATCAATATCGTGGAGAAATATGCCAACGTGGATTTGAAACTGGATATTCCTCCGTATGCTGATTTCCAGAAACGACACGATTTACTGCTGGCATCCGGCAAGCTGCCCGATATTGTGCACAGCTATTACCCGGATACTATCGAGAACGCGGCGGATCAAGGCGCTTTTATCGATTTGAAGAAATATTATGACAACTCGCCGGCCGTCAAACGTTTGATTACTCCCGAACAGATGGAACTGGCCAAATCCGCAAGCGGACATTATTATCGCATTCCCATGTCGACTTCAGCTTCGCCGACTGGCTCTTGGCTCCAAGCCCGGTATGATCTCGTCGAGAAATACAATGCCGGCAAATGGCCAACATCGGTTGACGAATGGGTAGAGTTGATCCGAAAAATCAATGCGGCCAACCCTGGATCCACTTTGATCTCGAATGCCGTCAACGGAGATACGATTTTTGGTCAAGGTGCTAATATTTTCTACAGTCTTTACGGCGCCCCGGTATACGGCCAGCGGGTTGCAGGCGGTAAAGTCATGAGCACCTTCGTTTTACCGGAATATCGCAAAGCGACGGAATTGATGAGGCAGTTGTATAGTGAAGGCATTGTGGACAAGGAATTTGCCACCAACAACTCCGCCAAATTCAATACGAATATGTATGATAAAAACATGATTGGGCTGTTCAATGCCGCAGATGGAGTGGTCTCAAAGGCACAAGGCTTGAAAGTGGAGCAAGAACAGACGAAAAACTTCAAAATGTATTTTGCGCCGCCGTTGACCACCTATCCGACGGATGAGAAATATGTATGGCCATACAAGCAAAGAACGATCAACACGCACGGCCTATATATTTCCGCAAGCAGCAAAAATCCGGACCGGGCCTGGAAAGTCATTGAAGGCTTCGCCTCGAAAGAACTGCAGGAAGCCATCTTCTGGGGTTCGGAAGGTGTAACCTATACGGTAAAAGACGGCAAACGGATCCTCGACCCGGATAAGCTGATTGCGCCGGATCGCAAATGGTCGTCGCAGTTGGCATTGATATCGGGCTATACTTCCGGCGGTGTGGATGCCAAGAAGAATGTGGCGGAACAATTGCTCGGGGCTGATTATGCCAAAGCCGTTTACGACAGCTTGGATCCGATCGGGAAACTCGCCGAGAAGAAAGGCTACAAGTTTAGCGATTTCTACAAAGGGGCATCGAACGAAGCGAACATGAAGATGACGGAGATGAAGCAGTTTATATCCACTGCTACCGTTCAGGCGATTATGGGCGCGATTTCGATGAGCGACTTCGACAAGAAAGTAACGGAGTTCAATACGAAGTACGGCTTTATTTTCGACGAAATGACGAAATACTTAACCGAACATAAAGCGGAATTGCTCAAGTTGGGCGTATTCGAAGCGGGCTGGTAAGATCCGGGGAGTGTCCAAACGACTGGCAGGTTGAAACCGTCGATGACCGTTGAAAGCTTCGAGAGGCGGCTTCAGCCTGCTATCCTCACTTGATCCTGCCAGCGACACATTAATGGGAATGGAGCCATACCATGATTGCTTCGACGAGGAACAAACGCACGTTTACCCGGAAGCTGGCCAGTCTTTATTTATTGCTTGTGCCTGCCGTCGTATTGATGTTTATCTTCCACTATATTCCGATGTATGGCGTGTTGATTTCCTTTCAGGACTTCTCTGTTTTTAAAGGGGTGTCCGGCAGCAGCTGGGTCGGGTTCAAGCATTTCATATACTTCTTGCATGACGATACATTCTGGAAGGTCATGAAAAACACCTTGATTTTCAGTTTTTACGATACGGTTTTCGGCTTTCCCGCGCCGATTATTTTCGCTTTGCTCGTGAACGAACTTGTTCAGAAATCATTCAAGCGCACCATTCAAACGATTTCCTACTTGCCCCACTTTTTGTCCTGGATTGTTGTCGCGGGCATCACCTACCAAATATTATCGCCGGTTCACGGTATGGTAAACGATGCACTGAACGCACTGTTCGGTATGGAGCCCCGCTTCTTCATGACCGAAATGCATCTGTACCGCGGCATCAATGTGGCGGTGGATATATGGAAAGGGGTTGGCTGGTCGGCTATTTTGTATTTTGCCACGATCGCCGGCATCGATCAGAGCTTGTACGAAGCGGCGAAAATTGATGGAGCAAGTCGTTTCAAGCAAATCCTGTTTATTACCTTGCCGATGATGCTGCCGATTATCGTGCTGTTGTTCTTGCTGAAAATTTCCACTATCTTCACGGCCAGCTTCGATCGCTACTACCTGATGGAAAATCCGCTCGTATATGAAGTTGGGGATGTCATCTCGACTTACATTTACCGGATTGGTTTGGAGAAAGCGCAATATAGCATGACCACGGCCATTGGGCTGGTACAAAGTTTGTTAGGGTTCATCATGCTCATTGCCGCGAATAAAATCTCGAAAAAACTGGTGGGCTTGGGATTATATTAAGATTGGCGGGTTGCGTATGCAGCATTCATCCGTATCGAGGAAAATATTTGTCGTATGCAACTATATCCTGTTGATCGTGTTTTCGCTGTCCATCATCATTCCTTTTCTTAATGCGATGGCGATTTCATTCAGCAATTACGAGGCGGTTGTAAAAGGCGGCATTGGCATTTGGCCGCAGGGATTCAATGTGAACGGGTATAAGCGGTTGATCACCAATCCGCAGTTTCTTCACTCGATGGGGAATACCGTTTTTCTTACGGTTGTCAATACGTTCCTGGTGATCATTATTTCACTTGCCACAGGGTATGCCCTTGCCAACAAACATATGATCGGCAAAAGCGTGATATTCTACTACATTGTTGTCCCGATGTATTTCAGCGGCGGACTCATCCCGACCTACTTGCTGGTCACCGAGCTCGGCCTGCGCAACACGTATTGGGCGTTGATTTTGCCGAATGTCGTCAGTATGTTCTACATGATTGTGTTCAAGAACAGTATTGAGCAGTTGCCCGCGGAGATGGTCGAATCGGCGGAGATTGACGGCGCCAGCGAACCGAGAATCCTGTTCAGCATCATTCTGCCGCTCATTCTTCCGATGGCCATGGCATTTGTGGTGTTCAGTGCGGTTAACTATTGGAACGAATGGTTCGGCGTGTTGCTCTATATTACCGATAAAACGAAGTGGACGCTGCAATATCAATTGCGCGACGTCCTGGTAACGGCGATCCTGACGGACGCAGACGCCAAGGGAGCAGCTACAGAAGTAAACTGGGATAAAATCAACCCGGAGAACCTGAAGATGGCGGCCTTGATGATCACCGTATTGCCGATTATCGCGATCTATCCGTTTGTGCAGAAATATTTTATCCATGGACAATTGGTTGGCGCTGTCAAGGGTTAACGAAACGACTAACTGAAGGAGTGAATCTCTCATGCGTGGTAGCACAGGATGGCATTATCGGCCCTATCGACCGGCGAACAAACTAGACGAGGGACAAATCCCGTTTATTTGCCGCATTGCCCCGAAAGCGGAAGGGGTCGAATTTGAATGGTTCGATAATGGGGCGCCCGATTCGGCGCATGTACTGGAATGGAGATTGATCGGGATCGGGCTCGAATGGTCGTCGATGCCCATTGACGATGCGGTTGTGCATCTCGATTCGCTGCAGCCCTATACGGAATATGAGTTCCGGGTGATCCGGGCCGGAGCGGAACGCGTATCCAGCGCCGTTCGTTTGTTTCGCACAGGCCAGGCGCCGGGAACGGTGATCAATTATTTGCATCCGAAGGATGATCATTATTCGTTCGCAGGGAACAGCCTCAACTCGCCGTCTTTGGTTCGTTTGCCTTCAGGGGCGTTGCTCGCCTGCATGGATTTATACAAGTATCCGACTCCGCCGGTGTTGGGGCTTATCTTCCGTTCGGACGATAACGGTGCGACCTGGCGCTACGTCACGGACGTGTATCCCTGCTTCTTCGGCTTGTTGTTCGTGAATAAAGGCAGGTTGTACAATCTGGCGTGTTCGACGATGTATGGCGACTTCATGATCAGCGCTTCCGATGACGAAGGGTATACGTGGACGACGCCGACCCGGCTGTTCCCGGGCACCTTCCAGTTGCCGGGAGGCCAAGGCTGGGCGCAAGCCGCGATGCCGATTCTTCACCACAACGGCAGGCTGTATACCTCCGTGGAATACGGGTCCATGCCTACTTACGATGTCTGTGTATTGTCCATTGACGAGGATGCCGATTTACTCGATGCGGCGAACTGGTATTGTTCGGAGCCTTTGAAGTATGACCCCAAATGGCCGGGCACGCCCAATCGCATGACCCGCGGCGGCGGATTGATGGAAGGCAACGTGCTTGTAAGCAGGGACGGCCGTCTGCTCAATCTGCTTCGCGCCGGCTGGGAAGAGCGCACACCCGAGCGCAGTATTGCGCTGCTGCTCGAAGTGGACCCGGAACGGCCGGAAGACAAATTGACCTTTCACAAGTATATCGACATGCCAAGCGGAAACAATGCCAAGACGTATGTGCTGTATGACGAAGTGAGCGATAAGTATATCGCGATCGGAAATATTTGTGTGGATGCCAATTATCCCAGTATGCGAACCGTCGCGGCGCTGCTCGTTTCCGATAACATTTACGATTGGAAGACCGTGAAGATATTCATCGATTTCCGCGAGGAAGATCCGACGAAAGTAGGCTTTCAATATTTTACATTCATCATTGACGGAGACAATATCCTCTGCATGTCCCGCACCGCGATTAATAACGCACTGAATCATCATGACGCCAATCATATGACGCTTCATACGATCGAAAATTTCCGCCAGTATCTGGTATGACCATAAATGGGGCTGCCGTGGAACGAAAGGGGAGCAGATATGAAAATCGCAATTGTTGGCTGCGGCACGATGGGTCGCATTACATCGCGCAACTTGGCGAAAATGCCGGGGGTTGAGCTGGTAGCGGTGTGCGATGTCCGCAAAGAAATGGCCGACGCGCTCGCCGATGCGGCACAGACAAGATCGTTCGGGGATTTTGAGGAAATGATGCGCGCCGTCAATCCGGACATTGTGTGCGTTACTTTGCCCACCTGGCTGCACAAGGAGTATGTGTTGAAAGCTGCCGCGCTTGGCAAGCATGTCATCTGCGAGAAGCCGCTTGCTCCTACCGTCCAGGAGGGGGAAGAGATGATCCGATTCTGCGCGATGCAAGGCGTACGGCTGTTTGTCGGCCATGTGGTTCGGTTCTTCCCGAACTTTGCCGATATCGAGCGGAAAATTGCCGCCGGGGCGATTGGCCGCGTCGGAGTCGCCCATACGAAACGTTCGGGCAGCCATCCCGGACGGACGAAAGCGAAAGAATGGTACAAGGATTATGCGAAAAGCGGCGGCGTGATCATGGATTTGATGATCCATGATATCGACTTTGTGCGCTGGGTGCTGGGCGAGGTCAAAACGGTTTATGCCATGCAGCGACTATCGGAAGGGCTGCATCACGCGTTGGTTACCTTTCGGTTCCGGAGCGGGGCCATTGTCAATCTTGAATCGTGTTGGGGATATCCGGGACCGTTTGCCACTTCATGCGAATTTGCCGGCAATAAGGGCATCATCCGTTACGACGGCGCTGAAACGCAATCGCTGCAATTGTTCCGAAGCGCCGCGGAAGAGCAGGAGCAACCGGTTGCAGTTCCGCAAAGCCCAGCCTTCCACGATCCCTATTACCTCGAACTGCGTCATTTTATCGACTGTATTCATAGCGGCGCGCAAGCGATCGTCACGGCGGAAGACGGTTTGAAAGCAGTGGAGCTTTCGCTTGCCGCCATTCAGTCTGCCGAGACCGGTTTGCCGGTAAGCCTGGGATCATAAGGAAGAAGGAGGCGAAAGAGCAGCATGCGTAAATTAAAAATAGGGATGATCAGCTTCGCGCACGGACATGCCAAAAGTTATGTGCAGCAGCTCAGCAAGCTTCCCGAAGTGGAAATCATCGGCATTGCCGATGACAATCGCGAACGCGTGCAGAAATGGACGACGTCGATCTCTTATTACGACGATTACCGCGAATTGCTGCAAACCGATGCCGACGCGGTGATCATTTGTTCCGAAAATGTTCATCATGCCAAATTGACGATTGAAGCGGCGCGCGCAGGCAAACATGTACTTTGCGAAAAGCCGCTTGGCGTTGCCATTGATGAGATGGAGCAAATGATCGCAGTATGCAAGGAGAACGGCGTGCAGCTGATGACCGCCTTTCCTTGCCGCTACCTTCCGGCGGTGGTGCAGGCGAAGCTGGCCGTGGAGCGCGGCGATATCGGCGAGATTCTGTCGATCAAAGGGACGAATCGCGGTTCGCTGCCCGGCGGTTGGTTTCTCGACAAATCGATGTCGGGCGGAGGCGCTGTATTCGACCATACGGTTCATGTCATGGATCTGATGAACTGGTTTATCGGCTCACGGGTAGTGGAAGTATACGCCGAAGCGGATACGTTGTTCCATGACATTGATGTCGACGATGCCGGCATGGTGCACGCGAAATTCGCCAACGATGTTATCGCTGTGCTGGATACGAGCTGGTCGCGCTCGAAATCGTTTCCCTTCGGCGGCGACGTGACGATGGAAATTACGGGAACGAAAGGCGTACTGTCCGTGAACGGATTCGCGCAGAAGAACGAAGTGTACAGCGACGACGTCATGAAAGCCCAGTGGAGCTATTGGGGAGACAACATGGACGAATTTATGGTCCGTGCGTTCGTCCAGGCGCTGTTGAACGACGAACCTGTGCCCGTCACAGGAGAGGACGGCTTGAGATCGACGGAAGTCGCGATCGCCGCTTATGAATCGGTGAGAGCGGGAGCTCCGGTCAAGCTGCCTGCGGGGAAGCAGTAACGAGGAGGGAATTCCCATCAACCGGGTAAAGCCACCGTTATTCGTCGGTACGAATAAAACGGATATTACGCCGAACGGTCCGATTCATCTGATTCCGACCGCTCCGGCCCCGCGTTCAAGCATCGGCGTCACCCGCCGTCTGTTCGCCAGAATCGCCGTGTTCCGTCAGGCTGGTCGAAATGCGGTTTTCGTGTCGGCGGACAGCTTATTCATTCCGCACAACGTGATCGAAGGACTGAAGAGCCGAATTGCCGAGACTTGGGGAATCGACGGCTCCGCCGTATTCGTCCAGGCGACGCATACGCATTCGGCGCCGTTCCCCGAAGCCGGCTATTACGCCGCCGTATACGACAGCTCGCTGGACGCAGAGTATGACGCTTATTTCCGGCGGGTGGAGGACGCGGTGTTCGCCGGCGTCGGAGCGGCGCTGGCCGGGCTCGAGCCGGTAACCGTCTGGCGCGGCGCCGGCCGGTGCGAATTTTCGTCTTACCGGCGCAAGGAAGCGGGCGGCCGATGGGTGATGGCGCCGGACGACGCCGGTCCGAAGGACCCGG
Organism: Paenibacillus cymbidii; assembly: GCF_004764705.1. GTDB lineage: Bacteria > Bacillota > Bacilli > Paenibacillales > NBRC-103111 > Paenibacillus_AN > Paenibacillus_AN cymbidii. The sequence continues at coordinate 49,732 of NZ_SHLX01000028.1, read as the reverse complement.
CACTTACGGTTGTGCGCTTCGGCCGGGAGGACGGGTCGGACAAGGCGTTGTTCGTCCATTTCGCGTGTCATCCGACCGTGACGTACGATGACCTGATTTCGCCCGATTATCCGGGCACGGCGATGGAGCAGTTGGAGGAAACAGCCGGCGTCGTCGCCTTGTTCCTGCAAGGCTGCAGCGGCGATGTGCGGCCGGGGCTGATCCGGGACGGCAAGTATTATTACGGGTCGGATGAGGACGTATGCCGGCTTGCCGGCGAACTCGCGGACGAAACGCGGGCCGTGCTGGCGCGTCCGATGCGGGAGCTGGCGACGACCGGCATCCATGTCCGCCGGCTGGAGGTCGAGCTGCCGTTTGGCGAGGTGCCGACGGTGGCCGAGCTGGAAGCATGGTGCGACGACCCGGGGCTGCTCGGCGCGCGCAGCCGCAAACTGCTCGCGTTTCCGCAGTTTCTCAAGCCGCAGGAGACGCTTCGGTTCGGCTGCTTGTCGCTGGCCGAAGGGCTGGCGCTTGTCGGCATGAGCGGAGAGATGGTGGCCGCTTACGGCAGTCATGCGAAAGCCGCCGGCGGCGAGGGAATCGTGGCGCTCGGCCTGACCGACGGGAATGCCGGTTACGTGCCGACAGCCCGGCAATTGGCGGAAGGCGGCTACGAAGCGCATGACTTCTTCTATCGGCACGGGTTTCCTTCTCCATACGATCCGGTTGTCGAGGAGAAGGTTCGGGCGGCGCTTGATGCGATTATCGGCTAAAAGAAAGAACCAGGCGGCGGCAAAATTTCGAGATGCTCCGTCGTTATCCCAACCTGATCTGCGACATTTCAGCCGGGTCCAGGCACAATGCGTTAAATCGCCATCATGATTCATCAGGAATTCTCTGGGACTGCCGCAAGAGGTATTAACCAAAATCTACGCTGATAATGCATTGAAGTTGGTGCCGCTATGATTAATGAGATAACTGCTTATGGTCCATTTGGTGAAATAAAGATGGTCGCCATGCAACGCAATCAATATTCCTATACCTATCTGCACTATGGAATTGATACCGTATCCTTTGAAGCAACATTCACTGACGGCATACAATTATGGATATGCGGCCATCAACTTATGAGCGGTAAACGAACTGGAGCTTTTGAATTGATGCCGGGTCGCAATGTATTTGACATGAAGGTCATTGCCACTGACGGGATCACATTACAAGCATACGAATTGAAATTTTTTCGAGCACATGCAACTCCTGCATGGGAAAAAGTGATCGAGCATGCAGCATGGTCTCCGAGAGATTCCGCTGGAGAAGCGATCTTTAAGGATCGCATGTGGTTATTCGGTGGGTATACCCCGGAATATGCCAATGATGTGTGGCATTCTTCCGACGGGGCGACCTGGATCAAGGCGAGTGATATTCCCACGAATATTGGAGTGGATATTCCACTTGCTTTCGTCTTCAAAGACAAGATATTTATTACAGATGCCGATGGTGTGTTGTATTGTTCGAGCGAAGGGGATATGTGGGCCAAGGCAACGGATACAGGCCCGATGCGTGGCAGGCGAATGATGGGCGGCGCGGTCTTTAAAGACAGAGTATGGATGATGGGCGGTCAGCAGGGGAATTGTCTGTTCAATGATATTTGGTCATCTGCAGATGGTGTCCGGTGGGTTCTGGAGGTAGAACAGGCGCCTTGGTCCAAGCGGCAGATCACACATAGTTTGCTTGTTTATAATGATAAGCTCTGGCTGCTCGGAGGCGGGGCGCTGGGTACCTCCTATTTTCCATTTGTGGCCCAGAACGATATATGGTGTTCTTCGGATGGCATCCATTGGGAGAGAATCATTGCACACGCGCCTTGGCCGGCTCGCATATGGGGATCGACGATTGTATACAGGGATCGCATGTGGATCATGGGCGGCTATCAAGCTGCGCCGGAAAGCCGGCACATTGGCGACATGTGGTATTCTGCGGACGGGGAAGAGTGGCTTCCATTTGAGCAGCATGCATCATGCTGGAACAATTCCAGCGGGGGAGTGCCTTTGTCCGTCCCTACCGCGATGTGGGAGGATCGACATGAAGCTTCTGCACTGGTTTATGATGATGCGCTGTATCTCATGGGGGGCATGATTTGGCCGCTGAAAAATGACGTTTGGAAGCTGGCTATCCCTGGTTTATGTTTTCTGTCTCAACCTGTAGTTGAGGGATATGTGGATTGTTTGTATGAATATCGGGCATTTGCCGACTTCTCGCCCAATGTGAACCGGGTAAAATACAAGCTTATCGATGCGCCGGACTGGTTGACGATCGATGAAGTAAGCGGCTGGATAACGGGAACTGCTTCCGAAGAGCTGGAAGTAAACGTTATCGTTGAAGCTTTCGATGGATATGGCGAGTTTGCACGGCAGGAATACACCCTGTTCATGATTCCATTTATCGGGCATTTTGCCGGTTCAGCAGTTTAGTTTTGTTTGCGCCGATTCATACGGCGCTTGGCGTGTGCGGGATAACGGCGGGGGATGAGGTCATTACGAGCCCGATTATGGCTTCCGTGGGCTATACCTATCCGCTCCACTTCTCGAAGCAATTTAAGAAATGGTATGGTCGTTCTCCGACCGAACAGCGGAAGATTATGATCGGTTTATGATTTCATTCAGCGGAACATTCTACTCGCACGGCAATCCTTTGATCATTGAATTGTTAATACCCAGTATAATTGCAACAAAGGCTGCGGGAAGGCAGCCTTTGTTGATACCAGCCGTTATAAAGATTGCAACTTTACCCCGATTCCGGTCAAATGCGGTTAGTAGGAATTGATGACTTCAAGACGATGATCAATATGTTTATCGAGCTGCTTATAAGGAAAGCAAACGCATAAATGATCCAAACTGCAACTAGATTTAATGCGTCAGTAAACGTCAATAGCGATACTGCTGATGCAACGGCAAAAAGAAAAACTCCTAATCCCAGCGATTGTAGAATTAACGTGGAACGCCGATAAGCTTTCTTTAATTTAAGAAGCACAAATCCAATTGAGATCGTTACTGCCAATATCAGCAAACTTAAGAATAGAAAGGCTTCTAAATCGATTATTAACACCTCCATTATATAATCTCAGATCGGCATATCCCAATGACTCGCAGAACCGAATCGTCTCGCTGCCTGGATCGGCATTAAGATCGCCTGTTTGATTATAAAGACGGGTTTGGAAAGTGACAAGTCAATAATAGGATCGCTCAAGCTGTGATCCGCGTCATGGTGAATATGAACCAAACGGGAGAAGCGGCGGGAACGGCGGATCGACGTTAATCCCCATCCGTAAACTTTCTCCAACTTCTAATATATAATGCGCAAATGAAGGTTCCCGCAAATGCAATAACACTCCAAGAGATAATCGTAGCTTTCCATCCGAAATGATCGCTAATCGTGGCGATGCCAAGGATCGACAGGGCGCTACCAATATAGGTGAATGAATTCAGAATACCCGAGATTGTCGATACGCGCCCAAACTTTGCAAAATGCAATGGAATATAGCTGACCAGCATCAAATTGATGCCGCTCATGCAACTCGTAATAGTGGCCATGAGTATAATGGACATCACAGCGTGGGAGGAAAAAACCGGGATCAAAAAAATCGTTGCGAGAAGACTAATGCCCCAGATAAAGGTGGAAGTTTTTAATTCGTTTTTGGCAGTGCGTTGAACGGATCTCGCAAAGTTTACACTCAGAATGGTAAAGACCGGCAGTACGGCTGTACTCACTATCGATAGGGAAGTGCCCATTTCGTAGACGTCTTGAATGTAGGTTGGCATCCACGTTGTAATCCCGTCTCGCAACGCCCCCTGAAACACGGCAACCAGCAATATGGGCATAAGTCCCGCGGAGATCAGAAGCGTGCTTGTCTTGGTCAAGGCCCGCGGTTCGATTGATTTTTCTTCAACTATCGGTTGATGTGCCGTAAACTCCTTTATGCGGACAAACCAAACCAAGGCAACGACCACTCCCGCAACAGCAGGGATAATAAAGGATAACCTCCACCCGGAAATCCAGATGCAAACGGGTACGAGTAAATAAACGAGAATCGTTCCGACAGAGGCTGCCGCAACGACACTGACACTTGCCTTCCTATAGTTGCTGGCTGGCAGAGTTTGCGCCATAATTCGCACAAGCGGCGGCCAGAGCATGGCTTGAAATAGTCCATTCAAACTCCAGATGAAAGTCATCAGGTAGATGTTGCTCATAAATGAAATCAAAAGATTGCAGATGGCGCTTGCCGTTAACCCTGCGAAGATCATATGCCGGGGTTTCAAAATGTCGCCTAAAAAGCCGAAGACGGGTTGGCCGATGCCGTAAGCGATAAAACTGCCGATGACTGCCATACCCGCCAACTGATTGGTGATCTGCAACGAGTTCACAATCTCGGAAATAGCCGCTCCGTAGTTAAGCCGTGTGAGATAGCTTGTAAAATAAACCAGACAGCATAAAGTGATGAAAATGATCAACTGACGTTTGGTTAAGCTTGTTGTGGCTATTCGAGACATTTGCCTTCCCAATCCTTGTCGCTCTGCACCCCGAGAAGTTGAGTTATCGTTGGCGCAATGTCAATAATATTGGCATCCGCAAGGTGTTTCCCGGGCACAAATGCCTTGCCCCTCATAAATATCGGAATCGTCATATCTTCAGGCATGGTCGTGCCATGCGTACGATCGTGCCCGCCATGATCGGAGGTTACGATGATCGTATAATCCTCTGGAATCATCCTTGCAGCTTGTTCGATACATACCCAGGAATCATAAACCGCTTGAATATATTCATCTGACATCCAGCCATGTTTATGCCCGATTTCATCGACAAGTCCTAGATACAAGAAAGTGAAATCGGGTAATTCTTCCCTTATGTATTCGATGGCCTTGTCGGTGAGCCTCTTATTCGCCACTTCATAGGTATGGGCAGCGCCTGAAATAAAGCAGCTATAAGCCAATGATCCGGGACGCGCCAAATCTTGAAGCTCCGACCAGTTGTGGAACAGAGCACATGTTTTCCGATTCGCATGCAACTGCTCATAAAGCCCGGGAATAGGCCGCACCTGAGAAACGTATCTGTTATCCAATATGCCGTGACGCTGCGGTGGGACGCTGTGAAACAGCGACATATGGCAGGGCAGAGTCACGCTTGGCATAACGGTTTGCGCCTCAAGCGTAAAACTTCCTTCGCTTTTCATTTGTTCAATATAAGGATGCCCGGACCGCTCCAAGCTGTCGGGACGCATGCCATCGATCAGGATCAACAATACCTTCTCATTCATTGGAATCACTCCTATGATTTGATAATTTGAACCGCATTTTTTTTATAGCGCGCATAGATGTCTTCCGGCAGTTCGTGATCGGTAATAATCTTATGGGATGCCGATAAGTCACAGAGCTTAATGGTTGCTGAAGTTTCAAACTTTGTACTGTCGGCAAGGATAAACACCTCATCGGCATTACGGATATAAGCTCGTTGGATATCAAACAGCTCATGGACAAATACGCCGATCCCACCATGCAACGAAATCGCCGACGGAAAAATAAATGCCTTTGAAAAGTGAAGCCGATCAATCGCATCTAATGCCATATGCCCGTAAAAAGCTTTTTCATCGCGCAGATATTGCCCGCCGATTTGAATCAATGTAAATCCGTCCGTATCGCACAGCGACCCGAACACTTCGGGGGAATTGGTGACAATCGTAAGCTTGTGGAAATGTTCCTTCAACAATGGTACCAATTCCATCGCGGTGCTGCCGGAATCGATGGCAATCGTGTCATTGTCGCTTATAAACGGAATCGTATTCCTCGCAAGGTTTTGTTTGAGGGCTCTATTTTCCTCCATGCGGTTTTCGAGATTTGCGAAGCTTTTCATCTTTCTGTTGGACACAGCCCCCCCATGGACGCGTTTCAGCGCTTGTTGGTTCTCTAGATATTCCAAATCGCGCCGTACCGTTTCAATCGATACGCCGAACAACTTCATAAGCTCAGAAACGGAAATGGATGATTTTCGTTCCAGTAGCTCGACAATTCTCACACGACGTTCATTTGCAAACAATTACAATCATCTCCCCACATATCCACAAAAATAAAATAATGCTTTTACCGTACTTAGTCAAGCGGAAATGAGCATTTCCGTGAGGCTGCCCCAGTGATACGATAAGTAACTATTGTATTCACCCTTTTCCATGGAAGGGTTTTCATAACTTCCAGGGACTTTTACATTTGCGCCCTCGTGGCCGTGTCTTGCGAAAACCGTACCTTGGCCAACTCGGCTTTCCCTTTCGCGAGAGAGTGGCGTTTATCGGTGGTTCGGTAACTGTCGGAGACAGTCAAACCGAACTGGGGGGCACAAGTTGGAGACCCGATGTTTGCAAATACCTCGCTGCCTAGCATCCGCAGCTTGCATTCGAGTGGGTGCATGCCGGAATTGGTGGCACGGATTCTACCTATGGCGTTTTCCGGTTCGACGAGCATGTGCTCGCTAAGGGAAAGGTCGATCTGTTGTTCCTCGAATTTGCGGTCAACGACGCCGGCAACAAAAGGAGCTCCATTCGAGCGATGGAGGGCATCGTCCGCAAAGCGAAGCGCCATAATCCACGGATCGCGATCATCATGATGTATTTTGCGACGGAGGGCCAATTGCCGGAGCTTCGCAAAGGGCTGACCCCGGCGAATCAGCGGCATCACGATGCGGTAGCTCATCACTACGGTATACCGGTCGTCAATTTGTCACGGCGCGTCTTCGAGTTGGTGGATAGCGGCGGCGCTGTGTTTGCGGACCTTTTCAGAGACACGGTTCATCCGAACCGAGCCGGGAACGAGTGGTATGCGCGATGGATCAAGTCTTATCTTGACGTTCATTTTCCGTCCATCTTGGATGGAATGTTCTCCGGCGATACCGAACTTCCGGATCCGCTGCTGGCTGACAATTGGGAATACGCGGCGCTGCTTGCAGACGAAGCAATCGTACCTGCCGGCGAGGGCTGGGTGCAGCGTTCCGATTACAGCGCGGAGAGGGGGTGCAATTGGACGCCGCCGGCCCGCGTGTGGGAATCGCTAACGGTCGGAGAGGAGTTGACTGTTACGTTTTGGGGGCGCAGCCTGTTGCTTGGTTTGCTTGTCGGACCGGACTGCGGCGAGTTGGAAGTGCTTGTTGACGGGGGCGAATGGAAGCGGACGGCGCTGTGGGACGTGTATTGCGACAAATTTGACCGGCCGAAATTCGTTTCTCTGGACGATGAGCTGCCGCCGGGCGAACACCGGGCAACGCTTCGCATATCGGGAACATCGCATCCGGAAAGCAGCGGCCATGCCATTCGTATTTTGCACGCTGGCGCGGATGCGAGATCCTAAAGCTTTGATGCAGTCTCCCGTCCGAGAAAAATGTAACGAGAAAACAGAATCTTGTTTTGACTGACCAACCAGTCGTTAATCATTCACATGGAGGCCGTGGTTATCCACTTCTTGAACGAGAGGCGTATGAATGCACCAGGTATCCATCAAGGTGTAGGTAGCTGTCATCTCAGCCGCAATCGCGCGGTTCAGCTTGGCGAGGATGACCCACGGTGTCGAGAGTAGCGTCTCTTGATGGCGATTGTAGCCAGAAGCTCTTGTCGATTTCTTCGATCATACCGTTGATGTCGGACTTTTCGTTTTATCGTGGACCCCCCCTCATCCTGGGCGCTGGTATGATCGGTCTCCGTGTCATCGAGATGCTGAAGAGCTAACAGTTCGTGATAAAAGTATACGGTCCCTTCCTGCCGGATGCCGAAGCCGTTGAGATGGGCGTGCACAAAACCGATCTTATCGATATTTTTTCGAATTGCGATACGCTCTCAAACCATTTGGCCGACTTGCCGGAGACGCGAGTATGGATATAATTAATAATATTTCTAATTTATGAACGATACAGCGGATTTTTCCGCCACCTGAGAGCCGCGTACTGTATTGATGAATGTCACATTAGGCAGCATCCGGTCGAAATAACTTTTATTCAGGCCGGCAGACGTTAAAATAAACAAGGAACGCCGGCATTTTCGAGTGGATTGGCAGCGACCGCACAGCAGCCTGCAAAAGGATTGCTCATCGTCGATCTGGACGGCGACGCTCGCAATGAGATTGTCGCCGTTACACATTGGTGCAAATATACAGGCGACCCGAATCGTCCGTGGGAGGTAAACAAATTCGCCGCGGACTACATCACGACGAAAGTTGCAGTCGGTGACATCGACGGGGACGGCATCAACGAAATTGTGATCGCCGAAGGCGATGCATGTATATACGGCAAACCGGAAGGCGGCAAGTTTGATTCCGGTCCCCGCCTTGATGACCGAAGCAAATCGCCGCAATGCGGAATGGTTCATCGTCGAACAGGAGAAATTCGACCGACCGCCGATGGAAAGCGTTGCTATTAGTCTAGGGAACTTACAACGACTGGTGCGGCAGCAGGCGTAGTCGGCGGCTTGTCTGAGGCGGCTATCGAGAATCCTTCCTTCTGAAGAACATAGACTGGATCAAGTCCGCGTATAACGCGGGCTTTTTCATGAATAACATCTGACCAAGGCCCATTTTCAAATTGTTCAGCTTTGCGAGCCGCACATTTTTCGTAATTGGGATGGTGCCAATCCATATTTTTTTTTAAACACTCGGGAAAAGTAGCTCACATTGCAAAAGCCTGTCAACTCCGGAACGTGTGTGATCGGAATATCGGTCCCTTGAATGATGCGATATGATTTTTCCAGTCTGAGTAATGTTATGAATTCAATCAAGGTCTTTCCTGTGTAAGCTTTAAATGTCCGACAAAAGTGCTGCTCACTCATACAACAGAATTGGCTCATTGCCTTTACAGTAACTTTTTCGGAGTAGTGAGCTGAAATATAATCCAACACATTTATGATAACTTGTGTTTTTTCGCTTTGCATAAAGCTGAATGGTTCATGAATTTGAGAATGATGTCTTTTTAACAGGGCAAACAATTTAATGATTTCCAACTTTATCATCGTCCGATATTCCATTAATTTCGAGTTGTGTTCACGGAAAATTTGTTGTAACGCTGAATGATATTCTAAATAGTGTACGTGTTCGGGGGTAATATGCAGGCGAGTAAATCCGTCATGACCCATAAACGGCGCCATTGTGCTATGACAATGCTGATCGGCAAGAATTTGATTCAGGAGCAATTCTCCGATAATGATCGGCTTATAGGTGGAATTTTTTTGAGGAATGATGCTATGAAGGCTGTTCGAGGGGACGAAGATGATATCTCCTTGACCACAAGTGAATTTTTCTCCATTAACATAAACCCAAGTAACGCCGGAGCTAATAAATATGATTTCGATATGCGTATGCCAATGCGGAAAGGTCTCAGCACCGGTAAAGCTGAAACAGTTAAAGCCAAAGTCGTCACTCTCCAATTTCGTAACTTCATAGTTTGTTATATCGAGATATCTTTTCATGTAACCTCCGACTGCAAGAAGTTCAAATAAGACAAGTTTTTGTTAATTTACTAACTGGTTTATTTGCCGTCTTTCCCATTAATATTATAGTAATATTTTATGTGGGGGGCAATGAAATGCTTAAAGCGGTCAAAGGAAAGCAGGCAACAATAAAGCATGTAGTCAAGTCGGGAAATGAACTGCTGCTTGAAACTGAAAATGGAAACATAAAATTGGTGCCATATTCAGATCGTATCATTAGGGTGAAATATACCCTTGCTAATGAGTTTAACGATCACCTTGGACCCGGATTAGTTCCTCTCCTGCCCGACTGTGAGTGGGCATATACCGAATCCAGTAATACGGTTAACTTGAAAACGGATAAAATCCATCTGGAAATCGATATGCAAACAAGCGCATTTGCTTACTATGATCAAAATCATAAGCTGCTTGTCAGAGAACCCGCCAGAGGCGGGAAATTTCTGAATCGATACGATGCCTACAGGACCATCTTGGACGATACAAGCTTAACGGAAAAAATCAAAACCGCGGATGGAGTCAAGGATGTCGTTTTGGATGCAAAAAAAGCGTTTTATAAAACGCTTTATCATACCAAACTGGAGTTGGAATGGTCACCAAACGAAGCTATATATGGATTTGGCCAACAAGAAGAAGGCAGTCTGAATCTGCGTGGAACTCGTCAGTACATCCATCAAGCAAACTTGAAAATTGCCATGCCATTTTTTATTTCTACGAATGGCTATGGGATGTTATTCCATACCTATTCACCGCTCATTTTTAACGATAATGAATATGGTTCCTACATTTATAACGAGTCGGCCGCAGAACTTGACTTTTACTTTCTATGCGGCGAATGCATGGACGACATCATCGGCGGTTATCGTCAAGTTACAGGAAAAGCCACCATGCTTCCGTTGTGGGCTTTCGGCTACATGCAATCTCAAGAAAGGTATGAAAACCAACAGGAAATCATCGATACAGTGATGGAATACAGGAGGAGGGAAATTCCGATTGATTCCATCGTATTGGACTGGCAATCCTGGGAGAGTGGAAAATGGGGTCAAAAATCGTTCGATGAGAGCAGATTTCCTGATGTCCCCCGCATGATGGATGATCTGCATACTTTAGGAACTCATTTCATGATTTCAATTTGGCCCAATATGGATAAGAGCAGCGAAAACTATCTTGAAATGAAAGAACGCGACTGTCTTTTACAAAACTCAAATATCTATAATGCATTTTCTGATGAATCTCGCAGCCTTTACTGGAAGCAAGTTGACGAAGGCTTATTTTCGCAAGGAATCGATGCATGGTGGTGTGACTCCAGTGAGCCCTTTACTCCAGAATGGACGCATCCGATCAAACCAGAGCCAGATAAAAATTTTGTGGACTTTCATGATACAGCGAAAACTTATTTGGATGAAGAATATACCAATGCTTATGCTTTGATGCATGCCAAATCCATTTATGATGGACAACGCAGTGCAACTTCCCAAAAGAGGGTAGTGAACCTGACAAGAAGCGGGTATATCGGTCAGCAGAGATACGGAACGATTCTGTGGTCTGGCGATACAACCGCCAAATGGAAAACCTTGCGTGACCAAATTCCTGCGGGACTTTCCATGTGCGCATCGGGTATTCCCTACTGGACACTTGATATCGGCGCATTTTTTGTGAAGCGCGGCAATGCATGGTTCTGGGATGGAGATTATGAAGAGGGCTGCAAAGATCTGGGATACAGGGAGTTGTATACGAGATGGTTTCAGTACGGTGCCTTTTTGCCCGTATTCCGCGCACATGGTACAGATACAAGGCGTGAGATTTGGAATTTCGGTGAAAAGGGAGAACCTTTTTATGATACCCTCGTTACGTTTGTAGAACTGCGGTATCAGTTGCTTCCTTACATTTATTCATTGGCGGCGATGACAACGCTGAACGATTATACGATGATGCGCCTGCTCGCATTTGACTTTCAGCATGACGGCAAGGTTTATGGAATCAAGGATCAGTTTATGCTTGGGCCAGCGTTGATGGTATGTCCTGTAACCAGCCCTATGTATTTTGGTCCCCAATCAACGCCGCTTCAGCACGTTCCCAAAACTCGTTCTGTCTACTTGCCTGAAGGTACGGATTGGTATGATTTCTGGACAAGTCAAAGAGTTGCCGGCGGCCAGACGATTAACGTGAATGCTGAAATCAACACGATGCCCTTATTCGTAAGAGCAGGAAGCATTCTTCCAATGGCCGATAGTGCACCGTACAGCGGAGCAATTGTTCAAGACCGCTTTAAGGTAAAGATCTATTCCGGGTGCAAAGGTGAATTCCATTTGTATCAGGATGAAAACGATAATTACAATTACGAAAATGGCCATTACACAAGTATATCTTTACAGTGGGATGACAGTGCAGGATTGCTCCATATAGGGGAGAGAGTCGGTTCTTACAATGGCATGCCGGATCGAGTAAGCTTTGATGTCGAGGTTGTCAGGTAAGAAAAATAAATAGCCCCTCGAACGCCACAATCTCACCAATTGTTGCTTTCGATCATGGGCCTTCCGGGCCGCGTATATCGCGGCCTTTTTCAGTTATTGGACAGGCAGTCGATGCCATCGTAATGGCCGCGCAGTTCATTTTGGAAGCAAAGGTCATGTTGGCGAATTCGGGACACGGGTGTCGGAAAAGATCGGCGATATCGGCTCGTCGTTCGAAGGAGTCGTGGCTGCGTCCATGTAACAAACGCTGAATGCTCTTCGCGACTGTGCCGTCCGGTTCCCGTCGGAGCCGTGGATCGTCCAATTGTGGAGCAGCACGGCTTCCCCGGGCGCAAGCTCGAGCGGCAGCGGGGCATGCTCCGCCAATAATAGCTCCGCCTGCCGTTCGGTCAGGAAGCCGGACGGATGGTCCGGGTTGAGCAGTCGCTTGTGCGTGCCGGGGATAATGGTCACGCAACCGTTGGCCACGGTCGCCGGATCGAGCGCCGTCCATACGGTGGCGAGCGGGTCGCGGTCAAGGTGCGTCCAGCGATCCTGGTGATACGGAAGCACGGAGCCGTGGAAAGCCGGTTTGTTCATGAACATGGCGCGGAAGCAGGCGATTGGCGTTTGCTCTCCATATACTCCTGCGCAGATGGAGCGGAAGAGCGGTCTGGTCATATAGGCCAAAAACAGCGGATCGAGCTCCAGGTTCTGGATTTTGCGATAGTTCAGCGTGTGCCCTTTGGAGCCCGTCGTTTGCTCCGTTTGTCCGCTCATCCCGTCGGCTTCCCGCTGCATGAGCAGCTTGTCGTACGCAATATTCGCCTTCCCCAGCATAATGTCGTCAATCCTCGTCTGCAGCCCGGCCAGTTCCGCGTCCGACAACAGTTTGCCCAAACGGACATAGCCGTGCTCGGCATAAAACGCCCACATCTCGGCGGTAAGCGCTTCAAGCATATTCGGCACCTTCCTTTGTTTTTTAATTTTGGACGAAAACGAATCCTTGCTGATATGATGTCAGTATAAAAGCCGCCGCAGCGGAAGTCTTTGGCAGGCGGAGCCAATTTTTTGTCTTATGCGGACATATCGAGGGGGGAGTTTGGTGCTGCTATCGTCCGGCTACAAAAATGCGTACGCGGTGTTAAACCGGTACGCAAGCCGCGTGAGCGGTCCGGAGCTGTCGTTTGCCGTGCACTTCTGGGGAGCGAATCCGGTACATACAGTGAACAGCATCCACAAGCATTCCTCGTTCTGGGTGGGGTATGTATTGTCGGGACAGGGACGTTATTCGGAGCAGGAGTTTGCTTCCCCGCTCGCCGCAGGGACGATCTTCTGTTCCCGGCCGCATATCTCGCGGCAAATCGTCAGCGAACGCGGGCTGTCGATCCTGTGGGTGTCTTTTCAAGTCGCGGAGGAGGATTCGTTGGCAGAGACGCTTGTGCACGCATTTCGGCGCCTCGGGGAAACGAAGCGCATTGTTCGTGCGGACGCGGGAAACACGCCGACCGCCAAGTTATGGGAGGCGTTGTGGACGCAGGCCGAACGATTCCAGCCGGCAGACGCGCCGCTCCTGTCCGCCGTGGCGTATGCGCTTCTGCTTTCGTTCGCACAGCTGTTCGGGGAGGTCCGGTCTGAGGAGGGGGAGGGCGAAGGAGCGGGGCTGTCGATGTCGTCCGTACTGCTGCGCCAGGCCAAATGGTTCATGGCGGAAAACGTTTCGTTCCCGCTGCGGCTGGAGGACGTCGCGCGTCAGCTGCATATTTCCGGCCGCCACTTGTCGCGTTTGTTTGCGGAAGCGGACGGGCTGTCTTTTTCCGCCTATTTGCGCCGGCTGCGGATCGACCTTGCGATTCGTGACCTGATCGGAACGGACAAGCCGCTGGAAACGATAGCGCAAGAGTGCGGGTTCGTCTCGATTTATTATTTCACCCGGGTATTTACCGCCGAAACCGGTCTCCCGCCGGGTCGCTACCGCAAGCAACATGGCGGCGCGTGAGCAAGGCGCGCGTATCGGCTGCCGCCCGCTGCGGCGGGAAACGTTTTATTGTGGCGGCGCGGAAGGGCTGCCGGTACGGAGCGATTTGCGATAGTCGCGCGGCGAAAGTCCGCTGTACTGCTTGAAGTGGTTGATGAAGTAGGAGATGGACGCATAGCCGCTTTCAAAAGCGATGTCGGTCACGGATTTATCCGTTCTCCCGAGCAGGTAGCATGCGACCTGCATGCGCAGGCGCTGTACGAACAGATTGGGGGTCAAGCCCGTTATCGCTTTGAATTTGCGGTAAAAAAAGGTGCGCCGTCTCCCGGACATCCGCACCAGCTGCTCGACATCGATCGGTTCGGTAAATGCGGTCAAGATGTGCGCGATGGCCTGCAGCATGCCGTCGTCGAACCAGTCGCCGCTTTCGTCGGCCGGCACGAAGCGGCCGTCGTCTCGTCCGCCGCTTGCGGCATGGCGAAGCGTATGCGTCAGGATATCGATCAGGATGGCGAACTGTTTGGCTTCCCAACCGGGCCCTTGCGTCCGCTCCTCCTCTATGGCTTGCGCGGCCAGCCGGTGAATGGCCCGGGCGGCGGAGGCGGAAGCCGGCAGGTGCGGGGAGACCGCTTCCACCGCGTAGAACGGGGCGAGAAGCGCGTATCCGCCCGGAATGGAGCGTACGATGGCGGGGGAGAACAAAATGCTGATCCAGCGAATCGGCCGGTGCGAATGCTTCACCAGATTCCAATGCGGCTCGAACGGGCGAAACAGGAACACGTCGCCGGGCTTGCCATCGATCCGTTTGTCCACCAACTGGAAGGTCGCTTCGTTCTCCAGCAGCACATGAAATTCGAGCACATCGTGCATGTGCAGTTCATGCTCTTCGAACGCGCCCCGTTTCTCCTGAAAGACGAGTCCCTTCTCCAGTTTGAACTCTTCGAAGAACATGCAGCACTCTCCCCTCGATCGATCGTTTGCTCCAGTATAACCGATAGCCGTTCGCGTACGATATTGCAACTTTTCGCTTCCCGTCGGATAAGACGCCCTCTCTGTTCCGTGCTACGATCAAGAGGCGTTTTGCCAAGATATTGTTCACGGAGGGCTCGGGATGAGAGACGAAACAGATTTTGAAGGGTTGCAGAGCAAGACGGAATCCGGGCAACGGACGCTGAAGAGCCGGTTTCTGCGGCCGCTCGATACGAGCGATGAACTGAAGCCTCTTCTGTGGGAGGAGCTGGCGTTGTCCAAGCTGATTGCCGGCTGGATTGCGGCAATTCCGTCCTACGAGCGGAAAATGCGGCTTGGCCGGCTCGCTTATGTGCACAACCGCAACGTCAAATGTTTGTACGAGCGCATTCAGGAGCTGCCCGGCGCGATTCGCGACGCGGACTGGATGCCGGAAGTCACGCGCGAAGCGTTCGAGCGTCTGTTCGGAGCCGCGGACGAGAACGGCTTTTTGGTCAGCTACACCTACGTTTTGGGAAAGCTTTACGCCCGCTACGACCGTTTGATGGCCCGATTGGATCCGATTCTGAACGCGCCGACCGTCGATCAACTGCGTATCGTGTTTGTCGAACGGGAAGCGACACATGAGTGGCTGCAGGAGCAAATCCGGTTCGCGGCGTGCAATAGCGAAGCGGAGGCGCTGCAGCTGGCGGAGTGGGAAAAATATGTCGAGGCCGTATGGAGCGTATACGAATCGGGCGGGCTGTCCGGATCGCCGGATGCGTTGTGGCCGCCTCACCTGGTGAAACAACCGGCCGGACCGCTGCCGGAGCATGCGAGTCTGGAAGCGAGATTTCCCCGATATACGAATCCGAAGCCGCAGCAGTCGTATTCCGACAGCAGCATGTCGGTGCTGCACGACAGCGTCAAGCAAATGATTTATATTTACGCGACGGAATTGTTCGCGGGCGAAACGCTCGCCGCGATTTATTATTACGTCGACAGGATGCCGCTGCCGTTTTATTTCGATCTCGCCCGCCACATGTGGGACGAGTTCCGCCACAGCCAGATGGGGATGCGCCGGCTGCTGCAGATGGGCTATTCGGTCGAACAGTTCCAATGGCTCGGCGGGCCGGGCAAAACGGATGTGAAGGAGCGCTTTACGGAGCTGTATTCGAACCTGACCATGCTGGGGGAGGCATGCGGCTTCAAGAAGAAGCGCAAATCCGCCGAGGCGTTCTGGAAGTTCGGCGACGTGATTTCGGCGATTACATGCGAATTCGATTTGATCGACGAACGCCGGCATATCGATTTTGCCACGCGATGGGGACCGGAACTGTACCGCAAAGCCGATCAGATCGTTTCGTTCCAGGAAATGGCCGAAATGGCCCGAACGCGCCGCCTGACCGAATTGGAAGCCGTTCCGCCGGAGGAAATCGCCAAGCTGGCCCGTAACTTCCCGATCTTCTGCGGGTTTCATACGTCCGAATTGGCTTACGACAACTATTGACGCCGGGCGTCGTCGGCACGAAACGCGCGAAGCAGCAAGCCGCACGCGAACAGGCAAACACCGCACAGCAGAAAGGCGTATCCCGCGCCGAAGCGGTCGGATATGTAGCCGGCGAACAGGCTGCCGAGCGGCGTGGAGCCGACGAAGACGAGCGAATAAACGCCCATCACGCGGGACCGGTATTCCGCCGAGGCATGCACCTGCAAATACGCGTTGCCCGTCGTCAATGCGACGATGTTGAAGAAGCCGGTGCAAACAAGTGCGATGCCGACGGCGGCAGGCGTGCGAGCGATGCCGACCAGCACGAGGAAACTGGCGACGGCCAGGCAGCAGCCGATTCCGACGGCGAGCCGCGGTCCTTTGCGGCTAGCGACCGACAGCGCAATCGCGCCGACCAGCGAGCCGATGCCGATGCACGACATGAGCAGGCCGTAGGCGTTCTCTTTCATGTGCAGCACGTCGCGCGTCAACACCGGGATCAGCACGTTGTAGTTGAAGCCGAACGTGCCGATCAGCAGCACGAGCAGCGCCGCCGTCAGCAACGAACGATCGCGGAACAGATAACGAAGGCCGTCCCCGATTTCCGTGACGATGCCGGTATCCGTCCGCCGCGGTCTGACGAAGGAAGCGATCTTCATGCGTGCGAGTCCAATTAACAGCCCGGCGAAGCTCACCGCATTGACGAGGAAACACCATCCGGGACCAAGCGTCGCCATCAGCAGCGCACCGATCGCCGGCCCGACGATACGAGCCAGGTTGAGCGTGGAGGAATTGAGCGCCACCGCGTTCATCAGATCGGCGGCACCAACGACTTCAACGTTAAACGCCTGGCGCGCCGGCAAGTCGAACGAGTTCGAGACGCCCGTCAGCAAGGCGATGACGACGATATGCAGATAACTCACCGTGCCGGTGAACACAAGCAGCGAAAGCGTTAATGCCAGCAGCATAGAGAAGCTTTGCGTGAGCAGCAGGATCGTTCGTTTCGGATAGCGGTCCACGACGGCGCCCGCGAATAAGGACAGGCAGGTGAACGGCAAAAACTGGGCGACGCCGACGAAGCCTAACAGCAGTGGCGAGTCGGTCAATGTCAGCACGAGCCACGATTGGGCGATCGTCTGCGCCCAAGTGCCGACCAACGAGACGCATTGCCCGAGCCAAATCGTGCGGAAATGGCGATGTGTCAGCGCGTGGAAATGACGATCGATCCACTTGAAGCGAGAGGAGGCGTACACACTCATAAGCCGGTACCTTTCCATATAAATTTGATGCGAAAAATAGGAATATGGATAGTTTACCGCAGCCCGCTTCGTTTGCCCAATGCAAAAAACAAAACCGCCGCTTCCGGTTTTATGAACTTGCCGCGTTGGCCGAAGAATGGCGCAGCCCTTCTTGCAGCGCGGCGATCAGCTTGTCAGCGGCGGAGCTCAGATGAGCGCCGCTCGACTTCTGCAGCAGACCGGTAACGAGTCCCGAATCGAGGTCGGCGATCGGCTTCAGCACCGTGCCTTCCGGCGCGGGTACGACGGTAATAAGCGGCACGACGGCGACGCCGAAGCGCGCCTGCACATAATATTTGAGCGCGGCCATGCTGCTGATCTCCATGCCCGAATACGGACTGCCACCCTTCTCGAGCAGCGCCTTTTCCAGCTTCCTGCGATACGGGCATACCGCTGTCGTCATCAATAGCCGCTCGTGGCGCAAGTCACGCAAGCAGACCCGATGCTTCGCCGCAAGTGGGTGCGTATCGGGAACGAGCAGCACGAGTTCCTCCTGGAATAATGGCTCGAATGATTGGCCGAGACCGGTTTCCGGCGCCGAGCAGACGGCAATGTCGATCATGCCGTCCGCCAGCATCTGGCTGAGCGCGGTCGTATTGTTGATCTGCACGCTGATCTGCACCTTCGGATACTCTTGCAGGAACGGGCCGATAATAGGCGGCAGCCGATAGCTGGCGGTCGGCTCCATGACGCCGAGCCGGATCAAGCCCGCTTCCCCTTGCAGGAGCTCGCTCATCGTCGCGTGCAAATAATCGTAATCCTTGAGCAGCAAGTCGGCATGCTGGTGGAACAACCGCCCGGCTTCGGTCAGCTGCAGCTTCTTTCCGCGTTCGAGCAGCTTCATGCCGAGGTCGCTCTCCAGCTTCTGCACGTGCATCGTGACCGTCGATTGTCCGTAAAGCAGCTCCTCTGCCGCCTTCTGGAAGCTCCCCAGCCTGACGATTGTCTGAAACGTTTTGATCGTACGGATGTCCATCCTCCCTCAACTCCTTCTCCTGTCCATTCATGAAACGTGAACGGTTCGTTCCGGTTTTTCCATTGTACAAAACGATGACGTTTCGGTATAACTATCGTATCACAAAAAATAACTAATCCAACCGGAATAGTAAACATTATTTTTTTCCGCGTCGGGCCAATTCACGAAACATGAAGCATTGCTTCACATCTTTGCATTTTACA
Organism: Paenibacillus cymbidii; assembly: GCF_004764705.1. Lineage (GTDB taxonomy): Bacteria > Bacillota > Bacilli > Paenibacillales > NBRC-103111 > Paenibacillus_AN > Paenibacillus_AN cymbidii. The sequence goes on along the minus strand of NZ_SHLX01000028.1, from coordinate 30,903 downwards.
TCGACGAAGGGATGGGATATGATTCTAAATCATAGTTATTTAATCGGGATACTATTATATTAACTAATTTCCAAGGAGGATATTTTCAAATGGCCAAAAAACAAGTAAAGCTTGGCGCGATGATTCAAGGAGCGGGAGGCGGATGGGGAGACTGGCGTCATCCGGATTCGGTGGCGGACGCGGCGATCAATTTCCCTTATTACCGAAAACATGCGCAGAAGGCGGAGGAAGGCAAATTCGATTTTGTCTTCATCGCCGACAGCGTCAGCATCAACGCCAAGTCGAGTCCGCATTACCTGAACCGGTTCGAGCCGCTGACGATCCTGTCCGCGATTGCGGCCGTCACCGAACGCATCGGTCTCGTAGCAACGCTGACCTCCAGCTACAGCGAACCGTATACGGTAGCGCGGCAGTTCGCCTCACTCGACCACATCAGCGGGGGGCGTGCCGGCTGGAACGTCGTTACGTCGTGGCTGTCCGGCAGCGCTGAAAACTACAGCAAGGCGGAACACCCGGCTCACGAGAAGCGTTATCGCATCGCGCAAGAACATCTCGACGTCGTCAAAGGGTTGTGGGACTCGTACGAGGACGACGCGTTCCCGCGGGACAAGGAGACCGGCCGTTTCCTCGATGCGTCGAAGCAGCACGCGCTTAACCATAAAGGGGAGTTTTTCTCCGTCAAGGGGCCGCTCAACATTTCCCGATCGAAGCAAGGGCAGCCTGTCATTTTCCAGGCGGGCACGTCGGAGGACGGCCGCAATTTCGCGGCGAAAAACGCGGACGCGATATTCGTCGGGCATGAGAACATCGAAGCGGCGAAGCTGTATTATGCCGATCTGAAGCGACGAGCGGCCGGGTTCGGACGCAATCCCGACGAACTGTTCATTCTTCCCGGCATCGGGCCGATCGTCGGCCGAACAGAGGAGGAAGCCGAGCGCAAGTATCGGGAGAAGGTGGAGTTGGTGACGATCGAGGACGCCCTTACCGCGCTCGGCCGGCCGTTCAATGATCACGACTTCTCGCAATACCCGCTTGACGAGCCGTTCCCCGATTTGGGCGAACTCGGCGCGAACAGCCAGCAGGGCGGTTCGGAGCGGATCAAGAAACTGGCCCGGGAGAACAACTTGACGCTGCGCGAAGTTGCGCTCCGGTTCGCCACGCCGCGAAGCACGTTCGTCGGATCGGCGGAGAAGGTGGCCGATACGATCCAGACATGGATCGAAGAAGGCGCGGCCGACGGCTTCATCATCTCGCTGGCCACGCCGAGCGGCCTCGACGATTTCGTCGAGCTGGTCGTGCCGATTCTGCAGGAGCGCGGCTTGTTCAAACAAGATTATGAGGCGGATACACTTCGCGGGCATCTCGGTTTGCCCGTCCCGGCCAACCGCTATTCCCTGCAGCGAGAAACGAACAACCTTTCGGAAACGGTGGAGATTCGAGCATGAATAAGTCTTTATGGCCATTGGTCGGGGGAGTCTTCGTTGCAGCGCTGCTGGCGGCGGGCTGCAGCGACAAGAAGGAAGCGGCCAGTCCACAAGCTCCCGCATCGGCTTCCGCGAAGCCCGACGCTTCCCAAGCAAAACCCGGAGGCGAACTGACGTGGGCGCTCGCCGGGACGATCACGAACGACAGCCTCGACGCGCACAAGGCCGGCTTCGCGCCGACGACGCGGGTGATGCGCAACATTTACGACAGCCTGGTCGTGGAGCTGCCCGACCATTCGTTCCAGCCTTGGCTCGCCACCAAGTGGGAGCTGTCGGCGGACAAGAAGAGCTATACGTTCCATCTGCGCAAAGATGTCAAGTTCCATGACGGCACGCCGTTCAACGCCGAGGCGGTCAAATTCAATTTCGACCGGATCAAGGACCCGGCGACGAAGGCGTCCAGCTCGCTGAACGAAATCGGGCCGTACGAATCGACCGACGTCATCGACGAATTTACGGTCCGAATCCATTTCAAGACGCCGTTCTCGCCATTCCTCAGCAACGCGGCCAAAGTTGATCTCGGCTTCGTATCGCCAACTGCTGTCAAGAAGTTCGGCGACGCGTATCCGCAAAATCCGGTCGGCACCGGACCGTTCAAGCTGGCGAAGCTGACGCCGAGCTCGCAGGTCGAATTCGTCAAAAACCCGGACTACAACTGGGCGCCGGCGAATGCGGGCCACCAGGGACCGGCCTATCTCGACAAGCTGACGGTCAAATACGTCGACGAGGAATCGACCCGGGTCAGCGTGCTGCAAAGCAAGCAGGTGCAGGTAGCGGACATCATCCCGCCGCAAAATCTGGTCGCGCTCAAAGCGGACAAAAACTTCAACGTCCAGGAGACGGAGCTGCTGCAGTCCAACTTCAACTTGTATTTGAACCAGCAGAAAGAGCCGTGGAACGACGTCAAGGCGCGCGAAGCGTTCCGTTCGGCGCTCGACATCGGCTCGGCGGTCAAAACGATTTATCTCGGTACGCTCAGCCAGGCATGGTCACCGATTACGCCGCATTTGTTCGGGTACAACCAGACGCTGGAAAACAGCTATAAGCAGGACGCGGGCAAGTCGAACCAAACGTTCGACAGCCTCGGCTGGGTGAAAGGAGCCGACGGCTATCGCGCCAAGGACGGCAAACGGCTGACCGTCGAGCTGATCGACACGCAGGGCAACCGCGAGAAGCGGCTCGATCTGATCGCCGTGTTTACGCAACAGCTGAAACAGGTCGGCGTCGAACTGAAAGTCGTATCGCTGCCATCCGGGACCTATTCGGAACGCCGTGCGAAAGGCGAATACGATCTCGTGGCCGCAAGCCAGTTTTCCGGCGATCCCGATGTGATGCGGCAGTTGTATTCGACCAAGGGGCCGTCGGGAAAAAACAACATCGCCCGGGCAAACGATCCGAAGCTCGATCAATTGCTCGAAGACGGATACCTGGAGAACGACACGGAGAAGCGCAAGCAAATTTACCAGCAGGCGCAGGAGTATATTACGCAGAACGTTTACGCGATTCCGACCTACTTGTTCCTGTACAACGTCGCGTCGACGAAGGAAGTGCAAGGCATTACGTTCGACTCGCCGGCCTGGCCCGTTTTTTATGACACTTGGCTCAAATAGCCCCACAAAGTGGAACTTATGCTTCAAAGTATGCCCAGATACTTTGCGGAGACCCCGTAAACCAAAAAATAAGCCGGTTCCATCGCTCGGGAGGTGACAGGTATGGTGAAAACGATTATCGGACGGCTGCTCGCTTCCATTCCGGTCGTACTCGGCTCGCTGACGATCGTGTTTCTGATCATTCACTGGCTGCCGGGCGATCCGGCGCAAATGATCGCCGGCGACGACGCCGCGCCCGACCGCGTCGCTTACTTGCGCGAACAGTTTGGCTTAAACCGGCCTCTGTGGCAGCAATACGTCTCCTACTTGTGGGACAGCGCGCGGGGCGACTTCGGCAAATCATTCGCCAATTCGCAGCCGGTATTGAACCGCCTGATCGCGCAATTGCCGGCGACCTTGTCGCTGGCGGCGCTAAGCACGGTGCTTGCGATCGTCATCGGCGCGGCGCTCGGCGTCTTGTCCGCTGTGTACCGGAACCGCGCGCTCGACTACATCGTGCGGTTGCTAAGCCTGCTCGGGGTATCGATGCCGAAGTTCTGGCTCGGCATTCTGCTGATCCTCGTCTTTTCGGTACAGCTGCAGCTGCTGCCGGCGATCGGCAATGGCAGCTTCAAGCAGTTGATCATGCCGGCATTTGCGCTGGGCGTCACCGGCGCCGGCATGCTGGCGCGGATGATCCGCAACAGCGTGCTGGAAGTGATCGGCGAGCCGTTCGTCGTGACGCTGCGGGCCAAAGGGTTGACCGACCGTGCCGTGCTGTACCGGCACGTGCTGCGCAATGCGCTGCTGCCGGCGATTACAGTGCTCGGTCTGCTCGTCGGCGAGATGCTGTCCGGCGCGGTCGTGACGGAGACCGTGTTTTCCCGGCAAGGACTCGGCAAGATGGTCGTCGACGCGATCAACCAGAAGGACATTCCGGTGATCCAGGCGGCGATACTGATCACGGCCGTGTTTACAATCGTGTGCAACCTGCTGGTCGACATTTCGTATTCCTACGTCGATCCGCGCGTACGCAAGGCGTAAGGATAAATTTATACGAAAGGGGCATACCCGATGTCCGCCAATACGGTTTCCACCGAAGCGTTATTGCCGCAGCGCCTCCTGGCGGGACGCCATGATGCCAAGTCGCCGAAGGTGACGGTTTCCGACGTGTTGCTCTACACTTCTTTGTTCGTGCTCGCGTTTCTGCTCGTTTGCGCGATCGCGCCGCAATGGATTGCGCCGTATTCGCCGACCGACATGATGACTGACCGACTGCTGCAGGCGCCAAGCTTCGCGCACTTGCTCGGTACCGACCAGTTTGGGCGCGACGTCTGGACGCTCGTCGTGTACGGCAGCCGACAATCGCTGACGATGGGCATCGTGTCGGTGCTGATCGGCGGTTTGGTCGGTACATTGCTTGGGCTTGTCGCCGGTTACTTCGGCGGCGTCATCGATTCGTTGTTCATGCGTTTCAACGATATTCTGATGACGATTCCCGGCATCCTGTTCGCCATCGCCATCGCCGTGGCGCTCGGACCGAGCTTCTTCAACGTCATTCTGGCGATCAGCATCGCGTCGATTCCCGGCAAGGCGCGCGTCGTTCGCAGTCAAGTCATCGCGGTGCGCAGCCGCCCGTTCATCGACGCCGCCCGCGCTGTCGGCACGTCCCACCTGGCAATCATGCTCCGGCACATCTTGCCGAACTGCTTCTCCCCGCTGCTCGTCATGATGACGATTGGGGTCGGTACGTCCATTCTCGTCGGCACGGGCTTAAGCTTCCTTGGACTTGGCGTTGTACAAGAAATTCCGGACTGGGGCTACATGCTGTCGCAAGGACGCAGCTACATGACAGTCGCATGGTGGATCGCCACATTCCCGGGACTAGCGATCACTTTGCTAGTCGTTGTCGTCAATCTGCTCGGCGACGATCTGCGCGATCGGTTCGATCCGAAAAAAGAGCGCGCCTGATGTCTGAATAGACCGGCGCGCAGGAGGTCGGAAGGGAGGAACACCATGAAAGATTTGCTTCGCATCGAGGAGCTGTCGGTCGATTTCCGCACTGCCGGCGGCTCGCTGAATGCGATCAATAACGTCAGTCTGACGATCGGCCCCGGCGAAATCGTGTGCCTGGTCGGTGAATCGGGCAGCGGCAAAACGATCACGTCGCTGTCGATCATGCGGCTGATCGATTACGACAACGGCCGCATCTCGCACGGCGACATCAAGCTCGACGGACGCAGCCTGGCGGCGATGTCGAAGCAGGAGATCGGTGCGCTGCGCGGACGCAAAGTCGCAATGATCTTCCAGGAGCCGATGACGGCGCTCGATCCGGTGTTTACGATCGGGCACCAGATTACCGAGGTGATCCGCCGACACAAGCCGGTCACGAAAGCGCAAGCCTACGATGAAGCGGTACGGCTGCTGCGGCGCGTCGGTATTCCCGAACCGGAGGCGCGCATGAAGCAGCATCCGCACGAGCTGTCGGGCGGCATGCGCCAGCGGGCGATGATCGCGATTGCACTCGCCTGCGGCCCGGAGCTGCTGATCGCCGACGAGCCGACGACCGCACTCGACGTGACGATCCAGGCGCAAATCCTTGGTTTGCTGCAGGAGCTGCGCGACGAATTCGGCATGTCGATTCTGCTCATTACGCACGATCTCGGCGTCGCCGCCGAAATGGCGGACCGCATCGTCGTCATGTACGCCGGCCGCATCGCCGAACAAGCGGCGGCGGAGCAGCTGTTCGAACGGCCCTATCACCCGTATACGCAAGGGCTGCTGCGCTCCGTCGTGACGCTTGACGGCGACCGCGGCACGCGACTGTACACGATCAAAGGCGCCATCCCGAGCTTGAGTGCGCTGCCGGGCGGCTGCAGGTTCCATCCACGCTGCCCGCACGCCACGGAACGCTGCGCCACCGAGGAGCCGTCACTTGACAAGCTGCACGGACGCGAAGTCGCCTGCTGGCATGCGGAGTCGCTGCTGCAGGAGGCGGAAGTGCAACGAGCGCGGGTGGCGGTCGTCGAGCCGGAGCAGACGAAAGAGGCTGGTACGCCGCCGTCTCCGCTTGAGCTCCCGGCTGTCGGGGAAACGCTGATCGAGGTGGAAGGAGTGAAAAAATATTTTCCGCTCGACAGAGGGTTGCTGCAGCGGCACAAGCGGTACATCCGCGCCGTCGACGATGTGACGTTCTCGATCGGCAAAGGCGAAACGTTCGGGCTCGTCGGTGAATCCGGCTGCGGCAAATCGACTCTCGGCCGGGTCGTGCTGCAGCTCGAGAAGGCGACCGGCGGCCGGGTGTTATTTCAGGGCCGCGACTTGTTCGCCATGGGACAACGCGATTGGAAGGCGTCCCGTCGCGACATGCAGGTCGTGTTTCAGGACCCGTACGGTTCGATCAATCCGCGCTGGAAAGTCGGCGACATTATCGGCGAACCGCTTCGGGTGCACGAATCGCTGCCCGTCGCCGAACGGCGTCAGCGGGTCGAGGAGCTGATGCAGTTGGTCGGCTTGAATACCGGCTGGTATGATCGTTATCCGCACGAGTTTTCCGGCGGGCAGAGGCAGCGGGTCGGCATCGCTCGCGCGATTGCGCTGCATCCGCAGTTCATACTCGCCGACGAGGCGGTGTCGGCGCTCGACGTGTCCGTGCAGGCGCAGGTGATCAACCTGCTGCAGGATTTGCAGGAACGGCTCGGGCTTGCCTACTTGTTCATCGGCCATGGCTTGAACGTCGTCCGTCACATTTCCAACCGAATTGGCGTCATGTACCTCGGCAAGCTTGTCGAGGTGGCGCCGGCCGACGAGCTCTTCCGGCATCCCGCCCATCATTACACGAAAGCGCTGCTTGCCGCGATTCCGGTGCCCGATCCGAAGCGGCGACGGCCGTTCGCGCCGATCGCCGGGGAAATGCCGTCGCCGGCGAATCCGCCAAGCGGCTGCCGGTTCCATACGCGCTGCCCGGCGGCGACGGCGCGCTGCCGGAGCGAGGAACCGGCGCTTGCGCAGGTGGCACCGGGTCATACGTCGGCATGCCATTACCCGTTGTAACGGCGTTGTCCAGAAGAAAGGAAGGGATCTCTTGAGCGATGATCGCAAACAGATGCATCTCGGGCTATTTGTCGCCGCAAACGGTCATCACGCCGGCGGCTGGCGGCATCCGGACGCCGACTTCGGCAGTCCGACCGATCCCGATTATTACAAGCGCATCGCCACCCAGGCGGAGCGGGCCAAGCTTGATATGCTGTTCATCGCCGACGGGCTGTCGATCAAAGCGGTTCACGCAGGCAGCTACGAACAATCGGTCACCTATCGGCCCAGTTTTACGGCCGAGCCGCTGACGCTGATCGGCGCGCTGAGTGCGGTGACCGAACGCATCGGTCTTGCCGCCACCGCTTCGACGACGTACCACGAGCCTTACCACGTCGCTCGCATGTTCGCTACGCTCGACCATCTCAGCAAAGGGCGAGCGGCATGGAACGCGGTAACGTCGACAAGCGATGACGAGGCGCGCAATTTCGGCAAGTCCGCTCATCTGGAGCACGGCACGCGTTACGAGCGGGCGGACGAATTCATCGAGGTAGTCAAGAAGCTGTGGGACAGTTGGGAGGATGAGGCGGTGCATGCGGACAAGGAGTCCGGCGTGTTCTCCGATGCTGCCAAAGTGCACGCCGCTCGACATAAGGGCGCGTGGTTCGACGTTGCGGGTCCGCTCAATGTCGCGCGGACGCCGCAAGGCCATCCGGTGCTAATTCAAGCGGGGTCGTCGGAGACGTTCCGCGAAACGGCGGCCCGCCACGCCGAACTGATTTTCACCGCACAGCCGAATCTCGGTTCGGCGCAGGCGTTTTATGCCGACGTCAAGGCGCGCGCCGTCCGTCACGGCAGGTCGCAAGCTTCGTTGCGAATTTTGCCCGGCTTGATGCCGATCGTCGGTTCAACTGAAAAAGAAGCGAAAGAGAAGCGCGATTACCTCGATTCGCTGATTCATCCGCACGCGGGGCTCGCCTTCATGTCCGGCAGCATGAACTACGACTTGTCGCAGCATCCGCTGGACGGCCCGTTCCCCGATATCGAAGACCGCATTCGCGGCAGCCGGGGCCGGTTCGCGTTCGTCTTCCGCAAGGCGAAGGAAGAGGGGTTGACGCTGGCCGAAGTCGGACGCTGGTATGCCGCCAGCCGCTCCCACTCTATCGTCGTCGGCACGCCCGATTCAATAGCGGATACGTTGGCCGCCTGGTTCCGCGAGCGCGGCAGCGACGGCTTCAACCTGATGGCGCCCTACATGTCGGCGGGACTTGACGACATTCTGCAGCTCGTCGTGCCGGAGCTGCAAAACCGAGGCTTGTTTCGCGCCGACTATGCCGGCAAGACGCTGCGCGAGCACTTCGGGCTGGAACGGCCGGCGAACGCGTATGCGAAGGCAAGGCAGCCGGTGTAACGTCAAGGCATCAAGAGGAGGGATCCTGTGACTGCAACAACAAGGGCAAACGCCTCCAAAATCGTATCGCTTCCCGAAGCGGTGCGTATCCTGGAAGACGGAACATCGCTTGCGATCGGCGGGGATATGACGATGGCGCCACTGGCGCTTGTTCGCGAAACGATCCGCTCCGGACGCAAGGAGCTGCGGCTCGTCTGCGTCGGTTCGGCGGCGATCGGCGCCGATCTGCTGATTGGCGCGGGCGCCGTGAGCGGCGTCGAGTTCTCGCAAATATCGCTTGGGGAATACGGCGCCGCCCCGCATTTCCGCCGCCGCTTCGAGGCGGGGACGATCGCGGGTCGCGAGCACGCTTGCCCGACGCTGATCGCGGCGCTGCAAGCCGCCGTCTCCGGCATTCCGTTCCTTCCGGTGCGCGGGCTGCTCGGTACGGATTATATGAACCGGCGCGGCGATTTCCGCACGATTGTCAACCCGTACGACGATAACGAGCGTATCGCCGTCGTGCCGGCGCTTCGGCCCGACGTGGCGTTCCTTCACGCTTACGCGGCCGATCCGGAAGGGAACGTGCTTGCACATCCGGTGCAGAACGGCCGGCTGCTTGCACAGGCGGCGCGACGGACGATCGTTTCGGCGGAGCGGATCGTGACGCCGGAGGAGTTGCTCGCGGAGCGCGCCCGAGGCGGCGCGTTCGTGCCGTCGCTCTATGTGGCGGCAGTCGTTGATGCGCCGTACGGCGCCCATCCGGCCGCGTGTCCCGGCAATTATCCGCTCGATGCCGAGCACGTGCGGGAGTATGTCGACGCCTCGCGCTCAAACGAATCGTTCGCCGCCTATTTGCGCCGGTATGCGGGAGCGGAAGGGGAAGCCGCGTACCGCAGGCTGATCCGCACGCGCGAGGAGGCGTCGTGAGCGGGCCGGGCGTCGCGGGGCGCGGCTATACCGACGAACAATGGCTGATCTGCTCGCTGGCGCGGCAGCTGCGCAACGGCGAAACGATTGCCGCCGGCAACCTTTCGCCGATCCCGGCGGCGGCGGCGCTGCTTGCGCAAGCGACACATGCGCCGCAGGCGACGGTATTCATCCTCGGCTCGCCGGATTGGCCGTTCGACGGCACGAAGGAGTTTTTCGACTTCCTGCAACGGGGCGGGGTCGACGTATTTTTTCTCAGCGGAGGCCAAATCGACCGTTTCGGCAGCATCAACCTGCAGGCGATCGGCGATGCGGAAAGGCCGAAAGTGCGGCTGCCCGGCGGCGCAGGCTCGGCTGTCGTCGCTTATGCATGCAAACGCGTCCTGCTGTTCAAGACCGATCATACCGTCAAAGGGTTCCCGGCGCAGGTCGATACAACGACCAGCACGTTCCGCGAAGAAGCGGGCGTGTTTCGCCGGGGACGGCTGGAAGGGGTGTTTACGCCGCTCGGCACGCTTCGGCCGCAGCCGCCGGACGGCGCGCTGCGGCTTGCGGAGACCGCGCCAGGCGTAACGCCGGATGAGGTGCAGGAGCGGACGGGGTTCGACGTGCTCGCAAGCGTGCCGTCCGCCCATTTCGCGCAAGCCGAAACACCGACGGCGGCCGAGATGGACGCGCTGCGCGGCGTCGTGCTCGAGCGGCTGCTACCATTATATCCCGTATTTGCCCGCAACGCGCTTGGAGATTGATTGGAGGAGGAACATGCCATGAGCGAACCGTACGATTGGAAGCAGCTCGAACGCGATATCGCAGCGGTGCTGGCCACGGCCGAGGGCAACCGCGCGATCGTAGACGGGGTGCGTCCTTACTTGCAGCGGCTGCTGGCGCAAGAGGAGCTTGTGCCGGCCGAATACCGGACGCCGTTGCCGCACAAGTACGCGCAATATTTGCTTTACAAGCCGGAGGACGAATCGTTTGCGGTCATCGCCTTCGTGTGGGGGCCGAAGCAGACGGCGCCGGTGCACGACCATCTCGTTTGGGGGCTTGTCGGCTTGTACGAAGGCGCGGTCGTCGAGAAGCGGTATCGCCGTAACGATCGCGGCGAAACGGCCGATCCGCGCTACGAGCTGCGCGAGGTCGGCGAGGCGACGGCGCGCCGGGGCGATATATCGTTCGTTTATCCGCCGGATTACGACATTCACGGCGTGTCGAATCCGTTCGACGAACAGGCAATTACAATTCACATTTACGGTACGGACATCGGCAAGCAGCAGCGTCATATCCACGATGTGGCGACCGGGGGGCATCGCGACGTCGTGACGAAGCACGACAACGAACGGCCGGTATATGCCGCCGTTTAGCGTGCCCGATAGTTTATCAAGCGAGAGGAACGATCCTATGACGTCAACGACTCCCGCGAACGGACAACCGAACGGGCCGCTGCAAGGTTTAAAGGTGCTCGAATTCGGGCAAATCGCCGCCGGTCCGTTTGCCGGCATGCTGTTCGCCGACCTGGGCGCCGACGTCGTAAAAGTGGAGCGGCCGGACACGGGCGACGGCATGCGCGAATGGCCGCCCTTCCTGGACGGCGAGGATGGCGATCCGTTCAGCGCGAACTTCAGCTCGCTCAACCGCAACAAACGGAGCGTCGCCTTCGACTTCAAGGCGCCGGAGCAGCTTGAGCGGCTGCGCGCTTTGTGCGCCAATGCCGACATTATCGTCGAAAATTATCGTCCGGGCGTGCTCGCCAAGTTCGGGCTCGATTACTTATCGCTGGCCGAAGCCAATCCGCGGCTCGTCTATTGCTCGATATCCGGCTACGGCCAACAAGGACCGTATGCGGGCAAAGGCGCGTTCGACGTGACGATTCAGGCGATCAGCGGCCTGATGAGCGTGACCGGCGAAGAAGCGGGCGAACCGGTCAAATGCGGCGTGCCCGTCGCCGATTTCGTCGCCGGGTTGTATGGCGCCTACACGGTGCTGGCCGCCGTACTGCAGGCGCAGCGAACCGGGCGAGGCGCTTATATCGACGCGCCGATGCTGGGCAGCGTGCTCGGCATATCGGCGCTGCAGACGAGCGAATATTACGGCAACGGCATTGCGCCGAAGCGGCTCGGCAGCGCACATCCGCGCAATGCGCCGTATCAGGGCTACCGCGGCAGCGACAAGCCGTTCGTTATCGCCGCCGGCAACGACAAGCTGTGGGGCGAAGTATGCGCCGCCGTCGGCAGCCCGGAGCTTGCACGAGATCCCCGGTTCGTGCGGCAGGCCGACCGTGCTCGCAACCAGAAGGAATTGGCCGGGCTGCTGCAAGAGACGTTCGGCCGCCGGACCGCCGCCGAATGGCTGGCCGAGTTCGATCGGCGTGGCGTGCCGTGCGCGCCGGTGAACGACTATGCCGATATTTTGCATGATCCCGCGGTGGCGGCGTCCGGACTGCTGCACGAATTGGAGCTGCCGAACGGCGCCGTGACGACGACGGTCGGTTACCCGATCGGGTTGTCCGGCTATTCGTTTCGCGCTTACCGAAGACCGCCGCTGAAAGGCGAACATAACGAAACGATTATCGAGGAATGGGGAATCGGAACATGAGCGAAACGGCAAGTGAAGCGAAGCCATCGACAGCGGCATTCACCGATACGCTCCGGCGCATCCGTGAAAGTATCGACGGCTTAAGCGAAGCGCAACTGAGCTGGAAGCCGGCGCCGGACAAGTGGAGCGTCAAGGAGGTAGTCGCCCACCTCGTCGATTCGAGCATCGTGCACAGCGTACGTGTGCGCAAAATCGTGACCGAGCCGCATCCCGTGCTGCCTGTCTATGACCAGGACGCATGGGTTGCCGGCGCGCGGTCTAACGAGGCGGCGATAGCGGACATCTTACAGACTTATGAAGTGATTCTGACCCACAATGCGATGTTTTACGGACGGATAACAGACGCGGACTGGGAGAAGGCGGGGGATACCAACGGCAAACAAGTGACAGTCGCCGAGCTGTTCCAGGGATTCATTCGCCACGTTGGCATCCATCAGGCCCAAATCGATCGTACTAAGGCGGCGTTGCCCTCCGGATTGGTTTAGCAGTAAGCAGCAACGTAACTGCTGCGAGGCAAACAGGCAAAAAACTTGGACTTCCGCGAGGAGGTCCAAGTTTTTTGGCGATTAAATGCGCTTCAACGCTGATGCGAGGGAGGAAAGAAAACCTGTATGTCAACTGGCAGATGAACCGATTTATACAGTCGAAATGCAGATTTATTTTATAAGTCGTTGTTGTTTTACGCTTGCTTTTGCTTGGATGAACTCAAGCAACCATCTAACAAAGAGAGCTTTGGCAATGTACAGTGGGATTGAATAAATATATCTCCAATTCTCCATATGATAAATATCAAGCCAGACAAAAAGGGGTTCTGCAATGAAAGCAAACGAAAGTGCCATTACCGCATTAGCTGCAAGGAATGATTTCCAACTTTTATAATATTGATAAACGATCATATGAAATACAGGTAAAACGGAAAGATCAATCGCATTTAGGCGCGGTATTAACGGTATGGCTTGATAAGGGTACGACCAAAGCCCCAGTTCACTGCCAATATCATCAAGCATAATAATGACTACAGATAAGACAGCTCCATATAATAAGATTTCCCGCACTCTTGATTTGTCAACGATTTTCCACCATACCATCCAAGATACAATCATAAGCGCTACTAGCAGCCACCATTGAATGGAGAACAGGTCATGGTGAAAATAGTATTGCTTCTTCATTTCAGTTAGCTTTCGTTGCACATCCCTTATTTCGCCAAAGGAAGGATACTGAGCTGGCAAAAGCGTTGCAACTCCTTATTGTGCTGAATCACCGTTAATGGATTTTCCCTTATATCTCCTAAAAGTATGGCGCTCTTGCCACAAATTTATTCATCCCACTCCATGGTTGACAGACGATGAATAAAACTTCGCCAACATGGAAAACATACCCCCATTCCGTTTTGGGAGTGTGGTTCAAAAATGAATAATTTTAGGGATAAATATAGGAATCGCTACTGCCAAGCCAACGTTACCACATTCGGAACTATTCAACTTCACCAGCGGAATCCCCTTGTAATTGCATTATGGTCGGTTGCATTCCCCGGGTTTGGACACTTTCTATTGCATAAATTTATTACTGGCTTTGCATTGTTTTTTTGGGAATTTTACATCAATCAACTTACGCATCTTAATACAGCCATCATGTATTCGTTTAACGGCAACATCGCCCAAGCAAAGGATGTATTAAATGAAAAATACATTTACCTTTATATTCCCGTTTATTTGTTTTCAATATGGGACAGCTACCGAACTGCGATCGATGAGAATAAGATTCACATGTTGGCGAAAAGGGAAAATGCCTTGTATCCCAATTTCACGGAGAGTCCTTTCGAAATCAATTATTTGGACAAGAAAAAGCCATGGATCGCTTTATTTTGGGCGATGACGGTTCCAAGTCTCGGGCAGCTGTACATTCATCGTATCGTTGCCGCTGCCTTGACGCTTGTAATGACGATGCTTATTGTTATTCGATCAGACATGATTGAGGGCATTCACTACGTTTTGTTGGGAAACCTCCCTGAATCCAGAGAAGTTATGGGGGTTCAGTGGTTTCTGTACTTCCCTTCGATTTATTTCTTCGGTATGTATGATGCCTACTCCAATACAGTTGAGCTGACAAAACTGTTTGATTGGGAACAAGCAAATTTCTTGAAAAGCAATTTTCAACCGCAAAACTTTGTCATCCATAAAGGAGAAAAAGTATAATGGGTGTCCAGTTCTTCTCCACATTCCAACACTCGCACTACGTCGAGCTTGCTATAAGCAAACTGAAAGAAAACGAAGTTGTTGCTATTTATGCCGTTCCTCTTGATAACCGTTCGTTGGATATGAAGTTTGTTGATACGATGCACGGTGCGGACGGAACGTCATTAGTCGATATTGGGCTTATTATTTCCATGATGGGCGGTACCATTGGGGTAGCAAGAGGATTTGTTCTCCATTGGGGTCCCATTTTTTGGGGGCTGATTGGAGCCGCCGGCGGATTTGCTATAGGTTTCATGTACGATCTTATAAAGAACCTTATCAAACGCAAAAAAATCAGAACAGCAAAGACCAAGACAGGGGAAGTAATATTAATCGTTCAGTGTTCAAATGAACAATCCTCTTTTGTGGAACAAACACTGTGGGGAAACTTGGCGCTGGGGGTTGCCAAAACTCGAATGGAAACATCCCAATTCGAGACAAGTTCATCGACGTAGCCCAAAGAAAAAGGGGCCAGAGCATACTTCTCTTTACTGATAGAGCTGATCGCTTACCTATGGAAAAGCCCGCCGTCAGGCGGGCTTGTTTCAGCTTCGAACTTCTTCCAACTGCTGCTGTTCGATGACTAGCGGAGGAGGGATGAGCCGGCAAGCCGAAAAAAAGCGTGCGCATGCGTTGCGATACGGTCATGAACCACAGCAGGGAAATCGGACAAAATAATATATGGACGTAGCGATATCCTCGGTCTATACTGATAATAATTCTCATTATCATTATGGAGGGTGCATATGTTAAGGAAGAAGTGGAGTCGTTTGTTGACGGGTTGTGCATTCGTGTTGGTAGCCGCCGGACTGGTCGGCTGCGGAAGTGAACAATCGGATTCGAACGGAGCGGTCGGAACGAAGTCTCCCGGTGCGACGGTACAATCGCCGGCCGCGGCCAGTGCCTCGCCTGCGGCGAAAGCAGCCGACCAGACGCGCACGATCAAAGATGAGAAGGGAGAAGCGATTATTCCCGCAACGCCTGGCAAAATTGCGTTCGTCAACGATAACGCCTTCGAAGACAACATGCTTGCCATGGGAATCAAGCCGTTTGTCGCTTCGACATTTGCCTGGTCGGAGAAAAAGTTTTACCCGCATATTGCCGACCGGCTGCAGGGAGTCAATGGAATCGACGGCCAAGCGCCTAATTTGGAGCAGTTGTTGACGTGGGAGCCGGATTTGATCATCATCAACGGCCAGAATGAAAAATTTTACGAGCAGCTAAACAAAATCGCCCCTACCGTCTATGTCGGGTTCAACGCCGACTGGCGCGTCACGCACCTGAAGCTGGCGGAGATCGTCGGCAAAACGAAGGAGGCCGAACAGAATCTGCGGGATTATGATGCCAAAGCGGCGGCCGTCAAAGCCGAGTTGCATAAAGCGATCGGTCTCGAGCCGGTGATGGCTGTTGTGATAAATGAAAAGACGATCCGTGTCCAGGGAATGGCCGGGCATCCGCTTAACGACCTGCTGTACAAGGATCTCGGGTTGACGCCGGCCAAGGGCATCCCGAGCGAAAATCGCATGGAGGTGTCGCTGGAAGGAATGAGCACGTTCAATCCCGAGCATATTTTCGTTCAGCGGAACCGCTTCGGTACGGTGGAGCAGGTCGTAAATAACATTCAGGACAGCAGCGTATGGAAAAGCATACCTGCTGTCAAAAAGGGTCACGTCTACAACGTCGACAATTGGCTTGCGATGAGCCTCGGGCCGATCGGCCGCGGCATGATTCTCGATCAAATCCGGCAGGATATGACGGCTGCCAAATAAATATGTTGGCGTACGCGTCATTTTTATGCGGGAGGGATAGGCGGATGGGAAAAACGGCGGGCGATGGCGGAGAGCTGGCGTTGTTTTTGCTCGGTTCGGTGCATTACCGGAAGCGTGCGCGTCCTGCGACGATACGGCTTCGCAGTGTATCCCGACCGATGCTCGTATTCGTCACGCGCGGAGACGGGGCGCTGCTGCTCGACGGGGCGGCGTACAAGCTCGAAGCGGGAAGCTTGTTTTATTTCGCTCCCGGCATGTCGGTGGAGACGGCGGGAGCTTACGGCGAATGGGCGTACTACATCGTGCTGCTGGATACGGCAGTCATCGCCAGGCGCGATGGTGCGCTGTATGCGGCGCCTTCGCTGCGTCTGCCTTCCTTTCTTGTGCCGGGGAGACTGATTGTCACCGATGCGAAGCGGACACTCAAGCGATTCGAGCGGCTATACGTCGAAAGCAGATCGGCTCTTGGATCGGACGCGGACCGCTCGTTGCTGCACGTGCGTTTCCAGGAACTGCTGCATGCTATCGTCGACGGGATGGAGGAGCGCGGTAAGCAGGGGGGTGATGGAGGTATAGGCATCGGCGAAACGATTCGGTTCATGCGGGAGCGCTTTGCCGAGAAAATTACGCTGGCGACGCTTGCCGGCATAGCCGGCTTCACCCCAAGCTCCTATTCCCGGGCGTTTGCGAAGACGATGGGGCAGTCGCCAATCGATTATTTGATCGGACTGCGCATCTCCGGCGCCAAACGGCTCTTGTCGGAAACCGGAAGCCGCGTCAAGGATGTGTCGGCCGCCGTCGGTTTCGAGAACGAATTTTATTTCAGCCGCATCTTCAAACAGCAGGTCGGGATTGCACCTGCGCTTTACATCAAGCGCAGGAAGATTCGCGTGGCGACAGCTTCTTGTCTCGATTATCAGGATAATTTGCAATCGCTCGGCTACGAGCCGGTGGCGAGCGTCAACTGCTTTCGTTACCCATGGATGAGCGACGAGGAGTATGCCCGAATCACGGCCGAACAGATGAATCGGCTCGAGCAAGTACGTCCCGAGCTTATAATCGGCGACTATTTTCATCAGCCGTTAGCCGACCGGCTCGGTGACATCGCTCCGGCGACATTCCTGCCGAGCGAGTCCGATTGGCGGATCATTCATGGCACCATCGCCGAACTGGTCGGTCTGGAGGAGGAAGGCAGGCGGACGATCCGCGGCATGGAACTGCGGGAGCGGGAAGCGGCAAGGGAGCTTGGTCATGCGCTCGGCAACGAAACGATCATCGTGCTGCAAATCAATCACCGGTTGGCCCGGATTCAGGGCACGGTGCGTCATCCGCTCAACGAGCTGCTGTACGGAGGACTCGGCTTAAAACCGGGGGCAAACATTCCGAACAACCATTTCCGCCTTGAACTTCCCCCGGAGCGACTGCCCTCGCTGCAGGCCGACCGGTTGTTCGTGCATCGCAATCATCTGCCCGCCGGCAGCGAGACGGTATACGAGCGAATGCGCGCCACATCGGCATGGAACGCCATTAAGGCCGTTCGTTACGGTCAGGTGCGGCACATTCCCAATTGGTTCCGGATGAGCTGGAACCCGCCCGGCCGCAGCCGCATTATCGACGAGCTATTGCTTTCGGTTTCGGAGCAGCGACAGCCATGGACAAATGAATAAATTCCCCTGCTGTCGCCCCTAGTACAGCATTTCAGTAATCCGTACCTAATAAAAGGGATGCGACGTCTGACCGTTTTCAGTCCGCGAAATTGCGGGCTTTTTTGGTTTTCGGACAATGTTTCTAACCATTGGCAGTGGCATGAACTCGTATGCGAGCATCGTTGATTTTCTGACATTTCGTATGATATTGTGTATATTATTTTGCCCTGGCTGTCGCTAAAATGTGGGCAAACCAGAATGAAACCGGTTGCTTATGCACCCCATGTGCCGAATGTAGGAGGGATATTGTGCGTTATACACGTGTAGTTATTGTCGATGACGAAATTCCGATGCTCGAAAGCTTGCGGTTATTCCCCTGGCAGACGCACGGATTCGAACTGGCGGGCGAGGCGAGGAACGGGCGCGAGGCGCTGGAGCTTTGCCGCCAAACGGCGCCTGCCATTGTAGTTACGGACATCGTCATGCCGGGGATGGACGGCATTCGGCTGACGTACGCCTTAAAGGAATGGAACCCGAACCTGCAGGTGATTCTGCTTACGTGCCACAGCGATTTCGATTACATTCGCCAGGCGCTCGTATCGGGAGCAAGCGATTATTTGTTGAAAGGGACTTACAGCGAAGAGGATTTACTCGATACACTTAACAAAACAAGAAGCAAAATCAACAAAACGATGCCCGCCGAGCCCGAAGTGCGTTACGAAATCAGCCGCGCCATCCGCTTGATCCACGAGCGTATGCACGAACCGCTCTCGTTGACGGAAATCGCCCAGGAAGTAAGCCTGAGCGCCAACCACTTCGGTATCCTGTTTCGCAAGGAAACGGGAGAGTATTTCCAGGATTATGTCAAAAAAGTGCGTATGGATAAAGCAGCCGAACTGCTGCGCAACAGTACGCTGAAGGTGTACGAAATCGCTCAAAGCGTAGGCATTCCGAATTACCGCTATTTTACCGACGTATTCTGCAAGCATTTCCATAAAACGCCCCGGGAGTATAGAGGCATATGAACGCTACAAGCCGATGGGCGCATCTGGCCGAACGAGTGTCGGCCCCTTTCTCGAGCATGTTCGCCAAATTGTTTCTGACCATTGCCGTCGTCAGTCTGCTGGTGTTTACGGGCATGATGTACAAATCTCTCTCGAGCTCGCGTGAAGCGCTATACAACCAGAAGGTGGCGGACATGACGCTGTTTACGGAACGAACGGGCCAATACCTGGATTTGTACTTGCAGAACATCCGCAATATTCTGCTCAATGTGGCTTCCGGGATCGACCTGGACGAGCAGGACGACAGGAAGATCGAAGCTGTCTTGCGCCGTTACGCAGCGCAAAACAGCGAAATCGTCAGCAACCTGTTCGTGTATGACCGCCGCGACCGGCTCATATCCAGCAACCAGGTGCTGTACGAGGTGATCGGGCATCCGGAATTGATGAATATTTTTCGCATCGCTTATGACAATCCCGACTTGATCAATTCCAGCGAGCCTTACTATTCCCCGCTGCTGGTTGACAATACCGTCGCCTTCGCCATTTCCTTGCGGGATGCAAGCGGACAGATCACCGGTATCGCTTTGCTCGAAATCAACACGCTGAAGCTGACCAATCAACTGGGCAGCCAACTGTATGCGGCCGGGCAAACGTTCGCCTTGTTTACAGGAAAGGGCCATATCGTTTCTTATGATCGCAACAGTTCGCTTGTTCCGGGCAAGGCGCTCACCTTCCCGAGCGAAATGACGGACGAATTTGCCGCCGATCTGCTGGGGCTTTCGAACGGTATCGGCCGTGCGGAAGGGAACCGCGGCACCTTGATTACGGTCAAAAGCAACCGCAACCAGCTTGGCTGGTACCTGGTCACGCTGACGGATGAAAAAGCGTTTCGCCAAGGCATCGAAAGCTTGTACGCCAAGTTTGCGCAGATCGGCGCGATCTGGTTCGCGCTGCTGATGCTGCTTGCGCTCGTCACCAGCCGCCACTTCACGATTCCGATCCGCCGGCTTGCGCTGCAGATGGACCGGATTCGCGGCGATCGCATGGGAGCGGCGGTCGAGCCGCTTGCGCGGAAGGACGAAATCGGCCAGCTGTCGTTCAGCTTCAGCATGATGATGGATCGCATTCGCGAATTGATGGAGACGGAACGGCAGCACGTGGAGCGCAAAAAACAACTGGAGATGAAACTGCTGCTGAGCCAGATCAGGCCGCATTTTCTTTGCAATACGCTCGCTTGCATTGGCAGCCTGGCCAAGCAGCACCGAATCAAGGAAGTGGAGCAAACGATCCGTTCGCTCATTATTTTGCTGACGTCGAGCATCGATAAGAAGAAGGAGATCGTCCGCCTGGAGGACGAGCTTGACGGCTTGCTCGCCTACATGCAAATCCAGCAAATGCGCTACGGCGATGCCTTCCGTCTGACGCTCGACGTGCCGCAGCGGCATTTGCAATGCCGGATTCCGAAGCTGATTTTGCAGCCGCTAGTGGAGAATGGCATCTTTCACGGCTTCGAGAATAAGGAGCACGGCACAATTGTCATTCGCACCTGCGAGGTCGGAGCCGATCTTCACCTGACCGTCGAGGACAATGGCAAAGGCATGCCGCCGGAACGACTGCGTCTGTTCGCCGACCCGGCGTATACCGGGGAGCTGCAGGGAGTGGAACGCGACCAGGCAAGCGGCATGAACGGCATGGGACTCGGCAATGTCCGGGAGCGCATCAGGCTGATCTACGGGGAAGCGTACGGCGTTGATGTTGCGTCCGTGCCCGGAGCGGGAACGAAGGTGACCATTCGTTTGCCCGCTATTCCCGATCGCCCCGACCTGCCGGAGAAACAACCATGATGATCTGACAATATCGGGCGAGCGCTGTATATTTTCGCTCTGGGCCCGGGCCTATAATGGAAACAGGTTAAGCGTTTTCAAACAAACGGCTCGGGAGGCCACGACGGTGAACAAAGCAACAGTCAAACGAATAGGCCCGGCGCTTTCCGCGCCCGTTGCCGCTGCGTGGGGCACGGCGGCCAGACGAATATGGAAGCATAAAGTGTTGTATGCGTTTCTGCTGCCGGGCCTGATCTACTACGTCATTTACCGGTATGTGCCTATGTACGGAGCTCTTATCGCCTTTAAGGATTTTAACGTGCTTCGGGGCATTTGGGGCAGTCCGTGGGCGGATCCATGGTACAAACATTTTCAGTATTTTTACGATTCGCCGTACTTCTCGCAGTTGCTGGCGAACACGTTGCTGATCAGTTTGTACAAGCTGCTCTGGGGCATGCCTCCGGGGATCGTGCTGGCTTTGCTTCTGCACGAGGTGCAGCGGAAGACGTTCAAGCGGATCGTGCAAACGATTACGTATATGCCCCATTTTCTGTCGTGGGTGATCATCTACGGGATTCTGCTCGCTTTTTTATCCGAATCGAGCGGGCTTGTCAATTACTGGCTGAAGTCGGGCATCGGTCATTCGATCCCGTTCCTGACGTCGCCGACATGGTTCCGCAGCATTCTGGTCGGTTCGGAAATTTGGCAAAATCTCGGCTGGAGCTCCATTTTGTATCTCGCCGCCATCGCCGGGATCGATCCGACGCTCTACGAAGCCGCCCGCTCCGATGGCGCCGGACGGCTGCGGATGATGTGGCATATTACGCTGCCGGGAATCCGTTCCGTTATCGTGCTGTTGTTCGTGCTGCGACTCGGGCATATTCTTGACGCCGGCTTCGATCAAATCTACATCATGTACAACATCCAGGTGTATCCGGTGGCCGATATTCTCGATACGTGGGTGTTCCGCGTCGGCTTGCAGCAGTTGAACTTCAGTCTGGGTGCCGCCGTTGGGCTGTTCAAATCGTTGATCGGCGTGCTGCTGGTCGTATGCGCGAACCAACTGGCGAAGAAATGGGGAGAAGGCATATGGTAACCGTTGGTCGGGCGCGAGTATTTTCCGTTTTCGTCTACACGCTCCTTATCGTCCTGTCGGCCAGCATCGTATTTCCGCTGCTTTATGTCGTTTCGGTTTCGATTACGCCTTACAGCGAGGTGCTGAAGCATGGCGGGTTCATCATTATCCCAAGCAAGGTGACGTTTGCCGCATATACGGCATTTCTCAACAACTCATTGATACCGACCGCTTACGGTGTAACGGTGTTTATTACAGTCGTCGGCACGTTGGTCAATCTCGCGCTGACGTCGCTGATGGCCTACCCGCTCAGCAAATCTTATTTGCCCGGACGCAACAAGCTGTTGCTGCTGCTCGTGTTTACGCTGCTGTTCAGCGGCGGCATGATTCCTACTTATCTGATTGTCAAAGAAACCGGGTTGATCAATTCGCTTTGGTCGATGATCGTGCCTTCGGCGGTCGGGACGTTCAGCCTGCTGATGATGAAGACGTTTTTCGAACAGCTGCCGGCGAGCCTCGACGATGCGGCGCGGATTGACGGGGCGGGGGAGTTGCGCATTTTTGCCCGTCTGGTGCTGCCCTTGTCCATGCCGATTATGGCCACAATCGGGTTATTCTACTCGGTTGGGCATTGGAACGAATTTTTTCAGGCCGTCATGTATGTCAACAATCCCGTCAAATGGCCGCTGCAGGTGATATTGAAGGGCATATTGATGCAAGCGATGAATCCCGATCTGAATTTCGAGGAAACGCTGCCGACGGAATCGATGCAGATGTCGGCCGTTGTGCTTACTGCATTGCCCATACTCGTTATCTACCCTTTCGTCCAGCAGTATTTTACCCAAGGGAAGCTGCTTGGATCGATCAAGGGATAAGATATAAAACATCAAAAGGGATGGTGGATGGACAAGTGAAAAGATGGGTGGCAGCAATCATGATTGGCACGTTCGGCATGGGAGCGGTATTGTCCGGATGCGGCGGAGACAGCGGATCCAAGGATAAGACGGCAACGTCCGCATCCCCCGGTGCCGCACAAGCGGCGAAGTCGCCGGAGCCGAAAGCGAAGGAACCGGTCAAATTCAGCGTATTCGTCGGCGGCAGCGGATTGCCGACGCCGGATAAGGATCCGATTTTGCAGCAGCTGAACAAAGACCTGAACATGGACATGGAGTTTACCGCTGCGCCGAGCGATTACGCCCAGCAGCTTAATGTGAAGATCGCCGGCGGTACGCCTCCCGACGTTTTCATCTTGACGAGAGATCCGATGAAAACGTATTCGCAGCAGGGCGTTCTGCTGGAGCTCGGCCCTTATCTCGACAAAATGCCGAACATCAAACAAACGTATACAGATGCGATGCTGAACATGGGGCGGGTGGACGGCAAATTGTTTGCGATTCCCGCCAGGCCCGATGTCCCGGGGCAAACGTTCTGGATCCGCAATGACTGGCTGGCCAACGTCGGGTTGAAGTCGCCGGCGACGACCGCGGAGTTCAAGCAGATGCTGATCGCTTTTACCGACAAGGATCCGGACGGCAACGGCAAGAAGGACACATACGGGCTTACCGGCAACGGACTCGGCGCGTTCAGCGGGCTGTTCTCCGCCTTCGGCACAGCCGATCCGGGCCAGTACATGATCGTCGACAACAAAGTCGTCTATTCGACCACCGCCCCGCAGATGAAAGAGGCGCTTGCCTTTATCGCCGAACTGGTCGCGCTGAAAGTCGTCGATCCCGAAATTATGGCCAACCAGGGCACGAAGGATCGGGAGAAAGCGATCAAGGGTCAAGCAGGCGCCTTGTACCGTCATTGGGGCGATATGGGCAAGACGGCGCAAGTGGAGGAGTACAAGAGCATCAATCCGAAGGCGGAATGGGTGCAGCTCGATGCGTTGACCGGGCCCGGCGGCAAGCTGCAGGGCATTTGGGACAAAGGACAAACGCCGGGCCGTGTCGCTTTGTCCAAATCGCTGGAGAAAAATCCCGACAAGCTGAACAAGGTGCTCGAATACTTGAACTACATTACCGACCCCGGCAAGGGGCAAACGCTGGTCAATTACGGTATCGAGGGTACGAATTACAAGGTAGAGAACGGCAAAATCGTCGTTACGAATGCGGCGAACTATTCCATCCTGCATCAGTTGACGCGCCGCAACGAACAGGAATATTTGAGCACCAAATTTCCGGCGGAGTCGCCGCTGATCAAGTTTGCCGTCAACCAGCCTCGCATTTCGGTATACAAAGAGTTCGTTTCGCCACCGAGCGGGGTGGTCGTCGAAGACAAGACACGCTACGAAACGGAAGAGCTGACGAAATTCATCTACGGCACCCGGCCTTTGTCGCAGTTCGACGATTTTGTCAAAACGTTGAATGACACCTATAAGCTGCCGCTTTACTTGCAACAGGCGGAAAAAGATTTGAAGGCGGCCGGCGTGCTGAAGTAAATCGGAGCGCAAGAAGGATGGGGGAGCATGCGCATGGAACAAGAGCTCGTTACTGACGTATTGGTCGTGGGCGGCGGAACTGCCGGCTGTTTGGCCGCGCTGGCCGCCGCCGAGGAAGGGGCGCGCGTCGTTCTGCTGGAGCGGGACGACGCCCTCGGCGGCGTAGGGACGCGGGCGGGCATTAATGCATACTGGTACGGCTCGACCGGCGGCATCCAGCATGCGGTGGACAGCCGTTGCCGCGAATGGGCCGAAGCCTTCGGCGTCAAATCGGCGGGCTTCCATCCTGACGCCAAACGGGCGGCGCTGACCGGCATGCTAGCAGAGCGTGGTGTCGATATCCGGCTGCAGGCGATCGTTTACGGCTTCCTGACCGATGGCGAGCGGATTGCCGGCGTCATGGCTTCCACGCCCGGCGCGATATGGCGCGTGCAGGCGCATGTGACCGTTGACGCTACGGGCGACGGCGATGTGGCCGCCGGAATGGGAGAGGCGTTTACGTTAGGGCGGGAAAGCGACGGCGCGACCAATGCCTGCTCGCTTGTCCCGCGTACCGTGGAGCCGAATGGGGCGATCGCCCATTTGAATTATGATTGCGGTTTTGTCGATCCTACCGATCCATGGGATGTATCGGTGCATTACCGCATCGGCCGGCAGCGAATCGCCGACTTGTATGCGTCAGGGACGGCGCCGCGCATATACGCCGTCGCGCCCCAGCTCGGCGTCCGCGAAGGCAGACATATCGTCGGCGATTACGTGCTGACCTGGGACGATTATGCGAGCAATCGCCCGTTCCCGGACACGGTGATGACCTGCTATTCCCATTATGATCTGCACAACATGGATATCGGCTTCGAACAGGACGACTACGAAACGTGGACGACGATTTACGGGCAATTCATGCACATGTCGCGGGCATCGATCCCGTATCGTTGCCTGCTGCCCCGCAAGACGGAGTCGCTGCTGCTCGCCAGCCGTGCCTTCTCGGTAGACCGCGAAGCCGGCATGGCCGTCCGTATGCAGCGGGACATGCAGAAGCTCGGCGAAACGGCGGGCGTGGCGGCGGCGATGGCCGTACGCGAGGGCGTCACGCCCCGGCGGCTCGATATTACGCGACTGCAGGAGCGGCTCATCGAACGGGGCGTGCTGTCCCGGGAAACGCTGCGCGAGCCGGCGCCGGTCGGCTATCAGTTCGCCACGGGCGAGCTGCATGGCCGCGGTTTGACCGCTGCGGACGCGCATCGTTGCGCCCGTGAGCTGACCGGTTATTTCGGCACCGCCGAGGAAGGCAAAGCGGTACTGTGGCTGGCCGCAGCGGAAGAAGCCGTCGATTCCGTCTTGCTTCCACTGCTGCGGCACGCGGAATATCCGAAGCGTCGCGGAGCCGCATTTGCGCTTGGCGCCCGAGGCAACGGGGCGGCGATTCCGGTTCTGATCGAGGTGTTCGAGCGCCGCGACGGAGAAACGGACGACGGCTATAAAAACATGCCGCGATGGATTGGGGCGCTGGTGCTGCTCAGGAGGCTGGGCTGCGAGACAGTGATGATCCCGCTGCTCGAGCTTATTGCCGAGGAGTATCCGGTGCACTACTACTCGCTGTTCCTCAAATACTTCGAAACGATGAGAACGAAGCTTCCGGAGCCAATCGCCCGCCGTCTCGCCGGCGAGCTGCGTTCGCTGGCCGACCGGTTGCGAGAACGGGAGACTTCGCGAGTGACGCACGGCGGCCTGTCGAGCGACTATACGCCTTATGCCGCGCTGCATGCGGCGAAGCTGCTGAACGAGATCGGCGACGATGCGTCGGGCGCAGCAATCGGCTGCCAGTATGCCAACCATGAGAGCGCGTTCGTCCGCAGATTGGCCCAATCACTCCAATTATCCGAAGGAGGGCGGCAGCAATGAGGGAGATTAGCCGATCGTTCGATGCCGGCACCTACGACGCTGTTGTCTACGGAGGCGGTATTCGGGGCACAATGCTTGCGGCGCGTCTGGCTCTGCAGGGAGACAAAACGCTGCTCGTGGAGCGGGGCGGAGGATGCATGGGAGAGATCGCCTGGAGCCGCTGGACGCGGCTCGATCTCGACTTCGCCCATACCGGAGAGGCCGGCGAACCGGCCGGAATGTATACGGAATGGCTTACTCAGGCCGGGGGTTATCGGGACGGGCGGGTTGAGCCGTGTCTGGCCACGATCGTTGCCGATCGGTTGTTGCGGCAGCTGGGAGTGGACGTCTTGTTCGAGGCCGGATTTCTTGCGGCCGGCGACGAACCGCACGTTCACGAACTGGCGCTCCGAGGGCAGAAGGGGCGGGTGCGGGCGCAAGCTTTTTACCAGACGATGAACGAAACCCGCTGTGACAGCGAAATATGGGCGCTAACGCTGATGAATGCCAAGCTGCCGGAATTTGCCGATCAAATGCTTGAAACGGCTGGGGGGCCGATTCCGGCGCGGTTCGAACGGGGCTTTTACGAGGATGAAACGCTCGCTTACGTCCTGATGACAGGCACAGCCGCACAACCGGCCGGCCAGATGCAGTCGTTTTATGCCAGACTCGGCGAAATCCTTCTTGCCTTGCGAACATCGGATCCGGCACTCGCCGCTGCCCGTCTGGCACATATAGGCGACAAGCCGCTGCTATGGTCAAGCGGCCATGAATCGCCTCATGACCTTTGGAACTCGGTGAAAAGACGGCTCGAAAGTCGGTTCGTTCTGTCAGATGCCGACTTAAAGTGTTCCAACAAGGCAACAGTTTGACAGAAGTCTTTGCAGGAATTACGGTCAGGGAAGGAGCAGATTGCAGCGGCAGGCAACTGCTCCTTTTGTCTTGTTGTCAGATGGATATTATTTTTCAACGGTCCATTGAGCTACCGGGCAGATTAGTTCGAACTGGAGCTAACGGAACTGAGCGCCGCTACCGGACGAAATAATAGATTATAAGCCAGCTTAACGGAACTGAGCGCGGTTATTCAGCAATCAATGGTGCAAATACGCCTGCCAAACGCCCAATAACGGCGCTGAGTTCCGTTGCGATGCGATTCATCGGGTTGTGCCTATGAATAAGGGCGCTGGGTTCCGCCAAATCATATCGAAAATGGAAGGCGGGGGATTATGAATTGGGTACTCCATTCGAAATGTATTATGGAGTGCCTGGGCAGGGCGCACGAAATTATAGGCGAAAAATCATCTATAATAATGGTTGGACCTGCCCATTCCAGCGATTATATGCGATATTTCATACATAATTCGCGATTTTAGCCTCATTTTCGAAATTATATGTGAAAAATCATCTTTAATCTCTGCATCCATCCGTTCTCATCAATCGATCCATAGTTAATTGACGGCCCATTTTTTTGCGAAATAGGCAAAACATGGCCTATTTGGCAAGGGGGGAGTTGGCGGATGAGGGAATGGCGCGCATAAAGCAATGTGTCTGTTCCAAGATAGGCGATCCTCTCTCACAAGGCCAGCCTTCCCTAGCAGCAGCCCAGCCCAACCCAACCCAACCCAACCCAACCCAACCCAACCCAACCCAACCCCAAAAGAAACGTCAGGGTGATCTTTCTTGATGGTTTTTTCTTAATGCCTATACGCACAGTTCAACAAAAAACGGGCAGTTATCTTCAAGAAGACATTCTTCCTTGTTTCGTCAGATCCACTTTCGCCGCGACCGGATAGTGATCCGAAAGATAGATGCCATCCGAACAATCCGTCCACAGGAAACCTTCGGACTTGTATTGACGGGCGGCGGCATCTGCAAAGATATAATCGATCTTCACGAAACGACCATCATCCCCATCCCCGCGTCCAAAATTATGGAAGGTTGCCTCTCCCGCAGGAGCAAGATCGGCAAAACCCAAAGACTTGCAGTAACGAATCGTCGCGCTGTCCGGATCAGCATTAAAATCGCCAAGGACGAAAGTGGGGGCCTTCAGAAACTGACGGTCCGAGTCGATTTGCTCCATAAGCTGCTTGATACCAGCCACTCTCGCGCCTTCGCCGATATGGTCAAGATGCACGTTGTAGACGTAAAGCTTCAAACCGGATTGTTTATCGGCGAGCAGAGCACTGACTACAATTCGGGGGCATTCGCTTTGATCGGCAAACCGGCTTCCGGGAACCTTCGGAGTAGGGGAGAGCCAGAAAACGGAACTGCTCAGCAAGACAGTGGTCGATTTGCGAACGGCTATAGCAAGCGCCTCCCCGCCTAAATCGGCATTGCGTCCATGTCCGACAAAGTTATACTCCGGAAGATGGCGTTCTAAATATTGCCGAATATGAGGGGAGACTTCCTGGAAGGCCATTATATCAGGAGCTTCTTGATCGATTTTATCCAAAATTTCTCCGGCTCGGTGCCTGAAGGCATTGATTCCATCCCCGGCCCAACTTCCGCGTAAATTGAATGTTACGATATACATTTACGCCACCTGCCTTCTTTTTTCTGATGGTGCGCCAAGTCTCCGTGTTTGATTATAAAGACGGGTTTGGAATGTGACAAGTAATAATAGGATCGCTCAAGCAGTGATCCGCGTAGTGAAGAAAACGGGAGTAGCGACGGGAACGGCGGACCGACGTTAATCCTCATCCGTAAACCTTCCTAATCGTGGCGATCCATGGATCGACAGGGCGCTGCCGATGCCGTAGGCGATAAAGCTGCCGATTACTGCATACCCGCCAACTGATTGGTGATCTGCAACGAGTTCACTATCTCGGACATCGACCAGGATCAACAATACCTTCTCATTCGTCGCTTATAAACGGAATCGTATTCTTCGCAAGGTTTTGTTTGAGGGCTCTGTTTTCCTCCATATGGTTTTCGAGATTTGCGAAGCTTTTCATCTTTCTGTTGGACACCCCCCCCATGGACGCGTTTCAGCGCTGGTTCTCTAAATATTCCAAATCGCGCCGTACCGTTTCAATTGATACTCCGAACAACTTCATAAGCTCAGAAACGGAAATGGATGATTTTCGTTCCAGTAGCTCGACAATTCTCACACGACGTTCATTTGCAAACAATTACCGGTAGGGGTGGATCAGCATCTACTCACCGTCTGGTCACACTTTGGCAGTTTTGAAAATAAAATGATTGTTTCTCTGCATATCGGGATCATCGCAGGTGTGATACGCTAATTCAACGGCAAAGCGTTTGTTGTATAGCTTGTTTCGGCGAACCGCGCCGAGTGCAATGCAATGACGCCCCTGTATGATGACGAACCGACGGAGATGACGATATGGATGGTCAATCGACGCGACCGAACATTTTGCTGATCATGACTGACCAGCAGCGCTGCGACAGTCTGGGGTGTTACGGAAGCGAGTTTGTCCGCACGCCGTCGCTGGATCGACTTGCCGCGGACGGATTGCTGTTCACGCGTGCCTACTGTACGAACCCGGTGTGCACGCCGAGCCGCGTCAGTCTGTTCACCGGCATGCACGTCGGCAGCCACGGCGCATGGAACATCGGCACCATTGCCGAAGACAACGGCACATTCCTCTCCGCCCGACTGGCGGAAGCGGGATATGACACCCGTTATGTCGGCAAGGCGCATTTCAGCTCCTGGGCCGCCTCGCCGCAGCGCTCGCTCGAAAGCTTTCACGACGACTGGGAGCGGAATTTCCGCCGTTTCCCCACGCCTTACTACGGATTCGAGCACGCGGAGTTGTCGATGGGACATACGAGCTTCGGGCATTTCGGCCACTACGGCCTCTGGCTGAGGGAGAAGCTGGGCGATAAACGCCCCGCGGAGCTGGTTCGTAAGGCGAAGAGCATTCACCGTTTCGGAGCGGAAGCGTACGATTGGGACATGCCGGTGGAGCTGCACAACAGCAGCTGGGTAGCGGAAAGAACGGTGCATGCGCTGCGTGAAGCCAAGGCTGCAGGGAAGCCGTTTCTGATTGCGGCCAGCTTTCAGGACCCGCATCACCCTCATTGCCTGCCGGCGTCGCTCGGCGGCACGGTTGACCCAAGCCGGGTACCGCCGCCCCTCTGGAGCGAGGGAGAGTTGGACGACAAGCCGCCGCATTTCAAATCGGCGCATGAGGGAGAACACGCATACCCGACCAAGGCGCCGTTTCGGACCGGCAAAGAGTACCCGGATGCGTTCAGCGCAGTAGAGGCGGAAGAAGCGCAATTGGCGCGGGCTTACTACTACGCGATGGTGCAGCTGGTCGACCGCTGTGCGGGTGTCATTTTGGACGAATTGGCCGGTCTTGGACTGGTCGACAACACGATCGTCGTTTTCACCACGGATCATGGCGAGCTGCTCGGGGATCACGGCCTGTGGCTGAAAGGCCCGTTTCACTACGAGCAGCTCATTAATGTTCCGCTGCTGCTGCGCTGGCCGGCCGGCTTGCGGCGCACCGGCGTTTGCGCCAGCCTCGCAAGCTTGGCCGACCTCGCTCCGACGCTGCTCGAGGCGGCCGGACAGCAGGTGCCGGGCTGGATCGACGGCCACAGCCTGATGCCCCTGCTGCGAAACGAGCAACCTGCTGTCAGACAGCACGCCTTCATCGAATATGTCGATACGGTTGACGACCTGCGGTTGAAAACGGTTGTGACCGAGCGGTACAAGCTGACTGTCTATCATCGCCGCGAGTACGGCGAGCTCTACGATTTGCGCGAGGATCCCCGCGAAACGGTCAATCTGTTTCATGCGCCGGCCATGCAGCAGGTGAAAATGCGGCTGATGGCGCTCATCGTCGACGAGATGGAGAAGCCCGAGAGCAAGCTGCGCCGGCCGCGAATCGGATCGTCCTGAACAGAGGTCGGCAGGAGAGCAGCGGTACGATGTCAAGACCCTGAATGAAGGAGATTCTCGCGTACCGTCACTTTTTCAGGGGGTGTCCCGAAAAACGGCAAACGCAAACTAAACCTGCCCTACCTAGAATTTCAGATATTT
>NZ_SHLX01000027.1 GCF_004764705.1 Paenibacillus cymbidii | reverse complement strand
TTGATTACAATCGCACTCGCATCCATTCGTCAATTGGTTACCTCACCCCGCATTTATGCGAAAAAAGGTACTACGAGCAACAGCAGATCGCTTAAATTGTGTGTCTACTTTCTTGACAAAGGTACACGCGGACCAGCCACGGCACGATTAGCGCATGTTTCATGCGCTGCAGCTGCTTTGCGGACCCGCTACCCTGGAAATACATTTCACTCCACTGTGGTGCCGCCCCGGCGGCATGGGGGTCTGCAAGGCTGAAATCAGCCTTATTTCGTCCGCCGCTCGCCGAAACGCCGCTGCAAGGCTGAAATCAGCCTTATTTCGTCCGCTACTCACCGAAACGCCGCTGCAAGGCTGAAATCAGCCTTATTTCGTCTGCCGTTCGCGAAAACGCCGCTGTAAGGCTGAAATCAGCCTTATTTCGTCCGCTACTCGTCGAAACGCCGCTGTAAGGCTGAAATCAGCCTTATATCGTCTGCCGTTCGCGAAAACGCCGCTGTAAGGCTGAAATCAGCCTTATTTCGTCCGCTACTCACCGAAACGCCGCTGCAAGGCTGAAATCAGCCTTATTTCGTCCGCCGCTCGCCGAAACGCCGCTGTAAGGCTGAAATCAGCCTTATATCGTCTGCCGTTCGCGAAAACGCCGCTGTAAGGCTGAAATCAGCCTTATTTCGTCCGCTACTCACCGAAACGCCGCTGTAAGGCTGAAATCAGCCTTATTTCGTCCGCTACTCGTCGAAACGCCGCTGCAAGGCTGAAATCAGCCTTATTTCGTCTGCCGTTCGCGAAAACGCCGCTGTAAGGCTGAAATCAGCCTTATTTCGTCCGCTACTCACCGAAACGCCGCTGCAAGGCTGATTTCAGCCTTATTTCGTCCGTCGCTCGCCGAAACGCCGCTGCAAGGCTGAAATCAACCTTATTTCGTCCGCCGCTCGCGGAAACGCCGCTGCAGGGTTGAACTTTGCCTTACCCTGAGAACATCCCTCGTGTTTGGGTTCAGGTTCTCAGTACCGTTTGGCTAAATCGACTCTGCTTTCGGACGGTTCGCGTCCGTCGACGTAGACCTGCAAATTGCGAACGAAAATGGCGACCGCCCGCTCCTCGTAATGGACCGTCGCTCCCGCCTGGTGCGGCGTGATGATGACGTTGTCCATCTCCCACAGCGGGCTGTCCGCCGGCAGCGGCTCCTGCTCGAACACGTCGAGGCCGGCGCCGGCGATCGTGCCGTCCCGCAGCGCGGCGATCAGCGCCTGCTCGTCCGTCGTCCGGCCGCGGCCGATGTTGATGTAGTAGGCGGATCGCTTCATCGCGGCGAACCGTTCCTTGTTCATCAGCTTGTCCGTTTCGGGCGTATGCGGCAGCGTGTTGACGACGTAGTCGCATTGCGCCAGCATGGCGTCCAGACCGTCCGGCGCATACATCCGGTCGACGCCGGGCAGCGGCTCGGGGGATGTGCGCATGCCCAGTACCGTCATGCCGAACGCTTGCGCGATGCGCGCCGTTTCCAGGCCGATCGCGCCGACGCCGAGAATGCCGACCGTGGCGCCGTGGATTTCCGCCTGTCTGCCGGGGCGCCAATGCTTCCCGAGTTGGTTGCGGACGGTGCGCTGCGTGCCTTGGGTCAACATCAGCATGAACGTGACGATCAGCTCGGAGATCGGGTAAGCGTGCACCCCGCTCGCATTCGTCATGATGACGCCGCATGCGGCCATGTCCGCCAGCGGGAATCGATCGACGCCGGCGCCCCAGCCCTGCAGCCAGCGCAGCTTCGTGCCCGGCTTCAGGCAGATGCCGGCGGCGTCCGGGTGCCAGCCGGCGACGATTTCCGCTTCCGGCAGCTCCCGCCGGCGGTCTTCCTCCGTAAGGGCCAGCGCAAGGCTGCGCCCGGGCGCCACCGCGCGAATCCGTTCCTGCGACTCTTCGGTCAGCTTGTGCAAAATGACGATATCGGCCATATCGAACCTTCTTTCCCGCGCGCGTGCGCGATGGAATGGCGAGATTGCTCCTCGGGTTTCAGTTCGACATGCCGCCGACGTGTTCCTCCCTGACGCGTCCTCAGTCTATATATAACGCATAAACGCGCGGTTCACCCGCGTCCGTGTCCGTACGCCGCCGCATCGCAATTTGCAGGACGACCGTCCTGCCGGCCAGCTCCGCCAACTCGCGGCCGGGCCAGACGATGCGCGACTCCAGCCCGTCGCCTGCTGCTGCGCGGCCTTCTTCGAAGCCGGCGATCGGTCGTTGCCGCTCGTCGAGCAGGCTGACGGTAATGCCCGCCGCGCCGTCTGCATTGAGCGCCAAGCGTGCGGCGTCCGCGGGCAGCAAGATCGGCGCGGAGACGACGGCGCCGTCTTCGGCGTCGGGATCGATGGCAAACGCGCCCCAGCGGTCGCGCGGCAGCGTGGCAAGGCCGACTTCGGCGTAGTAGTGCTTGAACGCGTCGTTGTTCGTGAACCCGCCGACGTTGCGCCAGCGGCCGTGGTAGATGCGGGTTTCGTCGCCGACATTCAGGATGCCGTTGGCCTGCGCCAGAATGGTGTTGAACGAGTAGCCCGGCACGGGCGTCGGCGGCGAATCCTCGCGGCGGATGAAGCGGTGCCCTTTGACCGGCTCGCGGAACTTGATGCCGTC
This sequence comes from Paenibacillus cymbidii, assembly GCF_004764705.1. Lineage (GTDB taxonomy): Bacteria > Bacillota > Bacilli > Paenibacillales > NBRC-103111 > Paenibacillus_AN > Paenibacillus_AN cymbidii. Next base: position 121,176 of record NZ_SHLX01000027.1, on the reverse strand, counting down.
GTTCGAAACGAGCAGGCCGAGATCGCACGAAATGTCGCCAAAACCAGGGCCGAAATCGGCGCTGTGCCACAAGCCGTACAGGCCGACGCACACATTGCCGAAGCTGGCGGCGCCGACGCCGAGGTGCACCTGGTCGTACGAGCCGCCGAGGCCGCGCAGGCTGCGGTCCTCCGGCTCGGGCAGCGCGAACGTTTCGGCGTACAGATCTGGCCACGCGTCAAAATCCGCCGTCGCCCGTGCCCGGCCGCTGCGGCCACAGGCGGTGCCGCCTTCGCCGAATTCGCGTTTGCCGGTTTGGTAATGGATGATGTATCGGTCATTGTGCTTGATGAAGGAGGAGGGCTCGACGAACTGGTTGCGAAACGGGATGCCGGTCGTCGTCCAGCGGATGCCGTCCGGCGAAACCGCCAGCGCCACTGACGTTACGGTTCCGTTCTCGTCGATCGGCGGCACGGTCTGGTCGGGGAAAAATTGATACGTCATTTTGTAACGCCGGGTCGGATCGGGATCGTCGTCGTCGCGGATGACGATCGCACCGCTGACGATCGTGTGGGGCAGTTCCAGCGCGTTGTTGTCGCGGCTGCCTTTGAACAGCACCTGGCCGAGCGCGGGTTTGGTCCAGGACAGGCCGTCCTCGCTTTCCGCATAGCAAAGCGGTCCCTGAATCAGCGGCATCTCCTCGTCAAGGAACCAGGAAGGCTTGCGGGCGACCTGCTGCAGCTTGTGCGGCGGCCAGTCGGGGTTGACGCCCCAGTGGCAGGCGTAGTACCACATGCGGAACTTGCCTTCGTCCTGCAGCACGGTGCCGTAGAAGTGGGCTGCCGAATCGTCCGGCGCGCCGCTCCCCCACGGGCTGGCCGCGAGCACCGGCTCGGGCCGTACGGCCGGCTTGCCGAGGTGGAGTCCGGCCTGGCGCCGGTACGGCAGCGATTGATCGTCGATGGCCAGCAAAGTGATGCGGTGAGTCGCGTTTCCGGTGCGTGTCATCCGTGAGTCAACCTTTCGCCCGACAGTATTGCGGACAGCCGCGGCCGTCCGCGCGTCATGCGGCCGCTGTGCGGCCGTTCACCCCCATTATATCGGGGGCGACTAGCGCGGGGTAGGCAACGAATCACTGATTACTAGCAGATTTGGATGCGGCGATCAGCAGGAAGATCGGACGGCGCGTTTCGTCCTTCATCTCGGGCACGGACGCCAGCATCTCCGGCGTCGGCTGCGGCTCGCTCAGCCGGTCGATGCGGAAGCCGGCGTCCAGCAGCGTGTTGACGTAAGTCGATGCGGTGCGGTGGTACTTCACGACCTCGTGGCCAAGGAAGCGGGTGCGCCGCACGCTTTCGTCCTGGTAGCCGTCGACGGGCCAATGCAGCCGTTCCCCTTGCGGGCCGTAGTGCCAATCCTGCTCGTCGCGCGAAGTGAAGATCGGGTGCTCGACGGACAGAACGAAGCTGCCGCCCGGCGCCAGGCCGCGATACACCTGGCGGCAGACGGCGTCGAACCGTTCGACGTAGTGGAGGGCCAGCGAACTGAGCGCCGCGTCGTACGCGCCTTCGTCCAGTTCGATGTCTTCGATGGCTTGCCGGCGATAGGAGATGGCCGGGTCGTCCGTCATCTCTCGGGCTTTCGCGAGCATGCTCTCCGAAATGTCCACTCCCAGCGCGGACAAGGCTTGTTGCTCGCGCGCGTACCGGCAGTGCCAGCCGTAGCCGCAGCCGAGGTCGAGCACGCGTTTGCCCCGCAGCTCGGGCAACAGCGCGCGCAGCGCCGGCCATTCGCCGGCGGCGTCTAGCCCGACCGCGGAGCGGGACATCTGGCCGTACGCGGCAAAAAACGCGGGATCGTCGTATTTGTTTTGCTTCATGGGAGCTCCTCCTTGGGACTTTTTTATAGACTTGCATCGCCGCCCGTAACAATCGCCGCCGTAACCCGGATCGGGGCAAATAAGCCGGAAAATCCGGCTTAAATCACCGCCGTAACCGGGGTCGGAGCAAAATCCGGCTTATTTCACCCACCGTAACCCGAATCGGTGATATGAGGCTGTCAATTAATTGTGGATCCCCGCGTCGGCCCTGGACGCGAGAAGGCTCGTCCCATTCCGCAGCTTAAATGATCTTCTGATAACTGGCAACGTCGAGCCAGCGGTCGAACTTGCGGCCGACTTCGCGGAACAGGGCGCACCGTTCGTAGCCGAGGCGCTCGAACAGCCGCGCGCTGCGTTCGTTTTCCGTACAAATAACCGCTACAAGCGAGTGGAAGCCGAGCTCCTTCGCCATCGCTTCCAGATGCGCGACGGCTGCCGGCCCGATCCCAAGGCCGAGATGGGCGGGGGCCAAATAAATCGTGACTTCGGCGGTAACGTCGTAAGCCGGTTTCGCTTTGTGCCGTGCAAGCAGCGCGTAGCCGATCAGGGAATCTCCTTCGACTATCGCGTACGAACGGAAGCGGTTGTCCCCGCTCAGCGCCTTGCTCCGCATGTCGTCCAGATCAAGCGGCTCCAGATCGAACGAGACGGTCGTATGCGCCACGTAATGATTATAAATCGCCAGCGCGTCCGGCAAATGCCGCTCTTCCAATTCGACGATATTCATCCTGCTCCTCCGTTCGCCGTTGCATAACCTAGCAATAGAATAGCACACAACGCCCCGCTCTGCTTGCCGCCGCCCGCTTGCGGCCGAAGCAAGACAAGCCGCCCGGCGATCGGCCGCGGCGGCTTGCAGAGGTGCAGGGTCAATGGTGCTGCCGGGTGTACCACTTGCGCTTGTGCAGCGAAACGGAGCGGTAGGAGAGCGCCAGCTTCCTGCGCTTCTCCGGCGTCAATTGCGACATCTTCAGCGAAAGCGCGACATTGCGCGCCGGCTTCCACCGGTAGCCGTGCGGATCGTAGCTGTGGCAGTAGTTGCCGTACGTCTCGAATTCCGAGAAGGCAAACTGCTTCTTGCGGTTGATCGAACGAAGGATGGCTTTGTACCAGCTCGTTTGGTGCCTGTCCTCGATCGTCCGTTTCAGTCTGGCGACGCGGGAGCGTTTGAACAGCATGTAGTGCGTGACGAAGGAGCGGGGCGCGGCTTTGGCGCGTCCCATCAGCTTGCGGTACGTGACGAAGTATTCGGGCTGGCTCCAGTTCCGATAATAAAAAATCGTCCGTCCCCCCTCCGTCATAAACCGATGCGGGCGCAGCAGCACGGTGTCGGCGTCGATGGTCAGGTAGTAGTCGCGATCGCTCAGCTTGTCGCCGCTCAGTTTCAGCAGCTGCTGGTACATCCAGCCGGAACGGTCCCATTTGGCCGAGCGGTAGTTGATATGCTTCTTGGTGATGGGAAGGACGGTGTTCTCGTTCACGAACACGCATCGCTTGCGCGCGCACAGCTGGCGCATCTTCGGCGTATCCGGCGATACGATCATGATCGTGTCGATCGGATGCTGCACCATGCTGCGCACGCTGTCGATGACGTGGGGGAGCGTCCCGAGATCTTTTTCGATCGCGGGGATGATGACGTCAATGGCGGGCAGCGGCACTTCGTTCACGCTCCGTTGCGAGGGTATCGTCTCTCGACACCAGCCATTATATGACACGCGGGACAAACGGTGCGGGCGTTTGTGGAGCGGGCGGTTATAAGATATGATGAAGGGATGGAACGACGCGCGCGACAAACGATCGATCGCAAAATCACGCAGGAGGTTGCTATGCAAGCGAACTTGTTGACTTACCGGATGCCGCCGGAATGGGCGGAGCACGAACGAACGCTCATTTCCTGGCCGATTCAGGACTCCATGGTGTACCCGGACGACTACGACTCCGTATGCGCGGGTTACGAGGGCACGATCCGGGCGATCGCCGAATTCGAGCCGGTGACGATTATTGTGAATCCGGAGGACGAGGCCGGTGTAAGCGAACGGTTCGCGGACAACGAACGGATCTCCTGTTTGGCGGTGCCGCATAACGACGCCTGGCTGCGCGACAACGGACCGACGTTCGTCGTCGGCAATGACGGCGAGTTGGCCGGCATCAACTGGAAATTCAACGCCTGGGGCGGCAAATATGCGCCGTGGGACCTCGATGATGCGGTGGCCCCGGCGATTCTGGCCCGCTTCGGGGTGCGGCGGTTCGACGCGCCGTTCGTGCTGGAGGGCGGCTCGATCCACGTGGACGGGGAAGGCACGCTGCTGACGACCGAGGAGTGCCTGCTCAACCCGAACCGCAACCCGGACCTCGACCGGGAGCGGATTGAGGCGTATTTGCGCGACTATTTGCGCGTCGAGAAGATCGTCTGGCTGAAACGGGGCTTGAGCGGCGACGAAACGGACGGGCACGTCGACAACATCGCCTGCTTCGCCGCACCGGGCAAAGTCATCCTGCAAGTATGCGACGACTCTGCCGACGACAATTATGCGATTACGCAGGAAAGCCTGGAGGCGCTGCGCGGCGCGACGGACGCGAAAGGGCGTCCGTTCGAGATTGTAGCCATTCCGCAGCCGCCGCGGCGCGAACGGGAAGGCAAACGATTGACGCTCAGTTATTTGAACTTTTACTTCGTCAACGGGGGCATCATTCTGCCCGTGTTCGGCGGCGACGCGGCGGAAACCGACCGGCAGGCGGCGGAAGCGCTGGCGGCGTGTTTCCCGGATCGTACGATCCGCACGGTCGACGGCATGGCCGTCATCGGCGAAGGCGGCAATGTGCATTGCACGACGCAGCAGATGCCGAAGCGGTAGGAGCGCGGAGAGGTCACAGAGTACGGAGCAAAGTACGGAGTCGGGAGGACAAGCAAACGATGAGAACGGTCAAAGTGGCGGCGACGCAAATGAGCTGCTCGTGGGATATCGACGACAACATTCGCAAGGCGGAGGCGCTCGTGCGCAAGGCGGCGGGCGAAGGCGCGCAAATCATTTTGCTGCAGGAGCTGTTCGAGACGCCTTACTTCTGCCAGAAGGAGAAGTCGGACTACTACCGCTACGCAACGGAGCTGGCGGCCAACAAGGCGGTCAATCATTTCCGCGCCGTCGCCAGGGAGCTTCGCGTCGTGCTGCCGATCAGCTTCTACGAAAAATGCAATTACGCGCGCTACAACTCGCTGGCGGTTATCGACGCGGATGGCGAAGTGCTCGGCACGTACCGCAAGAGCCATATCCCGGACGGACCGGGGTATGAGGAGAAATTTTATTTCAACCCGGGCGATACGGGGTTTAAAGTATGGAATACGCGCTATGCCAAAATCGGCGTCGGCGTCTGCTGGGACCAGTGGTACCCGGAAGCGGCGCGCTGCATGGCGCTGATGGGCGCGGAGCTGCTGTTCTATCCGACGGCGATCGGCTCCGAGCCGCAGGACGGCAGCATCGATTCGAAGGACCATTGGCAGACGACGATGCTCGGCCATGCCGCGGCCAACCTGATGCCGGTCATCGCTTCGAACCGGATCGGCGTCGAAGCAGACGAGGACTTCTCGATCACGTTCTACGGCTCTTCGTTTATCGCCGGCCCGACCGGCAACAAAATCGCCGACGCCGGCCGCACCGACGAAGCCGTGCTGGTGGCCGAATTCGATCTCGACCTGATCGAGACGCAGCGGCTCGAGTGGGGCATTTTCCGCGACCGTCGGCCGGACCTGTACGGCGCCATCGGCACGTACGACGGCTCGACGCGGGTGCGGTAGGAGAGAGGCGAGCAACTAGGTCATGAAAATTGGCCTATTTGTCCGTTTTGAGGCGGCTCGTCGCAAATAGCCAGCGAAAACACTGGCTATTGTGGGCAAACAGCCTCCAAAACGGCCCGTTTATGAGAAATAGCCAGCGATTTCGCTGGCTATTTTGAATTCGCGGACTACTTTTGGCGAAATAGCCAATCAAACATGGCTTATTTCAGGCGTAAGCAGTGAGCCGCGCTCAGGCGTGCTGCCCGCCCGCCGTCACTTGCGCCTCGTGGCGCAGCAGCCACTCCTTGCGCCACAAACCGCCGGCGTAGCCGGTCAGGCTGCCGTCCGCGCCGACGATGCGGTGGCACGGCACAACGATCATCAGCCGGTTGCTCCCGTTGGCCCCTCCGACGGCGCGCACGGCGTGGCTGTTGCCGCAAGCGACGGCGATGTCGCGATAGCTCCGCGTTTCGCCGAACGGCACCTGCCGCACCCGCCGCAGCACGTCGGCCCGGAACGCGGTGCGCGCCTCCGCCAACGGCAGATCGAACTCTCGCCGCTCGCCGGCGAAGTACTCGTCCAACTGCCGCGCCGCCGCGACCAGCACGGGATGCTCCGACGTAGTTTCCGTCGGCGCCGGCTCATAATCGTCTGCCAGCTCGGTCAGTACAATGGCGGTCAGCGCTCCATTCTCCGACGCAAGCTCGATCCAGCCGATAGGTGACTTGTAGTAGTTTTTTTGCAACGTCATTGTCCAGAACTCCCTTCCCCATAATGCCTTATGAGGGCGTCAACGCCCGCCACAAGTAAAATGTCGCATACGCCCGCCAACCGGCCCAGCTTTCCGCCCAGCGTTCGATTTCCGCCAGGCTTGGTTTGCTGTCCAGGCCGAGCACCAGCTTCAGCGCGTTGTGCAGCCCTACATCGGCCAGCGGGAACGCGTCCGGATGCCGCAAGCAGCGCATCACCGCGTAATTCGCCGTCCACTTGCCGACGCCGCGAATCGCCGTCAGCCGCCGCTCCATTGCGGCCAAATCGCCTTCGGCGAGCAAGCTCGACTTCGACAACTCGCCTGCGTCCATCAGCTTCGCCACGCCGAGCAAGTAAGCGGCTTTGCTTCGCGTAAATTTAAGCGCCTGCAGCTCCTCTTCGGCCAATCCGGCGATGCGCGCCGCCTCCGGGAACAGCCAATAATCCCGGCCCTCGAACGCAACGGGATCGCCGTATGCTTCCACAAGTCGCTTCTTCAGCCCGTACGCCACATGCAAACTGATCTGCTGGCCGGCGATCGCCCAGGCCAGCGCCTCGAACAAGTCGCCGACGCCGACGATTCGCATACCCCGATATCGCGGCACCACCTTGCGCAAGATCGGATCGTTCTCCGCCAGCCGGTAGAACGGCGCCAGATCGCGGCCCAAATCCAGCCATTCGGCGATGTAATGCGCCGCGGCAGCGCGTTCCGTTTCATCCGGCTCCGCCAACGGAAAGGCAACGTCCAGTTCGCCATCCGCGGCCATCGCGATCCGAACCAACAACGGCCCCCGCTGCCCGCGGAACGCCTTGGTCACCGTCCGCCGCTCCGCGTCGACGGCATGCAGCGGCTCCTGGGCATTGCGGTTCAAGTACAACAATACCTCGTCATAGCGAAAATCAGCGGGCAGTGAAATCCGCACGGTCATCCGCCTCCTTCCGGCGTGCCGCCCGGTAGGCGACAGGAGAGCAGCCGACCTGCCGCCCGAACGCCACGGAAAAATGCGACGCGCTCTTGAAGCCCACCTCGTGCGCGATTTCCGTCACGGACAACGCGGTGCCGCGCAGCAGTTCCTTCGCGTTGGCGACGCGCAGCTTGGCGATCGACGCCGCAGGCGATTCGCCGGCCTCGCGCTTGTACGTGCGCTGCAGGTGGAAGCGGCTCATGCCAACCTCGCGCGCCAGCCCGTCCAGCGTCAGCCCGGTCGTGTAGCGCCGTGCGATCACCGCCTGCGCATCGCGGACGACGTCGCGGTCGCCGGGCGGTTCGAGCAGGTCGGGGCGGCATCTTTTGCACGGGCGGTAGCCTTCGCCGAGCGCATCCGCCAGCCGCGCGAAGAAGCAAACATTGTCGCGAACCGGCGTGCGCGACCGGCAGGAAGGGCGGCAGCAAATGCCGGTCGTGCGAACCGCATAATAAAACTTCCCGTCATAATCGCCGTCGCAACGGACAACGGCGTCCCACATCGTATGTTCCGGCCATTCCATCCGCATCACCTCATGCTTCTAGTTTACCCCAGACCGCCGCACGTCCGCATTCGAAATGTTGCGGTGTCATTGCCAGACCGCCGGATGCCGGCTTTTTTTGACACGTGGGGAGCGCTCTCCTATAATCAAGGGCATCGGTTCGGATGCCTGCCGAAGAAGACGGGAATTTGTGGCGGGGGGAAAGGCGCGCATGGCGGAGGACAAGCTGTGGAACCGCAACTATGTGGCGGTTTGTTTGAGCAGTTTTTTTCTGTTTCTGGTGTTTTATATGCTGGCGGTTACGCTGCCGGTTTATGTAGAGGAATCGCTTCAGGTCGGCAAGGAGCGGATCGGGCTGGTGATGACGGCGTTCATTCTGGCCAATGTCGTGTTCCGGCCGATTGCCGGCCGATGGCTGGACGAGTGGAACCGCAAGAAGATCGTACTCTTTTCGCTGGTGCTGTTCCTCGTCTGCAGCGTCGCCTACAGCTTCGTGCACGATTATTACGTGCTGCTTCTGCTGCGCGTGGCCCACGGCATCGGCTTCGGCATTGCGGCGACGGCGACGGGGGCGATTGCGGTCGATTTTGTGCCGGAGCATCGCAAGGGCGAAGGGATCGGCTACTTCGGTTTGTTCATGAGTCTGGCGATGGTAATCGGCCCGTTCATCGGGTTGTCGATTGTCGAGCAATACGAGATGAACGCGATGTTCCTGACTTGTTTGCTGTTTGCGCTGCTGGCGCTCGCTTCCGGCGCGGTGCTGCGCATTCCGGCGCGGCCGGCCGGGGCGGCAAAGGCGGGGCAGGCAGTCGGCTGGCGGCGTTACGTGGTCGAGGAAGCGATTCCGATTTCGCTGACGGGAACGCTGCTGGCATTCGCCTACGGCACGATATCGACTTTCCTGTCCGTATATGCCAAAGAAATCGGCTTCGGCGCGATCGCCAGCTACTTCTTTATGGTGTTCGCGGCGACGATCGTCGTATCGCGGCCGTTCACCGGGCGCCGGTATGACCGCTCCGGTCCGAACGGGCTCGTGTACGGCGGCCTGCTGCTGTTCGCCGGCGGCATGATCTGGCTTGGGCTGGCCTATGCGCCGGTTGCGTTCCTTGCCGCGGGGGCGGTGCTTGGCCTTGGTTATGGAGCGCTGCTGCCGAGCTACCAGACGATTGCGATCCAGCAGTCGCCCGCGCACCGGCGCGGCTTGGCGACGGGGACGTTTTTCCTGTTTTTCGACTCCGGTTACGGCATCGGTTCGTCCGTGCTGGGCGTCGTTGCCGCGCATACGAGCTACCGCGACATGTATGTGCTGGCGGCGCTGATCGTTTTTGCATCTTCCGGCGTTTACTACTTGCTGCACCATCGCCGCGCCAACGCCAAAACGCAACCCCAACTCCGTTAAAAACGGAGCCGGCGGTTGCGTTTTTTTACCTCATCCTCGCTCAGCGCAGCAAGATCAGGTCGAAGGCGGGAACGAGCCCATCCTTCGCTGCGCGGCCAAGCAGCGCTTCGACAGCGGCGTAGCCGTCCTCGCCAAGCTCGGCGGTGAAGGAATTGACGTACAGGTCAATGTGCGCCTGCACCACTTCCGGCGCCAGCTCCTGCGAATGCTCGAGCACGTAGCCGCGCGACGCTTCCGGATGCGCCCACGCGTATTCGACCGAGGCGCGGATCCAGCCGGCGAGCTTGTCGCGTTCGGGCAGCAGCGAGCGGCGAATGACGATCGCGCCGAGCGGAATCGGCAGCCCGGTGTCGGTCTCCCACCAGCTGCCGAGGTCGGTCAGCATCGTCAGCCCGTAGTTCGGGTACGTGAAACGCGCTTCGTGGATCACGAGTCCGGCGTCGATCGCGCCGTCGCGCACGGCGGGCATGATTTCGTGGAACGGCATCACGACGATCTCGCCGACGCCGCCGGGAATCGTCTGCGCCGCCCAGAGCCGGAACAGCAAGTACGCCGTCGAGCGATCGCTCGGCACGGCGACGCGTTTGCCGGCAAGATCCGCAGGCGTTGCGGCGCCCGCCGTCAGCACGAGCGGGCCGCAGCCGCGGCCGAGCGCGCCGCCGCACGGCAGCAGCGCATAGTCGCCCAGCACCCAGGGGAGCGCGGCGTAAGAAATCTTCATCACGTCGAGCCCGTCCGGCCCGGCGGCAAGCCGGTTCGTAATGTCGATGTCGGCGTAGGTCACGTCAAGCTGCGGTGCGCCCGGCACGAGCCCATGGACAAGCGCGTGAAACACGAACGTGTCGTTCGGACACGGAGAGAAAGCGATCGGCAGCGCGTCGCTGCCCTTCTTTGTTGTCATCGTAGCACCTCCGGTAAATGAACGCTTGCCGCTTCCAGCGCGGCAAGCGCGTCGCCGATGCGCCAGGCGCTCCGGTCGCGCGGTCCGACCGCGTTCGATATCGCGCGCAGCTCCAGCGCCGGCACGCCGTTATCGGCTGCGGCCGCGGCGACGCCGAAGCCTTCCATCGCTTCGGCGACGGCGCCCGGCACGCGCGCTTGCAGTTCGGCCGCGGTGGCGGCGGTGCCGGTCGCGGTCGACACCGTCAGCACGGGGCCGCAGCAGGCGGCCAGCCCGGCTTCGCGCAGCGCCGCGGTCAGCCGCTCGGCCAGCGCGGCGTCTACGGGCACGCGCGTGCTGCCGAAGCCGAGCGCGTCCACGCCGCGGAAGCCGTCCGGCGTTTCGGCGCCAAGGTCGGCGGCGACAATGGCGCTGGCGACGGCCAGCGTGCCGACGGCTGCGCGCCCGGCGAAGCCGCCGCCGATGCCGGCGCTGATTGCGAGCCGGTACGCCCCGCCGGCCAGCGCCGCGGCGGTGCGCGCGGCTGCCAGCGCCGGGCCGACGCCGGCGAGCCGGACGTCGAAGCCGTCCGCGCCGCGCAGGCCGCGCAGCACGGCGTCGCGCTCCGCGTCGACGGCGGTCATGATCAGGATGCGTCCTGCAGGTATGGCGGTCATCGCGGCAAGTCTCCTTTTTCCCAACTCCACTCCTGCTACCAGCTAATCATATGACGCGGCGCGGCCAATCTCAAGCCGAAGCGGGCGGATTCCCGTTATTGCCGAACAATCGGGACATCGCGGCATTAGCGAGATGAAGATCATACGAGTCAAACATCTATTTTTGTTTTTTTAGATTCTTATCCAAGCTTTTACTAGATATTAGTCCAACCCAATGGATGTTTGTCCCCCATAGGATAAACCATTCCAACCGGGAGGTGCTTATTTTCATGGGAGCTTTGGTTCATCACAAAAAGAAATGCCGTAAGCCGATCGTTTGTTGCCCCAAAAAAAGAAAGATCGTTAACAAGGTGGTAAGGGTAAAATGCCAAGGAGCTGCGGGACCTCAAGGGCCGCAGGGACTGACAGGTCCCCAGGGACAAACGGGCATCCAGGGCCCGGCAGGACCGCAAGGACCGCAGGGACTGACAGGCTCGCAAGGTCCGGTAGGACCGCAAGGGCCGCAAGGGCTTCAAGGTCCGCAAGGGCCGGCAGGCCCGCCGGCTTCGTCCGAATGCGACTGTTGCGTGAATCCGATGCAAAATGTTTTGTCGCAATTAGTGAACGTGCCTGGCGTTACGCTGGGTACGACCAGCAACCCGCCTGGAACTTTTGTTAATTCGACCATCAATAGCGTGAGTAATTTCCTGGTCACGATTACCCAGGGAGCCAACGTATCGGTAGTTCCCATTTGCGAAGTGATTGGCGTTGCCGCTCCGCAAGTGCAGAACGTTACGCTGCTTCAACCGCCTATGACACCCAGAACCGGAGATTGTGCATGTTGCGAGGCGCCATTACGCGAATTCTTGAATCAGAATATTGGGTCAACTACCGATGTAACGACAGCCGGCTTTGGTTTTTTTAACAACATTCAGAATGCAACGATTGTTAGAACGGGAGAAGGCATTGTCATTCTTGACGTCACTCCGGCGGTTGATTTCGCCGCTATTTCGATATGTAAAATCACCTCGCTCACTAATGTAACAGCACCGTAAGAACGCAGGACGGTGCATCGGCGAGAGAAACCCGTGCCATTTTCGGATTGTTCGCCAAGCGGAGCTGTTCCGCAACATGACTCGAAAACGAGCCGCCCGTTGACCGGGCCGCTCGTTATTTGCGGGAACGTAATTCCTATTGGGCAAAAATATGATTGCCGATCTGCACCGTCTGCGGCCGCGACCAGATCCATGCGCTGGTGGCGGTCTTCGGATTGAAGTAATACAGCGCGTCGCCCGTCGGGTCCCAGCCCCGCACGGCGTCTTCGGCAGCCTGATAAGCCGTCTCGTCCGGCGTCAGGTTGTACTGGCCGTCGCTGACCGCGGTGAAGGCGCCGCGTTGAAACACGACATCCTCGATGTCGTCGCCGAAGCTGCCGGACTCGATCCGGTTCATGACGACCGCTCCGACCGCCACCTGTCCTTCGTACGACTCGCCCCGCGCTTCGCTGTAAATGACTTTGGCCAATATATCCAGCTCGCTCCGATTCAGCGAAAAAGTTTGCAGCGCTTGCGTCGTGGCCGGACCGGTAACGCCGTCGGCGCTCAGGCCGTAGTCGCTTTGGAAGTTTTGCACGGCGGTTGCCGTGCCGGGCCCGTACATGCCGTCGAGCTTCAACTCGTAATAGCCGAGCAATTTGAGCCGGAATTGCACGTCCCAAACATCGCCGTTTGCGCTGCCTTGTTTCAATATCGAAGCGGGAGCCGCTTGAGCATATTGAGGTTGTCCGCTGCCGATCCCGAGAAACAACATACTCGCGAGAAGGGCGATAGCAACGTTCCATTTTTTCACAGATGATTCACTCCTTTCGGTTACATGCGATTATGAAGGAGTGAGATAGAAGGATCAACACCTAATATGTGGAAAAAGCCGAAATGCCCAATGAGGAGTAGAGGCCGCGGAGGGGCTGGTAATGTTTTACACGGGGCGAATCGGGGTGGGGTTGGCGAAATAGACCCTGTTTTATGGCCTATTCCGCTTAAAGTGAGCAGGCGCAACAAAATAGCCAGTGATTTCACTGGCTATTCGTGCAAATTTGCCCGGATTGGGGCTGTTTGGCTCAAATAACCCGTGTTTTCACTGGCAATTTTCGATCGGCACCCCAAAATGAGTCCGATAAGCAACTTTTTATGGCTTATTCGCCCGGAGCCATATGGCGCAGCCGCCGCTGGCGGCAAGCACGAGCGGCAGCGTATCCGCGCAAGTTACGACGCGGCGGTCCACTTTTCGAGAGCAAGTGACGCAACTGCGTTTCAAGCGAATGTTGGAGGAATGGCCATGGACAACGGCCTGCTGCTTGCTATCGATCAAGGAACGACCGGAACCAAAGTGCTCCTTCTGGATCGCAGGCAAGCCGTCGTTTCGCAATCGTACCGCAAGCATGCGCAATATTATCCGCAGCCCGGCTGGGTGGAGCACGACCCGCTGGACATTTGGGAGCAAGTGAAGCGCGCGGTTGCAGAAGCTCTTGACGGCGCGGCAATCGATCCCGCATCGATCGCCGCGGAGGGGCTGGCCGGCCAAGGGGAAACGGCGCTGTTCTGGGATCGGCGAACAGGCGAGCCGTTATGCAGGGCCGTCGTATGGTCGTGCAAACGATCCGCAACGCTTGCCGACAGCTGGCGGCACGATGCCGACTTGCCGGAACGCGTGATCGCGAAGACCGGGCTGCCGATCGATTCGTATTATTCCGCGACCAAAATACGTTGGATGGCCAATGAGGTGCCCGCCGTCCGGCGTGGCATCGAGGAGGGCACCGCGGTGTGCGGAACGCTCGATTCGTGGCTCATCTGGCAGATGACGGGCGGCCGCTCGTTCGTCACGGACGTTTCGACCGCCGCGCGCACGCAGCTGTTTCATATCGGCAGCTTGCAGTGGGACGAAGACATATTGGCCTATTGGCGGATCGACCGGCAGTGGCTGCCCGGGGTGCTCGATTCCACCGGCGATTTCGGCATGACCGATGCGCAAGCGTTGTGCGGCATCCGGTCGCCGATCAAGGTCAGCCTCGTCGATCAGCCGGCCGCGTTGTACGGCCAAAACTGCATCCGCCCGGGGACGGCAAGCTGCACTTACGGCACCGGCTGCTTCGTGTACGCCAACATCGGCGGCGAATTGCCGGCAACCCGGGATGCGGCGATATCCACCATGGTGGCGTGGACGGGCAACGGGCGCATCGCGTATGCGATGGACGGCGCGGTGCTCGCCGCCGGCTCCGCTATCGAGTGGGCCTGCCAGGCGGCCGGCCTGTTCGCGGACTTGGCGCAACTGCAGACATGGTCGGAGCGCTGGGTCGACGAATGGACCGAAAGCGCGACGGACAGGGAAACCCCGTGGTTCATCCCGTCCTTGAACGGACTTGGAGCTCCTTATTGGAACGGAGAAACGCGCGGGGTATTTGTCGGCCTGAGCTTCCGGACGGATCGCGAGCAAATGGCGAAAGCCGTGCTCGAAGGCATCGCGCACCGCGTTGCGGATGTGCCCGCTCCGGGTTGGCGGGCATCTCGATATCCCCAACTTCTTCCTGATGCTGGACCGCATGCGGGAAATCGGAGCGGTCGGAACGGGGACCGCCATCTACGCTTCCCACGTCAACACGGCGCATACGTTGCTGCATGAAGAGATGCAGGACGTCTTCGACCAATCCGAGTATGCCGTCTCGGTCGCGTACGACGGAATGACGATCGAATCGTGAGTGAGTTCTATTGATTCGCTCGCGTGCGCAAATGAGTGCCGCAAGTGTTGCGCACGATCATTTCCACCGGGAGAACCGTCTCTTGCCGCTCGGTATCGGCAGACGCAGTCATGCGCTCGAACAGTCGTTCGGCGGCCAGCTTGCCAAGCTCATACCTTGGGATGCGAACCGTTGTCAGTTGAATCTGGCGCGCCGATGCGAAGAACAGATCGTCGAACCCGATCACGGCCAAATCCTCCGGCACGCGCACGTTGGCGTCGGCCGCTGCGTCAAGTACGCTGAGCGCGCCGATATCGCTCAAGTTGATCATCGCCGTAGGGCGCACCTCGCCCGGAAGCCGCAGCAACGCAGCGGCCGCATCGTAGCTCGGCCGGTATTTGGCTTCTCCGGAAACCAGCCATTCGGGGAACACCCGGATGCCCGCTTCGGTCATGGCTCTCCGGTAGCCGGCCATGCGGGAAATATTGACGGATGAGCCGTTCACTCCCGTGACGAAGGCAATCCGTCGATGGCCGAGCTCGATCAGATGCCTGGCGGCCATATAACCGCCCGCCTCGTTATCCGATACGATCGTATCGATCGGGAGGCCGTCCAGACGGCGGTGCACCAGGACGACCGGGAAGCCCATCTTCACCAGGTCGAGCAGCGCCTCGCGGTCAAACTCCAACGCCGTGGACACGATCATGCCATCCACCTTGCCCTCCCGCAGCTGCTTGGCGGCGAGCCCGACCGCGCCGGGTTGATCGTTGGTATTGATCATGTTCAAGGCATATCCCTTGCTTCGCGCCACTTCTTCGCAAGCTCTCGCCAGGTCGGGGTAGAACGGATTCGTAATATCCGACAGCACCAGACTGATCGTTTGACTCCTCCGGACACGCAATCCTCTGGCCACCGCATTCGGGACATAACTCAGCTCGCGAATCGCCCGCAGCACATTTTCCTTCTTGTCAGGGGATACATAACGAGTATCGTTCAGCACGTAAGATACCGTAGCCACAGAAACTCCCGCATGACGGGCAATGTCTTTGATCGTTGCCATGAAAATTCCTCACCTGTCGAATCGTTTGGATTTTCATCAGCATACCACATCTTTTCGCAAAGGAGGTATTCCGCGCACGGGCCGGCGGAGCCTCCGCCTTCGCGAAAGCTCTTCCGACGAATGAATGATGCGCTGCTTAGTAGCGGGCCACGACCATCTTTTTGCGGGTATAAAATTCGACGCCATCGCGGCCGTTCGCATGCAGATCGCCGTAAAAGGACATTTTGTATCCGGAAAACGGGAAAAAGGCCATCGGCGCCGGCACCCCCACATTGACCCCGAGCATCCCGGCGTCGATCGTTTCGCGGAAGCGGCGGATCGTTTTGGCGCTGTCCGTATAAATGCACGCTCCATTGGCAAAATCGGAACGATTGGCGAGCTCCACCGCTTCCTCCAACGTGCTCACCCGGGCAATCGAAAGCACCGGAGCGAAAATTTCATCGCGCCAGACGGCCATGTCGCTGCGCACGTGATCGAATATTGTCGGCCCGATGAAATAACCGTCCGCCTCCGCTTGCGGCGCAAGGCGGCCGTCCAGCACAAGCCGCGCTCCTTCGTCTTCGCCTTTGCGAATGTAAGCGACGGTGCGTTCCTTGTGCGCTTGCCGGATGACCGGGCCAAGAAACACATTCTGCTCCAGCCCGTTGCCGATCACGATGCGCTGCCCCGCTGCGGTCAGTTCGGCGACCAGCGCATCGGCGATATCGCCGACGGCAACGACGACTGACGCCGCCATGCAGCGTTCTCCCGCCGAGCCGAAGGCGGCGCCGATAATCTCTTTGACGGCCAGCTTCAAATCCGCGTCCGGCATGACGATGGAATGGTTCTTCGCGCCGCCGAGCGCCTGCACCCGCTTCCCGTGCGCGGCCGCTGTCTTGTAAACATGCGCGGCTACCGGCTGGGACCCGACGAAGGAGATGGCGCGCACCGTTTCATTTTCCAACAGTTCCGTCACCACTTCCCTGGCGCCGTGGACAACATTGAATACGCCGTCCGGCAACCCGGCTTCGGCAAACAATTCCGCGAGACGGTTCGCAAGAAGCGGCGTGCGCTCGGACGGCTTCAGGACGAAGGTGTTTCCGCATGCGATGGCCAGCGGGAACATCCAGCACGGCACCATCATCGGAAAATTGAAAGGGGCGATGCCGCCGACCACGCCGATCGGGTAGCGATACATGCCCGATTCGATTCCCGTTGCGATGTCGGGCAGCATGTTGCCCATCATCAGCGTAGGCGCGCCTGCCGCGAACTCGACGCATTCGATGCCCCGCTGCACCTCGCCGTACGCCTCCGCGTAACTTTTGCCGTTCTCCATGGTGATCATTCTCGCCAACTCTTCCCAGTGGGCCACGAGAAGCTGCTGGTAGCTGAACAAGATTCTGGCTCGTTTCGGTACCGCAACCTGGCTCCACGTCCGGAACGCTTCGGCCGCCACCTCAACGGCATGCCGCACCTCTTCGGCCGACGACAGCGGCACTTCCGCCAGCGTTTCTCCCGTGGCCGGGTTGAACACCGGCTCCGCGGAACCGCTTCGCGAAGGAACCCGCTTGCCGCCGATATAGTTGGAAAGCCGGTCAATAGTTGTTGTCATGCATACTCCCCCTTGTGTCTGCTGAGCTGCGGCAAACGTATGGAATCCGACAACCGTCGGTAATGCCCGAATGAAGCGAACGCAATGGACCTTTCGCCGCTCGATCTAATCGATTAGATCAAGTGTAACATGGCCTCCTTCGCACTGTCCAGATTTCTTTGCCGCATTAGTGGACGAGAGGGCATTTCTTCCAGAGCAAACGCATACAAATCGTAACGGAAGGATATTAAGGCGAGGAGGAGTCGGCATGAATCCATCGTGGAAAAAGTATACGGCGGAATTGATCGGCACGTTCGTCCTGGTATTGTTCGGATGCGGCAGCGCGGCGACGGGCGGAGGGGAACTCGGAACGCTTGGCGTGGCATTGGCGTTCGGGTTGGCGTTTGTGGCAATGGCCTATGTGATCGGCGCGATTTCCGGCTGCCATATCAATCCCGCGGTATCGCTGGCCATGCTCGTCAGCGGCAGGATGTCGGTGAAGGATTTCATCGGGTATGTGGTCGCGCAAGCGGCCGGAGCGGTCGCCGGCGCCGGACTGTTGTATGCGATCATCGACTCCGCGGGCAAAACGGTGACTACCCTCGGGGAGAACGGCTATGGCTCCGGATTCGCGCTCGGCCTTTCGGAGTGGATGGCGATCGTGGTGGAAGTGGTGCTGACCTTCGTGTTCGTTTACGTCGTAATGGCATCGAGCGGATCGGCCGGCATCGGCTCGCTGTCGGGCGTCGTCATCGGTTTGACGCTGGCGTTGGTGCACATTTTCGGCATCGGCCTGACGGGCACGTCCGTCAACCCGGCCCGCAGCTTCGGCCCGGCGATCATCCAGGGCGGCGACGCACTGTCGCAGCTGTGGGTGTTCATTCTTGCTCCCGCCGTAGGCGCACTGATTGCGGCTTACGGGTACAAACTGCTGAACAACGGCAAGTAGCGCCGGCCAAAAGCGAAACAGCCGCTCCCCCATCCGGGTGGAGCGGCTGTTTTGGAATCAGTTGCGCTTCAGCAGCGCTTTCAGCCGCGGCGCCAAATGTTCGGCGATTTCGATCATCGCATTGTCGCCGGGATGGAGCAAATCCGACGCATGGCCGCGCAGCGACGTCATCAACTCGCGGCCGTCGATGTAGCTGACGTTCGGCAGCGACGGGTCTTCCGCGATGCTTCGCAGCGCCGCCCGGTACTCGTCCGGGGTCGCTTGCGGGTGACGGTCCGGCCAGACGTAGCCGAGGTCGCCGAAAAACGGGAACAGTCCGATGCACGCGACCGGCCGGTTCGTGTTGCCGGCGATGGTGCGGACGAAATACCGCGCCTTGTCGGCGAATTCCGCCGCCGTGACGCCCTGGTTCAGCATGTTGACGGAGATGCAGGCCGTAGCGATGTCCCAGTCGTCCCGCGCCGCGATGTAATCCGCGATCGCCGGCTCGCAGTAGGCGTTGCCGCTGGCGCCGAGGTTGATCGCATCGGCCCCGAGCCGCCAGGCCGTTTGTTTCACATAGCTGAGATTCGGATGAGTGGCTGCCGCGCCTTGCGTGATCGAAGTGCCGTAAGCGAGGTAGCGCAGCTTCGGCAGCTCGTCCGCCGCGGGCGGACGCAAGCTCGCTCCTTCGATGTCGAGCAGGTGAATTTCCCCGCCCTGGAACAGCAGCCGCCAGACGCGGGGATGGTGCGGGTACGCGCTCCCGTCAAAATCCGCCCGGCGCAGGAAATCCGCCGCCGGCGGCGTTAGTTCGATCGTTGTCGGCTCGGGTTTGATCGTAAAGCTTGGCCCTTGGAAATCGCCATAATACAAATAAGCTTTCGTCTCGCCGCTATGGCAGGCCAGCGTCAGCTTGACCGGGTTCCAGTCGCTGACGAAGCGGATTTCGCAGCCTGCGGCACTGCGATACACGGTCGCCGCCCCTTCGCGTATGTGCTGCCGCACCGTCTCCGGCACGCGCTGCAGCAGCTTGCCTTCCCGGCCCGGGACTTCCGCCAATTCCGCTACATTATGCAACTCCACTTGTCGATCGATCATCTTAAGCTCCTTTCGCGATCCGCAGCGATTGGCTGCGCAGTTCGGGCTGTAGCCACTTTTTCCATTGTAAACGATTCCCCGAAGATGAGATATGTCCAGCCGCGAAAATAATTGGCGGACCTGAACGAAATGTCTTCCCCGGACTCCCCTTCTGCCCGTTATCCCCTTGGCTCAGACTGGAACGGAGCAGCCCTCTCCGTAACTTCCATTCTGCTCGTTATCCCTTTGGCTCAATCTCAAGCATCAACAACGCTTATCCCATTTCAAGATAAGTGACCCCTAAGATGCAGGGACATCATTCACAGGTATACCCTTCAAACTCGATCCATCCAAACGCCAACTTGACCCGACGGGATAACCGGCAAACACATCCTTCAACTGACCACCGCCCCCTCATCCCCTCCTCTCCCCATACACGCACTGCCGCACCAGTCTGAGCCAATGGAATAACCAACAGACGCGAACTAGGAGTCGCTGGTACTGCAAAAACTTCAACTCGACGAAAAATGAAACATAGTGCGGGGTCGGAGCGGGCCAGAGCCGGGAGATGCGAAAATAGGCCATGTTTTATTGGTTATTTCGCCCCAAAAGGCCGGTCGCGAAGAAATAACCAGTGTTTTCACTGGCTATTTGGTTGCCAAGGGCAAATTTGAGGTAGGTCGAACCCAATAGCCAGTGTTTTCACTGGTTATTTTCGACGAGGCGCCTAAAATGGGGGGAATAAGCCATTTTTCATGGCCTATTTTCGACGACAAGAGGTAGCCGCGGTTTTTCCGCGTGTGCCTGACAGGGCTGAAATCGTGCCAGCCGCCAACCGTCAAAGCACCAGTTCCATAGCCGCCGACCATCTATGCTATGATAACCGTAAACATCGCATCACAAGAACGAAAGGAGCCTATCCATGCTCACCGAATCGCGCCACATCCTGCTCGTCGAAGATGACGATGCGATCGCCGAGATGGTCGCCGTACACCTGGCGAAAGACGGCTTCGCCGTCACGCGCGCGAAGGACGCCGCAGAAGCGCTGCGACTGTTCGGCGGCGCCCGGCCGATCGACCTCGTGCTGCTCGATCTGATGCTGCCGGGCATGGACGGCACGGAGCTGCTGCAGCGCCTGCGGCGGACGAGCTATGTGCCGGTGCTGATCGTATCCGCGCGCGACAGCGACGTCGACAAGGCGCTCGGCCTCGGCTTCGGCGCCGACGACTACCTGGCCAAGCCGTTTTCGCTTGTCGAGCTGTCGGCGCGGGTGAAGGCGGCGCTGCGCCGCGCGACGACCTACGCGCATCCGCAGCAGTCGGAAGCCGAAGAGGTGCTGCGCGCAGGCGAACTGACGCTTGATCCGGTGCGGCTGTCCGTCAGCAAAAACGGCAGCGAGCTGAAGCTGACCGCCAAGGAGCTGCTTATCCTCAAGCTGCTGATGGCGAACCCGAAGCGGGCGTTTTCGAAGGAGCAAATTTATCGCGCCGTGTGGCAGGACGAGTATTTCGGCGACGAAAACGCGATTCAGGTGCACATGAGCCGGCTGCGGGAGAAAATCGAGGACGATCCGTCGGCGCCGCGCTACATCAAGACGGTGTGGGGAATCGGCTACAAACTGGGGGAACTGTAGGATGGTGCCGATTCTGCTTGCCGCCGTCGCGGCGCTGGCGCTTGCCGTCGTCTGGCTGGCGGCGGCCATGCGCCGGCGCAGCCGCGGCTTCGCCTACATTCGCCGCAAGCTGGACGACATCGTCGCCGGCGATACGGCGGAGCAGGTGCTGCTGCATACGGGCGACCGCGGCTTGCGCGAGCTGCTTGTCGCCGTGAACCGGCTGCTTGCGGCCGGCAGCCGCACGAAAGCCGAATATGCGCGCAAGGAAGCGGCGCAGCGCACGCTGCTGGCGAACCTGGCGCACGATCTGAAGACGCCGCTGACGGTGGTGCTCGGCGTCACGGAGACGCTGACCGGCGACGCGCCGCCGGACGACAGGGCGGAACGCAGCCGGCTCGCGGCCAAGGTGCACGGCAAGGCGGAGGAGATGCGCGGGCTGATGAACCGCTACTTCGAGCTGGCCGCGCTGGAAGCGGGCGATCGCGAGCTGCCGCTGGGGAAGCTCGATGCCGCCGAAGTGTGTCGAAGCGGGATGCTGTTCTTCTACGAAAGCATCCAGGCGCACGGGCTGGAGGTAGCGATCGACATCCCCGACCGGCCGCTGTTCGCGCTGGCGAACGACGACGCGGCCAGCCGCGTGCTGCACAACTTGCTGTCGAACGCGATCCGGTACGGCGGCGCAGGCGGCATCGTTGGGCTTGCGGCGCGCGAGGAAGGCGAGTTTGTCGCCATCGAGGTGTGGGATCGCGGCCAAGGCATCGACGAGCGGCACCGGCAGCTCGTGTTCGAGCGGCTGTATACGCTGGAAGATTCGCGCAACCGCGCGTTCCAGGGCAGCGGGCTCGGGCTCGCGATCGCGCGCAGCCTGGCGGAGCGGATGGGCGGCACGCTGACTCTCGACAGCCGGCCGGGAGAACGGACGTCATTTACGCTGCGGCTGAAACGGATGTAAGCCGGAGGGTAAGCCACCCGCTCCGAAAAGACAGCCTTTCGCAAGATTTGCGAAACGGCGGCGACAAGTTTGTGCGGTACACTGTTCCTCGTCAGCACAAGGAAGAGGAGGTGGCGCACCGTGCAAACGCCGGCGGTGCAATTGATAGGCGTCAGCAAGCGGGTCGGCCGCAAAACGATCGTCGACCGGCTCAGCTTCGACATTCGCCCGGGGGAAGTGTTCGGCTTCCTCGGCCCGAACGGGGCGGGCAAAACGACAACGATCCGCATGATGGTCGGGCTGATCGCGATGAGCGAAGGCGATGTGCTCTTCGGCGGAATCAGCGTCAAGGACGATTTCCGCGCGGCAATCGCCCAGGTCGGCGCAATCGTCGAAAATCCCGAGATGTACAAGTCGCTCACCGGGTACCAAAATTTGCGCCAATACGCCCGCATGGCGGGCGACGTAACGAAAGCGCGCATTGACGAAGTCGTGCGGCAGGTCGATCTTGCCGGCCGCATCCATGACAAGGTGCGCACGTATTCGCTCGGCATGCGGCAGCGGCTCGGGCTTGCCCAGGCGCTGCTGCACAAGCCGAAGGCGCTTATCCTCGACGAGCCTACCAACGGGCTCGATCCGGCCGGCATCCGCGACATCCGGCTGCTGTTACGGCGGCTCGCGGCAGAGGACGGCATCGCGGTCGTCGTCTCCAGCCACCTTCTGGCGGAGATGGAGCTGATGTGCGACCGCTTCGCGATCATCCAGGAAGGCCGCCTGAAGGCGATTCATGCGACGCGCGGCGGCGATGGAGACGGAGACGAAACGGCGTCTGGCGCAGGCCGGCAGCTGCCGCAAGGAACCGCCTTGCTCCTGCGCGTGGAGCCGCTCGAGGCGGCGCAAGCTTGTTTGGCCGCCGAATTCCCGGCGATCGCCGTCCGCGAGCTGGAAGGCGGCGAGCTGCGCGTCGAAGCGGGGCACGACAAGGCGCCTGCCATCGTCAGCGCCCTGGCCGGGCGCGAGCTGCGCATTTTCAAGGTGCAGCCGGTCGCCAAATCGCTCGAAGATACGTTCATCGAGCTGACAGAGGAAGGAGGCGATCGCGATGCGCATCGGTTTGCGTCCGTTCGGCAGGCTGTTCGTTAATGAACAGGTAAAGCTGTACGGCAAGACGGGGACGAAAATCATGATCGCGCTGCTGTTGCTGCTCGTAGCCGGCGCCGGCTGGCTGGCCAAGTCGGCGTTAAACGACGCCGATGCCGGCAAGTGGCGGCAGGTGCTGACCCAGCAGAACGCAGCGCTGCACAAGCAGCTGCAGCCGCCTCCCGGCAGCGACGGATCGCCGGCGCCGGCGTTGTCCGCGAAGCAGCGCGAATCGCTCGAACGGCAGCTGGCGATGAACGAGTACCGCCTCGCGCATGACGTGCCGCCGCTTGATTCCGGCATCGGCGGGATGTGGTCGTTCGTCGAACTGACGTCGTCGGCGGTGCCCGACCTGATCGATGTCGTGACGCTGTTTACGATTATCGTCGCCGCCGGCATCGTGGCGTCGGAATTTTCCGCCGGTACAATCAAGCTGCTGCTCGTACGGCCGTTCGGCCGGGGTACGATCCTGCTGGCCAAGTATGCGACGACGCTCGCTTTTGCCATGGGGCTGCTGGTACTGTTGTTCCTGACGTCGCTGCTGGCGGGCGGCTTGCTGTTCGGCTTCGGCGGCATGAACGAGCCGTATCTCGTCTACGCGCATGGCGAAGTGGTCGCACGGAGCATGTTCGTTCACGCTATGCAGTCCTACGGCGCGGGCGGGCTCGACCTGCTGCTGTTGGCGACGCTGGCGTTTCTGCTGTCGGCGGCGTTCCGCAGCAGCTCCATGGCGATCGGCCTCGGCCTGTTCCTGCTGTTCGCCGGCCCGCAGCTGGCCTACATGCTGCAGAAATACAAGTGGACGGAATACGTATTGTTCGCCAACATGAACGTGAGCCGCTATTTCGACGGGGCGCCGTTCCGCGACGGGATGACGCTGTCTTTTTCGCTGGCGGTGCTTGGGGTGTACTATGTGTGTTTCCTTGCGTTCGCATGGACGGTGTTTCAGAGACGGGACGTTGCCGGCTGACGGGGCCGGCGGCGAAAGGAGGCAAGGGCCGTGAGCGACGTCGTGCGGACGTACCGGCTGACCAAAGCGTTCAAAAACAAAATTGTCGTCTCCGGCGTCGACATGCGCATCCGGCAAGGCGAAATTTACGGCTTTCTCGGCCCGAACGGGGCCGGGAAAACGACCGTTATGCGGATGATAGCCGGCTTGATCCGGCCGACCGACGGCGTCGTCGAGCGGTTTGGCTGCCAGGTGACGCCGTCGTCGCGCGAAACGCTCAAGCGCATGGGGTATGTGATCGAGTACCCGATGTTTTACGAGCACATGTCCGCCCGCGACAATATGGTGCTGCACGCCGAATATATGGGCTTCTACGATCCGCGGGCGATCGATGAGGCGCTCGAGCTGCTGCGGCTCGGCGATGCCGGAGCGAAGCGGGTCGGGTTGTTCTCGCTAGGAATGAAGCAGCGGCTCGGCATTGCGCGGGCGATCTGCACGCGGCCGGAGCTGCTCGTACTGGACGAACCGGTGAACGGGCTCGATCCGATCGGCATCCACGAGCTGCGCGAGCTGTTTCGCCGGCTCAGCCGCGAATACGGGATGACGCTGCTGGTGTCGAGTCATATTCTGCAGGAGATCGAGCAGATTGCGGATACGATCGGGCTCATTCACCGCGGCCGGCTGATCGAAGAGGTGTCGATGGCGCGCATCCGCGGCCGGCACAGCGAATATATCGAAGCGGCGACGACCGACGGGGCGCAGGCGGCTTTTGTGCTGGAGGACAAGTTTGGCGCCGTCCGGTTCAAAATGATCGGCGACCACACGCTGCGCATCTATGAGCCGGAGCTGTCGACGGTGGCGTTGTCGCGGGAATGGGTGTTGGCCGGCGTCGGCGTCGAGTCGTTGACGCGCCGGAACGCATCGCTCGAGGAGTACGTGCTGGCGCGCATCCGGGAGGAGGACGCCGATGATTAGACTGCTTGCGCTCGAATGGCGCAAATGGAAGTTTCGCGGGTTTCTGTGGGCAGGGTTGGCCGCCTGCGCAGCGCTGACGTTCTGGTGCGTGGGCAACCAGGGCGGCAATACCGGCGGATACCGCAACTATGGCGACGCCTTCGCCGAGATCGGGATGTACGCGATGAGCACGTTCGTCGTTTTCGCCGCGGTGCTGCTGGCGCGGGTCGTCATCGACGAGTACCGCAACAAAACGATCGGGGTGTTGTTCGGCTATCCGGTGCGCAGGTACAAGCTGCTGGCGGCCAAACTGGCGCTCGTCGCCTTGCTGACGTTTGGCATGACGCTTGTGGCTAACGCGCTGGTGTCGGCGGTGCTGCTGTGGCGGGAACACGCGTGGCCATCGTTCTCCTCGCCGGAGCCGCTTACCCGCGCCATCCTGGCGGAGGAGGCGGGAAGAATCGCGATTCATGCGGCGACGGCCGCGGGTATGGGACTGCTGCCGCTATATGCCGGCATGCTGCGCAAATCGGTGGCGGCGACGATCGTGCCGTCGTTCTTCTTCGTGATGCTGAGCAGCGGCATCTACAGCCGCGACGAAGCGCTGCCTATGCGCACGGAGGCGTGGCTTGCGCTGGCATGGCTTGCCGCGGGGGCGGTTTTGTCTGCGCTGGCGCTGCGTCGGGCGGAACGCGAGGACGTGGGGTAGGCGGTTTTGAAGGCGGGATTCGCTCATTCTATATACGAAGAAGGAGGGTTTTTTCATGATCCGGGAAACGGACAGGAAGCATCTGCAGCGCTGCGTGGAACTGGCCCGAACGGCGCTGGAGGTTGGCGACGAGCCGTTCGGCTCGATCCTTGTATCGGCCGAAGGCGAGGTGCTGCTGGAAGATCACAACCATGTTGCCGGAGGCGATCATACGCAGCATCCGGAGTTCGCGCTGGCGCGCTGGGCGGCGTCGCACATGAGCGTCGAAGCGCGAAGCAAGGCGACGGTGTACACGTCCGGCGAGCATTGCCCGATGTGCGCCGCAGCGCACGGCTGGGTCGGGCTGGGGCGAATCGTATACGCCAGTTCCTCCGCGCAGCTGGCGGAGTGGCTGGGCGAACTGGGGATCGCCCCGTCCCGCGTCCGCAACCTGCCGATCGGCGAGGTGATCCGCGATGCGGAAGTGGACGGCCCCGTGCCCGAGCTGGCCGAACAAGTGCGGGAGCTGCATCGGCAGTTCCATGCGCGCAAGTAAGGAGCTTGTCAGGTGTGGCGGAAAATAGCCCGCAAAAAGAGACGGTCGATTTATTGTGGACCGGATTGACGGGAACGGATCCGCGCAGAGAATATAGATGATTTTTCGTATACATTTTCGCCTTCCTGCGTTCCGGAGCGGCTGCAGGCGCTTGCCGCGCCTCGCGCCGATCGTGTTCGTCCCGAACCCGGCGGCTAATCCTTACCCTAATATCCGGCATCAAAAAAGAACCGGCAGCGATGCCGGTTCTTGTCATCTCAAATAACAGTTGCATTTCAGCAGGTTGGGTGGTAGAATCGAATAACCATTGCTGTTTTTATTGCGAGTGAACACAAGTGTAACATTGTATCTTCACTATTATCTTATCATGAAGGACGGCGTGTTGTCAAACCCATTTTGAAACGCAAAGGAGCGTGGCCCGAAAGATGATAAGCGCAGAGGATATGCGGCACGAGCGGGAGCGGTTGGAGCAGGTGACGGAGAAGCTGCAGGCGGGCATCGACGAGCTCGAACCGGAAGTGATCGGGCTGCGCGATCAGGTCAGGGACATTCGCAAACGCTTCTGGGAGGAAGTAACGGTCAATACGAGCACGGGGGAAGATTTCGAAGAGACGTTCTACAGCATCAAGCAGCAGGAAGCGCTGCTGTCGGAGCGGGAACGCAGCCACCGGCAGCGGATGCTGCGCTGGAACAACATGAACCGGCTGCTGCCGTCGCCTTATTTTGGCCGGGTCGACTTTCGGGAGGACGGGCAGCGCGGCATCGAGCAAATCTATATCGGCGTTTCGTCTTTCGTCGACGAAGACGGGCTCAGCTTCCTCGTGTACGATTGGCGCACGCCCATCGCGAGTTTGTACTACGACCACTCGCCGGGCGCCGCCGCTTACGAGACGCCGGGCGGAACCGTCGCGGGCGAGATGACGCTCAAGCGCCAGTACCGGATTCGCGACGGCAAGCTGGAGAACGTCTTCGACACCAGCGTCACGATCGGCGACGAGCTGCTGCAGCAGGTGCTCGGGGGCAAAGGCGCCGACACGCAAATGAAGAGCATTGTCGCCACGATCCAGAAGGAGCAGAACGCGATCATTCGCAACGACAAGAGCCGGATGCTCATCGTGCAAGGGGCGGCCGGAAGCGGCAAAACGTCGGCGGCGCTGCAGCGGGCGGCCTACTTGCTGTATAAGCATCGCGACCGGCTGAAGGCGGACCAGATCGTGCTGTTTTCGCCGAACCCGATGTTCAACAGCTATGTGGCGACGGTGCTGCCCGAGCTCGGCGAAGAAAACATGCAGCAAACGACGTTCCAGGAATATTTGGCCTATTGGCTCGGGTCGTCGCTGCAGCTGGAGAGCCCGTTCGATCAGATCGAATACGGCTTGACGGCGCCGCAGTCGCCGGCTTGCGATGCCCGGCAGCAAGGGATGCGCTACAAAGCGTCGGAATCGTTCCTGCATGCGCTGCAAGGGTA
The DNA here is from genome assembly GCF_004764705.1 of Paenibacillus cymbidii. Lineage (GTDB taxonomy): Bacteria > Bacillota > Bacilli > Paenibacillales > NBRC-103111 > Paenibacillus_AN > Paenibacillus_AN cymbidii. The sequence goes on along the minus strand of NZ_SHLX01000027.1, from coordinate 93,728 downwards.
TGCGGAGCGGCTGACGCAGGAAGGCATGAAATTTCGCGGCATCCGCTTCCGCGATCGCGAGTTGATCGCCGCGGAGCAGATGGCGGCGCCATTTTACAGCCACGATGCTTCCGTCCGCCTGGCGAATCGCGTCGTGCTGCTGAAGGAGTGGCTGCTGCGCCGGCTGACGCAGCTCGAACGCGAGGAGCGGGCGGCGCTGTGGGTGCAGCAGGAGCTCGATTACCTCGACACCGAGCAATACGCCGAAGCGTACCGAACGCTGCGGAGCAAACATGAACGGGAAGCGGCGGTGTTCGATTTTGCCGAGCCGTTCTTCGTGAGGACGGGCGATGAGCCCGGGGAAGAGAACGTCTTCGACTTCGCCGAGCAGGAGGAAGAGCTGCTGCGCCGAATGATTGTAAAAGAGGCGTTCGCGCCGCTGCGCCGGGAAGTGAGGCGGCTCGCGTTCGTCGACACGGCGGAGCTGTACGGCCAGCTGTTCGGCGATGCCGACGCCTACCGGCGCATGACGAACGGAGCCGAAGCTCCCGAGCTGTGGCCGGAGATCAGCCGGCAAACGTTGGAGCAACTGCGTGAAGGGCAGCTATTCTACGAAGACGCGACGCCGTTCCTCTATTTGAAGGAACTGGTGGAGGGCGCCCGGGTGAACACGCAGGTTCGGCATTTGTTCGTCGACGAGGGCCAGGATTATTCGCCGTTCCAGTATGCCTTCCTCAAGCGGCTGTTTCCCCGCGCCCGGATGACGGTGCTCGGCGACTTCAACCAGGCGATCTTCGCCCAGTCGACGCATCTGGACAATGCCGATTCGCCGCTCCTCCGGCTGTACGGGCCGGCGGAAACAAGCGTGATCCGCCTGGTCCGCAGCTACCGGTCGACCCGCGAGATCGTGGCGTTTACGAAGGCGCTGCTGCCGGGAGGCGGGGAGATCGTGCCTTTCGAGCGGAGCGGCCGGAAGCCGCTGCTTGCGCGGACGGGCGGCAGCGCCGAGCGGGCGGCGTTGATCGCGGCGCATGTGGCGGCGCTGCGGGCCGAAGGGTTCGGCACGATAGCCGTCGTGGCGAAAACCGCGGCCGAAAGCCGCGAAGCGTATGCCGCGCTGGCGGAGCAAGGATGCGCGGAGCTGCGGCTCATCTCGAAAGAAACGCTGGTGTTCGAAAAAGGAGTCGCTGTGATCCCCGCCTATCTCGCCAAGGGGATCGAGTTCGATGCCGTGCTCATTTACGATGCTTCGGCGCAGACGTATGGCCGCGAAAGCGAACGCAAGCTGTTTTACACGGCCTGCACGCGCGCAATGCACCGGCTCCACTTGTACACGACGACGGAGTGGACGCCGTATTTGCAGCGCCTCGATCGTACGTTGTACGAAGCGGCGGACAGCTGCGTCGAAATAGCTCCCTCCTGATTGATCGCTTTTGCTCTCAACGGCCTGCCGGTTTCCCGGCGGGCTTTTTGCATCTCTCGGATACGGCCCGCCCGATTACAAATAGCCCATGAAAAATGGCTTATTTGCCCGATTTGGCCTGCCTCGTTGGAAATAGCCAGTGAAAACAGGGCTTATTTGCTCCGCCAGGTCCCGAATCGGGTCTTTTGGCTGAAATAGCCAGTGATTTCACTGGTTATTTTAGGGAGGGCTGCTCGTTTTTGGTGGGATAGGCCATAAAACATGGCCTATTTTTTCAGGACGCTTGACCGGAGCGGCACAAAAAGCGAATTTGTTAGTTGGCGGAGGGGAGAATGCTGCGCTTGGCGAGGGGTTCAAACAGGGTCGAAGGGGCGGGAGCGGAGAGCGGGGGGTGGTGTGGAGAAGCGGCAGCGTTCGCCTTTGTTTTCCGGATACCCCTTGGCTTGTATCGTTCGAAGAATCCGGAAAACAAGAAGCGATCGGAATACCACCCCCCGCGCGCAGCGGGAGCCGGTTTCGCCAGCTATTTTCCGGTTTTTCCACATGTAAAAACGGTTCTTAAGTGTTCCTTAAGGGTCGTTTGGTATGATAAATCCCGATGAATGGCTTTGCCCTGCTTGCCCGGTTCGGTACAATGGGGAGAAAAGCATCTTGACGACAGGAGAATTGAAATGGACGTTTCAGCGACAATTGCCATGACGGTCGACCGTCTCAAAGGTGTTCGCGGCGTCAGCGCATTGGTTCTGGGCGGTTCGAGAGCCGGCGGGACCGCGTCCGCCGCTTCCGATATCGATATCGGCATCTACTACGATCCCGATTCCGGCCTGGATATCGCCGATCTTCGCCTGGCCGCCGCCGAACTTGACGATGGGCATCGGGAGAACCTGATAACGGAAATCGGCGGCTGGGGTCCGTGGATCAATGGCGGCGGCTGGTTGAAGGTGAACCGGCATCCGGTCGACTGGCTGCTGCGGGATCGTCGGAAAGTATCCCGAGTCATGGAACAATGCTTGCGCGGCGACATCACCATCGACTACCAACCCGGCCATCCGCACGGGTTTGTCAACGCGATTTATATGGCCGAGGTCGCTTGGTGCAAGCCGCTGTGGGACCCGTCCGGGATCGTGGCGGAACTTAAGGCGAAGACGATTCCGTATCCGGCCGCCTTCCGGCTGGCTTTGATCCGAACCTTCCGGTGGGAGGCGGCGTTTTCGCTCGAACAGGCGCACAAAGGGGCAGCCAAACACGATCTTGCCTATACGGCGGGCTGCTGCTTCCGCACCGCGGCTTGTTTGAACCAACTGCTGTTCGCGCTGAATGAAACGTATATGATGAACGAAAAAGGGGCCGCGGCCATCGCCGATTCCTTCTCCAGGGCGCCGGTGGATTACGCGCACCGGGTCAACGGCGTTTTTGCCGGCATCGGCGAAGATCGCGACCGGACGAAACAAGCGCTCGCGTTCCTGCACGAAATATTGGAGGAGACCGAGCGGCTGCTGCAGGACAGCGGGCTGCTGTAGCCGGTCCGGTGCCGGGCTCCGGCCGGATCGATCGGCATAATATCGGGACTTTGGGAGGAGCATGGTTGGGCGGTGTCGAAGTGTAGTCCGAGGAAACCACTCCATCTCCGCTTGCATGAGGGCCCACTATGAACGCATCGCTCCAAAAGATCGCCGGTTTGTTTCGCTCGTCGCTTGTCGCGTTGCTCCTGCTCCAGATCGTCATTGTTGCGCTGCTCGTCTCGTTGGGCGGCGGCGGCAAGCCGCCGGAAGCGCAGCTGGGCGTGCTGGATTTGACCGGCTGGGACGAGGAGCGGGACGGATCGGTCAAACTGGAAGGGCAATGGGAGTTTTATTGGCAGCGGCAGCTTATGTTCGCCGATTTCCGGAACGGCCGCGGGCCGCAGCCGGATCGGTACGCCGAGGTGCCGAACGAATGGAACGGATACAAGGTGAACGGAGCCAAGCTTGCCGGCTCGGGTTACGCCACTTATAAGCTCCAGATCAAGCTGCAGGCGCCAGTGAAGGAACTGGCGCTTAAAGTGTTGCCCTTGGCGACGGCTTACCGGGTGTACGCGAACGACCGGCTGCTGGTGTCGAACGGGCAAGCCGGCACAACAAGCGCCGACTTCGAAGCGTACGGCAAGCCGCAAACGATTGTGTTCGAGCCGCCGGGCGATTCGTTTGCGCTGATCGTGCACGTGTCGAATTTCGATTATGCCAAGGGCGGGTTGAACCGCAATTTGCTGCTTGGTTCCCCGGACGCCATGCAAGCGTACAACCAGGGGCTGGCGTACAAAGATTTTTTTCTGGCCGGGTGTTTGTTGATGGCGGTGTTCTACTCGATCGGCTCGTACGCCTTGAACCGCGAGGAGAAGATCAGCTTTTATTTCGGCCTCGTCTGTCTGGTGTTTCTGTGCCGCATTCCGCTGACGAGCAGCTATTTCATTTACGAATGGATGCCGACGGCCACGCTTCAATTGACGGAATGGATCAATTACGTCACCTATCACCTCGATATTTTGTTCTACGCGCTGATGATTCGCGAATTTTTCCCCTCGCTGTTTGCCGGACGGGTAAGCCGCACGCTTGTAGTCGGCACGGCGGTTCTTATGGCGCTGCTGGCGGTTCTCCCGCTGCGGATTTACAGCGAATTTTATTTGGTTTCCGATGTGCTCGGGTTTGCGGCGCTGGCTTATCCGTATTACGTGATCGTCAAGGCGGCGGTGAAAAAGCTGCGCTACTCGTGGCTCGTTTTTTTCGGCAACGGCCTGCTGCTGACGCTGGTCGTGCTTGATGTGGCGAATACGGAGCTGAATCGCTACGAAATGGGCTACTTTTCCAACTACGGCATCATCGTGTTTACGTTCATCTACACCTTCATCCTGGCCCGAAGATTCGCCCGGTCGTTCAAGGAAACGAAGACGCTGTCGCTGCAGCTGCTGGAGCTCGACAAGCTGAAGGACGAATTCCTCGCGAACACGTCGCATGAATTGCGCACGCCGCTGCAGGGCATCGTCAGCATTTCGGAATCGCTGATCGACGGCGTCGAAGGGCCGCTTACCGAACGGCAAGCCCGCAATCTGGATCTTGTCGTGGCGAGCGGCAAACGGCTGACCCAACTGATTCACGACATTCTGGACTTGTCCCGGCTGAAGCATGGGGATATCCATCTGACAAAGCGGCATGTCCGGATCGAGCCGCTGGTCGACTTCGTCATGGCCGTCTGCCAACAGACGCATGCGTCCAAACCGATCGTCTGGAAGCGGGACATTCCGCCGGAGCTACCTGCCGTGTGGGCCGACGAGAACCGGCTGGTGCAGATTCTTTTCAATCTGGTAGGCAATGCGGTGAAATTTACCGAGCGGGGCGAAGTGAAGGTATCGGCCTCGGCGAAGCCGGAGACGGGCACGGTGGAAATCGGCGTGACGGATACCGGGATCGGCATTGCGCCCGATCGGATGGACACGATCTTTTATCCGTTCACGCAGGCGGATGCTTCCATCGTCCGGTCGTACGGCGGGGCAGGCCTGGGCTTGTCGATAACGAAGCACCTGATCGACCTGCATGACGGCCGGATCGATGCGGTCAGCACGCCCGGGGTCGGCTCCCGGTTCACCGTTTCGCTTCCGGTCGCAAGCGGGGAAGAAGAGGAGAACTGGCAGCGGCCCCTGTACGAGGCGCCGCCCGCGTATCGCCCCGAGCCGATAGGCGCGGAGGCCGCGGCGTACGAAGTGGCACAAGCAGGCGAACGCATTCTGGTCGTGGACGACGATCCGGCCAACATCCGGTCGGCGATCAACTTGCTGAAGCTGGAAGGCTATTCCGTGACGGCCGTGACGAATGGCAGGGACGCGCTGGAGGCGGTTCGCCGCCGGCCGGATATTCGCCTCGTCATTCTCGACGTGATGATGCCGGAGCTGTCCGGCTACGAAGTGTGCCGCATCATTCGGGAGACAAAGTCGCCGCTGGAGCTGCCCGTCCTTATGGTGACGGCCAAACATCAGCCGGAGGATTTGGCGCTCGGTTTCGAAGCCGGGGCGAACGACTATCTCGTCAAGCCGTACGACAGGATGGAATTCCGGGCCCGCGTGAAAACCTTGATCGAACTGAACCGGACGATGCAGCTCGCCGTAAAGGCCGAGCTTGCTTTCCTGCAGGCGCAGATCAAGCCGCATTTTGTATTCAATACGCTTGGCGCCATCATGTCGCTCTGTTATTCCGACGGCCGCAAGGCCGGCCGCCTGATCGCCGTGTTCAGCCGCTACTTGCGGCTGGTGTTCGACATCGACCATCACGACACGACCGTGCCGCTCGGCAGGGAGCTGGAACTGATCCGGGTGTATACCGAAATCGAGCAGGAACGCTTCGGGGAGCAGCTGACGTTCCGCGCCGACATCGATCCGACGCTGCTGCAATGCCGCATTCCGCCGCTGACGATCCAGCCCCTGGTGGAAAATGCGATCGGCCACGGCGTGATGAAAAAGGTGGGCGGAGGACTCGTCGCGTTGACCGTCAAGCGGGAAGCGGACGGGATGAAAATTGTCGTGCAGGACGACGGCGTCGGCATGCCCGCTCCCATGCTGGAGCGCATTCGCCGGGGCGACCCCCGTGTGGGCGGAATCGGCATGGCCAATATCAACAAACGGGTGCTAGGCATGAACGGCATCCCGATGCAGATCGAAAGTGAGGAAGGGCGGGGCACCGCGGTGACGCTGCTGCTGCCGATCGCGGCCGGGAGCGGCGAGGAGGAGGAAACGAATGATTCGGGCCTACTTGCTTGACGATGAACAACACATGTTGAACTTGCTCGAGATGCAGCTTCGCGAGTTGGAAGTCGAAGTCGTGGGGAGGGCGAATAACCCGCATCGCGCCCTGGAGCAACTCGCGGCACTGCAGCCGGACGTCGTGTTTCTCGATATCGAAATGCCCGGCTTGAACGGTCTGGAGGTGGCGGAAGCGATCCAGTCGCGCGAAGGAAACGTGCAGATCGTCTACGTGACGGCGTTCAGCGCGCATGCGGTGAAGGCGTTCGAGCAGCAGGCGCTCGATTATTTGCTGAAACCCGTGGAAGAAGACCGGCTGCGCAAAACGGTGCAGCGGATTCAGCGGGAACTCGCCATGGCGCAGACAGAGGACGGGCCGCCTCCGCAGGCGTCTTCGGAGCAACTGAGCATCTCGGTATTCGGCAGCTTCGACGTGCGCAGCGGCAGCGGCGAAACGATCAAATGGTACACGGCCAAAGTCAAGGAATTGTTCGCGCTCCTGATCGTCCGCGCGGAGAAGGGCGTCCATCGGGACGAACTGATCGACATTCTGTGGGGCGAAGAAGCTTATGAAAAATCGAAGGTATATTTGCACGCCTGCGTCAGCTATGTCAGAAAAGCGTTGAAACGGTACGGATATTCCGGTTTGCTGAATTTCCTGAACGGCAAATATTATTTGGACCTCGCCGCCGTCCGTTGCGATTACCGGCCGACGACCCGCGCGTTGTCCCAGGTGTTCGCGTGGATGAAGGAGGACAACGCGCGGGAATTGGAGCAGCTGCTCGAATGGTATCGCGGGCCGCTGTTCGCCGATTGCGATTATCCGTGGGCAAGGGAGGAAGCCGAAAGTGCGCAGCGCCTCATCCGCGAGGTGCGGTTTTATTTGGCGAAACGGTATTTGCAAAGCGGCAACGAGCGCCGGGCGCTGGAAGCCGCAACGCCGCTGCTCGCCGAATGCCCGTACGAGGATGAGGTGTATCGCCTGCTGATCCAATCGTATCGGGCGCTCGACATGCCCCGGGAGGCGAAACGGATGGAGCAACTGCAGCGGGAAAATGTGCCGTTGCCCTGAGCCCTTATTCGGCAGCCCCTGCGCTTCGGAGGGGCTGCTTCTGCTCGTCGGCGCGGAGCATGCCGCTCCGCAGGAACGCGGCAAGTGAAAGCGCGAGACAAGCGGCGGCGAACAGCCCGATCGGCGAGTACCCGCCGAATTGGACGTACAGGAGGCCGGCTGCCCAGGCGCCCAGCGTGTTCGCGCCGTTCATCGTCGCATTGGCCAGGCTGGAAATCGTGCCGCGGATGGAAGCGTTGAGCGCTGTCAACAGGCCCATGACAAGCGGGAAAACCGCGCCGAGCGTCACGCAAATGAGGAAATAAACGGCCGTTGCGGCGGCAATGTGATGCAGATGAGGCATGGCGGCGTACAGGCCGGCGGCGGCGAGCAGCCCGGCGACGATAACGCGAGGTTGGCTGCCCAGCAGCCGTACCGCGTATGAGCCGGCCGCGCTGCCGAACAAATTGCCGAGCCCGAGGAAAATCATCACATTGCCGATCTGCCCGACCGGCAGCGCGAAGCCGTCCGCCAGCCAGCGGCCGGCAAAAGCGAACGCCGCCCCGACGCCCAAATGCAGCAGCAGGTAGGCGAAGAAGCCGCCGCGGGCCTGGCCGCTGGCGATCAGGGGAACGTAGCGGCGGAACAGGGCGGCCCGCTTCGCCTTGCCGTTTTCCGGCTTCATGTCCGGCTTCATGTCCGGCAAAATCGCGTAAGCCAGCACGGCGAGCAGCAGCGAGGCGGCGCCGATCGCCCAGAACGGCACTTGCCAGCTGGCGGTCGCCAGCCAACTGCCGATCGGCACGCCGAATGCCTGCGAGGCGGCTAGCCCGGCGAAGGCGATGCCCATCGTTCTGGCGATGCGCGGTCCCGGCACGACGGAAGGGATGGACGCCCACACCTGCGGGGCGGTGAACGCCGCGCCGACGCCGGCGAGGAAACGGAACAGGCACATCGTCCAGAAGCTGTTCGCCAGGCCGCACAGCGCCGTCGCGACGGCGAAGGCGAGCAGCCCGCCGAGCAGCACCGTCCGGCGGTTCAAGCCGTCCGACAGCGGCCCGGCGACCAGAGCGAACAGCGCCGAACCGAGCGCGTAAGCGCCGAGCATCCAGCCGGCGATGCCCGTAGGCACGCCGAATTGCTCCTGCAGCGTCGGCAGCAGCGGGGAGATCAGGAACGTATCGGTCCCGATCATAAACATAATCAGAAAGAACAGAACGGTATACTTGCTCATGCGTGTCGCTCCTGTCGATTCGAATTGGTTTGCAACGCCAGTGTAAGCTATAATGGTGACAAAATCTGTCGTCAATTAAAAACTTGCGGCGTTACAAGGGCAAAAGGAGCGATGCGGGTGTCCAAATCGAAGCGATTGATGGAGCTGATGATGACCGTCAACCGGATGAGGCGGTTTAAGGTGCAGGAGCTTGCCGACGAATTCGGGGTGTCGAAACGGACGATCCTGCGGGATTTGCAGGAACTGAGCGAGCTTGGGGTGCCGCTGTACTCCGAAGTCGGTCCGCACGGGGGCTATCAGGTCGTGAGGGAGCGGGTGCTGCCGCCGATCGCGTTTACGGAAGGGGAGGCGGCGGCGATGTTTTTTGCCGTGCATGCGCTGCGGCATTACGCTTCGCTGCCGTTCGAGGCGGAGTCCGCGTCGGCGCTGAAGAAGTTTTATTTGCATATGTCCGGCGACATCCGCGATCGCATCGACCGGATGAAGGACCGCGTCGATTTTGTGGCGCCGGCCCGCCGCGGCGAATCGCCGGGCCTCTCCTTGCTGTTGGATGCGGCCATCCAACACCGGGTGCTCGTCATCCGCTACGAGGCGAAGGACGAAGAAGCCGGTTGCCGCCGCATCCAGCCGGTTCGTTTGTACGCGCATAACGGCTACTGGTATTGCACGGCGTATTGTTTTTTGCGCCAGGGCCTTCGCGTTTTCCGGTGCGACCGGATTCGGGAGGCGGCCTGGGACGAGTCCGGCACGGAGCCGCTCGAGCCGGGCGACGCGCGGCTCGGCCGGCAGCCGGACGTGGCCCCGGCCGATTCGATCCGCCTGCGGGCGAAGCTGGGCCGGATCGGCGTGCAGCGCTGCGAAGCGGAGCTGTGGCTGGCGCCGATGCTGCAGGTGAAGGAGGACGGGAGCGGCGCGATCGACCGGGAGGTGAGCCGGACGGACATCGCGTTCTACGCCGACTTCTTTATCGGGCTGGGGGACGAAGCCGAGCTGGAGGAGCCGGAAGAGCTGCGGCTCGCCATCCGCAAGCGGCTGGCTGAGCTGGCGGCGCGCTATTCGTGATGCCGCCTGGAACAAGGCGCGGCGTTTGGCTGAAGTGTTTTGGAGCGAGGGGGAACGGGGTGCGTTTGCGTTTCGGTTGTGCGAGGCGGTGCGCATGTTGAAGTCGAATTGACAGAATCGGCCGCAAGCGCAAGAATGGGAAAGAAGAAGCACCCGGCCACAGCCGCGCGGTGCGGCATCCATCGCGGCATCGGCGGCACTCGCTCGCAGAAAGGACGCTCCCGGCCATGCAGATTTCCCCCGACTCCGTGCTCGGACAGCCTTATTACAAACATTATTGGGTATCGCGCGTACTTTCCTCGACTTCCTTCCAGATGCTCGCCGTGGCGATCGGCTGGCAAATGTACGACCTGACCCGCGACGCGTTCAGCCTCGGCCTGGTCGGCCTCGCGCAGTTTCTGCCGATGGTGCTGCTGACGTTCGTCGTCGGCCACGTCGCCGACCGGTTCGACCGCCGTCTGATCGTCGCCTGGTGCATGATCATCGAAAGCGGCATCGCTGCGCTGCTGCTGTTCGGCAGCCTTGGCGGCTGGCTCGGCCGCGAGTCGATTCTGGCGGCCGCCGCCATCCTCGGAGCCTGCCGCGCCTTCGAAGGGCCTTCCTCCTCGGCGCTGCTGCCCCAGCTCATGCCGAAGGCGCTGCTGCAGCAAGCAATCTCGTGGAGCACCTCCGCCGGCCAAACGGCGCAAATTCTCGGCCCGGCGCTCGGCGGCCTGCTGATTTCGGCCGGGCCGGCCTATGCCTACTCGGCGGCCGTCCTGGCGCTGCTGACGGCAGGCGTGCTTACGTTTGCCATCCGCATGGCGCCCATCGTGCGCAAGGTGGTGCCGACCACGCTGCGCTCCGTCTTTTCGGGGCTGGAATTCGTCTGGCGCCAGCCCGTCATTCTCGGCACGATCTCGCTCGATCTGTTCGCCGTGCTGCTCGGCGGGGCGACGGCGCTGCTGCCGATTTTTGCGGAGGACATTTTGCATACGGGGGCGTGGGGGCTCGGGCTGATGCGCACGGCGCCGGCCGTAGGCGCGCTGCTGATGTCGATCGCGATCGCCCGTTATCCGTTCCGCCGCGCGGTCGGGTACGTGCTGTTCGCGGCCCTCGGCGTGTTCGGTCTGGCGACGATGCTGTTCGCCGTTTCAAAAAGCCTGCCGGTTTCGCTGCTGGCGCTGCTGCTGATCGGAGCGTCCGACGTAGTCAGCGTCGTGATCCGTTCCTCGCTCGTGCAGCTGCGAACGCCGGACGAGATGCGCGGCCGGGTTAATGCGGTCAACTCGCTGTTCATCGGCACGTCGAACCAACTCGGCGAGTTCGAATCGGGCACGTTGGCCGGCTTGATCGGCGCCTCGCCGGCCGCATTCGTCGGCGGCATCGGCACGCTTGCCGTTGCGGCGCTCTGGATGGCGCTGTTTCCGTCGCTCCGGCGCATGCGATCGTTATCGTAAGCCGGATGCATCGGCCGGCGGCGGGCATTATTTTACCGGGAGGGTCCAAGACATGAATACGCGGAAAGAAAAACGCGCGCTGCACGACCGCGGCGTGCGCAGCTTGCTGGAAACCGTGGACGCGCGGACGGGCGAACGCACGGTGCTGGCCCGGTTCGACACGCTCATCGAAGCGCCGAACTGGACGCAAGACGGCAAGCGGCTCGTGTACAACAGTATGGGCCGCATTTATGCCTTCGATCTGGCGACGCGAGAGAGCCGCGCCATCGATACGGGCTACGCCGACCGCTGCAACAACGACCACGTGCTGTCTCCCGACAATACCCGGCTCGCCGTCAGCCACAATACCGCCGAAGACGGGTTGTCCCGCATTTACACCTTGCCGCTGACGGGCGGCCATCCGACGCTGATTACCGCCATGGCGCCGAGCTACCTGCACGGCTGGTCGCCCGACGGCGGCACGCTGGCGTATTGCGCCGAACGGAACGGCCAGTACGACATTTATACGATTCCGGCGGCGGGCGGCGAGGAAACGCAATTGACGGACACGCCGGGACTGGACGACGGGCCGGAGTATTCGCCGGATGGCCGGCACATCTGGTTCAATTCCGTGCGCTCGGGGCTGATGCAGGTGTGGCGGATGAACGCCGACGGCAGCGAACCGACGCAGATGACGGCGGACGAAAGCAGCAACAGCTGGTTTCCGCACGTATCGCCGGACGGCGAACAGGTGGCGTATTTGGCGTACCGCAAGGGGGATGTCGCTCCGGGCGACCATCCGCCGAACAAAGAGGTGGAGCTCCGGATCATGTCCAGCGCCGGCGGCGCCTGGCGCACGCTGGCGAAGCTGTTCGGCGGACAAGGGACGATCAATGTGAATTCGTGGTCGCCGGGAAGCGAGCAGTTGGCATTTGTCAGCTATGAGCGGAAGTGAGCAGAACTTCATCGAAGCAACCAAACCAAACCCAACCCGGTCCGGCTGCGGTTGAACGCTATGAGGACTTCAACGACTTGAGGTACCACTCGGGCGAACCGGGGGAATCGCGGGCGAGAAACCAGATGTCGGTGAACGCTTCCGAAGGCGCTTTGATCGCATCCCAGGCGCTGTCGAAGTCGTTCCAGCCGAAGTTGAGCGACAGGTTGCGGATGAGCAGCGCCAGCGGGTACTCGTGGTTGTAGCCCCGGCTTTTTGCTTCCTTGCGGGCGAGCAGTTGGTTCAGCTCCTCCACCAGGTGCGCAAACGATTCGATGCAAACGAAGGAGCGGTGCTGGTGCAGAAACTGCTGCCGCGCCTCCTCCTGGTCGTAAAACAAATGGGTAATTTCCAGCCCGAGCTTGCATCCGCGGCTGTCCATCAGCACGGCATCCGGCTTATCCTGCTGGTAAAGCAGCCGCAGCGGGTTGCCGCTGGTCCGGTTGTGAATGGAGACAAACAAACGCACCGCTTCCCGCTCCAGCTGCAGCTTCGTTTGCTTCGACGTCGGACGATGCATGGCGATCCCGCCCTTTCCCGGTTGTAAAGAACTGATTCCGCTTTTGCGGAGCCCCCGCAAGGTTCGACGGCGGCGGCGAATAAGCCATGTTTTATTGCCTATTGGGTCAAAAAGAGGGGCGCGCCGCAAAATAGCCAGCGATTTCACTGGTTATTTTGGGGGGATGGCCTGAATTGGGGACGGTATGATGCAAATAGCCAGTGAATTCACTGGCTATTTGTGCTGCAAGGCGGAAAATCGGGCCAATAGGCCATTTTTGATTGCCTATTCGGATGGGCTGGCTCTCCGCCACCGATCGGTTACCCCGTTATCGTCAGTATACCAGCGCGGAGTGCGATTGTGCACCGGAACCAGGCTTACAGCTGCTCCACTTTCCCCAGACGCAGCACGTCTGCCGGCGAGACGAGCGCCAGTTGATTCAGGAATTCGATCTGGAAGCTGCCCGGCCCTTGCTCCTTCGTCCGCGCGGCGGCGATTTCCGCGGCAACGCTGTAAACGACGAGGGCGGCCACGGCGGCGAACGTGCGGTCCGGCTCGACGGCGGCGAAGGCGCCGATGACCGACGTGAGCAAACAGCCGGTGCCCGTCACGCGGGTCAGAATCGCGTCGCCGCCCCGCACGACGAACGTGCGCGCGCCGTCGGACACGATGTCGTCCTTGCCGGTCACGACCGCCACCGTATTCAGGCGGCGGGCCGCTTCCTGCGCCAGCTCGACGACGCTGCCGCCCGCGCTTTCGCCGGCGTCGACGCCTTTGATTTGCCACGCTTGCCCGACCACGTTGGCCACTTCGGCTGCGTTGCCGCGCAGAATGGACACCGCCAGCTCGCTCATCAGCGCGCGGGACACGTCCGTCCGGTATGCGGTAGCGCCCGCGCCTACCGGGTCGAGCACGACCGGCACGCCATGCGCGTTCGCCGCGGCGCCCGCCAGCTTCATCGCCGCCACTTCCGTTTCGTTCAGCGTGCCGATGTTGAGCACGACCGCGCCGGAAATGCGCGCGATGTCGGCCACTTCTTCTTTGGCGTACGCCATGATCGGCGACGCGCCCAGGGCGAGCAGGCCATTGGCGGTAAAATTGGTCACGACCACATTGGTCATGCTGTGCACGAGCGGATTGGTCCGGCGCACATTGTCCAGCACATTCGCGATTGTTTGCAGATTCACGGGATCAGTCCCTCCTATTCTACCAATAGAAAAGCGCCGGGCCTGCGGATGCAAGCCTGGCGCTTGATATATGCGTTCGTATATAAGCGGGTTCCCTGCGCTGGCATTATCCAACAGGTTCTCACGGTCTACGACGGGGTAGTCGTACTCTCAGCCTGCATCCGCAAGCTCCCGGGCTATTCGGTTGCGATAAGTATATTACAGCCGGGGCGAAAATTCAACGAGAGCGACCGGGCGGGGGCAGATGCGCTCTCCCCTTTGCTAATCCTTCCCCCGGCTGACGAAACGCCTGAAGTTCCTTACCTTCCACACTTTCACTTTGTTTTGCGAAAGAAGCTTTTGGTCGCTGACAATCCAGGTATGGCCGCGGGACTGTTTTCTGCGAACGGCGGCGAAGTGATAGCGATTGGCCGAATAAATCGTAAAGCCCCGCGCAGCGGCGTTCCTGCAGAAGGCAACGCATTCGCCGCGGGTTTTGTCGGGGAAAGCGACCTTGCGGAGCACGTGGCGCTTGGCCAGCAGCGTGGCTCCCTGGACAAGGCCTCCATAACGATTCTCCCGATCGGAATAGCGCAGGAGAAGCAGCTTGCTGCCCTCGAGATACATAAAATGAGCGCGTTTGCCGACAATATCGGCCTTCGTCCGCCGCATCGTGCGCATGCAATCGGCCAAGTAGCGGGGCGCATAATAATCGTCGTCGTCAAACTTGGCGACGCAGCCGTAGCGCGACAGCCGGACGCCCAGGTTCAGACAGCGGCCGAGCGTCGCCTTCGGCAGGCGGACGATGCGCACGTTTCGATAGCGCTTGGCCGCTCGCTCGTAGGTGCGCAGTTCCATGTCCGGATCGTTCAAAATGACGATCAGCTCTTTGTGCCGGTATGTTTGGCGAGCGTAATTGCGGAAAAGATTGTTCATGCAGTTCGTCCGTTTCGTACAAGTCACGATCGAAATGCCGTGTCCGGATCCGGTTGCGCGCACGCTCGTCATGGCCCGGTTCGCCCAGGTTTCCGCTGCACGTAACGATTGACATTCCGTATGCGGCCAATCGTCTTGTGATGGGCGATCAACGTTTTGTCGCTGATGATCCAGGTATGGTTGCGCGAGTTTTTCCTGCGCATGGCGACGAAATTGTGGCGGCCGGCCGAGTAGATGCGAAATCCTTTCGCCTTGCTCCGCTTGCAGAACAGATCGTCTTCGCCCACGCTCCGGTTCGGGAACTTCACGAGCCGGAATACGTGCCGCTTGACGACGAGCGTCGCGCCGGGAAGCACGTCGACGTAGCGGTGTTCGTAATGCGGGAAACGAAGCAGCAGCTTTCGGGAGCCTTGCAAATACATAAAGTGCGTCCGTTTGCCGACAATATCGGCGCCGGTCCGTTTGAATGCCGATAGACAGTCGGTCAAGTAATAAGGAGCATAATAGTCGTCGTCGTCAAACTTGGCGATGTAAGGGTATCTCGATCTCGCGACGGCGAAATTCAAGCAGGCGCCCAGCGAAAATTTCGCCGGCACGCGGTAGACGCGCGCCTGCTTGTGTGTGGCTGCCAGCCTCCGGTAAGGCTGCAAGGAAGCACTGTCATTGTTGACAATGACGATCAGTTCTTTGGCGGCATAGCGCTGTCTGCTATAGTTCGCAAAGAGGTTGCGGATAAATCCGGGCCGGTTCGTGCATGCAATGATGGAAACCCCCAATGGAATCAACTCCTACCGGGAATAGGGAAGCGTCTCATCATAGAATATGCAGCTAGAATAAGAGGGAAACGGCGTTTCTCACTCCGGGTGGTTGCCGGTGGCCCGACCGACCGAAAATGGCGACGTGACGCCTTCGTAACCCAGATGCATCATCATCCCGACGGAAGCGTGGTACAGGTTGTGGCAATGGTCCATCCAAACGCCTCCGTCATGACGCATCCCCTGTCTTTCCGCACGGCGTACGGCCGTCAGCTTTTACACCCTCATTATAGGGAGCGGATCCTGCCGCATAATCGGGCCGCGGGATGAAACCGCGCTCGACTTTGGTCCAGAAAGGCGGTTGTATAAATCGATTGACAAACGTCCGTTCCCTTCGGATAATAGAAAATAAACATTGTTGTATAGGAAGTATATTATCCAGTGGAAAGAAGGCTCCCGCTTCATGGCAAAGACTACGAAACGCGGCATCGTCTCCGCCGGGCTTATGGCGGCGATGTTCATCGGCGCGCTTGACGTGACGGTCGTCAGCACCGCCCTGCCGCATATTACGAAGGAACTCGGCGGTCTCAGCCTGATCAGTTGGGTGTTCTCGATCTATACGCTGACGACTTGCGTGGCGACGCCGGTCTTCGGCAAGCTGACCGACTTGTTCGGCCGGCGCATCGTTTTCGCCATCGGGCTTGCGCTGTTCGTCCTCGGCTCCGTGCTGTGCGGCGCCGCAACGTCGATGGTGGCGCTGATCGTATTCCGCGCGGTGCAGGGCATCGGCGCCGGCGCGCTCAACCCCGTCGTGTTCACGATCGTCGGCGACATGTACCCGGGCGAGCAGCGGGCGCGCATGCAAGGCGTGTTCGCGTCCGTCTGGTCGATCGCCGGTTTGCTCGGCCCGCTTGTCGGCGGCTATTTCGTCGACTATGTGACGTGGCGCTGGATTTTCTACATGAACATCCCGATCGGCATCGTTTCGTTCCTGCTGGTGTTCCTGTTCCTGCACGAACGGTTCGAGAAGAAGCGGAAGCGCATCGACTACGCGGGCGCCGCCGCGTTCTCCGTCGCGATTACGGCGCTGCTGTTCGCGCTGGTGAACGGCGGCGAGAAGTACGCCTGGGGCTCGGCGACCATTGTCGGCTTGTTCGCGGCGACCGCGGTGTTCCTGATCGCTTTCTACTGGATCGAGAAACGCGCGCAGGAGCCGATGATCCCGTTATCGCTCTTCCGGCTGCGGATCATGAACGTCTCCAATATCGGCGGTTTTCTGTCGTTTGCCGTGACAGCGGGGATGACGATTTATCCGCCGATCTGGATCCAGTCGCTGCTTGGCCATTCGGCGACAAGCTCGGGGCTGACGACGATGCCGATGACGCTCGCTTGGCCGCTCGCGGCCAACATTGCCGGCCGGTGGATGTACCGGATGGGCACCAAGGCGACCGTCGTCATCGGCTCGTGTGTCGTCGTCGCCGGTTGCGCCTGGCTGATGGCGGTAGAGCTGTCGTCGCCGTACTGGTATCTGGTCGGCATTCTGATCGTCGTCGGCTTCGGCATGGGCTTCATCACGACGCCGGCAACCGTGCTGATCCAGTCGGCCGTCGGCTGGCAAATGCGCGGCGTGGCCACGTCGACCAACTCGCTGATGCGTTCGCTCGGTCAGACGGTCGGCATCGCGGTGTTCGGCACGGTGTTCAACCATTACGCGGTGACGGGTGAAAACGCGGGGCTGGCGGCGGGCATGCATGCGATTTTTGTGATCATGTTTGCGGTGGCGATCGTCAATTTGTTCGTCATGGCGTGGCTGCCATCGCACCGCCAGGTCATGGAGCAGCAGAAGGCGGCTTCGTAAGCCGGCCGGCAAAGCTGATAAGGGAGCGCGAACGCTGCGGCTGCAGCGTTGACGCTCCCTTTTTTGGACTTATCAGAACCGGGTAATGAAAATGCCGCGTTTTGCCCCCATTCCCCTCGTCACTTCAACCCAAACAACCGACGCGCGTTTTCGCTGAAGATGTTGCGTTTCTTCTCCAGCGGCAGCCGCTGGAGAATTTTCGTCGGGTCGTCGAAATCCCAGTGCGGGTAATCGCTGGAGAACAGCAGCATGTGTTCCGCGTCGAACATCTCGAACATCATGTCGAGGTGCTTCGGATTGTCCGGCTCCTCGATCGGCTGGGTCGTCAGGTAGACGTGGTCGCGAGCGTATTCGCTCGGCATCCGCGTCAGCCAGGGCGTCGAGATGCGCAGCGCCTTGAAGTTTTTGTCCAGCCGCCAGAGCAGCGGCGGGAGCCAACTGACGCCGCCTTCGCACAACACGACTTTGAACGCGGGGTATTTCGCGAACACGCCTTCGCAGATGAAGCTGACCAGATGGGCCATGAACGTTTGCGGCAGGCAGGTGTGCCACTGCAAATAGTTCGAGACATAGCCGACCGCCGTCGGGGCGTTGAAAATGCCGCTGCCTTCGGCGCCGGGGTGAATCATCAGCGGCAGCCCGTTGCGCTCGCACGCCTCGTAGATCGGGTGGAAGAAGCGCTGCCCGTACGGCAGGCGGGAGCCGCCCGTAATCGTCACGGCGACAATGTCCGGATGCGGGCCGATCCGGTCGATTTCGCGCGCGGCCTGCTCGGGATCCTGCATGGCGATGCACATGTAGCCTTTGAAGCGCGGGCTTTGCGGCAGCCACTCGGCGATCAGGTAGTCGTTGTAGGCGCGGCAGACCGCCGCCGCATAGTCGGCGTCGGCATAACCGGAGACGCCGATGACGCTGTCCGAGCAGAGCAGCGCGTATTCGACGTTGTACGGCTCGATGTAATGCGACAGCATATAGGCCGGGTCCGAGCCGACCGGCAGGCCGTTCGGCGGATTGGCATCCTTGCGTTTGTTGCCGATTGGAGACGAATACGGCAGTCCTGCGCCCGGCATGCCGAACTTGTCGGCATAGCTCCGCCACGGCTCCTCCAGATACGGGAGCAAATCGCGCCCGCTGCGGAACCCGTTGTGCACGTCGCAGTCGATGACGGGCAATCGTTCGATTGCAGTAGTCATTCTTTTTCCCCCTTTGCATTCGCAGAGCCCAGCATTACGCCGATCGTGCCGTCCTGAACGACGACCGGGTAGCTGCGCACCCTCACTTTGTCGCTGAACAGCGATTTTCCCGTCTTCAGATCGAACTCCCAGCCGTGCCACGGGCAGCGCACGATTTCGTCCTCGCGGCCGTAAATGTATTCGAATACCGCCGAATCGAGCGTCGTGCCGCATACCGGACCTTTGCACAATTCCGCTCCCTGGTGAGGGCAATAATTATGCACGGCGTAATACGTCCCTTTGACGTTGTATACGCCGATCGAGCGCCCCTCGACTTGCACAATTTTAAACGTATTCTCAGGTATTTCCGCTGTTTCCGCCACCGGATGTATGGCCATTCGCTCAGCTCCTTCTGCGTCCTTGTTTCCCATTGTACTGCCGAAGCCAGCCGGATTCGATTGAAAAAACAACTTTTCTTTGTACGATTCTAATGTATACTGGAGGGGAATACACGGAAGGGACGGATGCGTATGCTGGAGCTGGTTTCGGTTTATTTTGACGACATGACCCCCGATTGGCGCAAAGAGGAGGCGGCGACGCTGACCGATATGCTCATCCTGATGGTGTCCGGAAAAGTTGCGTATCGGCTGAACGGGGAAACGATCGTGCTGGAGAAAGGCGACCTGCTGTATATTCCGCAAGGCGTCATGCGCGCCGGCCGCGATACGCCGGAAGGGCCGCACCAGAAATATTCGATGCATTTCCGGCTGCGGCAGGCGGAAGCGTTTCCGCTGGAGGAGCCTTATCCGTACCGCAAGGTGCGGACGCGCAAGTTCGATTACATGAAACAGCGCTTCGCGGCGCTGTCCCACCACTGGATCGCCAGCAAGCCGCACGATCTGCTCATCGGCAGCGGCATGGCGACGGAAATGCTCGGCTGCTTCCTGCAGGAGGCGACGGAAGACGGCTTTGCTTCGGTGAAGCTGCGGCTGATGAAGGAAGTGCAGCAATATATCGTGGCGCACTACAGGGAGCCGGTTCGCATTCAGGAGCTGGCGGAGCTGGTGGACCGGGCGCCGAATTACGTGACCCAGACGTTCAAGGAAGTGACCGGCATGACGCCGATCACGTATTTGCATCAAATCCGCGTGCACGCGGCGCGCGACCTCATTCTCAACACCCGGATGACGATCGGCGAGGTGGCGGACTACCTCGGGTACAGCGACCAGGCCCATTTCAACCGCACGTTCAAAAAGACGGTCGGCTTCCCGCCCTCCGCCGTGCAGCGCGAGCTGGAGCGCAAGCGGGGATAGCGGCAAAACAGAGCCATTTTCCAGGAAGGAGGAGGCGCCATGAAGGTGCTGGACCGGCTGCACTCGATCCAATACAAGCTGACGATCACGTTCCTGCTCATCCTGACTCCGCTCGTTTGCGTCAGCATATTCGCCAGCGGCTATTCGCAGTCGATCGTGAGCGGGCAGGTGAGCGATCGCACGCAGGGCGCGCTGCTGACGACGCTCGAATACGTCAACCAGCTGACCCAAAGCATGGACCAGCAGACGCTGCTGATCGGCTCCAATCCGAACATTGTGGACGTGTGGAACACGGTCGACAATCCGCTCAGCCCGGATCATCTGTATGAGCTTCATACGGTGCAGCAACAGCTGTCCGCGCTGACGAACGTCAACGGCGCAATCAAGGAAGCGTTCATTCTGCACGGCGACAGCGAGAACGGGGTGTCGACGCTTGTCGGCGGCATCCGCTGGCCGGGCGTGAAGCAGGAGCTCTGGTTCAAGCGGGTCGTGGATGCGCGAGGCGGGCTGGTCGTCCATGTGCCGTCCGCCGGGAAGGCGGATCAATCGGCTTATCTGAACAAGGACATGATCTATTACGCCCGGCTGCTCGACGTGCTCAGCAACAACAAGGAGCCGAACGTGCTCGTGCTCGCCGTCGACAAGACGTCGTTCCGTAAGATCATCCAGCATCTCCAGACGTCGAAGGACACGAACATCGCCCTTTACTACAACAACGATTTCGTGCTGGAAACGAACCAGGCGGCGGCGCTGCCGGAGCAGGCCGGAGACAGCCCGAAGCTGTTCTCCAGCAAGGCTGACAACGGGTTCTGGTCGATCCAGCTGAAGCAGCCGAAGCAGGAGCTGTTCAAAGCGTCGCACAAGCTGCAGCTGCTCACCTATCTAATCGTGCTGATCAGCGTCGTGCTGGCCGTCTGGATCGCCTGGCTCGTCTACGCCGCCATCGCCAAACCGCTGCAGCAGCTGTCCGCGGCATTCAAGCAGTTCGCCGCCGGCAACCTGACGGCCCGAGTCGTTCATCGCCGGCGGGACGAGTTCGGTTATGTGATGAACGGCTTCAACCGGATGGCGGAAGCGCAGCGCCTGCTGATCGAAGACGATTACGAAAAAGAGCTGCGTCTCGCCAAATCGGAATTCAGCCTGCTGCAGTCGCAGATCAACCCGCACTTTTTGTACAATACGCTCGATTCGATCTATTCCGTCGCCTTAAAAAACAACATTCGCGAAATCAGCGAAATGGTGCTGAATTTGGCCCGCTTCTTCCGGGTCAGCCTGGGCAAGGGCAGGGAGACGTTTACGCTTGAAGAGACGCTGCAGCATCTGATGTATTACATTCGCGTGCAGCAGTTTCGTTCGGACCGGTTTGCGGTCGACATGGACATCGCCGAGGAGACGAAGCGGATTCCGGTGCTGAAACTGATCCTGCAGCCGATTGTGGAGAACGCGATCGTGCACGGCCTGGAATCGACGATGCAGGAAGGGACGCTGCATATTCGCTCCCGGCTGGAGAACGGCTGCCTGCGGCTGGAGATCGAAGATACCGGCACGGGCATCCCGCCGGACAAGCTGGCGCACATGCGGGAGGAGCTGGAGGCGATCACGAGCCGCTCGTACCGCAGCCGGCAAGGCAGCGCGGCCGCTGTTTATTACGGGCTCAAAAACGTCAAGTCGCGGATCAAAATGTACTACGGCGAACAAGCGGAGCTGCAGATCGAAAGCGAAGCGGGGACGGGCACGAAGGTAAGCCTGCTGATTCCGCTGCAGAAGGAGGAGCCGTCATGAAATTGCTGATTGTCGAAGACGAGCATCATGTCAGGGAGCGGATCGCGGAAGGAATCGATTGGCCGTCGTTCGGGATCGAGGTGGCGCATGCGGTCGGCAGCGGTCGGGAGGCGTGGACGATTGTGCAGAAGGAGCGCATCGACATCGTGCTGACCGATATCCGGATGCCGGAGATGGGCGGGCTGGAGCTGGCGAAGCATGTCAAGCGCGATTTTCCCCATGTGAAAATCATTTTGCTCACCGGACACGACGATTTCGAATACGCGCGTGAAGGGATCGAGCACGGGGTGCTCAAGTATTTGGTCAAACCGGCCGACAACGACGAAATCGTGGCGGCGGTGCTGGAAGCGAAGGAGCTGCGGGAGCGGGAGGCGGCGGAGCGGCACAGCATCGCCCTGCTCGAACGGCAGTGGAAGGAGCACCTGCCGCATCTGAAGGGGCTGTTCTACAAAAGCTGGCTGCAAGGCCGTTACGCCGGATGGGAAATCGAACGGCGGGCGCACGATTTGCAAGTGGCGTGCCTGGGGCGGAAGCTGCTTCCCGTCGCGCTCGACATGGACCCGATTCCGGAAGGCAACGAGCGGTTTCGTGTGTCCGACCGTGCGCTGGTGCTGTTCGCGCTCTACACGATGGCGCGGGATGTGCTGGAATCGGAAGCCTGCGCGGTCGTGCAGGACGATGACGGGGTGACGGCGGCGGTGTTTATGGCGGCGCCCGAGGAAAGCGACGAAACGCTGCACGCGCGCATGAATCACGCGATCGACGAGCTGCTCGCCACGGTGCGGATGGTGCTGCGCCTGACGGCCAGCGCGGGCATCGGGCCCGTCGCCGCGGACGCGCAGCAGCTGCCGCGCGCGTACCGCATGAGCCGCATGGCGCTGCAGGAGCGGATCGTGCTCGGCAACGACATGGCCATCCCGTACCGCGACACCAACCCGGAGGAGGCCGGCTGGGTGCTGCTGGCCGATCTGGAGAAGGAGCTGGAGCTGGCCATCGAGACGGGCGGTCCGGCCGGGCGCCGGGAGCTGGTGCAACGCATCATGGAAGCCGGCTTCGCCACGGACAAGCCGCTTGCCGATGCGAAGGAGCTGCTGCTGCGGATGGTGTGCCAACTGGCGCGCATCGTGCATGCGAAAGGCTGGACGCTGCGCGAGACGCTGAAGGGCGACTACGAAGCGTTTGCCGGCTTCGGCAGCCTGCTTGCGAAGGAGCAGATTGCGGCCTGGCTGCAGCGCATGGCGGACCGGATCGGCGACACGATCGCCGAGCGGCGCAAGTCGGGCACCCAGCTGACGATCGGCGAAGTGGAGCGGTTCATTCAGGAGCGGCTGCACGAAGAGGAGCTGAGCCTGTACCTTGCCGCGGAAAGCATGTACGTCAACTATTCCTACCTGAGCCGCACCTTCAAGGAAGTGACCGGCCAGTCGTTCTCCGACTACGTGCTGCGGCTGCGGATGGAGAAGGCGAAGGAATTGCTGGGCCAGGGGATGAAGGTGTACGACGCGGCGGAGCGGGTCGGGTACCGGCATGTCAATTACTTTTCGAAGAGCTTCCAGAAATATTGGGGCATCAAGCCGAGCGGTATGTTCAGGCAGCCGGCTCCATAAGGAATGCAGCCGGGGCGATCGTCTCCGGCTGCTTGCTTTTGCGCCGAAATAGTAAAAGAAGTTGCGATTGAAGTAAAAGAAGACGGATACGAACGATCGCCGGAAGGCGCTATGATAACGGTACGGCACCATCAAGCGGCAACGGAAGAGAGGAGTGGGACGATGAAAGCTGCAACTGCCGCAGCGGCGCCGGCCGTCCGAACGGGCCGAAGAAGGAACAGGCACTGGCTCGTGCGCTATTGGGACTTATACCTGATGATGGTTCCCGCGCTGCTGTTTCTGGTCGTGTTCAAATATGCGCCGATGTATGGCGTTGTCATTGCGTTCAAGGATTACAACCTGATTCAGGGCGTGTTCGGCAGCAGGTGGGTGGGGCTGCAATATTTTCGCGAGCTGTTCGCGTTCGACGAATTTCCGCAGGTGATCCGCAACACGCTGGCCATCAGCCTGATGAAGCTGATCGTCGGGTTCCCGGCTCCGATTGTGCTGGCGCTGCTGCTGAACGAATTGCGGCTGAACAAGTTCAAACGCAGCGTGCAAACGGTTACCTATTTGCCGCATTTCATTTCGTGGGTCGTCATCGGCGGCATTGCCGTCGACGTGCTGTCGCCGAGCAGCGGGATCGTCAACAAGGCGATCCAGGCGTTCGGATTTGAGCCCATCTTCTTCTTGTCGAGCGAGAAGCTGTTTCGCTGGATTCTCGTCTTTTCGGACACGTGGAAGGAAGTCGGTTGGGGAGCGATTATCTACCTGGCGGCGCTGCTTGGCATCAATGACGAGCTGTTCCAGGCGGCGACAGTCGATGGAGCCGGCCGGATGCGGCAAATTTGGCACATCTCGCTGCCGAGCATCCGCTCGACAATTATCGTGCTGCTGCTGCTGCGCATCGGCCACTTGCTGGACGCCGGCTTCGAGCAGGTGCTCGTCATGTACAACACGACCGTGTACGATGTGGCCGATATTATCGACACGTATGTTTTCCGCGTCGGGCTCGGGACGATGCAGTTCGGCTTGACCACCGCTGCCGGCCTGTTCAAATCGGTCATTGGCTGCGTTCTGCTCGTGCTGGCCAACACGCTGGCCCGGCGGATGGGCGAAGACGGCGTTTACTGATACTGCTTACATCATTTGCGACAAGGAGGCGGGCGGCTTGATCCGGACGAAGGGCGAAATCGCCTTTTCCTATGCCAACGTGCTGCTGCTGACGCTGCTTTCGCTGTCGATGATCCTGCCGTTCGTGCATATTGCGGCCAAATCGCTCAGCAGCGAAGCGCACGTGCTGGCCAAGGACATCGTGCTCTGGCCCAAAGGGCTGACCACCATTTCGTATGAATATGTGCTGTCGAACAAGCAGTTTTTTACTTCCTTCGGCAATTCGGTCGTGATTACCGTTGTCGGCACGTTAATCAGCATGGCGCTGACCGTGCTGGCGGCTTATCCGCTGTCGAGAAGGGGATTGCCGGGCAACCGGTTGCTGATGCTGCTGTTCGTCATTACGATGTTTTTTAGCGGCGGGATCATTCCGACCTATTTGGTCGTCAAAGGGGTGGGGCTGCTCAACTCGCTGTGGGCGCTGATGCTGCCCGGGGCGCTGGCGCCGTTCAACCTGATTCTGATTCGCAACTTTTTCCTGAACGTGCCGGACGCGCTGGAGGAGTCGGCGCGCATGGACGGCGCATCGAACGCGCGTATTCTCGCCTCGATTTATTTGCCGCTGTCGGTGCCGGCGCTTGCTACGGTGGGGATGTTTTATGCGGTCGGGTACTGGAACGCCTTCTTTCAGGCGATGATGTACATTACCGAACGCCGCTGGATGCCGCTGCAGATGTTCCTGCTCCAGCTCGTCACCGACGAGAAGTCGTCGGATCTGATCGTCAGCGACGTCTTTCGCGAAGTGACGCCGGAGACGATCCGGGCGGCCGCAATTTTGTGCGCGGTGGTGCCGATTCTGCTCGTGTATCCGTTCATCCAGCGGTATTTTGTCAAAGGGGTTATGCTTGGCGCGGTGAAAGGGTAGGCGCAGCCTAAGGCCGCCATGTTGCCCGCCATTCAAACATAAACAACAGATTAGGGAGGTTCACGACCATGTTGCAAAAGAAAACAGCCATGCTCGGCTTGACCGCCGTGCTGCTGGCCGGCTTGGCGGCCGGTTGCGGCAGCAAGAACGAAGGGAGCAGCGGCGGCGCGTCTTCGTCGCCTGCGGCAACAAGCGCCGGCGGCAGTGCGGCGCCGAAGGCGAGCGACATCAAGAACAAGGACGTCAAGGTGCTGCGCAGCTATCATCCGTCCATGGAGCAGTTCAAAGGCAGCGATACGCTCAACGACAACAAGCTGGTCAATGTGCTGAAAGAGAAGTCAGGCTTCAACGTCAAGTACGAGTCGCTGCCGAAAGACAATGCCAACCAGAAAGTATCGATCGTGCTCGCGTCCGGCGACGTGCCTGACGTGTTGATGATCGCCGGCAAATCGGATTATTTCAAGCTGGCGCAGCAAGGCGCATTCGAGCCGCTCGACGAATTGATGAAGACGTACTTGCCGAATGCGGCGACATTCCTGCCGAAGGAGATCCTGGAAGCTGCCAAGTACGACGGCAAAACGTACGGCATTCCGATCCGTGTCGCCCAGAAGGTGGGCAACGGCATGCTGGAGCGGTCGGACATCATGAAGGAGCTTGGGCTGAAGGAGCCGACGACGATCGACGAGATGTACGCCGCGATGAAGACGATCAAGGAGAAGAAAACTATCGCCCCGCTCACGGCGGCAGGCGGCAACCCCGGTTCGTTCATGGGAGCGTTCCAGCCTTATGCGGCCGCTTACGGCGTCGGCAACTCGACGGTCGTCAAAAACGGCAAGCTCGAATTTTCCTGGGTGCAGCCGGAGTATAAAGAATTTTTGACCACGATGAAAAAATGGTACGGCGAAGGGCTGATCGACCAGGAGTTTGCGATCAACAAGGACATCAAGGACAAAATGATCAACGGCACGGCGGCGTTCGGCACCGTATATTGGGGAGACGCGCTGGCCATCGACACGTCGATGAAGGACAAGAAGAATGGCGGCACGCTGCAATATTTTGCCCCGATTGCGGGGAAGGACGGCAAGTCGGGTTTCACGGAGGAGGGCATTCCGAGCGCCTACGTCGTCATTCCGAAGCAGGCCAAAAACAAGGAGGGCGCGGCGGCTTACATCAATTTCATCATGAGCGCCGAAACCGACAAGTTTCTGACCTACGGCATCGAGGGTCAGGATTATAAGGTCGAGAACGGCCAAATCGTGCAAACGCTCGAGCAAAGCAACAACATTCCGTGGCGCACGAACTACTTCTTCGGCGATTCCGATCCGAGCTTCAGCGCACGTTTGAAGGTGAAGGGCTTCCTGCCTTACTACGAGCCGCTGGTCCCGTTCAAGCAGAACCGCGAGGAAACGGCGTATGCGCCGTCGATCGAGGCATATGACACGAAGTATACGGAACTGCGCAACTTCACCGAGGAGAATGCGATGAAGTTCATCATGGGCAAACGCGACCTCGCGGAGTTTGACAAGTTCGTGCAGGAGCTGAACGCCAAAGGCGGCAAAGCCGCCATCGACGCGATGAACGAGTGGTACACGAAGAAGAAGTAAGAAATAGCCCCGAATGAGAGGGACAGTTGGGGCTGATCTGGGAGCGTAACAGCGAGCAAGCAGCCCCGGTTGATGCGTGAAGACGCCTACGGAACCACTGGAATAGTGGGGCTGGGGGCGTCTTTTTCGATAGGAAAGTGTTTATTAGTTGTCGGGTTGGGTGACAGGAGGGGGACGGGCAATGTTGTCAGGTAAAGCGATGGGAGCTGCCCCGGTCTACTGCAAGGCTGTTCGTCTGCCGCACGCCGCGGCGCGTTTAGCGCATGTTTCATGCGCTGCAGCTGCTAGTCTAAATTCAGGCCACCCGCTGTAAGGCTGAAATCAGCCTTATTTCGTCCGCCGCTTGCGGAAACGCCGCTGTAAGGCTGAAATCAGCCTTATTCGTCCGCCGCTCGCGGAAACGCCGCTGTAAGGCTGAAATCAGCCTTATTCGTCCGCCGCTCGCGGAAACGCCGCTGTAAGGCTGAAATCAGCCTTATTTCGCCCGCCGCTCGCGGAAACGCCGCTGTAAGGCTGAAATCAGCCTTATTTCGTCCGCCGCTCGCGGAAACGCCGCTGTAAGGCTGAAATCAGCCTTATTTCGTCCGCCGCTCGCGGAAACGCTGCTGTAAGGTTGAAATCAGCCTTATTTCGTCTGCCGCTCGAAGAAACGCCGCTGTAAGGCTGAAATCAGCCTTATTTCGTCCGCCGCTCGCGGAAACGCCACTGTAAGGCTGAATTTACTTTAACCTGACAACTTGTGGCGACGGGAGGGGGGACGTGGGCAGAAGCAAGAGTGGGAGCGGGGAGGAATAGGGGACAGAAGCAGAACCCAGAAGCAGAAGTAGAAGCAGAAGTAGAAGCAGAAGTAGAAGCAGAAGTAGAAGCAGAATTAGAAGTAGAACTACAAGCAGAAGCAGAAGCAGAACCCAGAAGCAGAACCCAGAACCAGAAGCAGAACCCAGAACCAGAAGCAGAACCCAGAACCAGAAGCAGAACCCAGAACCAGAAGCAGAACCAGAATCAGAATCAGAACCAGAATCAGAACCAGAATCAGAACCAGAAGCAGGACCAGAAGCAGAAGCAGAAGCAGAAGCAGGACCAGAAGCAGAAGCAGAAGCAGAAGCAGAAGCAGAACCAGAACCAGAACCAGAACCAGAACCAGAACCAGAACCCTAACCGCAACCTTTAAGTGTATTATTACACTTAAATTCTCGCCAAACAGCCAACTGTGACAGCTTAACTGCAAATATGCACGTAACTCCTGCCGATTCCCCAATATTTGGTACAATTCAGAAAATTTAAGCTCACTTTTGAACTTAAATGGATCAACGAGTTTTGGATAGCGGTATTTAAACGTATTTTTACATTTATGCTACGATCAGCCCACGTCGTGGCTCCTGATTTCGAGCCAAAATGATGCTGCCACAGCACGAAGACGAAAGGCGTGGGCGGTTAACGGTTTCAACAGCCCTTATTGGGCTGATTTCGGCGGATTGTCCGTTCTAACGGTTTCCAGCGCCGCTATTGCGAGAAAAGCAGCCGAAATCAGAGTAAAACCGGCAAATAAGCGCAATGGAAACCGTTAGAGCTAAAAAACTGCTCAAAATGCCCCAATAGGCTGGCTGCAAACCGTTAGCGCGCCGAAGGTGGAGGAGAGCGGCTTCCGCGCGATCCATTATAATGAATCGGAACGATGCAGGAGAACCAACGCGGCGGCGGAGCCGGAGAAGGTCGGCTTCCAGGTGCAAATATGCGCCTGCTGCCAGCGGAAACAGGCGCATAT
This sequence comes from Paenibacillus cymbidii, assembly GCF_004764705.1. GTDB lineage: Bacteria > Bacillota > Bacilli > Paenibacillales > NBRC-103111 > Paenibacillus_AN > Paenibacillus_AN cymbidii. The sequence continues at coordinate 65,328 of NZ_SHLX01000027.1, read as the reverse complement.
TCGCATCCGCCGTCCACAATCAACCGGCAGCCTCACGATAACCGGCTACCGCGCCATAACAAACATCCCCGCTCCGGAGGGAATGCCCGAAGCGGGGATGTTGGCTGCACGTACCGAGCAAATTACTTCTTCAGCATGTGGAACACTTGCTCCACGTCTTTGTCGCCGCGGCCGGACAAGTTGATGATGATGAGCTTGTCCTTGCCCATGCCCGGGGCGATCTTCTTCGCATAAGCGACGGCGTGCGCGCTCTCAAGCGCGGGGATGATGCCTTCGACCCGCGACAGCTCCTGGAACGCGGCCAGCACTTCCTCGTTCGAGACGGCAACGTATTCGGCGCGGCCGGTCACCTTGAGATGGCTGTGCTCCGGCCCGATGCCCGGATAGTCGAGGCCGGCCGCAATCGAGTACGTCTTCCGCGGGTTGCCTTCCTCGTCAAGCAACACGAGACAGCGGAAGCCGTGGATTTCCCCCGGCACGCCTTGCGTCAGCGTCGCCGCCTGGTCGGGCTCGACGCCGATTAGCCGCACCGACGGCTCGTCGATGTAATGCGCAAACGCGCCGATCGCGTTGCTGCCGCCGCCTACGCAGGCAAGCACCGCGTCGGGCAGCCGGCCTTCTTTCTCCATGATTTGCCGCTTCGACTCTTCGCTCACGACCGACTGGAAATGCTTGACCATCGTCGGGAACGGGTGCGGGCCAACCGCGGAGCCGAGCAGATAGAAGGTCGTCTTGTAGTTCTGGACCAGGTCGCCGAGCGCTTCGTCGACGGCGTCCTTCAGCCGGGCCTGGCCCTTGGTCACCGGCACGACCTTGGCGCCAAGCAGCTCCATCCGGAACACGTTCAGCGCTTGGCGGCGCGTATCTTCGGCGCCCATGTAGATGATGCATTCCATATTGAACATCGCGCAAGCCGTCGCCGTGGCCACGCCGTGCTGGCCGGCGCCCGTTTCGGCGATGACGCGCTTCGCGCCCATCCGCTTGGCGAGCAGGATTTGGCCAATGACATTGTTGATTTTGTGCGCGCCCGTATGGTTCAGGTCCTCGCGTTTCAAATAAATTTTCGCCCCGCCCCAATGTTCGGTCAGCCGCTCGGCATACGTCAACGGATTTTCGCGGCCCACATATTCCCGTAAATAGTAGCGGAATTCTTCGTTGAAGTCGGGATCGTCCTTGAATTTGTAGAACTGCTCGCTCAGATAATCCAGTACCTCCTGCAATTCGGGCGGAACAAAGCTGCCGCCGAACTCGCCGAAATACCCTGGTTTGGCCGTTTCGTTACTCATGTGGCGCCTCCGTTACAAAGGATTGGTTTCATAAACGACTCCATTTTATCATTTTGGCGCACAATACAGAAGCCGAATGTTAGGCAGGCGGACCGACCGAGGGAAGCAACAATTTTCCAAAATGGGTGCTTGACAATGGTTCAAACTCAAGATAATATTAAATCACGAGATAACAACAAGTTAGCAAATTATTAAAAGTAAGTTAATATTCCAGAGGAGGAATTTTATCATGGCAAATACGGTTTGGGCAGTAGACGCGGCGCACAGCAGTCTCGATTTTTCGATCAAGCACATGATGATCGCGAAGGTGAAAGGCACGTTCCACAAGTTCGAAGCGCAGATCGCTGCGGATTTGGCCGACCTGACGACCGCCGACATCAAGGTGAGCGTCGATCTCGACAGCATCGACACGCGCAACAGCGACCGCGATAATCACTTGCGCTCCGGCGACTTCTTCGGCACCGAAGAGCATCCGAAGATGACGTTCGAATCGAAGCACATCACGAAGACGGGCGACGGCGAATACGATGTGACCGGCAGTCTGACGATCCGCGGCGTTACGCGCTCGGAAACGTTCGCCGTCTCATTCGAGGGCTCGGGCCAGGATCCCTGGGGCAACACCAAGGTCGGCTTCAGCGGCTCCGGCAGCATCAAGCGCAGCGACTTCGGCCTGACTTACAATGCCGTGCTGGAAACCGGCGGCGTGCTGATCGGCGACGAAGTGAAAATTTCGTTCGAAATCGAAGCCGCTGCACAGGCGTAAGACGACTGACGAAAAGCACCCGGTATCCGGTTTTTACGGATGCCGGTTTTTTTGTTTCGCTGCGCCGCAGGAAAATTACTCCTGTTGTCGAATATATTCGCTCATCAGATTTGGCATGTATGCGGAGGACCTTATGATTGAGTTGTTGCGCGAAGCGCCGATGTTTTCCCACTTGACCGATTACCAGCTGCAGAATATCGCGGCGGAATGCACGATGAGCACTTTCCCGGCGGGTACGATCCTGTTCCGCGAGAACGAGATGGGCACTGTGTTCTACATCGTCGCATCCGGCGCCATTAAAGTATTTACCTCCAACCTGGACGGGGAAAACAAAATTTTGTCCATCTTCACCCGAGGCGACAGCTTCGGCGAACTGGCGCTGCTGGACGGGCAGCCGCGATCGGCGACGGCGCAGGTGATCGAAGAGACGACGCTGCTGTCGCTCAACGGCAAAAATTTCAACCGCCTGCTGCGGGAGAATATCGACATCGCCTTTACGATCATCAAGCAGCTGAGCACCCGGCTCCGAACGATGAATCAGCACGTGCACGATCTGACTTATCTCGGCGCCAAGAAACGCGTCATGAAGGCGCTGATCCAACTGGCGTCCCGCCACGGCAGCCGCAGCTACAAAACGATCCGCATCGGCGTCAGCCTGAACTACGACGAGCTCGCGCAGCTGGCCGGGGTAACGAAGCCGCTGTTGTTCCAGGTGTTTCAGGAGCTGCAGGGCAAACAGATTTTGATTTTTTCGGAAAATGAGTTTTCGATCGACCTGGCGAAATTAAAAAACTAATCGACTAACGAAAGGGGGCGAATAAATTTCCACCTTGCCTGTGATAATAATTCTCACTATCGGCAACAATACGATATAGGAAGCCGCGATGACAAAAAAGCAGCCCGCTCGCAACGGGCCGCCGCTTTCTGGCTACACTTTGGATTCGAACGTTTTGCAATCCGTTTCCTCCGTGTTCGTCGCCCGTTTGCCGCGGTTGTTGACGACATAAATCGAGGAAGCGCTGCATTTGTTGCCGTTCGCCCAATATTTGCAGGAATTGACTTCGCACAGCACATCTTGCGCCATTGCCTATCACCTCCTTTGTTCCATAGGGTTGACGGAAAGCAGCCGCTTTTATACGTCGATCCCGGGAACGGGGAGGTTTTTTTGTTTGCGCGGTCAGCCGATCGAGATATGCCCTTCCGGGTGGCGGTACAGCTCTTTCTCCGGTTTGCGGGTCAGCGCGATGGCCAGCGTCACCGGTCCGAGACGGCCGATGAACATGAGCAGGATGAGAACGATTTTGCCGGCGGAGGTCAAATGGGACGTAAGCCCGAGCGACATGCCGGTCGTGCCGAATGCCGAGGTCGCCTCGAACAGGATGTTCAGGAACGGGGCGCTTTCCGTAACGGACAACGCCATCGACGCGAGCAGCACAACAAAACACGAGATGAGCGTAAACGTGATGGCGTGGTAAACGCGCTCGCGGGCGATCCGGTAGCGGAACAGCACGATGTCCTCTTTGCCGCGGATCATCGTCACCATCGCGCCGAGCAGAATCGCGAATGTCGTTACCTTGATGCCGCCGCCGGTCGAGCCGGGCGCAGCGCCGATGAACATCAGCAAGGCGATAAAAAATTGCGTCGCCTGCCGCATCGACCCGGGGTCGATCGTGTTCATCCCGGCCGAACGGGCGGAGACGGACTGGAACAGGGAGGCGAACAGTTTGCCGGGCCAGGACAGCGGCTGCAGCGTCAGCGCATTCGTAAATTCGAAGGCAAAAATGACAAGCGCGCCTAACACGATCAACACGGCGGAGAAGGCCAGCACCACTTTGGCATGCAGGCTGACCCGCTTGGACTTGCGGTAGGTCGCCAGCTCCGCGATGACGATGAAGCCGATGCCGCCGAGAATGATCAGCGCCATGGATACGATGTTGATGAACGGGTCGGTTACATAAGGAATGAAGCTGCCCGCCCGGTTCGGGAACGTGCCGAACAGATCGAAGCCCGCGTTGTTGAAGATGGAAATGCTGTGAAACACGCCAAAATAGACAGCTTGCCCGAACGGCAGCTCGAACGCCAAATAGGCGGTCAGCAAAATCGCTCCGGCCAATTCGATGGCGAGCGCGTACAACAGAGCGCTGCGGATGAGCCGGATGACGCCGGCGGTCGAGTCGTGGTTCATCGCTTCCTGCAAAATAAGCCGTTCGCGGAACGAGATCCGCCGCTTCATCACGAGCGCGACGAGCGTCGCCATCGTCATGAAGCCGAGGCCGCCGATCTGGACGAGAATGATGAGCACCGTCTGACCAAAAATGGAGTAGTGGGCGCCCGGATTGACGACCGACAGGCCGGTCACGCAAACGGCCGACGTCGCCATGAACAGCGCGTCGAGATAAGGCAGCCCCTTGCGGTCGACGAACGACACCGACTGCGCCAGCAGGACGGAGCCGATGAAAATGATGGCGACGAAGCCGAACGCCAGCACTTGCGGCGGGCTCGGGCGAAATTTCAGGATGCTGCGGATGAAGCCGCGTATACGGGACAAGGGTTTCACTCCGAATCGAAGGTAGTCGGTGCAAGACGGCTTTTTGAACAACCACTATTATACACGTTTTGTCCAAGGAATGCGGAAGTTGCGGAGAGCGGGTCCGCAACCCGGAGCGGGTTTGCTTCGTCTGGGAAAGAAACGGAAGGGGGAGGCGGGGATGAAAATGGTGGCGCTGCTGCTTGCGTTGTTGATTGCGGCGAGCGGGTTCGTTGCGGATGGAGTGGAGCGGTATGGGGCGGGGTCGGCGAAAGTGACGCCGTCCGCTGCCGAGTCGATACTGACCAAGCCGCCTGCCGATTCGGGGTTGTCAAGCTGGATGGGCTTCAAACTGGAGGTATTCTCCGATAAAACGGTCTATCGCGCGGACGAACCGATTCGGCTGAAAGCCGAGCTGGTTTACGAGGGGGCGGCGGATGAAATTACGATTTGGCATGGCCTTCCTTATGTGACGATCAGCATCGTTCAGCAGGATGGAGATTTCAAGGCCGAGGGGACAATTGCGACGCTGCTTACGTCGACCAAGCTGAAGAAAGACGCCGTCGTCGAAATTCCTTATGTCAAAAGCGGAGGTTACAGCAACAACGACCGCAATGCGCAGGAGATGCGACGGTTTTTCGCCGATCCCGATGTCAAGCTGCAGCCCGGTGTGTACAAGGTGACGGCGGAGACGCAGTTTTCGCTCGACAGCAAGGTGATAGGCAGCGAAGTGAAGATGGCGCCGTTCCTGATCATAAAAGTAGTGCGCTAGCTGCGGCGGTTCAGGTGACGCGCCGCAGCTTATCCGGATTGACGATGATGTAGATGTTGGCGATCCGGTCCTGAACGAGCCGGAACGTGAATACCGCCGTGACGTTGCCCTCCTCGTATGTGACGATGCCGGGCTGGCCGCCGACCGTCGCCAGCCGGAAGGAGAAGCTTTCGCCGGCTTTGGCCAACAGGCCGAAGGAGAAGCGGGCGATTCGGTCCGGCCCGAGGATCGGCTGTACCGCGGCCTTCACTTTGCCGCCGCCGTCGCTGTAGAGCACGGCGTCGTCGGCCAGCGCGGCGAGCAGCGTGCCGATGTTGCCGCTGGCCAGCGCCTGCACGAATCGCTCGGCGGCGCTGGTCGCCTGCCCGCCGACCGGAGCCCGGGCGCCGGCCTGCTCCGGCGGCAGCGCGCCGATCGCCCGCTTCGCCCGGTGAAAAATTTGCCGGCAATTCGTTTCGCTCTTGCCTACCATCGCCGCGATGTCGCCGTAGTCGAACTGCATCGCCTCGCGCAGCAGGAACACGGCGCGCTCCACCCACGACAGCTGCTGCAGCAGAAGCAGGTAGGCGGTCGTTACCGATTCCTGCTGCAAATAGCGCTCGGAAGGATCGAAGCCGCCGGCTCCGGCAACGATCGGCTCCGGCAGCCACGGGCCGACGTATACCTCGCGCCTGTGCCGCGACGAACGAAGCAGATCGATGCAGCGGTTCGTGACGATTTTGCACAAGTACGCCTTGCTGTTGCCGACTTCGGCGGACGCCGCTCCGTTCCAGGCGACGAACGCTTCCTGCACGATATCTTCCGCATCCATCACATGGCCGAGCATCCGGTAAGCGAGCGAGAACAGCAGCGGTTTGTAAGTCGTATACAGCTGCTCGGCGGTGGCCGCATGTTCCATGGACGTCCCCTTCTTTCCGCTTATTGAACGAGCCGGGCTGCTGCCCGCTGCGCGCTGGCCGCGGCGGCGTCCGCCAACATTTCGCGATGGCCGGCCCAGTCGCCGGCGACATACAGCCCGGCCAGCTCCGGCACCTCGGGGCCGGGCGGCGGTCCGGAGCGGCCGATATGCGGCTGATCGTGCACGACCGTCAAATGGGGCAAGAACTGCCGGGCTGCCGTTTCCTGCCGCCATCCCGGCTGCACCAGATCCATCGTGAGCTCGAGCTGCCGCAGATCGGCATCGGGATCGGTTGAGCCGCTGCCGGTGTACTTCATCGCATGCACCACGATTGTACCATTGTCGCTCAATTTGGCATAACGGGAGTGGTTCGACACATACACCGGTTGGTCGAGGCCGAGCGCAAAATGGCGGTTGCCCGCCGGCAGCCGCTTCAGCGCCAGATCGAGGCACGCTGCGGTGGAGGGCAGCGCTTCATCGCGCCAGCGGCGCAGCGACGGGATCGCTGCATCCTGCAGCAGACGCAGCGTCTCCGCCGGCGGAACGGCCGCGATGACGCCGGGCGCGTCGAGCCGGCTGCCGTCCGCGAGCCGTACGCCGGCAATTCGCCCGCTCTCGTGCAGGATCGCGGCTGCCGGCGATTCGGTGCGGATGTCGGCACCGGCACGGACGGCTCGCTCCCGCAGCCGGTCGACGATCGACTGCCAGCCACCGTCGACGTACAACACGTTGCTGGTCAGCGCTTGCCGCAGCTGCCGCAGCGCCGCTCCGGCCAACTGGCTGTCGATGTCGGCGCTGTACGTGGCCGTTCGATTGAGCGCGTACAACAGGTGGCGCACCATCGGCTCGCGAATGGTCGATTCGGCCCATTCGCGCAGGCTGACGCGCGGGATCGCGTCGCCGTCTATGCGGCGAAGCCGCGTCATGAAGCGGGCGAGCTCGATTTTGCCCGGCCAGGAGAGCAGCCGCGAGGCCGCGAGCTTGAGCGGGTCGCCGGGCAGGGCGGCGAGCGCGCCGCGCCAGATGGCGAAGCCGCTGGCGGCAGGGCTGCTGCCGGACGGGCGAATGCCGTAGCGCTTCAGCGCCCGGTCGAGGGCGCCGTCGCGATACAGCGCATGGCCGCCGAAATTGAGCGTGGCGCCGTTCTTCACGGCGGACTGGGCGCGGCCGCCTGCGCGGCTTGCCTTCTCCAGCAGGATCACCGGCCGGCCCGCGTCAGCCAGCTCGTTCGCCGCCACAAGTCCTGCCAATCCGCCGCCGATAATGACGGTGCTTCCATTTGCGTGATTCGATTTCATGATGAATCGTCCTCCTCGCGATCGTCTTGCCCTCAAGACGAGGAAGGGGCGTGTTGTGTGACAAAATCGAAAAAGGATTTTCGGATTGTTCTGAAGAAGGATGATTGTTTAATTACATCGATGAAAGCTTGGGTACATCAATAGAGGAACGAGGGGGATGGAGGATGGGGGAGGTACGGCTTACCGTTTCGGTTGCGGCACTGCTTATGAATGAACGCGAGGAAGTGTTGCTGGTGAAAACTCATTGGCGTGCGGATACGTGGGAGATGCCCGGCGGGAATGTGGAAGCCGGTGAGCCTTTGGACAAAGCGGTATGCCGCGAGGTTCGGGAGGAAACCGGCATCGTGATCCGGCCGCTGGGAATAAGCGGCGTTTATTTTAACGCAACGAAACATGTGCTGGTCGTGGTGTTTAAAGCGGCGTACGTGAGCGGGGAAATCGCGATACAGCCGGAAGAGATTCAGGAAGCCAGATACATTGCCATTACCGAGGCCAATATCGACCATTATATCACTCGCCCTCAACAGCGATCGCGCACGCTCGATGCGTTGAAGGCGGAGCGGCTCGTTCCGTATGAAACCTGGGAGGTTGGAGAAGCTTACCGCTTGGCGGGCAGGGTAAGCCCCGACCCCGAGTAAAGCGGCGGCTGGGCCGGCTTTTGGCGGCCTGATCCGCCGCTTTACGCTTTACGTGCGACGGCGCTATTTGTTCGTGGCGTGCTGTTTGTTCGAGAGCTTCTTTTCCGGGCTGCCTTTGCCCTGATGCTTGCGATTGGCTTCGTCCTTCGCTTGCTGGTCATGCAGCTTTTCCACAAACTGTTGCGTATTGTCCATGCTGCGCCTCCATTGTCGGTAAAGTCGAAAGTAGTATTTCCTTGGGCGGGCGAGAGTATGAAGGCGGCGAACAATTGACATGCGCCGAATCTCCCGCAGTAAACGTTGCCTGGTATGCTTGTATTCTCTCCTTTGCCTGCTACAAGTAATTAGGAGAACGAAATAGGCCATGTTTGATGGCCTATTCGGTTCCCGACTTATCCTATGGCAATCGGATCGGGCTTGTCGTACTATGAAGGTACTGATCTTGGGGAGGTTGTCTGCGATGAATCCGCGGAAGGAACGCACCGGCAAGGGGGGATCGTCCTGGACGCCGCGCAAGTTTGGCCTGTTGCTGGCGGGGCTGATCGTGCTGTCGGCCGGGTTGACGATATTGATTCGGGAGCAGCGGCGGGCGGAGGCGCCGGCCGCGGCGCAGACGGCTGCGCCGACTCCTTCGCCGACGGCGACGCCAATCCCGGCGCCCACTCCGCGAGCGGCGACGGAGTTCCGCATGGCCGACTTCGACCGCGGCTGGGTGCGGTTCCCCGACGGAGCCATGCTGACCGAGGACGGCGGCGTCAGCTGGCAAGAAGCGCCGGCAGGCTGGTCGCCGGAAGCGGCGGCTGCGAGCGGAAGCGGCGCAAGCGCGGGAGCCAATGCGAGCGGGAACGCGACGGGGGCGGGCGCAAGTGCGAACGGGACCGGAGGAGCTGGAATGGGTACAAGCGGAAGCCCGGCAGCGAGCGGGAACGCGGAAGCGGCTGCGCCGTCGCCGGCGACGCTGACGTATGCGGGCAAGCTGTACGCAGTGAAGCAGGCGCAGTTCCTCACCGCACGCATCGGCTGGGCGCTGCCTACGGAGCGAGGCGCAGAGTGGCCCAACGCGCTGCTGGTCACCGCCGACGGCGGCCAGACGTGGCAGGCGGAAGTGAACGAAGCCGTGCGCGAAGCGGTCAAGCAGGAGAAGGAGCGGCTGCAGCGGGAACAGACGGAAGCGGCATACTACGGCACGCCGCAGTTGGCCGAGAAGGCGATGCGCGCCAAATGGCAGCTGATTCCGGAAACCACCGCGCCCGGCGATCTGGTGCTTGTGCGCTCCGAAGGGCCGGGCGACATTTCGTGGCAAGGCAAAACGTACACGCTGCAGCCGTTCGCCGCCGGTTATTTCACCTATTTGCCGATTCCGATGGGCGTCAAGGCGGGCAAGTATCCGATCGGCGACCAGACGCTGACGGTGCAAACGAAGAAATTCGAAACGCAGTATTTGCAAGTAACGGAGCAAATGGAAGCCATGAAGCAGGACACGGCGCGCATCGCCGCCGATCAGGCGAAAATCGACGCCGCCCGCAGCAAGTCGGCGCCCGAGTTTCTGTTCACGCAGCCGTTCGTGAAGCCGATCGACGGTATCCTGACGACGCCATACGGCTACACGCGTTATGTCAACGGCAAGTACGACAGCTCGCACATGGCGCTCGACCTCGCCGCCAAAGAAGGCACGCCGATCCAGGCGACCAACGACGGCGTCGTGGCGCTGGCGGATACGCTTTATTTGACGGGCAATTCCATCTACCTCGACCACGGCATGGGGCTGTTCTCACAATATGCCCACATGTCGAAGCTGCTCGTCAAGACAGGCGACAAGGTCAAACGCGGCGACATCATCGGGCTAGTCGGCACGACCGGCTTCTCGACCGGGCCGCACTTGCACTTCACGTTCTGGGCGCACAATGTTCAGGCCAACCCGGACTTGTTCTTCGGCACAACGCCGTTTCGGTGGCTGAAATAGTCGTCACACCCGGTGCAGCTTGCGGTGCGCCGACGGCGTGGTGCCGAGCTTCGCGCGGAACACGCGGCTCAAGTAGAAGCCATTTTCGTATCCACAAAGCTGGGCGATCGCCTCGAGCGGCAGCGTCGTCTCCTCCAGCAGCCGGCTGGCGCGGCCGAGACGCAGGCCGGTGACGAAGTCGGACGGCGTCGCCCGGAACGCCGCGCGGAACCGCCGGGTCAACTGCACGGGGCTAAGCCCGAGCAAGTCGGATAACGCGCGCATCGAAAACGGCGCATACGCATGCTCGAGCAGCCATTGGCGCGCCTGGAGCATGTCCGGCTCCGGCCCGCCGTCTTCCGGCGGCGCTTCCTCCGCGGCCGCGCTGCGCTCGATTTCCACCAGTCGCCACACATCCTCGAGCATGTGCTTTATCCGGCCGAACGCCGGCTCCTCGCGCACCCCGCCGCCGATTTCCCGCATGTAGCGATAAGTCGAGGCCAGCCGATCCGTATCGCGGATCGTCCATTTTCCCCCGAGCGATGCGGCTTCGTCCGCCCCGGGTTCCTGCTCCCACACGAACTGCATGAAATGAAACGACAGCGGCGTGATCGTTCGCCGATGGAACGGGATGCCGGACGGACAGACGACGATGTCGCCGAACGCCGCCTCGCCGGCGTGGCTGCCGATCCGATAAGCGAACCGGCCGCTCTCCACCGCAAACATCGTCCAGAAATGATGCGTGTCACGCTCCAGCAGAAACTGCGCTTTTTCCCGCCAAAAGACGTAGCCCATCGGGTGCAGCGACCAATTGTTGCGCACAGCCGGATCCGCCTCCGTTCTCCGCTCCAATAATTGAAATAAAGTATATGACAATCGTAATACGCTGCATGTTATTTCGCAAGGACGTGATCTACAATAAAAGCATAAAGCGGAGAAAAGCGATTTCCTATGAATATGAAATCATGGATATAAAGGAGCGAGTGACAATGCGCAATGAAACGGTCCAAGCCGACGTCACGGTCGTAGGCGGCGGTCTGGCAGGCGTATGTGCGGCCATCGCCGCGGCCCGGCTCGGGCAGCAGGTAACGCTGATCAACAACCGCCCGGTGCTCGGCGGCAACTCCAGCAGCGAGGTGCGCGTCTGGGTGTGCGGCGCGACCGGGCACGGCATCCAGCGTTATGCGCGCGAAACGGGCATCATGGGCGAACTGTTCGTCGAGAACCAGTTCCGCAACATGGATGGCAATCCATATTTTTGGGACATGGTCGTGCATGAGGCGGTGCGCAAGGAAACGAACATCCGGCTGTTCCTGAACACGGACGTGCATGAAGTCGAAGCCGACGGGGACGAAAACAACCGTACGATCCGTTCGGTCACCGGCTGGATGATGGGTTCGGAGCGGCGGATTCGTTTCGAAAGCCCCGTGTACCTCGATTGTACCGGCGACGGTTTGGTCGGTTTTCTTGCCGGCGCGAAATACCGGCTCGGCCGCGAGGCGCGCGAGGAGTTCAACGAAGAGTGGGCGCCGCTTGTCGCCGACGACATTACGCTCGGCAGTACACTGCTGTTTTATACGAAAGATGTGGGCCATCCGGTCAAATATACGCCGCCGAGCATCGCGATCGACGTGACAAAAACGACGATCCCCGAGCGCCGCATCATCCGAAGCGGCGACAACGGCTGCGCGTACTGGTGGATCGAGTGGGGCGGCGAGCACGACATCGTGCACGACAACGAACGCGTCCGCGACGAGCTGTGGGCGGTCATTTACGGCATTTGGGACTATATCAAAAATTCCGGCAAATTCGACGCCGCGAACATGACGCTCGAATGGGTCGGCTCGCTGCCGGGCAAACGCGAATACCGCCGGTTCGTCGGCGATTATGTGCTTAACCAGAACGATATTTTGGCGCAGACGCCGTTCGAGGACCGCGTCGCGTATGGCGGCTGGTCGATCGACCTGCATCCGCCGCAAGGCGTTTACGCGACCGAAGCGGGCTCGAAGCATCTGCATGCGGACGGCAACTACCACATCCCGTTCCGCTCGCTCTATTCGGCGAACGTCGGCAACATGCTGATGGCGGGCCGCGACATCAGCGCTTCGCACGTCGCCTTCGGCACGACGCGCGTCATGGCGACGTGCGCCGTCATCGGCGAAGCCGCCGGCACCGGCGCCGCGCTCTGCGCCGCCAAAGGCGTCACCCCGCGCGAACTGCACGCGAACCATTTGCGCGAGCTGCAGCAAACGATGCTGCGCCAGGACGCCTCGATTATCGGCTTGCGCAACGAGGATGCCGCCGACCTGGCGCTCGGCGCCACGCTTACGGCATCCAGCGAGCGCAGGCGCGTCGCCGTCGAGCGTACCGTGTCGACGGTTGTGCTGACGACGGACATTGGCATCACGCTGCCGGTCGATCCGGCGCTGGACGGCATCGAACTGCTCGTCGATGCAGCCGAGGCCACAACGCTGACCGTCGAGCTGTGGGAGACCGGCCGGCTGGAAAACTATGTGCCGCATACGTTGGTGCAGACAGCGGAAGCTGCCGTGGCGCCCGGCGGGCTGCAATGGGTGAAGCTGGACCTGCGCTGGCGGCCGGAGTCGGCGCGCAACGCGTTCCTGGCGGTGAAAGCGAACGGCGCGCTGGCGCTCCATATGGACCACAACCCGACTTCCGGCGTGCTGGCCTACTGGAGAGGCGAAAATACGCGGATGAAAGCCGGGCTGGAGGAGCATCGCGCCGAGCAGCCGGTCGTGGAGTGGAGCATGCGCAAGTTCGAGCGCAAGACGCCTTGCTTCCGTCTGACGGCGCCTTCCGATGCCTATTCGGCGGCCAGAGCGACGGACGGCTATGTTCGTCCTTACGGCGGGCCGCATCTGTGGTCGTCGGAGAAGCTGACGGCCGGGCGGCCGGAATGGCTGCAGCTGGCGTGGAGCCAGCCGGTGACGGTGAGCGCCGTTCACGTGACGTTCAACGACGATGTCAACGAGGACTTGATCAACCTGCATCACCACATCACGCCGTTCGAAGCGATTCCGGACCTTGTCAAGGATTACCGGATCGAAGCGTACGTCGGCGGCAGCTGGACGACCGTTGCCGAAGGCCGCGACAATCACAAGCGCAAGCACATCCATGCGCTGGACGCCGCGGTGACGACCGACCGCCTGCGCGTCGTCGTCGAGTCGACCAACGGCGGCGAGTACGCCGAAATCATCGAAGTGCGCGCCTACGCGTAAATGGCCGGACACAGCCGACTCGTTTGAAAAGCAGCCGCTCCCGATCGTCGGGGACGGCTGCTTTTTGGCGGTGGCGCGGCGGCAGAGGCAAAATTGCCATTGCATCCTTCCGTATGATGGGGTAATGTAAAATTATGGACTGTACTCCTGCATATACTGTCTTGCCCGTCTGGCCGGGTTGGTCCTGCCGGTCAAGCGGCATGCGGAGCAGAGCGGAAGGGAGTGGAACCGATGGTCTGGATGCAGGCCGTGGCGTTGTATGGCATGCCGTTCTTCGGGTTCGGCTTCGTCCTTGCGCTTCTCAAGGCCGTGGAGAAAATCGTCAAACGGCAGCCCTATACCGCCGAAACGGTTTGCGCCGGCGTGCTGTTCGCCGTTATTGTGTGGACGATCGCGGTTGCGACGATGATATCGTCGTGATGCCGCCGGCGAAACGCTTCCGCATGCCGAAAGCGCCCATCATGGATCGGAAACGTTGCTTCATGCGCGCCATTCCCCCATCCGCCAACTAGCTCCTTGCCAAATAGGCCATGTTTTCTTGCCTATTTCGCCAGAAACGGGCCGTCCATACGAAATAGCCAGTGATTTCACTGGCTATTTCGCTTGAAATGCCGATTTGAAGGGGATCCGGGGCAAATAACCAGTGTTTTCACTGGCTATTTCCGCCGAACCGGGCGATAGGAGGCAAATAGGCCATTTTTCATGGGCTATTTTCGTTGCCGGGTTATAATCGGGCCATTCAGGGGGCGACTGCGTCCGGTTTTTCTTTTGCGGCGTTATTTTCAGCACGTCGTCGATTTTTTTGCCGTTGGCGATGGCGCCGCTGGCCATCCAGTAGTTGGCGTCCACCTCGAAGACATGGCCCTGCTTGACGGCAGGCACGCTTTTCCAGATCGGGTCCGCCAGCCATTCGTTCGCTTTTGGCCGAGGGCTATTGCTCATGAAGGGTCGACTTCCCCCGACATCCAGTCGCGGTGTTTGCGCCGGTATTCCTGCGGGGTCATGCCGGAGCACTTCTTGAACATGCGCGCAAAATAATTCGGGTCCTCGTACCCGAGCGAATACGCAATGTCCGACACGCGCTCGTCCGAGCCGGCCAGGCGCCGCATGGCCAGCGACGCCTTCAACCGGTGCGCGTACTGCAGCGGCGGCATGCCCGTCTCGCGCAGAAACAGCTTGCGCAGATGCGACTCGCTCGCGTTCGCGGCTTCGGCCAGCTCGGCCGCCGCCGGGAACGCGCCGGGCCGGCGCTCCAGCTGCGCGATCGCTTCGCGCACGCGGGCGTCGAGGCGGCCCGCGTCCGGCAGCTCGTCGCGAGCCGCAGCCGCACCGGCCGCCATCAGGCCGAGCAGGCGCAGCAGCCCGGCCTGCAGCAGCAGCGGCTTGCCGGGGCCGTCCGGCGCGGCGTCGTCCGCGAGCATGCCGCGCAGCACGGCGGCCAGCGGCTCCGTGTCGCCGGCGAGGCGCAGCGGGAACCGCAGCGATACCGGCCAGCGGCCGGCGAACGCCGCTTCGAAGTTGAGGCTGACGATGCGCAGCGACGCCGTCCGGGCGCGGCAGGTCAACCGCGTGCCCGGCGCCAGGAATAGCACATCGCCGGCAACTGCGCGAGCGACGGGCCCGCCGTCGGACAGCTCGATGGCTCCGTCTTCCAGCAGCCAGACGACCGCATTGTCCAGCAAGCGGCCGTCCATGCCCCACGTGTGGGAAAGCTCGTAGGCGTGAATGTGCAAAAAGCGCAGCTGCATCGCTTCCGTAATGCGTCCGGCCAGCGGGAGCATGGCTCAGCCATCCTTTCTTGCCCGCCGCTCGGGAAGTGTCTTGCCCGTCGTCCGGCGGGTTATTCCGCCGGAATCGTGCCGGCGATTTCGTCGTTGCGGCGGAACTTGTCGACGCCGCGCACGAGGTAGGTGCGGATCCGGCTTTTGTCGCCGCCCCAGTCGTCCATTTGGAATTTCACTTCCGGCGTCGTGTAGCGCAGCGAAAACGCCACGCGCGGAATGGCCGACGTGTTCGCCTTGGAGCCGTGAAACGTCGCTTCATTAAAGTAGACGACTTGGCCCGGCGTCATTTCCACGTCGATCGCTTTCGTTTCGTCGATATATCGGGCATCGATGCCTTGCTCGAACGCGCTGCCTGCGTCGCCGAGCTGTACATGTTCGGTCCGGCTGCGGTGCGTGCCGGGGATGATGCGCAGGCAGCCGTTTTCGGTTACCGAGTAGCCGAGCGTCACCCACGCGGTGGCGTTGATCGCCGGCTCCATCGGCCAGTAGTTGATGTCCTGGTGCCACGGGATGAACTTCGGATTGCCCGGCTCCTTGTACCAGAAATGCATCGCCCACAGCACCACGTCGTCGCCGAGAATTTGCGCAATCGGGTCGACGATGGCCGGATGGGTGGCCAGCTCGTATGCCCAGCGGTGACGCTGGTGCCACGCCGACATGTTGACGCCCGCCGCTCCCGGTTCGAACGGCGACATGCCGAGCGCTTCGAAGAACAGCCGGTAATACTTGTCCGCCTCGGCCAGCGTCAAGCCCTGAACGGGGCCGCTGAAGCCGTCCTGCCGGAATTGTTCGATGGAAAAAGGTGCGCCCTGGGTAATCATCGTTTCGCTTCCTCCTCAGTATAATCCGCATGAAACAATCTTGCTATCCTCATCATAAAACCTTTCCATTGGTTATCCCATACGGCAAAATGACTTTCACTAGCACAAAACGCGCCGCGCGAAAATACGGTCCCGCCGCAAACAAGTTGTCAAAAGATAACGATAGAAGAAAAAGTGATATAGGCAGCGCCCGACCCGGCCTTCATACTGAAGCAAGAGGCGGCCCGTCCGGCCGCCATCGTCAGGAAAGCGAGCGATGCAGCATGAAGCTTGGCGTTGCCTATTACCCGGAGCATCATCGTCCCGAACAGTGGAGCGCCGATCTGGCGCTGATGAAACAAGCCGGCATCGAACGCATACGGATTGCCGAATTTGCCTGGTCGCGGCTGGAACCGGCCGAAGGGGATTTTCGCTGGGAGTGGCTGGACCGGTTCGTCGCGTTGGCCGCGGAATACGGGTTGGCGATTATTTTGTGCACGCCGACAGCGTGTCCGCCGATTTGGCTGGTGGAAGCGTATCCGGAGGTGATCCCCGTCGACGACGAAGGCAGGCGCAACGTGTTCGGCGCCCGGCAGCACCGCTGCTACAACACGCCGGCTTATTTGGCTTATTCGCTGCGCATTGTCGAGGAGATGGCGGTGCGTTACGGCGGCAACCCGAACGTCGTCGCCTGGCAAATCGACAACGAATTCGGCGGCGAGCAGAAGCGGTGTTATTGTGACAACTGCCGGAAGGCGTTTCAAGCTTATCTGAAGTCCGTCTATCCGAGCATTCGCGAGTTGAACGAGCGTTGGGGCAACTTCTTCTGGTCGCTCGACTACCAGCGCTTCGATCAAATCGGTCCGCCGCTGAAATACAAAGCCGATCTGTGGCTGAAGAACAGCCCCAGCATCGAAATGGAATACTCGCGCTTCTCGTCGCAGGCGATCGTTGCGTTCTGCCGCGAGCAAGCGGCGCTCATCCGCGAGCATAGCCCGGGGCGACCGGTGACGACGAACCGGTTCCCGCTCAATTGGGGCGACAACGTGCACTGGCCCGAGCTGGTGCGCGATCTGGACGCGGCGGGCATGGACCTGTACAGCGAGAGCCTGCACGAAATCGGCTTCTACGCCGATTTTAACGACAGCTTGAAGCCGGGCCGCTCGTGGTTCATGGAATACGGCCCGAACGTGGCCAATTTGTCCGACGGCATGGAACAGGTGAGGGGACGCGGGTGCGAGTGGTTTACGATTTTCAAATTCAAGCCGTTTCCGTTCGGTCAGGAGCAGAGCTTGCAGGAAATGCTGACGCTGTCGGGCGAACCGACGGCCAGCTACCGCAGCATCGCGGATTGGGCCGCCGGACGCGACGCCGCGGGAGCCCCGGCAGCCGGAGCGGCGTCGGAGCGATTCGCTTTTTCCGGCGTCGGCATCGTGTTTCATTTTGAAAGCTCATGGGCCTATACGATCTCGCGCTGGGGCCGGCAAATTACGGACCGGCTGCATTATCCGAACTACGTCATCGACGTCGTGTACCGCAGCTTGTTCCGGCCGGACCGCTCGCACCGAATCGTCACCGACCCCGGCGGGCTGGAAGGGATGCATACCGTCGTCGTACCGCTGCATATCGTACACGACCCCGCGCTGGAGCAGGCGTTGCTGACATTTGCAAACGGCGGCGGCCGGGTGCTCGTCACGTCGGACTTGTTCCAGAAAAACGCCGACAACGTGTACTTGACACGAATGCCGGCGTTTTATACGGAAGTGTTCGGCATGACTTCCTTCTGCGCGGAACCGAAGGGGGCAGACGCGGTCGTTCGCCGCGCCGCGTACGGGTCTGGCGAAGTGGTCATGCTGCACAAGGACGCCGGCCTGGCGGACTGGCGAGCCGCCGCGGCTGAATGGGGAATGGCCGGGGCGGAATGATGGGGCGCGCCTATCCCTTGAGGCCCGAGGAGGCGATGCCTTCCACGAACCAGCGCTGGCAGACGATGACAACGATCAGCAGCGGCACGAAGCTGGACACGGACGCCGCCATCGACAGCACGTAGTTGACGCCCGCCTCCTCGACGAAGGTGGTGAGGCCGAGCGGGATCGTAAACAGCTGCTTGTCGCGCAAGTAAATGAGCGGCCCTTCGTATTCGTTCCAGTGCCAGGTGAACGTCAGGATGAGCAGCGTCACGAGCGCCGGTTTGGTCAGCGGCAAGCTGATCTGCCAGAACATGCGCCAGAAGCCGGCGCCGTCGACGCGCGCCGCTTCCAGCAGCTCGCCCGGCAGCGTGCTGATGAACTGCCGCATCAGGAACGTGCCGAACACGGTAAACATGCCGGGCAGGATGAGCGACCAGTGGGTATTGATCAGGTGCATGTTGTCGAACAGGATGAACCGCGGCAGCAGCAGCACCTGGCCGGGAATCATCATCGTCGACAGGTAGATCAGGAACAGCGCTTCGCGGCCCTTGAACCGCAGCTTGGCGAAGGCGAAGCCGGCCATGGCGCTCGTCAGCAGGTTGCCGAAGACGGTAATGAACGTGATTTTGAACGAGTTGAGGTAGTAGATGTAGAACCCGTCTTTGCCCGCCCATACTTTGCGGTAATTTTCCCAATGCCACTTGTTCGGAATCCACTCGATCGGATACTTGAACACTTCCCCGTTGATCTTGAACGAGGTGGAGAGCATCCACAGGAACGGCACGATCATCAGCAGCGCGAACACCGCGAGCAGAAGCGTGACGAGCACCCGGCCCGCGACGCGCCAGGCGTCTTTTTTGCGGGCAACGGGTCTTGCCGGTAAATGGGTTGTCATAGCTGGCTGCATGCCGCTCGCCTCCCGCCTAGAAATGATTTTGCCAGCGCTTCTGGCTTTGCCACTGAATGATCGTCACGACGAAGATGATGGCGAACAGCACCCAGGACATGGCGGCCGCGTAGCCCATCTTGTAGAAGCGGAACGCTTGCAGGTAAATGTGATACGACAGCACCATCGACGAATCGATCGGCCCGCCCTGGGACATGATCGCCACGGGCGCAAACACCTGGAACGACCAGATCAGCTGGGTGACCAGGATGAGGAATGTCGTCGGCGTCAGCATCGGGATCGTAATTTGCAGCAGCTGGCGCGCCTTGGAGGCGCCGTCGATTTCCGACGCTTCGTACAGATCCTTCGAGATGCCTTGCAAACCGGCCAGATAAATGACCATCGTGTAGCCGATCGTCATCCACACCGACATGATGATGATCGCGTACATCGACGAATGCGGGCTCGCCAGCCAGCCCGGCGGGTGTGCGATGCCGATGCTGCGCAGGAAAGCGTTGATCGGGCCCGAGGTCGAGTTGTACAAAATGCTCCAGATGACCGATACGGCGGCCAGGCTGCTCATGTACGGAAGAAAAATGAGCGTGCGCAGCGTGTTTTTGAAATACACGTATTTGTTCATCACTACCGCGAGCAGCAGGCCGATCACCATCGAGGCCGGCACGCTGATCGCCGTGAAGAGCAGGTTGTGCTGCAGCGATTTCGTAAACTTCGGATCGTCGGCCAGCGCCCGGAAGTTGTCGAGTCCGACCCACTTGATGCCGGCGAACCCTTTCAGATACTCCCAATCGACGAACACCAGATATAGGCTGAACAGGATCGGCAGCAAGACGAAAAGGAGATAGCCCGCAAAATTGGGCAGGATGAACAAATAGCCGGCCAGTTGTTCGCGAAATTTCGCATTGTGCCAAAGCTTCATAGGCTCGGTCTCCTTCGGGGCGGATTTCTCCCTCTACTGTAGCAAGCCCGGGCCTCGCCGCAGAATGGATGCAGGTTGAAGGTTTCTGTATTTTTATTGACAGGTAAGGGCGGACAAGATCCGTCGGCGCAAAAAACCTCCGGTCCCGCCTGTGTTGGCGGTGCCGGAGGTTTCTTCATCAGCCGCATGCGCGGCTTATTTCTTCGCGGATTTGATCGTGCTGTCGCCGCGCGATTTGAGGTTCTCCATCGTTTTGTCGATGTTCTGCGAGCCGAGCAAATATTTCTCCATCTCTTCCTTGTACACTTGGGTCAGTTCGGTCGGCACCGGCACGTTGTAGGAGGTCGGGTACGTATAGTTGCCGGACAGCACGGCTTGCAGCGAAGTCTTGTCGATCAGCTTGTCGGCGTCGCCGATCAGCATTTGGGCAATTTTCGCCTGGTCGGCCTTCTTGTTCGTAGGAATGCGGCCGCCCGGCACCATGCTCATGTTGCCTTCCTTCAGGTACCAATCCATGAATTTCATCGCGGCTTCCTTGTTGGCGCTGTTCTTGTTGATCGACATGAAGTCGCCCATGCCGCCGCCGAGGTTGACGTTGTTGCCGTCTTTCATTTGCGGCACCGGAGCGAACACGACCTGGAAGTCATGCGGGAAGTTCGCCGTATCCTTGATATAGCGGATCAGATAGATCGCCGAAACGACCATCGCCGCCTTGTCGGTCAGCAGCTCGTTCTGGTACGTCAGCTTGCCGGCGACCGCTTCCGCACGCTTCACCATGTTGCCGCCGTCTTCGAGCGACTTCTGCAGCTCAAGGCCTTTCTTCAGCGCTGCGCTGTTGAAGTTCGACGTGCCGTCGGCTGCGAGATAAGAGTCGATCGGCTTGTCGGAAGCGAGCAATTCCTCGCCGAAGTTGCCGAGCGCCGGGTCGTGCATCGTGCCTTTGCGCGCGCCTTTCGTCAGCTTCTTGGCCATCGCGGCGAAATCGTCCCACGTCCAGGAGGTCGGCAGCTTCTCGCCGGCTTCGTCCAGCGCTTTCTTGTTGATCAGGACGGCGCCGACGTTCTTGTTGGCCGGCAAGTAATAATATTTGCCGTCCGGGAATTTTTTGATGTTGGCGGCGCCGATGATGCCTTCGACGTCGAAGCCTTGTTTGGCGATCAGGTCGTCCAGCGGGATGGCCATGCCGGCCTGCACCCGTTTGGTCATGTACGCGTCGCCGTAAGTCATGAAGATGTCGGGAGAGTCCTGGTTGGAGAGCAGCGCCGTATCCAGCTTCAGGTTGCCCGCCTCGTCGTTGACGTAGCGCGTATATTCGACCTTGATGTTCGGATTCGCTTTATTCCAGTTGTCTACCGCTTCTTGCGGTCCGCTCTCCGGCGGCACGCCGCCCCAGAACTTGAGCGTGACCGGTTTGTCCGCCGGCTTCGAAGCGTCGGACGGTTTGGCCGATGCGGCCGACGATGGCGAGGTCGATGCCGAAGCGGCCGGCTTGTTGTCGTCCTTGGACCCGCCGCAGCCGCTCAAAATCATCGAAGCGGCCAGCACGGCCCCGGTTGCGGTAACCAATGTGCGTTTCATGTGTCCATCCCCTTTATTGGCTCGTAGTAGATGCAATCCTGCTCCGGTTGCGCCGGGCAAGATCACTTTCATCTTAGGCGATCGATAAGGGAAGTGAGAACGGCGCCATCTTGGTTAATTCTGCACGATTCTTTGCGATTGCAGCTTGCCGAGCACGAGTTTGCGGTACTCCGTCGGGTACATGCCTTCCAATTGTTTAAAACTTCTGGAGAAATGATTCGGATCCGCATACCCGACCCGCTCCGACACTTCGTATATTTTGATTTCCGGATCGCGGAGCAAGTCGCGCGCCTTCTTCATTCGCATGCGGGTCATCATGTCGGTGATCGTTTCGCCGGTTTCCTTCTTGAACAGGATGCTCAAATAATTTTCCGTAAATCCGACTTCGCCGGCCAGGTCCGACACCTTGAGCGGCAAATGAAGCCGTTCCGCTATCAGCCGCACGACCGTCTGCACCTCGGTGCGCCACTTGTTGCGGCCGTGCTCGCGTTTGTAAGCGAGAAAATTCGGAATCCAGCCGCGGAACCAGTCGTGAATTTCCTCCAGCGTTTCCGCCTGGCGGATCGTCCGGTACGGGTATCGCTCCTCGTGCGGCGGCACGGCGTAAATGTCGGCGCCCTCCGCCTTCAGCGTCCGGGAGAAGGAGTTGACGAGTTGTTTCCACATCTCGCGCACGGCGGCCGGACGAACGTCGCGCCGCTCCTGCAGCTCGCGGACCCAATCGGCCAGCAGCTTCAGGAGGCCCGCTTCGTCGTGCTCCTCGATCAGCCGCTCCAGCGTTTCCTCCTGCCAGGGCTCCGCCGCGGCATCGTCGCAAGCCGGCATCTCCGCCCGGTACGAGACGTGCGCCCCGCCGTCATAGAACAGATGCTCCAGCGCCTCGCGCGCTTCTTCGTAGGCGGCGTTCAGCGTGTATACGCCATGCTGCGGCCGGGAAACGCCGAACACGAGCGACAGCTTCAGGAACGTCTGCACCGCGTGCCGCATTTCCTCCAGCATGTCCGGGTTCGGCTGCTCCTTCAGCAGCGCGAAGCGGCCGTCGTCCAACGTGGCAAGCTCATTGCGGCCGTACTTCTTCAGCAGCTCCGTCAGCACGTTGCCGACGGTAAACTGCAGCAGAAGCTCGCTCTGGAACCGGTTGTTCGCCAGAAGCTGCTCGTATTGCCCGATCTGCACCAGGGCGACGGTCAGGCCCGACGGGAACGGCGCCACCTCGAACTCGGCCAGCCAGTCGTCCGTTTCCCGGCGCGTGGCCGGGCTGAGCAGCAGCTCGCGCAGCCGTTTCTCTTTCACTTCGCGGCCATACCGCGACGCCTTCGAAGCGAGTTCGCTCGCCTCCAGCCGCTTTTCCCGCTCGCCGAGCAGCTTGTCGCGCACGTCGCGCAGCTTGCGCATCAGCTCGGCCGGTTCGATCTCCAGCTTGACGATATATTCCGCGGCGCCCAGCCGCAGCGCCGTCTGCACATAGGAGAAGTCGCTATGGTTGGACAAAATGAACGTTTTCGTATCCGGCCAGCGCTCGTGGATGTGCTTGAGCAGCTCCAGGCCGTCCATGTCCGGCATGCGAATGTCGGTCAGCACGATGTCGCACGGCGTTTGCTCCAGAATGGCGAGCGCTTCAACGCCGCTGGACGCTTCGCCGACGATTTCGAACTCGTCGCCGCCCATCGGAATAATCGTTTTGAGGCCGATGCGGACCAGAATTTCATCGTCAACGATGAGCAAGCGCAGCATCTTCCGTCACTCTCCTTCGGTAAGGGAACGTTACGGTGACCCGCACGCCTTCCCCTTCTTGGCTGGCGATCGCCACGCCGCTGCCGGGACCGAATTCCAGCCGGATCCGGTCGTTGACGTTGCGAATGCCGATACCGCTGAACTTGGCGTGCGGCTGATCCATCCGCGCTTCTACGCTGCGGATCGTTTCTTCGTTCATGCCGACACCGTCGTCTTGAATGTCGAGCTGCAAATCGGGCCCATGCAGCCGCGCGCCGATTGCGATATGCAGCGGAAACCGGTTGCCGTGGATGATGCTGTTCTCGACGATCGGCTGCAGCGTAAACTTGACGATTTCCGCGTCCAGCAGCTCCTCCGGCACATCGGTCGTCACGGCGATATTGTCGTGGTAACGGATTTCCTGCAGCGCCAGATACACGTTCAAATATTCGAGCTCGTCGCGCAGCGTCACGATTTCCTCCTGCTGGCGCATCGTGTAGTTCAGCAGCTTGCCGAGCTTGGTAATCATTTCGCTGACATGCTCCGCGCCGGACAAAATCGCCATCCATTTGATCGAGTTCATCGTGTTGAGCAAAAAGTGCGGGTTGATCTGCGCCTGAAGCGCCTGGAACTGCGCCTTTTGCTTGCGCTGCTGCTCTTCGGACAGGTTGGCGACGAGCTCCTGGAGCTGCTTCGTCATTTTGTTGAAATTGCGGCCGAGCATCGCCATTTCGCCGCTGCCGCGCACAGCGACTTCCGTCTGCAGCTCGCCTTTGCCGACGCGGTTCATCGATTTCACGAGCCGTTTTATCGGTTTCGTGAACTGGAACGTCAAGCCGACGAAGGCGATGGCGAACAGCGAAAACCAGAGCAGCACGAGCAGCGTCGACTTGTTGCGCTCCGCCGCCAGCTGGGTGCCGAACGACTTGCGATCGACCAGCTGTACGAGCGACCAGCCGGTGACGGGGATGTTCGTCGTGTTGACCATGTAGGGCTCGCGATCGATTGTGACGCGGCCGATGCCGCTGCGATCCGTATGCATCGCATGCATCGCGGCGGAGGCGCTGCCGATCAGGCCGGCGTCGCCGAGCAGCGGCTTGTCGCCGTTCATCAGCACGATGTGCGTGCCGGCGTCGGCCTGCTGCTGCAGCTCCTTGTCCGTGTAGAAGAAGGTGCTGATCGGCACGCCGATCCATACCGTGCCGTCGCCGTTAAGCCGGTACATGTTGAGCAGACGGGTCATGACGAGCAGCGGTTCGCTCGAAAGGTCGGGCGCCTGGAACGGCACGTTCCAGTTCGGCGATCCTTGCAGCGAGATGGTGCGTTCGTACCAGTCTTCCTTCTGCAGCGCGGCGTAGTCGGTTTTGACCGTGTGCGCCCAGGTGGAATGCATGTAGCCGCGAAAATCGTACAGCGCCACATAGGCGTTGCTCCCGGGCAGCAGCTGGCTGATGCTGTCGAGCTTGTTCAGCAGAATGCCGTAGTTGTAGAACGAATTGTATTCTTCCGTCCAGTCCGTCGTTTCGCGCAAAAATTTGGCGATTTCGGAGTCGTTGCGCAGCCAGTTCGACGACTTGAGCATGTTCGAGAACGTTTCGTTCATCGTGGCGGCTTTGCGCTCGAGCGCCGTTTGGTTGGACTGGTACAGCTGCTTCTCGAAAATTTGCTGCGACGACGAATAAAACCGGAACACAATGACGAGTACCGGCACGATGATGAGCAAAACGAGCGAAACGATAATTTTGCTGCGCAGCGAGACGAACCATCTGGCCGGCATCGCAGAGGCCCCTTTCTGCTCGAGGCGGATGTTTGACTACCATCGTAGCCGATTTTGAAAGCGGTGTCCATTGGGCGGTCCTGGCAGCGCCGGCGCCGCCATCGGAGTGAAAAACGAACAAGAGAAGAAGGAATTGAACTTGTACGGCCGCGGAAGCCCGCTATAATGGGGGTAAACAAAAAGCGGGGAGGGCCGGCCATTATGGCGTCCCGGCCCGCAAGAGGAAGGAAATGGTTTCAACATGACGATGACAGAACGCAATCTTGGCAAACAAGTGCAAGAGGAAATCATAGCGATTTGCCGGCGCGCATTGGCAGAGGGTGCGGCGCGGCGCGAAGGAGCGGCGGATTCGGCGCAGTGGCTGGCGCTTCGCGAGCGGATGCTTGCGGTCGTCAAGGAAGCGTTTCCCGCGGACTTGTTCCGCCGGGACCGGCCGCTGCATGCGCGGGTCGTTTCGCGCCATGAGTTCGAACATTTTCGCGTGGAAAATGTGCTGTTCGAATCGCTGCCTGGCTGGGAAGTAAACGCCAGCGTTTATTTGCCCAAGGAGCCGGGGCATTATCCCGGCGTCGTCTGCCCGACCGGCCATTCGGCCAAAACCCGCCCCTCTTACCAGACGGCGGCGCAAACGTTCGCCCGCAACGGGTATGCGGCCGTTTCGTTCGACCCTCCGGGCTGCACCGGCGAAATCCAGACGTGCAACGATCACTTTACGAACGGGCTGATCGGCTATTTGACCGGGTATTGGAGCCAGACGCATTTTGTCGTCGATGCGCTGCGGTGCATGGACTACCTCGAAACGCGCGACGATATCGACAGCTCTGCCGGATTTGCGATGACCGGCGTGTCGGGCGGCGGGCTGACGACGATTTTTGCCGCGATGCTGGACGAACGGGTCAAGGTCAGCGCGCCGGTGTGCTGTCTGTCGGAGCATGAAGGCATCCATCTGACCGATTTGTACACGAGTTGCCCGGAGCAGTTTGGCTACGGCTATATTCGCGAAGGGATCGATTACGCCGATTATTTGGCGATCGCCGCCCCGACGCCGACGCTGGTCGTAGCGGGCAAACACGACGAAGTGTTCGACTACCGGTTGGTCGAACGGCTATACGCGCAGACGAAACGAATCTTCGGCTTGCTCGGCGACGAGGAGCGCTGCGGGCTGTTTATCGACGAGCAGAGCGGCCACGAATATTCGGTGGCGATGGCGGGTCGGGTCGTCGAATGGATGAACCGTTACCTGCTGGGCGAGTCGCGCGAAGCATTGCCGCTGACGGCGGCGGACATCGTTGCGATTCCCGAGGAGCAGCTGCACTGCCATCCTTCGCAGGAAACGAACATGTTCACGATCAACCGCGACGCGGCACGGCAGCTCGAAGCCGAACGCGAGCTGCCGCAAGCGGCGGACGAGCGGCTTGCCCGTCTGCGGCAGGCGGCCGCTTCGCTGCTCGGGGTGGCGCCGGATGCGCCGGCGTTTTATCGCGCGACGGAGCAGGAAGCGCCGCCGGTCCGCTGGGTGCATGAGCTGGCCGAGGTCGATATCGAGCCGGAAGCGGGGCTTCACGTTCCCGGCCTGCTGCTGCGCCGCGCGGCCAGCGACAAACGGCGGCCGGCGCTGCTGTTCATTGACGAGGCCGGCAAGTGGAACTCGCTCCGCCGGGGCGGGCTGGTGACCCGCGCAGGCGGGTTCCTGCAGCGCGAGGAGCCGGCGAACGAGCCGCTTGCGCTCGCCATCGACGCCAGCGGCTTCGGCCGGCTGGAGATGGAGCCGACCTCTTACGATCTGGCGTGGTGGAACGACATCGAGCGCATCGTCACGTACCTGGGGATCGCCGCGGCGCGGCCGGTCATGGGGCTGCGCGTGCGCGATGCCATCGCCGGGCTGCGCTGGCTGCAGCAGCGGGACGACGTCGACCCGGAGCGCCTGATGGTCGGCGGCGCCGGCATCGGCGCGATCGTGGCGCTGCACGCGGCGCTGCTCGTGCCCGAGGTGCGGCGCGTCGTCGCCGTCGACGGCCTCTCGCATTACGGCGCCATGACGGAGCGCTTCCCGTTCTCCTGGCGCCAGAGCGTGACGATCCCGCACGTGCTGAAGCACTACGATTTGCCGGACATCGCGGGCGCTCTTTCCGCCCGGGTGACCGTCATCAACCCGCGCGACGCGGCGAAGGAGCTGGTGCCCGCCGAAACGGCGGAGCGGCTGTACGGCGGCGTTGCGGCGAGCGGCGGCCGCGTTTGCGCCGGCGTATCCGCCGAAGAAGCGGCGCTGGCGGCGGTTGCGGCGATCCGCGCGGATTGGGACTGAGCCGACAGCCTTAGTCCGCCGACATTCCAATGCAGTGCTAAAGTGGTCAACTAAAATGCGTGTTTGCGGGTTATCCCATTGACTCAAGCTGGCGCGGCGGCGAGCGTGCACATATCTCGGTAGCCGTTCGCGTTTGTTGGTTATCCCATTGGCTCAGACAGGTTCGGCGGTGAGTCTATGTGGAGAGGAGGGGAGTGAGGCGCCGGTGGTAAGCTTAAGGATGTGTTTGCCGGGTATCCCCTTGGCTCAAGTTGACGTTTGTGCGTATCGAGTTTGAAGTGTATACCTGAAAGGCGTCCCTGCATCGTAGGGGGCGCTTTTTCTTGAAATGGGATAAAAGCTGCTGATGCTTGAGATTGAGTCAAGGGGATAGCGGACAGAAAGGAAGTTTCGGAGAAGGCCCCTGTTCCAGTCTGAGCGAAGGGGATGGCGGACAGAAGAGGATTCCGGAGAAGACATTTCGGTTAGGTCCGAGTCAAAGGGGAATTAACTGTCAACATCCTTCGTATCTAACGGCATAACGGGAAAACCTCCCGTTATTTTTAGCAAAACCGCCCGTTGGCGCGATTTAACGGGAAAACCTCCCGTTAAAATGGCACCAAATACCGCGATCCGCCCAAATCGCCGAATTTAGCAGGAGATTTTCCTGTTATTTTCGAGAAAAGGGCAAAAATCGTGAAATTAACGGTAGGTTTTCCTGTTATGACGCGATACTCGGCCACTCATGCCCCTAGTCGTCATGTCTGCACCTTCCCCAGTCCCGTTTCCATCGTCTATGTTTCGTGCTGCACCCGCACCGGTCCCCGCGTCTCCGCACCAACAGCCGCGTCCCCACCAGTAGCTATGCCTGCCCTCCCCCCTGCACCAGTTGCCGCGTCCCCCGCCGGCAGTCTCGCCTGCCCCGGTAACCGCGCTACTATGCGGCGGCCCTGCAAACCGCTACTCCGCCCGCAGCCGCGCCGCCGGCACATACACGGCTTGCGCCGAATGCGCGTGCTTGCGGCAAGCGCCGGGCGTCATGCCGTACCGGCGCATGAACTGCCGGCTGAGGTACGCCGCGTCGCCGAGCCCGCACATCAGCGCGATGTGCTCCAGCGTGTGCGGCGTCCGCTCCAGCAGCTGGCGCGCTTTGCGCAGCCGCATGTCGCGCAGCATGTCCATCGCCGTCACGCCGTACACCGCCTGGAACCGCTTGTCAAAATGGTTCGGCGACAAGTGCAGCAGTGCGGCGAGATCGGCGCGCGTCAGCTTCTCGTGCAGCCGCGCCTCCATGAAGCGGACGACGTCGGCGAAACGCTCGTCGACCGTCCACATGCCTTCCAGCGGCGGAACAGCCGCATGGTCGGCGTCCTCGAGCAGTATCGCCAGCAGCTGCATCGTCAACGCCACGGCGGCAAAATCGCCGTAAGCGTTATCGTCCGCCTGTGCCAGGCGGAGCAGCTCCACGAACAGCGCGGAGTACCGGTGCGGGTCGCGCAGCGTGATGACCTGCGGCACCGGATGCAGGCGGAACAGGTCGACGCCGTCGGCGTTGCGTACGTCGAGCGCCATCCAGTGGTGCGTGCCGGGGCCGTCCGCCAGCTCCGAGAAGGGGAGACGGGGAGGGTGGATCATCACGTCTCCGGGCCGTACGCGGATGAAATCGCCGCCGCCGCAATTCGAGCGCACGTCGCCTTGCAGCACGTGGCTGACGATCCATTGCTCGCGCACGGTATCATGCATCGCAAGCGAATCATAACTGGCCTCGTGAATCGTGTACAGCTGCATGCTCCATTGTCCGGCGATGACGCGCCTGCTGCCCATTCTCCCAACCTCCTGATCCTATCCGCGGCAACTCCCGCCGCCGTCGCAGCCTCCCCGGCTTTTATCCGCCGCCACCGTCCCCCGGGGCTATTTCACCGTCCCAGGCGCGGCGTTTGCTCCGGCACTTCCGCCTCGCATTCCTCGCGGCTGATGAACCGCTCGTAAGCCGGCTTGCCGTCCCGCGCGATGACCGGACCGTTCAGGAACACATATCCTTTGTCCGGATTGCGCGCGCCATCGACGGAATACTGAATCACATACGCTTTGCGCGTCGACTGGCTGCGGTTCGGCGTGCTGCGATGGAACAGCAGCGAGTGAAACGCCACCATGCTGCCCTTTTTCAACTCGACCGGGATGCCCGGATCTTCGCCGTCGTAGCAAACCCAGCCGGTGTCGGTGCGGAAATGCTCGACGAAGCCCAGCTTGTGCGAGCCCGGCTGCACCCAGATGCAGCCGTTTTCGATCGTCGCATCCTCGAGCGCCAGCCAGCAGGTCATATAATGCACCGGTTCGGTCGGGACGTAGCCGTTGTCCTGGTGCCACGGAAAGTCACGATCCGTTTCCGGCCGTTTATAAACCGATTGATCCCAATACAACCGGATGTCGGGGCCGAGAACAGCCGTCGTCAGGTCGACGAATTTCGGCTGCGCCACGAATTGCTGCAGCTCCGGGTGCATGAAATTGAGCTTGGCGGTAAAATTGATCTGGTTCGGCCGGCTGATGCCAACGGCGCCTTTCTCGCGAAGCGCCTGCTCCGATTGGGCGTCGAGCTCGTCGATCAGGCCGCGAATCCGGTCGATTTCCTCCGCTCCGAACAATCGGTCGAATACGATGAAGCCTTGCTCGTCATAAGACTGGCGTTGTTCCTGCGTCAGCATGGGGATCGCTCCTTTATCATTGGATGATTTCATCTTCCATACCATCATTATGGATCCAATAAATAAAAGGAACAATGCATCCGTTCCGCATCCTGTTGTCTTATTTACTCGAATGGTCGACAGAAGTTTCGCCAATCGGGGCATCTTCGCTGCGGCTGATGCTGCGGCCGTCTTTTTTCCAGGAAGGATCGCCGGCTTGATGGAGACTGCGATTGATCCGGCTGATAGCCCACGGGATCGCTGCCGACAGGAACGCGCAGAACAATACCGATACCGACGGGAAAAGGGAGATGGCGTTATTCAGCATGGCGTTCCCGGTTGATGTTGCCGTTGTGGCGAAGGATGACACGGATATCGAACGAGCATTCGGCTTTTGGAAACAGTTCGGGTTCCCAGCGGGTGCGAATTTGTTTCCAATAACGGTAGTGCCGCTGGTCGAGGTGCGTGCCTAGGCCGACCGCGTCCGTCTTGCGTGCTTGCAGCGTCCGCATTGTGAGTCGAAGCACTTCGTCGAGTCTCTCCCGGAACCGTTCTTCCATCGCCCGAATGTTCGCTTTTTCGTTCAAATCGACTTGATCGGCCGACTTCTCCACGGCGCCTTCCACGTTGATTCGGAATGTGAACCGGACCGGATCGTCCGTTCCGGCCTTCGGGATGGCGGCCCGTATGGTGCGTTTCGCTCTTTCGATCGACATATCGATGACATCGCCTTTCATCGTCGTTTCGACGATGCCGCCCTGCAGCGTGCCGAGCAGCAAATTCAAGCCCTGGGTCATTTCTCCGGTCAGGAAGCCGACCAGCCGCTGTTCCGTCCCGTTGTAAAGCGCTGCTCCGCCGAATGTACTGTCGTTGCCGAGCTTTTTGATCGACTGCATGGCGAAGCTCTTCTTCTTCAAAAAATATTCATGCACATCGCCGATCCGCGACGGTTTCACCATAAAGCTGCTCGTATGCGTGTTGTAGGTCGTTTGCAGCTGTTCGACCGGCGTTTTTTCGTTGAGCGGGCGGATCGTCAGCGTCTGTTCGGCATTCCCCTGGGAGACGAGCACGTCGACGTCGCGGCGCATTTTGCTGTTGCGCAGGTAGTAGTCGAGCACGTTCGGGAACTCGTTGACTTGCTGCGCCACTTCATCGGAGACAACGATCAGCTTCAAATGTTCGAAATACGGAGGACGGCTCAATTTCAGCGTCATCCGCGCGGCGAGCGACGGCATGGCGTCCTCGGAAGCGCCGATGTTGAAGAAGGCGTTGTCGCCCGTGGTCCCGCCGACGCCCGGCATGTTTTTTAATCCGGCTGGAATGATGATCTGGTAGGTGGCATGATACCGTCCAGGATCGGTATTGACCCGTTCGTCCCGAGTGGCCGGGGTAACGGCGTCGACGGCGATGCCGGTGACGAAGCTGTGCCGGTCGATCTCGATGCGGTCCCAACAGCCGGCGGCGAGCGGCGGCAGCAGGAAGGCGAGCAGCGCGGCGCCGATGCGGCGGCTAATCATGGGCGCGCACCCCGCGCAGCTTGGCGACCAGCAGCAGCAGAACCGGCAGGCAAATGCCAACGGCGATGCCGCCGTAGCTGACCCACTTGCCGAATCGCTCGAAGTCGGCTTCGTCCCGCGGTGTCATGGCGATTATGTATACCAACGGGCTCAGTGCAAGCAGCCAGGCGAAACGCCGTTTGCCAAACAGCGAGCGGCACGTTTCGGCGGCAAGGTCGAGCATCATCGTGGTGGAATTGAAAATCGTCATGATCCAGGTAACGAAGAACAGCGACTCGAACCGCTCGAAAAATTCGCCGGGAATTCGCGCCTCCTTGGCAAGCTCGATCGTCGGGTACTGCACTTCCCGCAGCGCCGGCTGCGAGAAGATGCCAATGCACAGCATGTAAATCAGCAGATACAGGACAACGGGCATGGCAATGCCGATCAGCGTCATCGGCGGCGCCAGCTTCGGCTTGGCCATCATCGCCGTATAGAATAGCACGACCTCCATGCCGAGCAGCGAAAAAACCGTTTGGCCCGCGCCGCTCGCAATCTGCCGCCAACCCGTCACGAAAAACGGCTGCAGGTTGACGAAAAAAAAGTTGTTTTGGCTGAACAGCAGCAGCGCCAGCACGATGAGCAGCACAAGCGGCATGAACAGTACGTTCAGCCGGATCAAGCTGGCCCTTTCGCCTGCCGCCGCATAGAATACGACAAGCAGGAACGACAGCGCCACCACTTCGATAGGCGTTCGTTCGAACAAATATTGCATGGCGATGTTCGCCACCGCTTTGACCTCATACGCGCAGAACAGCAGAAAATAAAGCGCGGTAACGGCGACAACGAGCATCGCGACCGGTTTGGTGACAAGGGCGGAAGCGAACGGGTAGTACGCCGTTCTCCCCATGCGCACGGCGAGTTTGGCCAGCAGCCATCCGGCCGGCAGCGCAAGCAGGCCGGCGAAAGCGATCGACAGCAGGCCGTCCGAGGAAAGCGTGGCGGCGGCGAGCGAACGCGGCAGCGTCAGGATGCCGACGCCGACAATCATCGACATGATCGTAATCGCCATTTCGCTGCCGCTGATCTGGCGGTCGCCGAATTCGAACCGGTTCATGGCGGATGCCTCCTGGCGTCATTTTTGTTGCCGGTCTTTGTCTTGCGGCTGCACCAGATCGGGACGGAGCTTCAGCATCAGCCTAGGCGCCCGCAGGACCGAGTCCTTCCAATCTCGCATCAGCAAGGGGGCGAAAGGGGCGGAGTAGGGAATCCCGAAGCTTTTGAGATTGGCGAAATGGATGTTGAGCACGATGTAGGCGAGAATGACGCCGTACAAGCCGAAGATGCCGGCGGCGAGCATGATGGCGAACCGGACGATGCGCAGCGATATGGCGAACGAGTAGGACGGCAGCGAGAACGAAGCCATCGCCGTAATCGCAACGATGATGACCATAATCGGGCTGACGACGCCGGCGGCGACGGCCGCTTCGCCGATGACGAGCCCGCCGACGATGCCGATCGTCTGGCCGATCGGCTTGGGCAGCCGCAAGCCCGCTTCCCGCAGCAGCTCCAGCGTGCCTTCCATGATGAAGGCCTCGACAACGGCCGGGAACGGCACGCCTTCCCGCGCGCCGGCGATCGAATAGGCGAGCCGCGTCGGAATCATGCCTTGCTGGTATTCCGACAGGGCGATGTAGATCGACGGCAGGAACGTGGCGGCGAATACGGCGACCATGCGCAGCAGCCGGGTCAGCGTCGAAACGAGCCAATGCTGGTAAAAGTCTTCCGACGACTGAATGCACGACGCGAAGGTGATCGGCAAAATAAGCGCAAACGGATCGCCGTCCACCAGGACGGCCAGCCTCCCTTGCATCAGCGCGCCGGTTACCTTGTCCGGACGCTCGGTATTCAGCAGCAGCGGGAACGGGCTCAGGAAGCTGTCGGTGATCCATTGCTCGACATCGCCCGAGCTGGCGACATCGTCGATATCGATCGTGCCGAGCCGGCGCTCCGTTTCGCGGACGAGTTCGGGATTGGCGATGCCGTCGATGTATACGAGCAGCGTGTCTTTGCGCGAACGCCGGCCAAGCCGGAACGGGACGAAACGCAGATGGCGATCGCGGATCCGCCTGCGAATGAACGCCGTATTGGTGCTCAGGTCCTCCGTGAATCCGATGCGGGGGCCGCGAATAAGCGACTCGGTCGGCGGTTCTTCGACGCTGCGCTTCTCCCAGCCGCGGCTGCCGATCAGCAGCGCCGTATCGAGGCCGTCGACGAACAGCGCGGCATCGCCGGACAGCAGCGATTCCAGCGTTTCGTCCAGCG
Source organism: Paenibacillus cymbidii (assembly GCF_004764705.1). Lineage (GTDB taxonomy): Bacteria > Bacillota > Bacilli > Paenibacillales > NBRC-103111 > Paenibacillus_AN > Paenibacillus_AN cymbidii. The sequence continues at coordinate 31,794 of NZ_SHLX01000027.1, read as the reverse complement.
TGACGGAGCGGGCGATTTCGACAGCGCCGAGGCCGCTGTCTTCGATGTCGTCCAGCAGCGCCGCAAGCGGCGGCAGCTGGCGGTTCCGGTACAGCCGCTGCAGGGGCCGCAGCGCCTCGTCGTTCAGCGTACGGCGATCGGCCAGGCCGCCGAGATAAGCGATTGCGGCGGAATAGCCTTCGCCGCCGATGGCAAACTCCCGAATCGTCAAGTCGACCGGTTCGTGCAGCAATTGACGAACCGCCGCGATATTGTCCGCCAGGCCGGTTGCCAAAGGAATAGGCGTGCCGTCTTCTCCGGGCCGCTGTCCGTTCGTTGCGCCGCTTGCGGCGCGGCGCTTCAACAACAGGGACACCCATGATTTGCGCATGCGGCGGCCATCTCCTTCCGAATGTTCCCATCCTCTTCATGGTGTCCAGGAACGGAGACGATTATGAGAAAAACTCCGGTCGAGACTTCTCGGGATGACGGTCGCACGGGACGGAGCCGGTCAGCCGCGATGCTTGCGGCGGAATTGGCCGGGCGGCATCGCCATGTCGCGGGCGAATGTGCGAGTGAAGTAATGCACGGAGGAGAAGCCGGTCGCTTCGGCGACTCCCTTGATCGGCAGGTCCGTCTCCAGCAGCAGCTTGGCTGCCTGCCGGACGCGTTCGCCGCGAATGTAGTCGGTGAAGCTTTCGCGGATGCCGGCGCCGAACAGCCTCGACAGGTGCCGTTCGGATACGTTCAAGTAGGCGGCGACGTCTCCGAGCGACAACGGCTCGCTCAGGTTGTCGCGAACGTACAGCTTGGCCCGGCGCAGCAAGGCGCCGTCCTGGCGCGGGCCGGACGCCGCGCGCCGCTCCCGCTCGCCGAACAGGGCGAGGAAGGACAACAGCAAGGCGCAGGCCGTCGTCGCAACAGCCGCGTCGGGGAGGTTGCCGCGGTCGTCCTCGCGCAGCAGCAGCGATTCCCACAGCAGGGCGGAAGCGGTTCCTCCGCTGTCCGCTGCCAAGACGCGGCCTTTGTCGGCCAATTCGCGCCACGCTTCCAGCAGCCCCTCCTCCGTCGTCGCTTCGTCCGGCTCGAACGCCGCATACAGCAGCGTCAATCCCTTCTTCGTCCGGATCTGGTGCGTGATGCCCGGCCGGGAGCAGAATTGCACGCCTTGTCGCAGTTCGAACTCGACGCCGTCATCCGTATACTCCCCTTCGCCGCCCAATACATAGCAGATTTCAAAAAACGAATGCCGATGCACCGGGTTGCTCTGCAGCCGCGGATTGACGCCCCAATAATGGACCCGGAAGCCGGCGCCGGGCTGGCTCGGCAGCATCGCCAACTCGTGCAGCCGCTTTTCGCTTTCCCTGTAATGATACATGTAGCTTTCGCCCGCTTTCTCGAACGCAGCCATGGCGCCATTGTGCAAAAACTCGTCCGTCCGGAGCAAAGACGCCGCCGCCGATATTACTTATGATTATAAGCATGGAAGCGGTAAAAGCCAATTTTGCGGGACCCGGGAGGAACTGGCATGATTACGCAGAATGACGTCGAATTTTACAAAGAAAACGGCTACTTGCTGGTCAAGGGCGTATTCAATCAGGCGGAAGTCGAGGAAATGCGCGAGGCGGTCGAAAGCATCATCAAGCGCGCCGCCATCGCCAAAAAGGATTCCAACGCGGCGTGGCAAGGCGACTATTTGCCTCCCGAGGAATTGAAGAAGCTGGTGCTGAAAGGGTTTCACGACGTGCACTACCATGACGCCGCGTTCATGCGGGCGATCATTCATCCGAACATGACCGCGGTGCTGACGAAGATCATCGGGCCGAACGTTCACCTGCACCATTCGAAAATGCTGGTCAAACCGCCGGAGAACGGCGCCGCATTCCCTATGCACCAGGATTACCCGTATTTTCCGCATGCGCTGCATACGATGCTGGCCGCCAGCGTCCATCTGGACAAGGCGGACGAAGCGAACGGCTGTCTGCGCGTGATTCCCGGCTCGCACAAGCAGGGAGGGCTGCCGCACGTGGGCGCCCACTATTTGAACCACAAGCAGTATCCGATTTCGGAAGGGCTGCTTTGCCCCGCGGATGCGGGCGACGTGTTGTTCTTCAACTATTTGACCATCCACGGCTCGGATGCGAACCGCAGCGAACGGACGCGCCGCAACGTGCTGTTCCAATACAAGGACCCGGCCGATTTGCCGACGAAAACGACGCATTTCGATTGGGGCATGGGGCTGATGGTGGCCGGACACAATCCGGACTTTGCCAAGGTCAAGCCGGACTTTACGATCCGCCAGCCGGAGCCGACGGCGTAAGCGAAGAAGCGGAACAAACGGGAGATCGAGCAGCAGGCGGGCGCCGGAGGGCGTCCGTCTTTTTTGGCGTATCGGCGTTTGGAAAATAGGCCATGTTTTATTGGTTATTTCGCTAAAAATGGGGGGATGCAAGGAAATAGCCAGTGAAATCGCTGGTTATTTCGAAAAAAAGTCCGCCTTCGGAGCCATTTGGTCAGATTAGCCAGTGTTTTCACTGGCTATTTGCCATGAATGCCTGGAAAACAGGCGAATAAGCCGGTTTTTGTGGGCTATTTGGCTTTTGGCGCGGGAGGCCCCGCCGTGCAGGAGTTGCCCGACGGGCTGTCGAATGGTTAGGGGACTTTGCACCACGATTCGGGAGAGGGCGCATCATGACAAGCACGCTGGAACAAGCGGTTCGCGCTGCCTTGGCGGGCAACCGGCCAAAGGACGCGCTGGCCCGGCTGGAGAACGAAGTGCTGCTGCGGCGCAGCCTGGAACCGGAGCTGCTCGACCTGCTGCCGGAGGAGGAGAGGCATGCGTCCCCCTTGCTGCGCAAGGCGAAGGGGGAGGCGCTTTTCCGGCGCGGCGACTTGCTGGGGGCGCGGGCGGAGCTGGCCGCCGCGGTCGGCGGACTCGCCCGGCGGACGCTGCGCGAGCCGCTGCTGTCCGCGCTTTCGCTGTTGGCGCTGGTCCATATCCGCACGGGACAACTGCAGGAGGCGGCGCCGATTGTCCGGTTCCTGCACGACGAATGGGAGCAGGGAGAAGAGCCGGTCTGCGGCGATCCCGCCTGCGCGCTGGCCGCCGGCATCGGGCTTGTCGCCGGTCCGGGTGCGGAGCGGGACGCGCTGCATTATTACCGGCGCGCGGCGGCGGTCTACGATCGCGACGGCGAACCGGAGCGGGCGGCGTACGCTCTTTTTGCGGCGATGGCGACGCATGCGCTGACGCCGACGGACGAGGCGTGGACGGCGCTGCGGCTGGCGCTTGCCCAGCGGAAGGCAGCAGGTCTGATCGCGGCCGCGCACCTGCATTACGCCGACGCGCTGCGCGCTTATCGCCGCGACGAGCCGGAGCAAGCTCGCGGCATGGCGGACGCCTGCCGTCCGGAGGGGCTTCCTTGCCCGCACAACTGGCTGGCCCGGCTGCTGCGGCTGCAACTGGTAACGACGCCGGACGCGCTGGAAGCGGCGGAAGCGGAATGCGGCGCGATCGAGCGGGAAGCGGGCGGGGAAGCCGAGGTGCGGTTCGAGCTGGCGCTCGCCCGTTCGCAGCTGGCCTCGCTTCGCGGCGATGAGGCTGCCGCCCGCGAGCACCTGGCGCAGGCGCGGGTCATCGCCGAGCTCGCACCGCCGCCCGAAGCGGAAGCGCGGCTGGCAAGAGCCCGCCGCCGACTGGAGCGCACAGCGCCGCCAGCCGCGCAGCCCGCGGCAGTGCAGGAACAAGAGCAGGCGCTGCGCGAAGCCGCCGCGGCCGCCTGGCCCGACTCGCCGGCCGCGTCGTCCCGGGCGCCGGACGAAGCGGAGAAGTGGCGCATCGGCGTATTCGGCGAGCTGACGATTGCCCGGGGCGCGCATGCAGTGCGCGACATGCAGTGGAAACGCAGCAAAACGCGGGAGCTGCTGCTCTACCTGCTGCTGCAGCCGGGCCGCGCGGCGAGGCGGGAGCAGGCGGTGGAGGCGCTGTTCCCCGAAGGCGAGCCCGGTAAAAGCGACACCCGCTTCTACGTCGCCGCCCATCAACTGAAGCGTGTGCTTCGCGATTACTTGGGCGTCGAGACGGGCATCGTGATCCGGGGCGGCGCGGCGAAGCTGGACGACGGCTGGCTCGGCGAAACGGACGTGGAGCGGTACCGGGCGCAGATGCAAGCCGCGGACCGGCTGTGGCCGGCCGACCCGCAGGCGGCAGCGGCATGTTACGAGCAAGCGACGCGAATGTACGGGGCGGTGGCGCCGGAGCTGCCGGCTGCCGAGTGGCTGGATCGCGAGCGGGAGCAGCTGCTCGATCGCCAGTGCGAAGCGCTGCGCCGGATCGGGGAAGCGGCGGAGGCGGGCGGCGATGCGGCCCGCGCGGAGAGCTGCCACCGCGAGCGCATCCGCCTGCAGCCGCTGCAGGAAGCCGGTTATCAGGCGCTGCTGCGCTGCTTCCTCGCGCAGGGCAGGCGCGCCGAAGCCGAGGCGCTATACGTACAACTGGAGAAGCGGCTGCTCGCCGAGCTGGGCGTTGCCCCGCTTCCCGAGACGCAAGCGCTGCTGCGGAGGTGACGGCAAGGTGGACAACGGATTATGGCAAGCGGCGCGGTGGCGGTTTCCGGCGCTGTTCGCCGGCGGCGGCGCGTTAATCATGCTCTGGGGAATGGCGGAAAGCACCTTTATTAAACGGCTTACGTTTGCCTTCCAGCTCGAATTCGCCATTCCGGTAACGATAGCGTTTATTGCCGGCCTCGTCGTGGTGCTCTGCCTGCATGCCTGGCTGCGGCTGGCCGGCATCCGGCGCAGGCTGGAAGCCGCAGCCGCCGAACCGGCGGGTTCGGCGGCAGTCGGCCACAGCTTGCTGAAGCTGCCGGCGGAGCTGTTCTGGTGGACGGTCGGGTATGCGGTGCTGGCAATTCCGATCTATCATATCGTTCACTATGTTGCGTACGGACGTTCGCTGTTGAATATCGACCCTTTTTTTCGTGACAATTTCATTCGGAGTTTTCTTTACGAATGGGCGGTCGGGCTTAGCGCGGCCATTCTGCATTATACCGTCGCCCGCCGGCTGATCCGGCCGTTCCTTATCCCCGCTTCGCCGGTCCGCGGGGAGCGGCTGCCGGACCGCAGCTTCCTGTCGCTGCTGGCGACGACGTTCGGCGTGCTGCTGACGATCAATCTGTTGTCCGTCTTATGGTATGTGCAGGTGGCCGAAATCGAGGCGAAACCCGTTGAATGGCGCGTGCTGCTGCCGCTGGTCGCTTTCGAGCTTGTTTTCGCCGCGGTGATCTTCCACCTGCTGGCCCGCGAGTTTCGCCGCGAACTGCAGCTGCTCGCGGTGCGGCTGCGCATTGTTCCCCAAGGCGAGCGTGCTCGCGCACAGCTGCCCGTCCTTGCCGGCGACGAGGTGGGCCAGCTGGCCGTTGCCTTCAATCGCCTGCAGGAGCGGATCGAACGCGACTACGACGAGGTGGCCGGGGAGCTGCGGCTGGCCCGCGACCTCCAGCGGCAGCTGCTGCCGCCCGCGCAGCAGCGGCTCGGCGGCTGCGCGGTCGCGGCGCTGTCGCTGCCCCGGCACGAGGTGGGCAGCGGATTCTACGACATCATCCCGCTGGCGGGCGGCACCTTCGCGGCCATCGCCGGGGAAGCCCGGGGAGCGGGCATGCCGGCCGCGCTGCAGATGTCGGCGCTGCTCCTGCTGCTGCGCGCCGAAGCTCACGGCGCGGGGACGCCGGCGCAAATTCTCGACCGCTTCGCCCGCGTGCTGCGGGAAGTGTATCCGCAGGAGGCGGGGCTGTCCGTTTGCCTGACGATCGTGGACGGGAACGGCGAACGGATGCAGACGGCGCTGCGGGGAAACATGCGCGGCCGAATATGGAGCGGAGCGGGCGAAGGCCGGGAGCTGCGGGACGGAGACGACGCGCCGTTCCGCCCCGGCGACCGGATCGTCCTGTTCTCGGCCGCCGCCGCGCATGCGGTGCGGCTTGACCGATCGGAGGCGCAGCTCGCCGCGCTGCGGGCGGATGCGCCGCTTGCGGAGCAACTGGCGGCCGACGGCGGCCGCCCGGCGGAGCAGCTTCAGGCAGACGACGATTTGACGCTGCTGCTCGTGGTCCGCTTGCCGGACGGGGAGGAGGCGGCATGAAACGACGCGGCTTGCGCACCTTCGTGCCGTCTTTGCTGACGGCTTATTTGTTGCTTCTTGCGCTGCCCGTGGCGCTGCTGCTTGTTTGCCTGCGCGTGGGGTACGCTTCCGGCGGATCGGCGTTTCCGACATTGTTGTTCATCGTCGCCGGCGCGCTTGCGGTCGTGTTTTTCGGCTTGTTCGGGGGAGTCGCCCGGCGTTTCCGGCGCCGCTTCCGCCGCATGATCGACGGCATGAACGCCATGGCGGCGGGAGATCGTGCGGCCGTGCAGGGGCGGATGCCGATTGACGCCGGCGACGAGTTCGGCCGGCTGAGCCGGGCCTTCAACGAGCTGCAGGCGTATTGGATCGAGCGCAACGACGCCGCGCTGCGCGAGCTGCAGCTGTCCGACCGCCTCCAGCGCCGCCTGCTGACGGCCGGCCGCCAGCAGCCGGACGGGTTCGCCGTGGCCGCCGAGTGCCGCCAAACCCGCGAGGTGGGCGGCGATCTGTACGATGTCGTCCCGCTCGGGGACAACCGTTTCGCCGTGCTCATCGGCGACGTGGCCGGCAAGGGTATGCAGGCCGCGCTGCTCATGTCCGCCGTGATGGCGCTGTTCCGGCGCGAGGTCCGGCTCGGCGGCTCGGCGGCCGACGTTCTGACGCGACTGAACCGGCTGCTGTATCCGGCGCTTCGGGGGCGGACCTACGTGACCGCCGGTCTGGCCCTGTACGACGGCCGCGCCGGGGAGATCGATTATGCCGGGGCGGGGCACATGCCGCCCTATGTGTGGGCGGACGGCGCATGGCATGAAATCGCCGTCGCTTCTTTGCCGCTCGGAGTCATGGAGGACGTGTCGTACCGGGAGCGCGCCATTCCGCTGCCCCCTGGCGCCAAGCTCCTGCTGTACACGGACGGGCTGATCGAAACGACGCTCGCCGACGGCACGTTTCTTGGCTTCGACGGCTTCGCGGCGCTGCTGGCGGAGCTGGATGCGGCGCAGCCGCCGCAGGAGCTGCTGCCGGAGCTGCTGGCGCGCGTGGACGCGTGCGGCGGCGGAGCGACAGGAGAAGCGGACGACCGGACGGCGGTGCTGCTGGAGCGGTTGTAAACCTTTTGTCAAAAACGGGGTGGTATAGTGGCGGCAAAAGGCGGCCGGAAAGCGGATCGGCAACGGAAAGGTCCGGCGGAAGGAAGGGAATGCGGGGTGGAGGAAACGGTGCTGCTGGAGAGCGAATGGATAGTGGCGAGCGAGCTGGGGCAGGAGCGGATTGTGCTCGACGGCTTGACGCAGGTCTTGGCGCAGGCCGGTCTGGACGAACCGCGTCTGGAGGAAATCGTGACGGCCGTGTCGGAAGCGTGCCTGAACGCGATCGAGCACGGCAACCGGTTCGTGAGCGCCCTTCCCGTAACCGCCACGATGCGGGTCAGCCGGGAGCGTTATACGTTCCGGATCCGCGACTGCGGCACCGGCACCGATCCGGAAGCCGCCGGCGAGCCGATGTCGGTTCGCGGCAAAATCGCTTGGGAGCAGCCGCGAGGCTGGGGGCTGCAGTTGATGCGGGCTTACGCGGACAAAGTGACGGCGACTCGGGAGAACGGGGGATTTTGCCTGGAGCTGCAGTTTTGGCGGCATTGCGATGGCGGCAGTTACGATTGCGGAGAGGAGGAGCGCCAATGACGGAACGATTGATCATTGACGAGCGAACATTCGCCTGGGGCTATATTCTTGATTTGCAGGGCGAGCTGACGAAGCTGTCGGAGGAGAAGCTGCTCGGCTGGCGGCCCTGGGCGCAGGGGCTGGACGGCAAACCGTATCTGGTGCTCAACCTGACCGGTATCCGGCTCATCAACAGCGCGGGCATCGCGCTGCTGATCCGGCTGTCGCAGCACGCGCTGAAAGCCGGCTTTTCCATCTATGCCTTCGGCGTCAATGCGCATTACCAGAAAATGTTTCGGCTGATCGGGCTGACGGAGTTCATCCTGCTGTATCCGGACGAATACTCGCTGGTGCTGCGTCTGGAGGAGCACTGAGCCGCTGCGGCGTCCCGCGGGCGCACGGCGCATAATATTTTTGTAAACCGTTTGTCAAATGCCCTTCCGTATAATGCCGGTATGACTTCGGATATACAGGAGGGACTGTGCTTGAAAAAAAAGATCGTTTCATTGCCGCTTGTTTTGACGCTTCTGATTACGTGGAACGCGCTGTTCCCGGGAAGCTTCCCCGTTTCGCCCCGCGCGGCGCACGCGCAGGAAGCGGCCGACGCGGATTGGACCGGATCCGATCCGGCGGGGCTGACGCTGTTCGGCGAAGACCCGCTCACCATGGTCGGCAATCTGGCGATAACGCCGGACGGCCGCTATACCTTGTTCGAATCGTCATCCCGGCACATGTACAGCCAGGAAGAGGACGATTCGCAGCAGATCCATCCGTCGCACGTCTACGTCCACGACCGGCTGCTCGGCAAAACGGAGCTGATCGACGCGACGGCGGCCGGCGCGCCGGGCAACAGCGACAGCCGGCAGCCGTCGATCAGCGATGACGGGCGTTATGTCGCCTTCGAATCGTATGCGACCGACCTGGTCGAGGGCGAGGCGTTTACGGGCAGCGATCCATGGGGGGACGGCAACACCAGCCGCATCTATGTGTATGACCGCGTCGCCCGAACGACAACGCTCGTCAGCGTCAACGAAGCCGGCGAACCGGCCGACTACATGAGCTACAACGCGCGCATCAGCGGCGACGGCACCACCGTCGTTTACGAATCGGCGGCAGGCAATTTGGCCGGTCTCGAAGGCCAGTATCGGTACAATTGGAACATCTATGCCTAATATTCGGTCGAGGCGCCGCATGCCGGGAACGGCCTCGTGCGGACGAAGCTGTACGAAATGCCGGATTTCGCCGGCGTGTACAGCAGCTTCGATACGCCGGCGATCAGCGGCGACGGCACGCGCATCGTGTTTTCCTCGCATTCGCCGGATCTGGTGGTCGGGGATACGAACGGCAAACAGGATATTTTTCTGTACGACAGCCTGCAGCCGGAAGCGCAGCGGCTGACGCTGATTAGCGCCGATGCGGCGGGAATTCCGGGCGATGCGGACAGCTATTCGCCCGACATCAGCCCGGACGGCCGCTACATCGGCTACGTCTCCGGCGCGAACAATTTGCGGCCCGGTATCGTCAGGGAAAACGAGTGGAACCCCGATGTCGCCTACTATTACGATACGCTCACGGGCAAGCTGACGAACCTGGGCGGGCTTCAGCATGCCTTGTACGGTTCTCTGCCCGCTTTGTCCGACGATGGATTCGCCTACTACGACTACCGGGTCAAGGTTAGGCATGACAATGCAGCAGGCCGACGGACGCCGGGTCGAGCTGGACGTGTCCAAGGGGCCGGTGAAGTTTCCGTATGTGGTGGTGCCGGGCAGGGCGTTTCAATTCGAAGTGGTTTTCAACCGCCCGGACCGGGTGGCCAACGTGCAGGTGCGAATCTGCACCGATAACGGGCTGGCTGTCGCTCCGGCGGAGCTTCGCGACGGGGTGTACTACGCCACCGCCATCGTCGAAGGGACGATGCAGGAGAGCTTGTATGTGACGTACGACGTCAAACCGGCCGCAGTGCCGTCCATTGCCAGCGACGCGGCGTTCAAGGCGGAGCTGCCGCCGGCGATGCGCGACTACAAGCTCGCTTCCCGGCAGGAGTTCCGTTCGGCCGGGGCGGGCCTGATGGAAGGATCGGCGGATATCGTCCTGCCGCAGGCCGGCAACCTGGCGATGCAAGTGGGCTTGTCGCTGCAGCGGGGGCTCTCGTATACGCCGTCGGCCGAGGAGCTTGCCCTGGCCCAGACGCTCGGCATCCACGCCTACGGCGCCGGCTACAAGCTGGAGCAGGACGGCGGCAAGGTGAGCCTGACGATCGAAGCGTACGTGCCGGAAAGCGAGATCGGGCAGCTGGACGCTGCGTTCGGCCGCCTGTCGGCATCAGGCAAGAGCCGACAAGTAACCGCCGCCGGCATCGGCGATTACGTTAAAGTTGCGGCCAAGGTGCTGTGGGACGAGAGCAGTACGGTCGGGCAAGCCGGCAAAGGCAGCGCGGCGATCTACGACGCGAAGAATGCGGTCGACGGGCGCGGGCAAGTAGCCGACAACATGACGACGCTGGGCAATCTCGCCGATCAGATCGCCGAATGCAACCCCGGCATGACCCGTCACTTCAGCGAACGCATCGACAGCATGGCGACGCAGGCAATCGCCGTCGAAGCGGCGAAGTGGGGCATGATGATTGCCGGCGCGGTGCTGGCGCCGGCAACGTTCGGCGGCTCGCTTGCCCTGATGGGCGTCAGCATGGGCATCGGCGCGGCGATGGACGCGCACATCAGTCGGCAGACGTCCTTGCTGGCGGATGCGGTCAATAAATATTCGTCGCCGAAGTGCGATCCGAAGGAGCGCGCGGAGGAGGAGAAAACGGATATTCCGGTCGCGCAGCCCGTATGGATTTACGATCCGAGCGGGTATGTGTACGAAACGTTCCCGGACAATCGGATTGCCGGCGCCCGGGCGACCGTACACGTGCGGGATGAGGCCGGCGGCAATTATGTGCCATGGGATGCGGAGTGGTACGGACAGAGCAACCCGCAAACGACGGACGCGCTGGGCAAATACGGCTGGGACGTGCCGCCGGGACGCTGGCAGGTCGTTTACGACAAGGCCGGCTACGAAACGACGCGAAGCGACGAGCTCGACGTGCCGCCGCCGCAGTTCGAAGTGAATGTGCCGATGGTTTCCCACGAGGCGCCGCGGCTGACAAGCGTCGAGGCGGTTGCGGCGGCAGGCGGTCCGATCGTGACGCTGCGGACGGACAAGTATGTAGCCGTGGACACGCTGGCGAACGACGGCGTCCGGCTGAGCCGCGACGGCGAAACGCTGGATGGCGCCGTGCAGGCGGTGGATGCGCAGACGGACGAGGGAGGCGTTTCGCTCGCCCGCACGTTCCGCTTCGTCGGCACGGAGGCGGTTCCGGCCGGAGCCGCGCTGGATATCGCGGTGAGCGGAAGCAGTGTCGTCAGCTACGCCGGCACCGCCATGGCCGACGATTATCGCGCCCGGCTCACGGCGAACGCGGCAGACACGACGGCGCCGCAGCTGCTGTCGGCGGTGTCGTCCGCGGCAGGCGACCGGATCGAGCTGCGCTTCGACGAGCCGCTGAACGTGGCGGCTGCGCTTGGCAAAAGCAGCTTCACGCTGGCCGGCACGACGCTGAAGCCGGCGGCGGCCGATTACGGGCCGGACGGTCGTTCGGTGCTGCTGCTGCTGAACGGCAAGCTGCCATCCGGGGCGGGAGCGCAGGTGACGGTGGCGGCGGGGATCATCGCCGATCCGAGCGGCAACGGGTACGGCGGCGGCACGGCGAACGTGACCAACCGCAGCGTATCCGCCGACGCGGCGCTGGGCTCGTTGCGCGTCGAAGGGTATGCGTTGTCCCCCGCGTTCCAGGCGGATACGCTGGTGTACCAGCTGACGGTGCCGCTTGGGGTAACCCGGGTGCGGATCGGCGCGGCTGCCCGCGACGCGGGCGGCACGGTTCGCATCGACGGGAACCCGGCTCCGGCACAGTCGACCGTTGCCGTTGACCTGACGGACGATGAAGCCGTGCCGGTTACGGTGACGGCCGGGGATGGCGCGACGAAGCGGTATTACGAAATCAACGTGGTGCGCGGCAACGTTGACGTGCCGTCGTCGGGTGGAGATACCGGCGGTTCGTCGGGTTCCGGGTCCGGTTCGGGAGCCGGGTCGGGCGCCGCGCCGACTGCTCCGGCCAAGCCGACGCCGTCTTCGACGGTCGTTACGGCGACCGACGGCAAGCTGGAGCTTCCGGCCGGTCAGGCGGGCGTTATTGCGCTGGGCGGCAAAATCGTGGTGGCGATCCCGCAGGATGCGTTCGGCAAGCCGCTGCGCATCACGATCGACGGACTGACCGGCAGCCAGGCGCCTGCGGCGGATCAAGGGTGGACCTTGCTGAGCCCGGTATACGAAATAGTCAAAAGCGAGTCCGGTTCGTTCGCCCGCCCCGTCGAACTGAGCTTCAAGCTGGCGTCGCTGCCGGAAGAAGGCAAAACCGTCGCGGTCTACTACTATGACGAGACGGCGCAGGAGTGGGTGTTCGTCGGCGGCGAGCTGCAGGGCGATACGCTTGTGGCCAGCATCGATCACTTTACGAAATTCGCGGCGTTTGCCGTCGCCGCGGCTCCGCAGGCGCCTCCGTCAGTGGCGCCGGAGCTGCTCGACTCGACATCGGCGGTCATTGGGCGGAAGCGCTCATTCGCGAGGCGGCGGCAAGCGGAGTGGTTGGCGGCTACCCGGACCGGACGTTCCGTCCGGACGCGGCCGTCACCCGCGCGGAGCTCGCCGTGCTGCTGGCGCGGGGGCTTGGGCTGGCCGCCGCGGATGCGGAGTCGTCGTTCGGCGACGCGGCGGCGATCCCGCTCTGGGCCGCGCCTGGTGTGGCCGCGGCAGCGAAGGCCGGCATCGTCGACGGGTACGACGATGGCACGTTCCGCGCGGAGCGCACGGTTACGCGCGCCGAGTTGGCGGCGATGGCCGCCCGCGCGCTGCGCGCCGGCGCCGACGGCGTGCCGGCCGTGTCGGCCGCGGCCGAGGCGAGCGCGTTCGTCGATGCCGCGGACATTCCGGCCTGGGCGCAGGCGTCGGTTGCGTTTGCCGCTGCGGCCGGCTTGTTCGAAGGCCGCGGCGACAACCGCTTCGTGCCCACAGGTGAAACGACGCGCGCCGAGGCGGTCAAAATCGTGCTCGCGCTGACCAAACAGCGCGCGGCGTTGAGCTAATCGACGATTGGCCTGATAAGATGCCCGAGCGAAGCATTCGCTCGGGCATCTGCCGTTCGGATAGTTTCCTGTCCGCTCATTGGCATATTCCGTTATAATAGGAGCAACGAGATCAGCGTATATTTATTTCTTGGTTCGATTAGATTAATAGAGTAGATTGCGTGCCCGAAGTATGATGAAGGCAGGTGAAACAATGGAATCTCAAGAAGTATTTCATGAGATCGCTGTCGGCAGGGCGAGCCCTCCTTTACACACCAAAGAGTTTGGGTTGTTTATTTTGAACGATATAGCCAGTCTTGCGGAAGAAAACCTGTCATCTGTATTTTATGACGCTATTCTGTTTGGCTCTTATGCCAAGGGGTCTCAAACAGAGCAACCGGATATAGATATTTGTGTCATACTAAATGTTCCTTCGAGAGACATATACTTGCATCAAACGATTTTAATACAGCGATCTTTGGACCTGTTGTGCGAGTACGACATTGATCCCAGCCTATTCGTTTGCTCCTTGGATAAATTCAATACCAGTTTCTCGTTAGTGTACGATGAAATTCGCAAATGGGGGATATCATGGAGGAAAACACTAGAAAGAGGATAGACTCCTATTTTAGTATGGGCAATGAGAAACTGGAATCCGCAAGAGCAAATTTAAATGGAAATAGAATCAAGGCCGCTATTTCGGATGCTTATTATGTCATGTTCAATGCCGCATTGTAAAAGCTGTCCTGTTCCGCCAACTATCCCCTTGCAAAATAGGCCATATTTTCTTGCCTATTTCGCCAAAAACGGGCCATCCATACGAAATAGCCAGTGATTTCACTGGCTATTTCGCTTGAAGTGCCGATTTGAAGGCGATCTGGTGCAAATAACCAGTGTTTTCACTGGCTATTTCCGACGAGGCACCCGAAATGGGGCAAATAGGCCATTTTTCATGGGCTATTTGGGTTGCGGAGCAATCAATCGGGCCACTCAGGGGACGGCTCGCCGGGATAGGCTTCTTACAGCAGCGCGCGAGCACGCTCGTTCACGAAGCAGCGAAGCGGAAGCGCTGCTCTGGAGAAGCGGAGCGCGCGTGCAAGTCGAGGCCCTGTTTCATTGGTTGGCTATATTTCCTCTCACCGCGCAAACACTTGCGGGAAATAAGCGCCTTCGAACTTCTGCCCGGCGTAAGGGCGCGGGCCGAGCAGGCGGATGTTGTCGTGGCGCTGGATGCGGGGACGGTACGCCGTGCCGCCCGGCATCAGGTGCGCGACGATGGACAGCCGCGGCTCGTTCGTCCGGTTCGGGCCGGAGCCGTGGAACGTCAGCCCGTGGTGGAAGCTCGCTTCCCCCGCCTTGAGGATGCAAGGCTCTTCGATCCATGGGCGGCCATCGGCCGTATACTTGGCTTTCAGCGCCCCGAGGTCCTGATCGAAGAAGGTGTTGCTGTCCGGCACAAGCCCCCACTTGTGCGAGCCGAGAATGGTCGACATGCCGCCATTGGTCAAATCGGTGTCCTGCAGCGCAATCCACACGGTGACCATGTTCGGGTTGTCCGATGCTTGCCAGTAGCCGTAGTCCTGGTGCCAGCCGACGTTGCCGACCGGCGTTTCCTTGTCGCCGACCCCCGGCTTGTAAATCATTTGATCGTGCCACAGCCGGATTTCGTCCACGCCGAGCAAGTCGGCGGCCCATTCCCCCATGACGGGGTCCGTCACTGTTTCCCGCACATCGTCGTTCACCCACCAGCTGTTGTCCAGCTTGCGCAGCATATCGGGTATTTTGCTCGGCGTGTAATGGTTCATCGGGAAGCCATCGCCGTCATAGTCGCCGGCCCACACCCGTTCATGCGCGCGGCGCAGCTTGGCGATTTGTTCGTCGGTCAGCAGCTTCGGGCTGATCCAGTAGCCGTCGCGATCGAAGGTGGCTTTATCCTCCGCGGTAATTTTGTACTGGCGTTGTGCGGTTACGGTCATGGTCGTTCCTCCCTGGAATAACGGATTGTGACATCAGCATAAGGCACGAGCCGCTCGGTTGGCGTTCGTTTCGGTATATAATAGAATCACGAACATGGAAGAAGATCACGAACATCCGAGCGGCTAAAAAGGAGCGGGCAACCGGTGACGATGCGATGGACTTACGATACGAATTACGACGGCGTGCTGGAGCGAGTGCCGGAATTCGTCATGTTCGGCAGCGACGAAATCCGCCAGGCCATCCCGCTGGCGGAGCATGCGCATCCGGGGTGCTACGAGTTCGTGCTGGTCGAGCGCGGCAAAGCGGACTGGGAGCTGGGCGGCGCCGTCTACGAAACGAGAGGCGGCGACGTCTTCCATACGCGGCCGGGCGAGCGGCATCGCGGCGGTTTCGACGTGATCGAGCCGAGCAAATTTTGGTGGCTGATCGTGCGCGCGCCGGAAGCCGGATGGCTGCGCCTGCCGCCCGAGGAGACGGCGGCGTTCGAGCAGGCGCTTCAGGCACTGCCCCGCGTCATGCACACGGGCATCGCGCCGGTGAAGACGTTCGCGCAGCTGCGGCAATCGTTGCAGCGGGAAGACGGCCCGTTCCGCGACACGGAAGTGAGGCAGGCGATCGTTGAGCTGCTGCTGCATTTCGCGAGGCAGGAAACGTCGGCTCCGGCGATCGCGGACGATTTGCTGCAGCGGTACGACCGGCTGACGGAACGAATGCAGCGCGAACCCGACTGGCGGCCGACCGCGGCCGAATTGGCGAAGGAAGCGGGGGTAAGCGAATCGTACTTTTACCGCACGTTCCAGTCGCATACCGGCTTGTCGCCAATGTCCTACATGGAGCGGGTAAGGGTCAAGGAGATCGGCCGGCTGCTGGCCGAAACGGACGAACCGATCATCGAGCTGGCGTTTCGGCTCGGTTATCCGTCCAGCCAGCACTTCGCCACCGTCTTCAAGCGGCATACGGGCATGACGCCTTCGCGCTGGCGCCTGAGCCGGCGGCGCGGATAAGCTTGCGTGTTTACCGCTCCGCGAACCCGGGGTAAATAACAGGCAAACGACACCGATTCGCCGAAGGAGCTGCCGCTATGTACTGGGACTGCTTTTACCATTCCTCGCATTCGAACTGGGCGTACGCATACGATGCCGAAACCGTGCATCTGCGCGTTCGCACCAAACGGGACGACGTTGACAGCGTCACGGCCGTCACCGGGGACAAGTACGACTGGGAGCGCAACCGCGCCGACATTCTGATGGAAAAAGTGTTTGCCGACCCGATGTTCGATTACTGGGAAGCTGCGGTGAGGCCGCCGTTTCGCCGGCTTTCCTACTGCTTCCGCATGCACGCCGGCGACGAAACCGCCTGGTTGACCGAAGCCGGTCCGCGCGGCGACGAGCCGCAAGGGTGCGACGGTTTTTTCGATTTTCCCTATATCCACGAAATCGATCTGGGAACGCCGCCGGAATGGGCGAAGGAAGCCGTCTTTTACCAGATTGTGCCCGACCGCTTCGCGAACAGCAACCCGGACAACGATGCGGACGATGTCACGCCGTGGGGCGAGCAGCCGGACGCTTACCGCACATTCGGCGGCGATCTGCAGGGCATTATCGACAAGCTCGATTATTTGGGCGAGCTGGGGGTGACGGCGATTTATTTGACCCCGATCTTCGAATCGCCTTCCTGCCATAAATACGACACGGTCGATTACCGCAAGGTGGACCCGCATTTCGGCGACGAGAAGCTGCTGAAACGGCTTGTCGACGACTGCCACCGGCGCGGCATCCGCGTCATGCTCGACGGGGCGTTCAACCATAGCAGCGAGCATTTTTTTGCTTTCCGCGATGTGGCGGAGAAGGGCGAACAATCCGCCTACAAAGACTGGTACCACGTGCGTTCGTTCCCGATCGAAGTGAAGGACGGCATTCCGTCCTACGATACGTTCGGCTTTTTCGGCCATATGCCCAAGCTCAATACCGCTCATCCGGAGGTGCGCGATTATTTGCTCGAGTCGGCGGCTTATTGGCTGCGCGACATCGGCATCGACGGCTGGCGGCTGGACGCGGCGAACGAAGTCGATCACCATTTCTGGCGCCATTTCCGTCGTATGGTCAAGGACATCAACCCCGATGCGTACATCGTCGGCGAAGTATGGAACGACTCGCTCAAATGGCTGCTCGGCGATCAATTCGACTCCGTCATGAATTATCCGTTCTCGCGCAGCGCGATGGGCTACTTCTCGCATACCGGAATGGACGGGCATACGTTCGCCGGCAGCATCGGCAGCTTGCTGGTGCGGTATCCGCAGCAGAAGAACGAAGTGATTTTCAATCTGCTGTGCAGCCACGACACGCCGCGTCTGCACGATTGTGTCGGCATGGACAAGCGGCGGGTGAAGCTGGCCGTCGTGTTCCTGATGACGTATATCGGCACGCCGTGCATCTTCTATGGCGACGAGATCGGGCTGACCGGCGCCGACAACCTCGAGTGCCGCAAATGCATGGAATGGGACCCGGCCAAGCAGGACCGCGAGCTGTTCGATTTTTACCGGCTGCTGATCGCGCTGCGCAAGGAGCACCCGGCGCTGCGGCGCGGGCGTTTTCGCTTCCTCAAGGCGGACCGGGACGACAGCCGGATCGTTTACGAACGGCTGGACGAGGGGCAGCATTTTGTCGTGTGGATGAACAATACGGAAGAACCGACGACGCTGTCGCATCCGATGGAGACGGACGACTGGCGGGATGCGCTGTCGGGCGAAGCGGCGCCTGCGGCGGACGGGCGGATGGACATCGAGCTGGAACCGCTCGGCTACCGGATTCTGTACCGCAATTTGTCGGGAGAAGGAGGCGGGGGGAATGGATCCGAAGCCGGCCACTGACGAGGAACTGCTGATCGCCGATCTGGAGGAAACGGGGCAAGCGGCGGCGGAGGGAACGCTGAGCATCGAGCAGCTGAAGCGGGTCAGCGAAATGGTGAACGATTACCACGAGAACATCAAGTGCCACCTGAGCGCCCAGCAGCAAAAAAAGACCGGCTGGCCGGACCGGCTCGCCGACATGATCGCTTCGTTCGGAGGAAGCTGGACGTTTATTGTTTCTTTTGCGGCGTTCATGACCGTGTGGATTTTGTGGAACCTGTTTACGGTGCTGAAATTCGACGCGCCGCCGTTTATTTTGCTCAATCTGATGCTGTCGATGATCGCGGCGTTCCAGGCGCCGATCATCCTGATGAGCCAGAACCGCCAGGCCGCCCGAGACAAACAGGAGTCGATCCTCAGCTTCGCGATCAATTACCAGGCCGAGTTGGAAAATAATGAGCTGAAACACCTGCTGCAGCGGATCGAAAAGAAGCTGGACCGGCTGGAGCGCAGCGGCGGCGGGGACAGCGGCAAACGCGGGAACGAAGCGGACGGCGAGTAAACCGGCTATCAACGGAAAAAAGAGAAGGGCGGCAACGACGGGAAAAGCTCCCGTTCGTGTGCTGCCCTTCGTGTGTCGAACGTTACGATTCCCGATCCGGCAATTGCAGCACGTAGTTGTCCGCCAGCTGCAGCAGCCGCAGGGCCGCCTCGTACTGCGTCTGCGAAACGCCGCCGTTGCCGGTGCCGCCTCCGCCTCCGGTCAGCGGGTAGTACTCGCCGTCCTCATATCCGCTGCCGGGGATGAACAGCGTGTCTTCGTCCAGCAGCGAACCCGAAGGCAAATAATACCGCTGCGGCAGCACGTTCGTCGTTTGGTTCAGCAGGTCGTGGCCAAAATGAAGCTGGCCGTCCAGCGGCACGCCGGCCAAATTGGCGATCGTCGGCAGCACGTCGACCTGGCCGCCGACCTGCTCGAACCGCGCCGGATAAGTGACGCCGGGAGAAGCGATGAGCAGCGGCACGTTGATCATTTCCGGATAACCGTATTTGTGCCCGTAAATTTCCGCCAGCAATTCCTTGTCGTCGCGGTCGAGCGAGTAAACCGGCAAGCCGAGATGATCGCCGTAGAGAACGACGAGGCTGTCGTCCCACACGCCGCTGCGTTTCAATTCGTCGATAAACGCTCCGAGCGCTTCATCGGCGTAATGCTGCGCGCGGATGTAGTCGCCGACGAACGTGCCTTCGTACCGCTCCGGCAGCTGCAAACGCTGCTTCTCCTGCGGAATCGTAAACGGATGATGCGCCGTCATCGAAACGACCTGCGCGTAGAACCGCTCGCCGCCGGCGCGGAATGACGCCAGCTCTGCCGCCGTTTTGGCGTACAGCACCTCGTCCGACGCTCCGAAGAACACTTCGTCCTCCGTTCCGAAGAACGACTTGTCGTAATACCGTTCGAACCCGAGCGCCTCGTACAGCTCGCCGCGGTTCCAGAACTCGACGACGTTCGTATGGAAGGTCGCCGTCCGGTAGCCTTCCGCCCGCAGCAGCTTCGGCAAGCTCGGCAGCGCCTTGTCCACGTACGACATCGTCGCCGCGCCTTTCGGCGGAATATACAGCGACGTGTTGACGACGAATTCGGCGTCCGACGTGTTGCCTTGTCCGACTTGCTGGTAGAAGCGCGGGAAGTAGAAATGCTCCGCCGCCAGCCGGTTCATGTTCGGCGTCACTTCCTGTCCATCGATCTTAAGGCCGATCAGGAAGTTCTGGAACGATTCCAGCTGGATGACGATAATGTTTTTGCCGGCTGCGGCTCCTGCCAGCAGCGGCTGCTCGGGAGCGCGTATTCCTTTCAACTCGTCGACGCTCGCCTGGGTGATGTCCTGCGGCGCGACCGGCTCGGGTTCGCTGCGCGCGAACAGGCTGTACGCCTCGTAGCTCAGAATGCCCATCTCCGCCGCTTGTTTGCGTTCGCTCATGCTGGCCCGGTTCGGCAAAATGTTGATCAGGCACAGCGCGAACGAAACGATCAGCAGCATTGCGGCGATGCCCCGGCGTTCCCGCCGCAGCGACACGTATCGCCATGCGGCGCTGAACCGGCCCTTGCGCAGCAGCAGCGCGAGCAACACGATGACATCGAGAAAGAGGAACAAATACTGCGGATCCATCAGCGAAAATACGCTGTTGCTGACCGCCGTCACCTGGTTGACCTGCTGCAGGGCGTGGTAGGTGGCGATGACGCCGTAATATTTGTAATACATGATGACCGAAAAAAAGAGCAGCGTCAGCAGCAAATTCGCGAGCGCGTAGTAGAGCAGCTTGCGCCTCGCGGCGAACAGCTCGATCAGGCAGAAGACGAGCCAGATGAACGGCAATTCCGTCGCCAGCGGCATCCAGGAAACGTCGCCGAAGACGACGAGCCAAGCAAGGCAGCTTTTGGCAAACAGCAGGATAGTAAAGAAGACAAACGGTCCGGTACGCGTCATGCGGCTCCCCTCCAACCGGATTTGTCCGGTAGCATCATTATGCCTTCGCGGAAGGGCGAAAGTCAAAAGCGGCGGACGCTCGGCGTACCCACTGAAATGGCCCTTGTTTGTCGAATGCTGTTTGGGTGATACGAATTGTCGCAAAAGCCGGCGAAGCTTGTCCGATCATTTCCCGGGTAATGTCGGAACATTTGGCACACTCTAATGAAACTCTAACGGGGCTCTAATTTCCGCTTCAGTTTTTTTTCCTATTATCGGGGTAAATAAAAGGGAGGCGCCGAAAAAGAGGAATTATTTCCTCTCGCGCCCAGATGATGAGGTGTCAGGAAGGAGAGCGATCGAAAGTGAAACCGACCAAAACCCGCGTGGCGCTTGCGCTGCTTGCCTTTCTTTTGCTTATGCCGACGATGCCGCACCTTGCGTTTGGCGCAACGACGCCGACGGGAGCGCCGGAATGGACGCGTTACCCGTTGATCGCCCATGGCTTGGGCGGGCTCGACGGCGTCGAACTGACGAACAGCCTGGAGGCGTTCGAGACGAACTACGACAAAGGACAGCGAGTCTTCGAGGTCGATCTGTCGCTGACAGCGGACGGTCTGCTGGCGGGTCGGCACGACTGGATGAGCTATTTGGACGAGCGGTTCGAGCTCGACGTTCCCGCGAGCGAACAAGACCAGGCGCCAACCATGGCCGAATTTCTCGGCCGCAAAATTTTGAAGCAATACACGCCGATTTCGTTCGACGACGTGGCCCGGCTGCTGGTGGAGTATCCCGACGCCTACATCATCACGGATACCAAGGAGGAGGACCCGCAGCTTGTCGCCAGGCAGTTTACGCTGATCCGCGACACGATCGAGCGGGTCGATCCAACGATTGTCGACCGGGTCATCCCGGAAATTTATTCGCCGGAAATGATGGAGACGGTGAAAGCGATCGTGCCGTTTCCGAACGTGATCTTTTCAATCTATTTGTCGAGCATGACGCCGGATGAGGTCGTCCAATATGTCGGCTCGCACGGCATCCGCGTCGTCGCCATGCCGGTCGAGCGCGCCACCGCCCCCTTCATGAAGGCGTTGAGGCGCAAAGGAGCCGTCGCTTATGTGCACGCCGTCAACGAGGTGGCGGATGTAAACGCGTATATGGCGATGGGCGTCCATGGGGTATACACGGATTTCCTCAGCTACGCGGATCTCGGCTGGGCGCAGCCGGAGCCGTCCGCAGCGGCGAAAGAACGGCTTGCCGCGCTGGCGGCCAAAGAGCGGGAGCGGGCCAGCATGCCGTCGATCATCCGGCTCGGCGCCACCTCGGCGGTGCAGGCCGCCGAGCAGGCGGGCGCGTTCAAGCTCAAGGCGGAGGAGCAGGCGGCGGCTTCCGTCCCGGCCAAAACCGGCTTGTGGACGTCGCTGAAAAGCTTCGTCCGGGTGCTGTTTTAAGACAGCCGGGACCTTACTCCCGGCGGAACGTCCATACGTCCGACTTGTTTTGCCCGCCGTACGGGTCCTTGACGACGGCGTACCAGCCGTACGTCGTTCCCTGCTGCAGCCCGGCGTACGCGACGCTTGCCGTACCGCCGCTCGGCGTGCGCTGCGCGCTTCCGATCGGCTCCGTCGTGCGCGCGTTGACGGCGATATAGTCGGTCGCTACCCGTTTGTCGATCGGCTGCAGCTTCAGCGGCAGTTCGAACTCGTCTTCTTCCTTCTTGAAAAAATTCCACTTCTGCAGCAGCGGCGAATAGCTGTTGACGTACAGCTTGCCGTGCTGCACATCGAATTTCAGCAGCCTCATGAAGCCTTCCCCGCCTTGCGGTCCGTTCTGGTAGTCGCTGAGCATCTCCAATACGGTGCGGTCGCCGATCGATTTGACATTATAGGCCGTGCCGGGATTATGGCCGCCGAGCACGAGAAACACGTTCGGATTGGGCGTTACCAAGCGGTCCCAAATGGCCTGGCCTTGCCCGAAGTAAGCATGGTTCGGCTTCAGATACTCGTGCGTGGCGATGATGGCGTTGCGATCGGCATATTGCCGCAGCACGGCATTCGCCCAGGCGAACGACTTGTCGTCGATCAGCCAGCCGAGATAAACGATGACAAAATCGTTGCCGGCGGCGGAGACGAGATCGTAATGGTCGCGGTAGTTGTTCAGGTCGCCGCCGAACGTCGGCTGCGCCGCAAACCGGTCGCGGCCAAAATATTTCCAGAACATCTCGTAGTTCCCGGCATCGAAGGCGACATCGTGATTGCCGGTGACAACGCCGTACGGAATATGGGCGTCGTCGAGTATTTTCATGCTGGAAGAGGCGCGTTCCCACTCGGTTTTGCTGTTCCAGTTGTTGACGATGTCGCCGGTATGGATCAGATAGCGAAATTTGTTGTCCTTCCAGTGGCCGGCGACCCAGGCGGTCATCGTGTCGTAGACGGCAGGAAACGATTCGGCATAGTACTGGGTGTCGCTCATCCAGACGAACGCGTAATCGTATTCGTCAGCGGCCGGGATCCGGTCCTGCACGAGCAGGTCGACCTTGCCGTCCTGCACCATGTCGGCTTGTTTGATCCGGCCGCGCAGCGTAAAATCTTCGGCCCCTTGACCGGAGGCAAGTTCCTCCCAGGCGGCTTTCGTGTTGTTCCAGGCGTACAGCGTCACGAGCCGACCGGGCAGCGAATGGCCGGTCCAGACCGCTTCCAGATCGGCCGGCGGCG
This sequence comes from Paenibacillus cymbidii, assembly GCF_004764705.1. Lineage (GTDB taxonomy): Bacteria > Bacillota > Bacilli > Paenibacillales > NBRC-103111 > Paenibacillus_AN > Paenibacillus_AN cymbidii. The sequence goes on along the minus strand of NZ_SHLX01000027.1, from coordinate 8,867 downwards.
CATTTCCCGCCTCGAAGGAGAAGCGGTGGTAAGGGAATTTCTCCTTGGCATCGTTCGTCAAATACTTGCCGTCCGGCGCGGCGACAAGCGCCCGATCCGCGGGCGAGAACGGCGTCTCCCCATCGGGCTCGCGGAGGGCGGGCGGCTCGCGGTCGGCGGCGCCGGCGTAGGCGCGCGCCTGCCCGGCCCCGCCAAGATCGTAGCGGGCGGCTTTGTAGAAGGCGACGTCGAGCTCGCTGTCCGCCGGATCGCGCACGGCCACGCGAAGCGTCGCCGCGGCTGATGCAACGACGGCGCGGTCGGCGGGGGACGACAGTGACGGCGGGTCGGGAATTTCGTCGTTGACCCGGAAGCCGACGGTTGCCGTCGTTTCGTTGCCGGCTTTATCCGCGGCGATCACTTCCAGCCGGTGCGTGCCTTTCGCCAGTCCGGACGTTTCCAGCGTAACGGGAAGCTGCAGCACGGTGCCGTCCAGCTTGGCCACAACCGGCGTGCTGCCCGAGCCGGCGTCGCTGGCCTCGGCGTTCAGGGCAACCCGGTTCTTGTAGGTTCTGCCGTCCACGGGCGAAACGATGCCAATCTTCGGCGGCGTATTGTCGACCTGCACGGTGATCCGCTTCTCGAACCGTTGGTCGTTCATCGACGCGCTCAGTTCGATGGCGTGGCTGCCGTCGGCGACGCTTCGGGTATCCCATTTGTAATAAGATGTCCGGTATTTATCGTCCTTGATGACGAACGTCCATTGGCGCTGCAGCGCGTTCGGCTCGTCGCCGACGGTATAAACGGCCGCCGTCCGGTAATCGGGGTCCTCCAGCACGGTCCCGTCCGCCAGCGTAAACGTAAGCGCGCGGAAGCGCCAATCGTCGTGATTGCCCGCTTCGCTGTCGGGCGACGTGAGATTGCCGGCGCGCAGCGCCACGGTATTGGCCCCGGACTGCAGCATTTCGGCCGGAATGACTACCGCGGCTTTGGCGAAGCCGACCAAATTGCGGTCCAGGATCGCCGCCAGCTTGCCGTTGACCCACACGCTGTCCTGGTAGCCGTCCCCGGCCTCGAGGCCGTCGGCTTCGAACGACAGCACCGCCGGCTGCCGCATGACGGGCAGCAGGTCCGCTTCTTTGCCGTCGATGCGCAGCGACAACCGGGCGTCCGCGTCTGCTGCTGCGGCCAGAACTGTTTTTGCGTCGCGCACGTAATCGCCCGAATCGAGCGACAGCTCGAGCGCCGAATCGGCTGCCGTCCCCGTGATCGTGTGCCGTTCGCCGCGTTCCTGCGCGAACCACACGACGAGGGCGATTGCCGCCGCCAGGGCGAATACGGCCGGCAGCCGCCGCCCGCGCCACGGGCCTAATGAAGGTCGGATCGGCATCGGTTCATCTCCCTTCGCGCATGAAGTCTACTGTCGATTAAACGGAAACGAGACCGATTGAATCGGCGGTTACGGCATCTATCTTCCTTGTATAGCATACCCGCGAACAGCCGGTTGCTTCCAGCGGCCATTCTAATGAAACTCTAATCCCTTTCTAATTTAGACTTAAGTTCCGGTTAAGGACCAGCCACTATGATGGAAGGCAGAGATATAGAATAAGTAACGGGTGGATGAAACCGGATGGATAGGAAGAAAAAGAGTGCTGTTGCCGTGTACAAGCGCCGGCGCGTGCGTTATATCGGGATGTATGCGCTTGTGGCGGCCGTGGCGATCGGCGGCGCCAGCTTGTACATCAGCCGCACGTTCGCGGCGAAAAAAGCGTTGGACTGGCCAACGGCAAGCTGGCAGGTCACGACCCCGGAGCAGGAAGGCATGCGCTCCGAGACGTTGGCCGGCATGTTGGACGCGATGAAGGCGGACAATGTGCATAGCGTGCTTGTCGCGCGCAACGGCCATATCGTGCTCGAGGCGTACAACAAAGACACGGCGGCCGATACGACGCAGAATGTGTTGTCCGTGACGAAGAGCGTCACGTCGGCGCTCATCGGCATTGCCTTGAACGAGGGCAAGCTGCAGGATGTCGCCATGCCGATCGCCCCGTCCTTTCCCGAGTGGACCGGCGACGATGCGCGCAAACAGCAGATTACGGTCAAGAGCCTGCTGACGATGACGTCCGGCATCGCCTGGTCGAACGAAGGCGAAGTGTCGTCCAAAGAAATGATCGCCAGTCCCGATTGGACGCAATATGTGCTGACGAGGCCGATGGATGCGGACCCGGGCACTAAATTCATGTACACCAACGGCGGGCCGCAAGTGTTGTCCAGCCTGATTAGCCGCGCGACCGGCATGGACGAGGAGCAGTATGCCGCGGTCAAGCTGTTCGAGCCGCTCGGCATCAAGGATTTCAGCTGGGAGAAGGACCCGACGCAAACGCCTTACGGCGCATTCGGGCTTCACCTCAACACGCGCGATATGGCCAAGTTCGGCCTGCTGTACTTGCAGAACGGCAAGTGGAACGGCAAAACCGTCGTGCCGAAAGAGTGGGTGGCGGCTTCGACCAAACAATACGTGGGCGAGGATCGTACGGACGGCTCGAAACGCGGATACGGCTACCTCTGGTGGCTGCGCAACGAAAAAGACGGCGTCAACGCGGCAGATTCGTCCAAATACGACATGTTTTCGGCGGTCGGCTCCGGCGGTCAACGCATCGTCGTCGTACCGAAATACGACATGGTCATCGTCTTCACGGCGAACAATACCGATAGTTTCTTCGCTGACAAATATATCGATCAATACATTCTCCCGTCCGTCAGCGGCAAAAAGTCGCTGGAACCGAACCCGGACGGCCAGAAGCTGCTGAACGAGCAAATCTCGGCCTTCCGCACCGTGGGCGATACCGGCCCCGACGCCAGTGTGACAGGCATGCAAACCAATCCATAGCCGAGACGAGGAATAAACCCAATATACAAAAAACGGCCGAGTCCGCATAGACTCGGCCTTCCTTATTTTTCGGATGCGGCGGTCAGCCGTGCATCATCATTCTTGCTTCCGGCGGCGCTTCTTCGCCGGCGGCGGATTTCTTCGGCCTGCTCAGCAGCACCGAAAGCACGGTGCCTGCCGCGGCGATGGCGACCAGCACGAAGAACGTATCGCTGAAGGACAGCGAATAAATTTCCAACTGCTCGGTTTTGCCCGTAGCGAAATAGTGCTTGCCGCGGCTGGCCATAATCGTCGTCAAGCCGGCGACGGCAATGGACGAAACAACTTGCTGCGCGGCGTTCGTCAGCGCGGTGACGCGGCTGACGAGATTGGCCGGCGCGGACTGGATCAGATGCGTGTTCAGCGGCATCATCGACAAGCCCATGCCGGCGCCCAGCATACCGATGGGCAGCAGCATTTCCGTCGACTTGCTGGCGGCGTCGATGCCGGTCAGCAGCCAGGCGGCTGCGGTGACGATCGCCATGCCGACCATAACGAGCGGACGGGCGCCGAACTTGTCGGACAGCTTGCCGCCGATCGGCATGAAGATGGCCGCGGCAATCGCTTGCGGCAGCATAATCAGGCCGGTGTCGAGCGCCGTTTCGTGCTTCGCCTGCTGCAGGAAGATCGGAATCAGGAACATGGTGCCGAACAAGGCGCTTTGCGTAATCCACTGGATGATGATGCCGCGGCTGAAGTTAAACGAACGGAAGACGCGCAGCTCGAGCAGCGGCTCTTTCTTGCGCAGCTCGGCGACGATGAACAGCAGCAATGCAACGACGCCGACCGAAAGGCCGATGATCGTGCGCTCCGATGTCCAACTGTTGCCGCCTTCGCTGACGCCGTAAGAAAGCGCGGCGAAAGCCAGCGGTCCAAGCAGCATGCCGAGTTTGTCGAGAGTGGCGACGGCCGTGCGGCCGATCTTCGGCAGCGTAATCAGGCCAACGATCATGCCGATGACGCCGATCGGGATGTTGATCAGGAAGATCCATTGCCAACTGACTTTGTCGATCAGCCAGCCGCCCAGCACCGGACCGATGGCCGGCGCGAACAGAATCGGGATGCCCATCATCCCCATAACGGCGCCGACTTTATCCGGCGGGGCAAGCCGGTAGGTGAACGCCATGGCGATCGGCATCATGACGCCGCCGCCCAAGCCCTGCAGCACGCGGAACGCAATCAGCATGTCGGCGCTGGTGGCCAGGGCGCAGAGCAGCGAACCGATCGTAAACAGGACAAGCGAAATCAGGAAGATGTTCTTCGGACCGAACCGGTCGGAGAGCCAGCCCGCAAGCGGGATGACGGCGGCCTGCGCGAGCGCGTAGCCGGTGAACGTCCACTGAATGTAAGACAGCGTGGAGTCGAACTCCTGCATAAGACCCGGAATGGCGACATTGACGACGGTGCCGTCGAGGATAACCATGAACAGGCCGATGATGATGGCAATCAGCGGCGCCAGGATTTCCTTGATCGTCTTCGGTTGCCCGCCGAGAGAAGGCGAAGCGGTTGATGCTGACATGTAAGATGTCCTCCTATCCATTGTGCCGCTTCCGGACAACCGGGTCATCTCTTGGCCGATACGGCCGTCCGAACAACGCTTGCGGCATAGGCCGCCGCCTGCGATGCGGGCGCTTCCGTTCCGACATGCCCGTTCCATTGACCGAACCTGAATCCAGGCCGTACAATGGATCCAGACGGACCCTCTGCTGCTATCCACGGATAATAACCGGACAAATGTCCGTTTCATTAACACTCTAGCGGACAATTGTCCGTTTGTCAACAAACATTGCGCGCCAATATTCGCGAATTTTGCGCGAACGACGCGCTTACGAAAGTGAGGCACCGGCTATGGCGGAGCGAAAAGAACGACGGGATGCGGCCGAGCATCGCCGCATTATTCTGCAGAAGGCGAAATCGCTGTTCGCCGAACACGGCGTCGAAGGTGTCAGTATGTACCAGATCGCCCGGTCGGCCGGCGTCGGTCAAGGGACGCTGTACCGAAGATACGCCGGCAAAAGCGATTTATGCCTCGACATCATCCAGGAAAGCTTCCGCGTCTTGTGCGACGAGTTGACGCGTTATTTGGATCGCCATCGCGACACGCCTGTGCGGGAACGGCTCGACATGGCGATCGGCAAATGGCTTGCTTTCATCGAGGACAAAACGCCATGGATTGGCGAGCTGCGTCCGCGGGAATGCGAATCGGAGCTGTTCTTCGCCTCTTCGCTGTACGTGACCGTCCACGGCTTGTTCCGCTCGCTGCTCGAGGAGGCGGGGCGGCTGCCCGGCGCCGCCGCGATTGACGCGGTGCTGGCCGCCGACGGGATCATCGCTTCCGCTTCGCCGTTTCTGTACAGCCACCAGCGGCAAGGCCGCGGCTACAGCATGGAGGCGATCAAACGCCATTTGCTTGCGCTGTATGTCGACCCCCTTTGCGGCAGACGACTCCCCGGGGAAACCACGCAAACAGACGGCAACTCATCGCTGCAACCTTTTATGTGAAATGTGGTGCCGATAACAAAAATATAGGTCTTTGGACCCGATAAAATGAATATCTAGGTATTTCGCATCGTATTGGGGCTGAGGCAGATGAGCAGACGACAGTTTTTCGGCATGCTGTTGGTGGCATTGGCGCTGCTGTGCGGGAGCGGCGGAGCGGCTGCGGCTGGCGGCGTGTTGGTGCTGCAGAATGATTCGACAGCTTACGACCTTGCCCCGTATATGGCGGTTGCCGTCGATCCGGACGGGAAGTGGACGATCGAGCAGGCGGCAGGCGCGGACGCGGCGCTGCAGTATACCGATAGGCCCGAGCGGACGCCCAATTACGGTTACTCTGCCGCCGTGCGCTGGATCCGCCTCGACATTCGCAACGATACCGCCAAATCGATGTGGCTGCTGCAAACCGATTACGCACCGATCGACCGGCTGGACTTTTACGTTGCCGGGGGCGATGGTTCGTTTGCCCACACCCGAATGGGCGATTCCATGCCGTTCGGCGAACGGCCGATCTCCAATCGTTCGCCCACGATGCAGCTGCAACTGGAACCCGGGAAGCAGCAAACCGTGTTCTTGCGCGTGGAAACGGAAGGCGCCATGGCGCTGCCGATGAAGCTGTATGCGCCGCTCGTTTATACGGAGCGGGAACAAAGCACCTATTTGCTGATGGGCGCCTACTACGGGATGATGCTTGTTTTGACCGCATTCAACATCATTCTGGCGTTTTCGATGCGCTCGCGGGCTTACTTCTATTACGTGTTCATCAACGCGTCGACGCTGCTGCTGTTTCTGTCGCTGAACGGCATCGCCTACCAATACATTTGGCCGGACGCGGTCTGGTGGAACAATCGTTCGATCGTGTTCTTCATGTGTTTGAGCCATATCGCCGCGCTGCTGTTTGCGCGCAGCTTCCTGCGGATCACGAAGCAGCGTTTCGGGACGTTGTACCGCCTGTTCGTCGCGATGATCGCCGTGGAGCTTGCCAATATGCTCGTTCTGTTGGCCGACTATAGGACGGGACTGGTCTTGTCGGTTTATTCGATCGGCGTCATCGACGTGTTCATCATCGTAGCGGCTGTCATCAGCTTGCGGAGCGGGAATCGGCCGGCGCGGTATTTTATTCTTGGCTGGGGCGCGTTTCTGTTGGGCGCGATTTTGTCGGCGATGACCGATGCGGGCTTTATTCCGATGATGCCATGGTTGGTGTATGCCTCTCAGGTTGGCTCCGTATGCGAGGCGGTCATTTTGTCGTGGGGGCTCGCCGGCCGGATTCATTCGATCCGCAAGGAGAAGGAAATCGCCATCGCCCAAATGAACGAAACGCGCCGGCTTGCCGATTCGGACGACCTGACCGGGTTGTACAACCGCCGGTACGTGATCGCCGCCTTCGAGCAAGCGGTGATGAGGGGCGGCGGCTCGATGTCGCTCATGCTGCTGGACGTCGACTATTTCAAGCAAGTGAACGATACGTACGGTCACGACACGGGCGATCTGGTGCTGCAGAAGCTGGCCCGCGTGCTGCGCGCCAGCTTCCGGCCGCGGGATATCGTCGGCCGGTTCGGCGGCGAGGAATTTATGGTGCTGTTGCAGGATACGAACCGGGATCAGGCGCATAGAGCGGCCGAGTTTCTGCTCGGCACGATCCGCAAGCAGCCGTTCCTGATCGGCGAGCATACGCTCAGCTGCACGGTCAGCATCGGCATCGCCGAGTGGAAAGGAACGCCGGAGGACGACTTTCACCAGGTGCTGCTGCGGGCCGACGAAGCGCTGTATGCGGCAAAACGGGGCGGGCGCGACCGGGTATGCGAGGCGTCCTGGGAAGGTTGCGGCACCGCGGTCGGCAGCAAATTTTAATCAAAGAATAGGTCCCGTTGCCCTTGCGCGAGTAGGAAAATAACAATCGGCGTTGAATATATATACGTTAGCATCGATTGACACGCAGAGGAGAGCGTACGGGAATATGAATCGTATTATTTCAAGGGCAGGCATTCACCCTGCCGGGTGGAGCTGGTTCAAGTGGTTGCTGATGGCGATCAGCCTGCTCACTTTCGGCGTTTCCAGTTATATGTTTGTCACCCCGGCGGGTGCAAAGGCGCGCGAGTTTTTGGCGGGCACGGTCATTTCCACGCAGCACCGCGAATGGGCCTGGATGTTCGTCGGCAAAAGCCATCGGGAAGAGATGGTGCAGCACGTTCAGGAAATTGTGGCCGAAAACGGCGAGCAACCGCAGCAATTCAACCTGATCCAGATCGTACGGAAAAATCGGACCGCCGAAGAGCTGATTCAGGTGAAAGATATCGAAGGAGCGCGCTGGAAAGGCAAAATGATGTACGTGTTCGATCCGACCAGCATCCGGCTCGTTGTGCCGAAGAAGCCGATCGACGAAAATCACCAGCTCGGCGAACGCATCACGGAAATGGTCAAACGCACGGGAGCGATCGCCGGCGTCAATGCGGGCGGCTTCGACGATCCCGACGGTTTGGGCAACGGCTTCGCCCCGATCGGGATGCTGATGTCCGACACGCAGATTTTGTTCGGCGCGGAGTCCGGCAAGCAGCCGATTGTCGGCTTCACGGATACGGGTTATCTCATCGTCGGCAACTATACGCTGGGCGAGCTGCGGGAGATGAAGGTGAAGGAAGCGGCGTCCTTCTACCCGCGCGTCATTCTGGACGGCAAGCCGCTGCCGGTGCCGACGGATATTCAGCCGCGCACCGCGGTGGGGCAGAAGGCCGACGGAACGGTCATTTTCATCGTCATCGACGGCCGGCAATTCGGCTACAGCATTGGCGCCACGATGAAGGAAGTGCAGGACTTGTTCCTGGCGGAAGGGGTTATCAACGCCGGGTTTCTCGATGGCGGCGCTTCTTCGGAGTTGGTCGTAAACGGCCAGCTCATGACGAAGCCGTCCAGCAGATACGGGGAGCGGCGGCTGCCGTCGGCGTTTCTCGTGTTTGACCATCCGGAGGATTATGTCGTGGTGAATCCCTGGGAAGATATCAAGAAGATCGACGCCGGCGGGGCGCGGTCGCATCCGGAATTTCTGGCCGAGCAGCAGCGGCTGCGCGAATTGGGCATTACGCCGACGCCGGCGGCAACGCCGAAGCCTTCGACGACGCCGACGCCGGAAGGTTCGCCAAGCGGTTCGCCGAGCGGGTCGCCCGGAGCCGGGGCCGGCGCATCGGGCTCGCCAAGCGGTTCGCCGGGGGCGGGCGGCACCACGCCGAAGCCGAGCGGGTCGCCGGGCAGTTCGCCGGGCGCCGGCAGCGGGGCAACGGCAACGCCGAGCGGCCAGCCAAGCGGATCGCCGGGGACCGGAGCCGGCGCATCGGCCACGCCAGGCGGGTCGCCTGGCGCTAGCGGCGCCACGGTCGCGCCGGGCGGATCGCCCGGAGGCGGCGCAGCGGCTACGCCGGGCGGCTCGCAGGGCGCGGGCGGCACGACGCCGAAGCCGGGCGCAACG
>NZ_SHLX01000026.1 GCF_004764705.1 Paenibacillus cymbidii | reverse complement strand
TCGATTAAAATTCAGGGTAAGCGCCTCCTTGGTGGGTTTTAGGGCTATTGACCCGTCACACCCCCATCATACGAGGCGCTCCTGTTTTTTGTCCAAGGCCGTATCTTGGCGCCTACAGGAATGTTTACATGTTCCAAGGCATCGATCCGGCCTGCCTGGGTAGCCGCTCGAGGCCGGAGAGTACCTGAGTAGCAACTGATTTCAGCCTTGTTTCATCGACTGTTAATGGTGGTTCGTTGTTATCCGGCCAAACATGCCGCCCCTCTATTATGGCCTGCAACTTTTTCGCTTGAGTCAGGCTCGCATCCCCCTCTTTCCCATATGCACCTGCCCCTTTATGCCCCTGTTTTTTCTGCCCGCTATCCACTTCGCTCAGACCGGAACAAGGTTGTCCTCTCCGCAAATTCCTTTCTGCTCGTTATCCCCTTGACTCAATCTCAAGATCCCATTTCAAGAAAAGTGCCCCTACGATGCAGCGACACCATTCAGGCAAACCCTTCAAACTCGTTACATCCAAACGCCAACTTGAGCCAACGGGATAACCAACAGATACGAACTGATGCGACTTCTCACTCGTCCCTCTTCCTGAGAGATAAGGCTCAACCGCCGCACCAGTCTGAGCCGATGGGATATCCGGCAGACGCGAATTGCTGCCGAATATATGCCCGCTCGCCGCTTCAACGAAATAAAGCCGATTTCAGCCATACAATAATCGGGACAGTTGCCATCGCATAACCTTACAACATTGGCGGAGAGCGGGGAGGGGGCAATATTGTCAGGTTAAGCGGCGGTAGCTGCCTTGATCTAGTTTGCTGTAAGGCTGAACCAACCCCCGTAAGCAGCGGAAGCCGAATTTTGGAGAAAAAAATTATATTAGCAAGTAATAATGAAGGAAATTTCCTTCCGATTCTAGTATAATGAGCTCATCGTGGGAAATCGCTGCTGCGCTGGAACGGCCATCGCCGCAGGTACGACAACCGGACCGACAGAAAGGAATGGCGATGATGAGCTTGCCTTTTCGCGAAAGAGGATTGATTGTATCGTGCCAGGCGCTGCCCGACGAACCGCTGTACGGCGCAGGTGTGATGGGAATGATGGCGAAAGCGGCCGAAATGGCCGGAGCCATCGGCATCCGCACGAACGGAGCGGACGATGTGCGGCTGATCAAGTCGAGTGTCGGCTTGCCCGTGATCGGTTTGAATAAACGCAGCATCGCAGGGTCGGACGTGTTCATCACGCCCGAGCTTGCCGACGTCGAAGCGATCGTATCGGCCGGGGCCGAGATCGTTGCGCTCGACATGACCGACCGCGAAAACCGGTACGACAAGCTGCCGGGCTTGGTGAAATACATTCACGACGCTGGCGCGTTCGTCATGGCGGACGTGTCGACGCTCGAGGAGGGCATGCGCGCGGAAGCGGTCGGCGCCGACCTCATTTCGTCGACGCTGTCGGGTTATACGCCCTACAGCCCGCAGCAGGAAACGCCGGACTTCGAGCTGGTCCGGCAGCTGAGCCGCAGCGTGCGTGTGCCGGTTGTCGCCGAAGGCCGCATCTGGTCGCCGGAGGAAGCGGTGACGGCGCTGAAATGCGGCGCGACTTACGTCGTTGTCGGCAGCGCGATTACCCGGCCGCAGCTGATCGCCGCGCGGTATGCGGAGAAGATGGGCGCCTGGTTGAACGGGACGGCGGGCGCCGCGGATCGGGACCGGTCTTGAGCGCGCCGGCGAAGCAAGCGGCGGTAGGCCTCGACATCGGCGGCACGAAAATTGCCGCCGGTCTCGTCGACGCAAGCGGCGCGATCGTTTACGAGACGACGCTGCCGAACATGGCCGCGCAGCGGCAGCTATGGGAATACGGGGCGGAAAGGACAACGCCATGAAAACGACTGCAAGGGGAGAACTTTCCCATGCCCTTCTCCGTATTCCGACTGTATACGAATCGTTGACCAAGTCGGAACGGAAAGTGGCCGATACCGTGCAGCGCGATCCGGAAGCCGCCGTTTTTTGCACGATTACGGACTTGGCGGAAAAAAGCGAGGTAGGTGAAACGTCGGTCATCCGCTTTTGCCGCAAGCTTGGGTTTCGCGGGTACCAGGAGTTCAAGCTGTCGCTCGCGCAAAACGTCTCGAAGCCGGAAGAGCAGCTGTACGGCGACATTCAGGAGGATGACGGGCTGGACGCGGTAATCCGCAAAATCTGCGGCTTCAACACGCAGGTCATTCAGAATGTGATGCCGCTGCTGTCTCTGCACGACGTGCATGCGGCGGTAAAAGCGGTCGTGTCGTCGAACCGGCTCCTCTTCTTCGGCGTCGGCTCGTCCGGCATCACGGCGATGGACGCCAAGTACCGATTCGTGCGGCTCGGCTATAACGTCGTGGCGGAGTCGGATTCGCACGTCATCGCAATGAACGCCTCGCTGGCGGGCAAAGGCGATGCGGTGTTCGGCATCTCCGTCTCCGGCAGCACCAAGGATGTAGTCGCCGCAATTAAGCTGGCGAAGGCGAACGGCGCTTTCATCGTTTGTTTGACCAGCCATGCGCGTTCGCCGATCACGCAATACGCGGACGTCGTGCTGCTGACGACAGCGAAAGAATCGCCGCTGCAGGGCGGCTCGTTCGCCTCCAAGCTGGCGCAGATCAACGTGCTCGACATCTTGTCGAACGCGGTGGCGCTGGCGGAGAAACAGCGCACGTACCATGCGATGGAGAAGACGGCCAAGTCGGTGCTGGATAAGCTGTATTGAGTCCGCTCGCAGCAACAAGCGCCGCGCGGCAAGAACATGCCGGCGGCGCTTGTTGTTTATTAGGCGTATGACCGCCAATCAGAGCGCAATTTCCTTGCGCGATTCCGAGGAATCGTAAATCGCCTGAATGATTTGGGACGAAAGTATGACCGTATCGATGTGCGACGGCAGCTTCTCGCCGCTGCGGATGCAGGAGAGGAAGCCGTCGATTTCGTTCTGGAACATGTCCGTCGCCTGGTAAGTCGGCGTCGTTTCCAGCAGGGCGCCGTTTTTCGCGCTGTACAGCTTGAATTCTTTGCCGTATTGCAGGCGAATGCCGGCCTTGTCGCCGAGGAAATCGATGAACATTTCGTCGACGCCGATGTTTTGCGCCCAGGCGCCGTTGACGGTAATCGTCGGCCCTGCGGTGCGGATCATCGCCGTCACGAAGTCGTCGACGTCGTATGTGCCGTCATAGTTCGGCGGTCCGGCCCACATTTTCGTATAGGCGTAGTTCGGCATGTCGCGTCCCAGCTTGCTGTATGCCTGGCCGGTGACGGTTTGCGGCTGCGGATCGCCCGAGCAGTACATGACGACGTCGAGGAAATGCACGCCCCAGTCGATCAGCGCTCCGCCGCCGGCAATCGCTTTTGTCGTGAAGGCGCCGCCGAGGCCCGGAATCGAGCGGTGCGAGCGGAAGCTGATGTACACGTGGTACAGCTCGCCGAGATCGCCGTCCGCGATCATCTTTTTGATAATGTTGACGCCCGTGTTGAAGCGGTTGACGACGCCGATGTTGAGCACCTTGCCGGTTTCGTGCTGGACGCGCTGCATCTCGAGCGCCTCGGCGTACGTGCGGGCCGCCGGCTTCTCGCAAAGCACGTGTTTGCCCGCGCGCAGGCAATCGATGGCGATTGACGCGTGCACATGGTTCGGCGTACAGATCGACACCGCTTCCACTTCCGGGTCCTCCAGAATCGCCCGGTAATCGTTCGTCGCTTTGCCGCAGCCGTATTCCTTCACGGCCTTTTCGGCCCGTTCCTGGATAATGTCGCAGAACGTGACGATTTCCGCTGCCGGATTCGCCAGATAAGCTTTGATGTGCGCACCGTTTGCAATCGTCCCGCAGCCGATGATGGCCACTTTGATTTTGTCCACGCTTGTCCCTCCATTTTGGCATCAAATACTGTCATTGTATCGTTTCATTGGCGCCGACATGGTGTAAAATCGAGTTTAGGTTGGTCATTATTTGCAAGGAGGGGTTGCGGTGTCGACGACGGCTTATGCGGTCATTTGGGCGGTGCTGCTGCTGTTTCCGATCGGGGCGGCGGTCAAAAAGGTTTGGTGGCCTTGCGCGATTTATGCGGCGGGGGCGCTTGTGTTTCTGTACAATACGCAGCAAAATCACGGGGGCTGGGACGATTTGGCCAACCTGGCAATATTGGCGGTTGTGGTGGCGCCGATCTATTTGGTCGCTACAGTCGTGTGGATCGTGCTGCTTTTTGTGCGCAAAAGCAAGCAAAAACCGTAACCACATGATACAATTGGTAAAATTGGATCTGAATTTGGCGAAGGAGGCAGCGAGATGAGCGATGGCAAACCAAAGCAACCCGATGGGAAGTGGAAAATCAAGGAGCAACCGGGTTATTACGAAGCGGAAGAACGGTTTGAAATTATCGGCGGGGTCCGCTACGATTTTCTGGCGTCTCCGATGTATGTGCACCAGAAGCTGCTGACGAATCTTTATCTTGCGTTCCATCATGCTTGCTGCGCCGATGGGGAAACGTTGCTTGCCCCGCTGGATGTCCATTTCGATGCAGACAACATTTTGCAGCCCGATGTGATTTATATCGCCCGCGAGAATCTTGGCATCATCCGGGACGGCTACATTTACGGCGCTCCCGATCTTGTCGTCGAAATATTGTCCGCCAGCACAGGCAGCCGAGACAAAACGATCAAAAAAGATTGTTACGAAAAGTTCGGCGTCCGGGAATACTGGCTCGCGGACCCGGTTTATCGGACGATTGACCAATTCGTGCTCGAAAACGACCGCTACATGCTGGTCGCCACGCTTACGGAACGCAACAGCATCGCCGCTCATTCCATTCCGTGCCTGTCGTTTGCGCTGGAAGGGATGTTTCCTGACGCCGACAAGATGTGATCCGCAACCCAAACTTTCAGGAGCATGGGCCGCTGCTTCTTGTCCGGCACACCCCGAACCTCTACCTTTAACGGCATTAATACTCTTAAACTCGTCCCAAACGGACGATTCGGATACTTTAACTGCAGTAATACACTTAGCTTTCGCTGATTTTCCGATATTTGGCTCGATCCGTCGAATTTAAGCGCACATTCACACTTAAATGTATCGATCGAGTCCGAATGGCAGTTTTTTAGTGTACTTATACACTTAAATTACGTTCAGCCCGCGCCGAGGCGTCTGTTTCTGTGATGAAAGGCTTCAGCCGCCGGCAAGTTTCCTGTTGATCACCCGTCCGTACTACGGTACGGGAGTACAGCCCGCGCAAAGTACCTGCTCCCATTTCGAAGCAATCCCTATTTTGTGACCCCCCCTCATTGACGATGAGAATCATTATCATGTAAAATAGGAACAACTTGCTGATACCATTTTGACGACAGGGGACGGTACCATGAACCGCGACACCGAATCGTACGCAGGAGATCGGCTCCTGACCAATATATCCTCCATCGTCGCTTGCGGCGACGGCAGCGTGCTGGCGGTATCGCTCGGCCAGGGCGTCTATCGCATCTGCCCCGAACGGGGGTGGCAGAAGCTGAACGACGGTTTGCCGCCGAAAGCGACGATCAACCGGTTACAGCTGTGCGGCCCTTCGATTTATGCCTGCACGGACAGCGGGTTGTTCGAGCTTGACGGGGACGGTTGGCTGGATCATTCGTTGACGGTACCTTGCTATCAGATCACCTCGGCCGGCGGGATGCAGCTTGCCGCAACTTCTTACGGGTTATGGAGCTATTCGGGACACGGCTGGTCGCAGCTTTCGGGGACGGATTCGATCGTGTACGACGCGATGGTGGCGCCGCAGTATGTGATCGTCGGCCATGACAAAGGCATTGCCGTCTACGATCGTTACATGTCGGCCTGGACGGACGTTGCGCTTGAAGCCGGCGTTACAAGTCTGGCGATTTACCGCGGTCATGTCATCGGCGCAAGCGCCGCCGGGAAGCTTGTTGTCGGCAACAAGCAGGGCGGATACGACGGCTATCGGTTCGGGCGCATGTTTGTATACCGCGTCGTACAAAGCGCGGACCGCGTTTATGTCTGTACCGACAAAGGACTGTATCGGCTCGTTTCCTTCGGGGGAGGCGTCCGGATGGTCGCCTACCGGCTGGACTGCCCGGTGACGGATGTCGACGAATACGAAGGGATGCTGTATGTAGCCACCTTGTTCCGCGGCGTCCAGCGCATCGCCAAATAAGGGGAAGCGCAAAAAAATGACCTGCTGGCAACGGGCCGCAGGTCCACGTAGTGCTATATTAAAAAAGGGGGGTCACTTATTAGTATAGGAGACGAACATGAAAAAAAGATGAACGGCTTGTTACGTTTTGATTACAATCCCATTCCGCAGCGAATCGACTCGTTCCCTTATCGGCGATTTAGGCATATGATAAGGTCGAAGGGGTGTGACGGGATGCCGCGACTGCTTTACGAATACATCTATGTGAATTGTTGGCTGCTGCTGGCTGCCGCGCTGATGCTCGCCCATGACGGACAAATATCGGCGCTGGACGGGGCGGGTTTGATGGCGCTTGCAATCGGTTGCATGTGCTGGTCGGGTCGAAAACAACTGCGGAAGGCGAACCGGCGCGGCTGAGGCCGGAGGGCCTCCAGCCGGCAGAACGTTGGGCAAATGTCATATGTGCAGACGGAGAACCTCGGGGGCGAGGTTTTTTCTTTTGGCGCGCCCGCTTTGCAAACACGTGCAACAATGATGGGACCAAATGCGTTATAATAGGGGAGGCAACGGGTCGAACCGTGTCGCCTGTTACAACTCATTTTGGAAGGGGCAAGAAGAGGATGAAAACGTTCAAAGGCTTTGCGATCGGGTTGCTCGCAGGAGTGCTGCTGATGGTTTCGGTGCCTTCTTTGGCTGCCACAATCAAACAATACACGCTTGTCGACATTACTTATCCGGTTATGGTCAATAACGCGCAATACCAGAGCACCGAGCTGCCGGTGCTCAATTACGACGGCAATACGTATATTCCGATGCGGGCGGTCGGCGACATGCTCGGTGCGTCGGTCAACTGGAACGAAGCGCAGAAGCGGGCGGAAATCGTTTACGGCAGCGGGCAGGCGGCGGGCAACAATGCATATCGCAACGTAAAGGTGATCGGCACCGGCGGGAATTATACCGTCACCGGGGAAGCGCGCGTGTTCGAAGCGGTGATGAGCTACGCCATTTCGGACGGCCATAACTATTTGCTGAAGAAGAACGAACAAGTGAAGGAAGGGGCGCCGGCCTGGTCGCCGTTCACGCTGAACGTTTACATTCCGCAGAACGAGCTCCCCGTTAACGGCACACTGACGATCGAGTTATTCGAATACAGCGCCAAAGACGGCAGCATCGTCAATTTGTTCCAGGTGCCGCTGGAGCAGTTCCATTCTTAGGGCGTGTCTGAAACCAATCGCCGCGAATGCGCAAGACTGCCGGGAGTTGCAAGCTCCGGCGGTCTTTTTTGATAGATAAGAATTGATAAGTTTCGGGTGCTGCAAGAAGCATATTCTGGTGAGCCGCCCTGAGTGGCCCGATTTCTTGCTCGGCAACCAAAATAGCCCATGAAAAATGGCCTATTTGCCCGATATCGCCCGGCCCGCATGCAATAGCCAGTGAAAACACTGGTTATTTGCTCCAGATCGCCTTCAAATCGGCACTTCCAGCGAAATAGCCAGTGAAATCACTGGCTATTTCGTGTGGACGGGCCGTTTTTGGCGAAATAGGCAAGAAGATAGGGCCTATTTGGCAACGGGGTAGCTGGCGGATGGCTCTCTCTGACTCTTCCTGACGGTTTTTCTCACCATTCGCGGCGGGGCGTGTCAAAGCGCTTGCCCGTCCGCCAGCAGCCGCTCGCGCAGTGCGGCGTAATCGACCCGCTGCACGCTGCAGTCCGCGGCTAGCGCCAAAGCCGCCGCCGTCGCCGCCGATTGCCCAAGCACCATAAAAACGGGCTCCATGCGGATCGACCCGTAAGCGATGTGCGAGGCGGACAGGCAAACGGGCACGAACAAGTTGGCGCATTCGGCTTCCTTCGGCACGATTGACCGGTAGCTGATCGGATACGGCGCGTCCAGCCTGATTTGCACGTCGCCTTCGTTGACGACGAAGCCATCCTTGCTTACATGCCGCTGCGTGTTGTGCGAATCCATGCTGTACGAGCCGCGGCCGACCGGATCTTCGACTGGCGTACGCAGAAAAATATGGTGCTCGTTCATCACGACATCGGCGACCATCCGCCGCGATTCGCGGACGTACAACTGCGGCGTCCAGTGGCCGGTTGCGGCGAATTCGTCCCGCGGCAGCCCCCACTCCTTGTAAAACGCACGAATGGCTGCCGGGACGCGGGGATGGTGCTGCAGCGTCCAGACGAGCCCCAACTGATACGTTTGGTGCGCCGCGGCCATTTGCTCCCGCTCGGCATAACCGCCTTCCGGATAACCGTAATTGCGGCCGATGAAATCGGTGGAGAAGCCGCAGTCGTTATTGGAGTCCGTCTTCCGGTTCGGTACGCCATTCAGCTTGAAGAATACCGTTTGTCCCTGCTCGGCGGAGCGGAACAACAACTCGTACTCGCTTTCGTCGTAGCCGGCAGGCTTGTCGACCATGACGCGGTTGTCCGGATCGTCGGTCAGGCACATGCGATAACAATACGCCTGAATGCGATGGTCGGCTTCGCCGTCTTCGCCGCCGGCATCTGCATTGACTCCCGGCAGCAGGCCGCTCGCAGGATCGCCTTTGACCCAATACGGATCGATGCCGTAGGGAAGCTGGTTTTTTGTCGCATTTTCCGTTTGGATGCCGTTATAGGTTTCCCCGTAAATGCGGTTCGCTTCCCGCCCGGTCGTATAAGCGACGCCGGCAAGCTTCATCAGGTCGCCTTCGTAAGTCGCGTCCATAAACATGCGGCCTGCGAACGTGGTCCCCGACTCCATGCGGATGCTGGCGATGCGGCCGTTCGCTGTGGCGACGCCGCCTTCCAGGTCGAGCCGCTCGCGGCATAACACGCAGAGGTCATATTCCGCTATCCAGTCGGCGAAAACGGCAGAGGCTTGCTTCGGCTCGAACAGCCAGACCGCTTCCTCCTTGCCGTACTTCTTGCCGAGCCGCCGGTAAAAATCGAGCGCCAGCCCGCCGATCGCGCCTTTGTCGCCGAAGTCGGTGTCCCCGAGTCCGCCGCTGCTAAGCCCGCCCAAATGATCGCCCGGTTCGATCACGATCGCGGAAAGTCCCATTCGTTTCGCCTGCACGGCGGCGGCAAGTCCGGAGGAAGTGCCGCCGTAGATGACCAAATCGTAAATCATGCGCCGTTCATCCCTTTCCCGATTGTACAAATCTCCATGACAAGTTGCGCTGGTTCTTCTTCATTGTAACGGCGGGATCTTTATTTTGACGATTAACGAATCTATTCCGTTTTGTATGAATCTACACTATACTAAAGTTCGACAGGGAAAGGGAGGGCTCGGATGATCGACTTGTATGCGGCGGGCTTCGACGATCGCGATCCGCGCTGGCAGAAGCAGCTGTCCTTGACGACAACTTGCGCGGTGGCTTTTATCGTCTCCGGCCAAACCAACTACCGGATCGACGGCGCGCTGTTCAAGCTGCGCAAGGGGGATTTGCTGTTCATTCCGACGGGCTGCTTGCGCGAGGCGTTCCATGACGGGGAAAACTACCATCAGAAATATTGGGTTACGTTTGCCGCTCCCGCATCGGCCGAAACCGTTTACCCGCTGCTCGCCGGGCAGCGGCCGCGCCAGCTTCGCACGAGCCAATTCGAATACATGAAGCAGCGCTTCGCCTTGCTGGTCCAACAGTGGATGGGCAAGCTGCCGTATTGCGAGCCGATCTGCGCGGCGATTGTCGCCGAGCTGCTGGGCCATATGAGCCGCGAGCTGGACCTTGAGCGCCACAAGGCGCCCAAATCGAGCATCGTCGCCGGGGCGCAGGCCTACATTTTGGCCCGCTATCGCGATCCGATCCGGGTGGACGAGCTGGCGAAGCTTGCCGGCTGCTCGCCCAATTACCTTTCGGCGCTGTTCCGGCAGCTGACGGGGAACACGGTCAAACATTACATTCATCAGGTAAAGCTGTCCGCGGCGCGCGACCTGCTGCTGCACGCCGACGTCAGCATCGGCCAGGCGGCCGAATATGTGGGGTTTTGCGATCAGGCCTATTTCAACCGGGTGTTCAAAAAAATACACGGCTTCCCGCCTTCGGTGCTGCTGAAGGAAAGAAGCCGAGTAGTTTAATACTGCCTTGTTACGTCAGTTTGTCCAGCAGTTTCGTTTCGTAGTCCGGATATGCCGCGCTTTCGTAGAAGCCGCGCTGCTCCATCAGCAGCCGGTAGCGCAGCTTCTTGTCGTTCAGCTCGCGCCGCAGATTGCCGGCGTCGCCGGTCAAGCACTCGCGCAGCAGCGATTCCAGCGTGACGATCTCCTTGTTCAACTGCATCTCCTCCGGCAGCATGCCGGAATTTTTCATGATCTTGAACGAGAGGCGCAAATCTTCCGGCACGCCGGCGCAATCGTCCGGCGGCAGCGGTTTGCCTTTGCCCGGCAAGTTGTCGAACTCTCCGCGCGCCGTCGCTTCGCGAATGCGTTCCTCGACGATCGAATCCCATACGCTCATCGGAATTTCTCCCTTCGAAGCCGTTTTCGGATACTCGCTCTTATTGTAGCATTCTCCGGCTTCGTCGCGTGCGGCCGTCGGTGACAGATTCGGCACAACCACATTTTACTAACCAATGGTTATAAAAGTGAGGTTTACCTTCTGCCCCATTCAACTTTTGACGCTGCCAAGCACGATACCTTTGATGAAAAACCGCTGCAGAAACGGATAAACGAGCAAGATCGGCAACGAGGCAAGCAAAATTTGCGACGCTTTGGTCGTTCGATCGGTAATTTCACCCAAGTTATGGATATCTACGCCGTCAAGCGGCGTCGAAACGATGATGACTTTCTGCATGTAGCTGGACAACGGATAATGCGCCGGAAAATTCATCAGAATCAGCCCGTCGAACCACGCGTTCCAGTGCCCGACCAGCGTAAACAGCGAAAGGGTTGCCAGCGCCGGCATCGACAGCGGCACATAAATCCGCCACAACGTAATCCAGTGTCCGGCGCCGTCGATGAAGGCGGATTCCTCGATTTCCCTCGGCAGTCCGCGGAAGAAGTTCAGCAGCAGGATCACGTTGAATACCGGCACCGCTCCCGGCAGCACGAGGGCCCAGATCGTGTCGAGCAATCCGGTCGTTTTGACCGTCATGTACCAAGGGATGAGGCCGCCGCCGAACAGGATCGTAAAGACGAAATACCATACATACGCCGTGCGCATTTTGAACTTGTGCGATTCCTTCGACAGCGGGTAGGCGGCGAGCAGCACCATCAGCATGTTGATGGCGTACCCGAGTCCGACGCGCTGCAGCGTCACCCCGAAGGCGCGGAGAAATTCCGGTTTGTTCATAATATAGACGTACGCTTTGGTCGAAAATTGCACCGGCCACAGCTTGACGAGCCCCGCGGTGGCGGCTGCGCCGGAGCTGAACGAAACGGCGAAAACATGGACGAGCGGGAACAGGCACAAGAGCGACAACAAGATGAGAAACACCGTATTGCATACGACGAACAGCCGCCTGCCAAATGTGGAATCGCCGGTCACTTACGCCACCTCCCTTTCAGAAAATTCGATAGTTCGCGTACCGGTAGGCAAGGAAGTAAGAACCGGAAATAAGGAACAGGGCGACTGCCGATTTGAACAAGCCGATTGCGGTGGCAACCCCGTATTGCGCGTTCTCGAGTCCGACCCGGTAGATCAGCGTATCGAGGATGTCTCCGCTAGCATACACGGAAGGACTGTACAGATTGAATACTTGATCGAAGCCCGCATTCAGCACATTGCCGAGGCTGAGCGTGCCGAGCAGCACGATGACCGGGAGCATGCCCGGCAGCGTCACATGCCACGTTTGTTTCCAGCGGCTCGCTCCGTCGATGGTCGCCGCCTCGTACAGCGTCGGGTCGATGGCGGTCAGCGCAGCCAAATAGACGATCGTGCTGTAGCCGAATTCCTTCCACAAGTCGGAGACGACGAGCGTAAAGCGGAACCAGTTATTGTCCCCCAGGAAAAAAATCGGATCCAATCCGATAAAACCGAGCGCCTGATTGACGATGCCGCGGGTCGGAGACAAAATATCGATCAGGATGCCGCCAAGAATGATCCAGGACATAAAGTGCGGTAAATATATCAGCGTCTGCACGCCCCGTTTGAAGGACGCCCGGCGAACTTCGTTCAGCAGAAGCGAGATGCCGATCGGGACGATCATCATCGCAACGATTTTCAACACGGCGATATAAACGGTGTTGTAGATGACTTGCCAAATGCCGGGCATGTTGAACACGTATCGGAAGTTGTCCCAGCCGATCCAGGACGAATGGAAAAAGCCGCGCGCGGGAACAAACTTCTGAAACGCGATGACGACGCCGAACATCGGGATGTACTGGTAAACAAACACGAGCAATACACAAGGCAAAATCATGATGTGCAGCGGTAGGTTAACCGGCCACTTGATTTTGTTCATCGGAATCGCCTACCTTTATTGGGGTACTTGGGCGGCACGGAAGGCGCAAGGCGTTAGCGAGCCTTGCGCCTCCCATACCCGGGCGAGCGTTATTTCTGGCTTTTCACCCAATCGTTCGCTTCTTTCGTCATATCGTCGCCGCCGAGCTTCTTCCAGTTGGCCACGAAGGCGTCGAAGGCGTCCGGAGGGCTTGCGTTCATAATGATTTTCGTAAATTCTTCCAGCTCCAGCTTCTTCAGCGCCGGCATTTGCGCCACCATGGCCGGAGTAGGCGCGCCGTAGAACGCCGTGACGAGAATTTGTTTGGCCTCGTTGTATTTGACCAGCAATTGCTGGGAGCTTTGCGGGCCGAAGACGTGATCGTACGCCCAACCGCTGACGTTGCCGTCTTCGCGGAATTTGACCAGAATGTCATAGATGGCTTTATCGGAGGCGTTGAATTTCGACGTATCCTTGTCGCTCAGCGCCTTGGACACATTTTTGTGAACGTCCTGATTCGTCACCGAAACCTGGTTGATCGTCGCATATTTCCATTTTTCGATGCCGTCTTTGTTGCCGTATGTTTCGTTGACGGTTTTGTCGAGGCTGCCGTCGATGTCCAGGTACAAATTCATCAGCTTGACGGCGGCTTCCGGATTTTTCGCGCCTTTCTTGACGACGTAGAAGTTGGATACGCCGAAGGTGATGCCCGGCTGCGCCGCTTTGTCGTCAATCGAAGGAAGCGGGTACGAAGCCCACTCTTCGTTCGGATCCAGCTTCTTGCCGTTGGTGATGCCTCCGCCAAGCGGCATCCACATCTCGCCGTACATCATGCCGACTTTGCTCGACGACAGGCTTTCGTCGACCTTCGGGCCGTCCTTGACGCCGAACTCTTTGTCAAGCTGGCCGTTTTTGTACATCTCGGCCAGTTTGGTCAGTGCCGTTTTCATTTGCGGCTGGATGCTGCCCCACACGACGTTGCCGGACCCATCGTTCACCCAAATTTGCGGATAAGCGTGGTAGCTGTTGAAGAAGCCTGTCAACCCCGGGTTGCTGTACAAATCTTTGGTGATCGCGAGTCCGAACGTATCGTTTTTGCCGTTGCCGTCGGGATCCTTGTTGGTGAACGCATCGGAAATGGCGAACACGTCCTGCATCGTTTTCGGCTCCGGCAAGTTCAGCTTTTTCAGCCAATCGGTGCGAACCCACAGCAGTTTGACCGTGTCGACAGGCGTCGGCATCACCGGAAGCGCCATCAGCTTGCCGCCGACGGTAGACGCTTTGAGCGCGGTGCCGCCGTCTTTGTTAAGCACTTCTTTCAGCTTCGGCGAACCGAATTTGTTGACCGCTTCCGTCAGATCGGCCAATTGGCCGTTGTTGCTCAGGTCCTTGAATTGCGTCGCATTGACGGACATAATGTCCGGAAGCGCGCCGGAGGCGATTGTAATGTTCATCTTCTGATCGTAAGCGGCCTGATCGGGAACGATCCAGTCATACTTCAAATTGATGCCAAGCTTGTCGGCATACAGCTTGATCCAGGCATTGTTTTCAATCGTATCGCCGTTTTCGTACTTCATCGATGTTTGGGCGATGCGAACGGCCGACACGTTGATCGGCGGATCGTATTTGCCGAGCGGATTGGCAGCCGGAGCGGCGGGCGACGCCGAAGCGGATGCTGAAGCGGCGGCGGAAGCCGACGGGCTTGCGCTTGCTTGCGCACCGCTTCCCGTGTTGTCTTTGCTGCTGCAAGCGGCTGTAAAAACCATAACGAAAGAAAGAAGCAAAAAAGCGGAAGATTTGAGTTTAGCCGATTGTTTCACCGATATTCCCCCTGTGTTCGAAGATTGGCAGCATGCGCGCATATGCTATGGGTCAAGTATAACAACGGGCTCTGCCGGATGAATACGGGCGTTTTTTTTACAACGTTATCTTTGTTTGACCTGTTTGAAAGCGTATTCGCGGTATTCCTGCGGGCTCATGTTGACCGCCCGGCGGAAAAACCGGGTAAAATAAGGCGCCGACATATAACCGACCGTTTTGGCAATATCGTGCACCTTCAGCTCGCTTTCGGTCAGCAGCCGCTTCGCGTGGTCGATGCGCACTTCGTTGATGTAGCCCAGCAGGTTGGTGCCGGCGACTTGTTTGAACAATCGCGAAAGGTAAGACGGGTTGAAATGGACAATTTGCGCCAGTCGGACGAGCGAAAGATCTTCGCCGTAATGCTCGTGGATAAACTGTTTCACCGTATTGACGGCGGCGAGCGCGCGGTTCTCTTCGTCGTGAAACCGCAGCTCGAACAAGGCGTCAGCCAGCCCGGCGAAATACGCGGCCGCTTCCTGCCACGAGCGATGTTCGTCAAGGCGCGTCAGCTTGTTCGGATCGAAGCGGCCGGCAACCGCCGCCGCAAGATTCCAGCGCTCCATATAGGTCAGGAACATGACCGAAATCGAGTAGTAAGTCGCAAGCGCCGCCTCGTGATGGTGGCCGTGGATGTCCGGGAAGGAGGAAGCGATATCCGCGAGCAAGGCATGGAATTCATCCGCTGCGCCGCTTTCCAGATTCGCTTCCAGCGCCTTGAGCTGCTTCAGCCGTTGCCTCGCCTGATGCTGAAGCCGTTCTTCTGGCGCCGCCGTCTGCGCGTTGCCCGCGTATTCGCTTCTGTCGACGATGCGCATCGTCGTCTCCTGGCCGAACCGGTAGTAGACGAGCTGCTTCAGCGATTCGTAGCGGCCTGGGACGTCTGCCCACGCCGTCGGTTCGCTGTCCGTGACGAACGACACGGCGATGTTCAGCGTCTTCAGACACATCTGCTGGATCGTTTCCGCCGTGCCTTTGACGAACAGCGCCATCCACTCCCAGGACGGGGCATCGGGAGCGGCGATTTCCTTCGGCTGGACGAACCAGAGCAGATTGGATCTTTCGAAGGAGATCCCCACATGCGCGACGGCGGGGCCAAGCTGGCTTTCGGCGGCCGATTTGACCGCGTAGATCAGCCGCGATTTCTCCATCGGCGGCACGGTCTTCGGCAAGTTGTCCAGACGGGCCGCGAGGAGCATGACCGGAGTGTCGGCGCGGAGCGGCAAACCCATTTGGCGAAAATGGTGCGCGCGCTCTTCCGCGGAATAGCTCTCTCCCTGCAGCAGGTCCAGCAAATACTCCTTCTGCATGAGCGGCACGGCCGCTTCCATCTGCCGCTTCGCATAGTCGATCCATTCGTCGCGCTGCAGCGCATTTTCGATTTCGGCGACGGCGCCCGCGACCGCACGCTCGATTTCCTCGTAGCCTTCGGTCTTCAGGATGTACTTGACACCGCCGTATTTCAGCGCAACATGCGCATATTCGAACTCGTCGTAGCCGGTCACAAAAATCACTTTGCACAAAGGCCAGTTGCGGCGAATGTGCTCGAGCAATTGAATGCCGTTCATTCCCGGCATGCGAATGTCGGTGAGCACGATGTCCATCTTCGTGCGGTCGAGCCATTCAAGCGCTTCGCGCGCGGAATAAGCCCGGTAGATGTCGAGCTCCGGCCCTTTGATTTCTTGCAGGAACATATACAGGCTGTTGACAATATCCGCCTCGTCGTCAACGATCAGCAGACGATACATAACCATCATCCTCTCCCAGTTCGATTGTCGTCGTTACCCGCAGCCCGCCAAGCTCGCTCCGCGCTACGGATACGCCGCTGTTGTCGCCGAATTTGAGCCGCAGCCTTCGATCGATGTTGATCATGCCCGTTATTTCCCGCTGCTCCTGCTCCCCGGGAAGCGCCAGCAGCTCCGCGATCGCCGCCAGCCGCTCCGGCGTCGCTTCCTCGCCGTTATCCTCGACGTGGATGAAGAGGCGGGGGGCCTCGAAGTGAAACCGGATGCGCAGCAGCCCGTCCGCCATTTTATTTTCCAGCCCATGCTCGAAAGCGTTCTCGATGATCGGCTGCACGACGAGCCTCGGCACCAGCACGTCCCGGCACGCTTCCGGCAATTCGCCGAAATCGACCTGCATGCGGCTGCGGAACCGTTTGGCCTGGATCTGCGCATACGTTCTGGCGTGCGCGACCTCCTGTTGCAGCGGGATGTCGCTGGCCGAGCTGCGGGTAATGAACTGAAAGTAGCTGCCGAGCTGTTTGGTGAACAGCTTGAGCGTGTCGTAGTCCTCCGAGACGACCATGCCATGCAGAATAAAGAAGCTGTTGTACAGAAAATGCGGATTGATCTGCGATTGAAGCTGTTTCAGCTCCGCGCGCTGGGCCATAATTTGCTGCTTGTACACCTGGTCGATCAACGTGTTCAAATTGCTTGCCATCACATTGAAACGCGTGAATAAATAGCGGAATTCGTCCTGATGACTATGCTCGATCTGGATGTTGAAGTCGCCGATTTCGATTTTTTTGAACGAGCGGACGAGCTTGACGAGCGGTTTGTGAATGAATTTGTAGGTCGATACGCAATAGACCGAAATGATGACAAGGGTGATGACGGTGTATGCCCAGAACCAGGATTGATATTTGTTTACTTTGGCAAAAATCTGGTCCTCCCGCACATACTTGGTCAGCACCAGATGGAGCGCCTCCGATTGTTTGGCGATGACCATAAAAGGCTCGTCCCCGAGTCGGATGGAGAACGGTTTCGCCGCGTCGCCGCCTTCCCGTTCCCGGAGCAGCACTTCGTCCCGTATACTGCGGTTGATGTCGCGGTCGCTATTGCCGGAGAGCGTAAACCTCAGCTCGGGATCGATCAGAATCATGCTGTTGCTCGACTGGTCGATCCGGGCGAGCGCCCGCTCGATTCCGGCTGCGGACAGCTCGACGATGATGGCGTAACGCAGCGGCGTGTCGCTGGCCGGCGACGGGTACGGATACCTGACGGTCATATACAACCGGCCGTTCCAGTAATGAATGGCGGACTGCAGATCGACCGGAGCGGCCATCATGTCCTGAAGCGGAGCGGAGATCGGCTCCTGCGCGTACAGCGCGGATACGGTGATGCCGATCGGCGGAATATAGGCGGTTACGTTGCTGATGTAGCTGCTGCTGTTCTTGATCGCGTCGAGCCGCTGCTGGAGCCGCAGCACCGCCTTGCTTCGGTCGTATTCGTTCAGGGACGCGGAGATCGCCGCCAGCGTATACAGGTTCTCGTCGACGAGGGCGTCGTACTGGCTCGATTGGATGCGCTTTATTTCGTCTTCAAGATTGCTTAAATACGACGATACTTGGGACTCCATCGAATTCGATATTTCTTCGCGGACGGCATGGATGCCCCAATTGTAGATGAACAGGCCGAACACATAAATCGGAATCATGATCGCGATAAACGTGGTGAGCAGCCGTCGAAAAATCGAATGTTTCCAGGCGTTGCCCGTCTTTTTCATGTCACCGGTCCCCCTCGTAACGCACGGGATATTCGTACATGAAGCGTAACCGATGGGAGACAAATCGCGCAACTCGGAAATGTCGTTGACAACATTACTAACCATAGGTTATATTATAACCATCGGTTACAAACCAAAGGTTATAAATCGCGGGAGCGAGGGGTACGGATGACGACCAAACACGAGCAGCGCTCGGAAGAAACGAAACGATCGATCGTTGCCGCTGCCGGCCGGCTGTTCGCCGATCGCGGCTTCGACGGGGTGACGATGCGCGAAATTGCCAAGGAGGCGGGCTGCTCGCACACGACAATCTATTTGTACTACAAGGATAAGGAGGCGCTGCTGCACCAACTGTGCATGCCGCCACTGGAAGAAGTGAAGCGGCAGTTCGAAGCGGCCTTGCAACGGGAAGACGCGTCGGCGGAACAGAAGCTGCAGGAGCTGGGTCGCGAGTTTATTCGCTGCTGCTTGCAGCACCGGAGCCTGTATGCCGTATTGTTTACGACCAGAGCGGTGCGGGTGGACGAAAAGGAGCCGGAGCTTGCGATCAACCGGCTGCGCAATCAGTTGTTCGGGCTGATGCAAACCGCGCTGCAGCAATGTTTGCCGGCGGAGCGCGAAGAGCAGGCGCTGGCGAATGCGCGGATTTATTTTTTTATGCTGCACGGGATTGTTGCGACTTATGCACATTCGGAAGAAACGGCGGAGGGGCTGATGGAGCGGCTCGTTGCGACGTTCGACGAAGCGTTCGACGTTGTGATGGCCGGCTTGCGCCATACGAGGGGAAAAGGAGCGGATGGAAAATGAAAATCGAACGCGTTTCGGAGCATATTTGGAGCTTGCGAATCTGGGTCCTGATTCCGATTCATGTGTGGATCGTCCGGGAGGAGGACGGCCTCACGCTCGTAGATGCCGGTCTGTCCGGAATGGCGGGCGGTATTGTCGGACTCGTCGACCGGCTGCAAGCCGGCCCGCTGCGGCGCATCGTGCTGACCCACGGGCATAGCGACCACGTCGGGGCGCTCGCCAAAATTTTGCGCGACCGGCCGGTTCCGGTGTATGCGCATCGCGCGGAAATGCCGTACATGGAAGGCGAACTGCCTTATCCGCGGCGTAAGAAGGCGGTTCGTTTCGTAGCAAAGGGAGTGGCGCAGCCGCTTCCGGAGGATGCCGAGGGACGGCTCGCACCGATCGGCAGCTTGACGCCTTATTGGACGCCCGGGCATTCCCCCGGCCACGTGGTGTACTATCATGAGCGGGACGGCGTTCTGCTCGCCGGCGACCTGTTCAACTCGCGAAAGGGGCGGCTTCGCCGGCCGATGTTTACGCCGGACATGGAGCAAGCGGTGAAGAGCGCCGCCATCGTCGGCGAATTGCAGCCGAATCGGCTTGAGGTTTGCCACGGCGGGCCGGTGTTGAATCCGGCGGCGCAATTGAACGGCTACCGGCAAGCGGCCGTTTTGAGCGGGAAGTAGCGCCGGGGTCGGTCACGTGGTACGCTGGGCACAAAGGAGGGCTGCCGATGATCAGTCTGAGCATACTCGATCAATCGCCGATCGCGCCGGGAAGCAGCGCGGCGGACGCGTTCCGCCAGACGATCGAGCTGGCGAAGTGCGCGGAACGGCTCGGCTACAGCCGCTACTGGCTGTCCGAGCACCACGATACGCAAGGCCTTGCCGGCTCCGCGCCGGAGGTGCTGATCGCCGCGGTGGCGGCGCATACGTCGCGCATTCGCGTCGGTTCGGCCGGCGTGCTGCTGCCGCATTACAGCCCGTATAAAGTGGCCGAAACGTTCCGCGTGCTGGAGGCGCTTTATCCCGGCCGCATCGATCTTGGGCTCGGCCGCGCGCCCGGCGGCATGCCCGGCGCGGCGCGGGCGCTGCGTTACGGCCGGATGACGCGGCCGGGCGACGACTACCCCGCGCTGCTGGACGATCTCGCCGGCTTCCTGTACGACAGCCTGCCGCCGGAGCACCGCTTCCACGGCTTGCGCGCCACGCCGGTTACCGCAGCCACCCCCGAGGTGTGGCTGCTCGGCTCCGGCGATACGAGCGCACGGCTCGCTGCGGAAACCGGCGCATCGTTCGCGTACGCGCAGTTCATCAGCCGCGAGAGCGGCGCGGAAGCGGCGGCCCGCTATCGCCGCGAATTTCGCGCCGGCCCGTTCGGCGGTGCACCGCGCGTCGCCGTTTGCGTGTCGGCATTATGCGCGGATACGGACGAAGCCGCGGAGCGTTTGGCGGCGCCGCTGCTGCTGCGCATTCTGCGCATCACGCAGGGAGACTTCTCGCTGCAGGTTCCGACTGAAACGGAAGCGGTGCGTTATCCGTATACGGAAGAGGAGCGGGAACGGATTGCCGCCATCCGCAGCCGGCTGTTCATCGGCAGCCCGGCGACGGTCAAGGAGCGGCTGCTCGCCTGTGCCGCGGAGCATGGCGCGGACGAACTTGCCGTCGTTACGATGACCGAACGGTTCGCCAGCCGACAGCGTTCCTACGAACTGCTGGCGGAAGCATTCGGCATCGGCGGGTAGCGTTTTTTTTCCGAAATGCCAATTTGGGCGTGTCTGAAAACCCGCTCGGAGGCATCTTTCACCGCCTTTTCGCCCCCTGCTGCGTCAGTTTTGTTTGACTTACCCCCGGTAAGCCTGCACAAAACTTCCTTGCATGGGACGAAAATTCGGCCAAATCTGCTATCCTCGGAGTTTTCAGACACACCCTAGGAAAAAGAAAAGGAAAGTTGTCCGTTCTTCGCGAATAGTAGTAGAGAGTCGGAGTCATCCACGATTTTCCGAAGAAAGGCGGTCATGGGTCATGCAACTGTGGGTTATCTGGCTGATCGTCGCCGGCGTGCTGCTGGTAGCGGAAATGTTGACGCTTACGTTTTATTTGTTATGGCTTGGAGTAGGCGCGCTGGTTGCCGCGATTGTCGCGCTGATTGTGCCCGATGCTTTTGCCGTGCAGGTGATCGTCGGCTGCGCGGTGGCAGTCGCCCTGACGCTGTTATCGAAGCCGCTGACGCGCCGTTTCCGCGGATCTCGCGGTTTCCGCGATGCGATCGACGAGTTGGTCGGCAAGCACGGCGTTGTCGTTGAAGCGATCGGGCCGGACCGGATGGGCATCGTCAAGGTCGGCAGCGAAACGTGGAGCGCGAAGTCGCCGGAGCCGCTGGCGTCCGGAGCAACCGTCATTGTCGTTTCGCGCAGTTCTACCGTACTCGAAGTATACCAATCGGAAGGAGAATGACAAATGGGCTACACCATTGCCATCATCATCCTGGTTCTCGTCATCGTCTTCATCGCCCTCACGATCAAAATTGTGCCGCAGCAGCGCGTCGGCGTCGTCGAACGGCTCGGCAAGTTCAACCGGCTGTTGACGCCGGGGCTCAACCTGCTCGTTCCGATCATCGACCACGTCCGCACGTACCACGACCTGCGCATCCAGCAGGCGAACGTGCCGCCGCAAACGGTCATCACGAAGGACAACGTGCAGGTGCAGATCGACACGATCATCTTCTATCAGGTCGTTGGTCCGGAGCAGGCAACGTACGGCATTTCCGACTATGTGTACGGGGTGCGCAACATCAGTACGGCGACGATGCGGCAAATTATCGGCAAGCTGGAGCTGGACGAAACGCTGTCCGGCCGGGAAAAAATTTCATCCGAAATTCGTCTTGCGCTTGACGAAGCGACCGAGAAGTGGGGCGTACGTATCGAACGCGTCGAAGTCATCGACATCAAGCCGCCGTCCGACATTCAGGACGCGATGGATAAGCAGATGAAGGCGGAGCGCAGCAAGCGCGCCATCGTGCTGGAAGCGGAAGCGGCGAAGCAGGACATGATTCTGCGCGCGGAAGGCGACAAGCAGAGCAAAATTTTGAAAGCCGAAGGCGACAAGGAAGCGCGCATCCGCGAAGCGGAAGGCTTGCGCCAGGCGCAGGAGCTGGAGGCGCTCGGCCAGGCGAAGGCGATCCAGGCGGTCGCCGAGGCGGAGAAGGTTCGGATCGAGCTGCTGCGCGCGGCGGGGCTCGACGAGAACGTGCTGGCGTACCGTTCGCTCGAAGCGCTGGACGAAATCGCCAAAGGCCCGGCGAACAAAGTGTTCCTGCCGACCAAGGCGATCGAGACGCTCGGCAGCATCGGCGCCATCGGCGAAATGTTCAAAACGAAGGACGGCAAATAGTCCGGATCGTTTGGCGAAACAGCGGCCGTCCCGCAAGGGGCGGCTTTTTCCCGTGCAAAAAACGCGCCCGCGGGCGCGAACCCATCGGCCGTTTGCCTAATATACTAACGTAAGCCTGGAGGGGGAGGTGAAACGATGGCCGTTGTCAAAGCGCGCCAATCCGATATCGATATGCTGGCGCGGCTGCTGCGGGCGGAGGCGGAAGGCGAAGGCGAGCAAGGCATGCTGCACGTCGGCAGCGTCGGCATCAACCGGATCCGCTCGAACTGCTCCGATTTCAAAAACCTGCGCACCATTCCCGAAATGATTTACCAGGAGCATGCGTTCGAGGCGGTGCAGCACGGTTACTTCTACCAGAGCGCCAGAGACAGAGAGAAGCGGCTGGCCCGGCGTTCCGTCAATGGAGAACGAAGCTGGCCTGCCGAATACAGCCTGTGGTATTTCCGGCCGGAGGGCGAGTGCCCGGACACCTGGTACAACCAACCGCTCGTCGGCCGTTTCAAAAAGCATTGCTTCTACCAGCCGACTCCCGAGGAATGCGCGCATATTTACGAAACGTGACGCATTCGCGCGGGCGGCAGCGAACGACGATGCCGGCTGGCGGCATGTCGCAAACAGAAAGAGGAGGGGGAACCCTCCTCTTTCTGTTAGGCAAGGCAAGCCGGCGGTTCGTCTCACCGTCTGAGCGACGGCGAGTAGGGAGGATAATAACGAATCGTATCGTCGAACTCCTCGCCGTGGTATTCCCGGCCGCCTCTCCAGGCGAGAATGACGATTCTCCCTTGGTCCATTTCGCTTTCGAGAAATTCGGCGCGCTCCCGGGAGACGCCGAGCGCCCGCATTTTGGCCCGCAGCTCGTCCCCCGTGGAACGAAACCAGTTGGCGATCGTTGTCAGGACGCCTTCCTCCGATGTGCCGATCGTTTCGGCATTCGTGCTTTTCGCGACATGTTCGGTCCGGTCCTTGTCATGCGTCAGCACAAAAATATTTTCCAGCGAATAGCCGCTTCTCATCAGTTCATTGATCGTTTCTCGCGCTTCCATCACGCTGCTTACTGTGTGTACGGCCGTGTACTCGTTCATGGCACATTCCTCCGTTTCAGTCGATTCGGTTTGCTGTGCGGCATGTTGCCGCATGCATCAGTTCACGCGGGTTCTTCTGCCCAAAATCAGGAAAATGACGAACAGCACCAGGAACGCAACGAACAAAATTTTGGCGATACCAGCAGCCGCCGCCGCGATGCCGAAAAACCCGAAAATACCGGCAATAATCGCGATGACGAAAAACATCAGCGCCCATCCGAGCATGGCGTTCACCACCTTTCTTTCCCGCTCTGCGGCGGTATGGATCGTGGGAATCAAGCTTGTCGAACTCGGTATGTACTTAACCGCATCGGCAGGTTGCGAAACAGTAACCGTGCCTCGCGGGAACGTATCATTAGTTGACGCAACATGCAGGAATCCGGCGAATGAAGTCGAATCTTGTGAATGATAATGATAGCGTTCGAAAGATTCATTCCAACAGCTTCCGTACATTAAAGGAGATGGCGCACATGGCAGAAGTGCAAACCGCAGGAAACAAAGCGTTTTACCGGAAGTCGTTGGAATCGCTTACATTGAGGGAACGGGACATGTACCGGCGCAATTTCGTCGTGCTGATCGCCATGCTCATTACGACGCTGCTGATCGCGGTCAGTTTGGCGACAAGCGGCACGAAGGACATGAGCGGCTCGACGGTGGCCGTCATGACGGTCCAGCCGTGTTCGCTTGCACTTTATGCGCTGCTGCATTATTTTCGCCGGTTCATCGGCGGCATGGGCTATTTGGCCATTATCGGCACAGGCATTTCCACAATGATCAGTGTCACGATGGATCCGAACATAACCAATGTATTTTCCGTCTACTACCTTGTCGTCATGTCGCTCATCTTCATGAATGTGCGCATCTTGCTGCTCGGCTCTTTGTATGGCTTCGGTTTGATGCTGTACATGCTGTTCGGCATGAAGGACGAGCTCGGCATCACGGACCAGCAGCAATCGACCTATATGATTTACTATTTGCTCATTTCCACTTTGTTCTTCTGCCTGTATTTCGTGTCCAACGGATTGATGAAGCGTATGGAGCAAGCGAGGCTCGAAACCGAGCGGCTGCTGGCGCAGCAGCGGGAGCAGAAGGAGGCGCTGCTCGGCAATGTGACGGCGGTGACCGGTTTGATCGGCGGCATAACCCGGTCCGGCGAAGAGAATGACAGCTCCTTCGCGGAAATGAACGTTGCGTTCCAGGAGATCGCGGCAGGTGCGGGCGTTCAGGTGGATTCGACGCTGTCGATCAACGAATCGATCCGCCAGATGGGTTCGTTGATTGCGGAGATGTCGGCTACGTTCCGGGAGCTGCTGCAGAAGTCGCAAGAAGCTTCCGGCGTCTCCGAGGAAGGCAAACGCCAGATGATAGAGTTGACCGGCAATACGGCGGCGTTCAAACGGGACATGGACGATATGGCGGCCGAATTCGTGCATCTGATCGAACGGCTAGACGAAACGAACCGGATCAGCGAAACGATTCAGAGCATCGCCAGACAGACGAACTTGCTGTCGCTTAACGCCGGCATCGAAGCCGCACGCGCGGGCGAGAACGGCAAAGGCTTCGCCGTCGTCGCCGCGGAAATCCGCAAGCTGGCCGACATGACGGCACGTTCGGCGGAACACATTTCCCGGCAAATTGCCGATTTCACCACCCAAACGAGCGTAACCCGCGGCAAAATCGAGCAAGCGGCGCAGCGCATGCAGGAAAGCAGCGAAACGACGCAGCGGACGCAGCGTTCGTTCGAATTGATTTCGTCCGCCGTTTCCTTGCTGCAGGAGCTGGCCGCGAAGCAAAACGTATTGATGTCGCAGGTAGGCGAATCGTCGGCGGCGATCGGCGATTCGACGAACCACCTCGCCTCCGTCAGCGAGGAAGCTTCCGCTACGCTGGAGCAGCTGTCCGCCACGCTGCTGTCGCTGCTGCAGACGAACCGGAACAGCCTCGGCAGCATCAAACGCGTCGAAACGAATTTGCAGCAAATTATTGCGTAATCGAGCCTGCTTTGGAGTCAAAAGCGAACTCCCGCCCCGCGGCGCAAACCGCGGGGTTATTTGCTGTCTGTCCCACACGCGACAAGTTGCCAAAGTTCCGAATAATATGTAAGAATAGTTGACATATAATTCGGAATTGCATATGATATTGGGTAAAGATAGGGCATTCAACTGCATATTTCACGGGAAAATAGGTCGATCAGGAATGGAATTGTTACTTATGTGTAATATAAATTAACATATAACTTTCGTGCATGGCGGCAGCAGTCCGATCGCGCGTTCGAAAGAGGGGAGGCGTTCACATGTCTACGGCACAAGCGCAATGGTTCTCTTACGACGCCGCAACGTTTTACGACGAAATGTTCGAAAGGGATCACTCGGTTCGCGTCCACTACGAGGAAGTGTATCGCAGATTTGGCCGGATGAAGGAAGCCGATCTCACCGCCCGTCAGGCGGCGATGGACCGGCGCATGCTGGAGGAAGGCATCACGTTCACGCTATACAGCCCGGATCAATCGGAGCCGCTGGAGCGGACGATTCCGTTCGATTTTATTCCGCGCGTCATTCCGAAAGCGGAGTGGGAGATGCTGGAGAAAGGGCTGAAGCAGCGCATCGAGGCGCTCAATCGGTTCGTCCGCGACATTTACCACGAGCAGCGGATTATCCGCGATGGCGTCGTGCCGCGCGCGATGATTATCGCGAAC
Organism: Paenibacillus cymbidii; assembly: GCF_004764705.1. Lineage (GTDB taxonomy): Bacteria > Bacillota > Bacilli > Paenibacillales > NBRC-103111 > Paenibacillus_AN > Paenibacillus_AN cymbidii. The sequence continues at coordinate 105,600 of NZ_SHLX01000026.1, read as the reverse complement.
AAATATTTCCGCCCGGAGATGGCGGGCCTGCATGTGCCGGGCAATGTGTACATGACGACGGCGGGCATCGATCTGATCCGCGACGAGCAGGGCGACTATTACGTGCTGGAGGACAATTTGCGGACGCCGTCCGGCTTCTCCTACTTGTACAAAAGCCGAACGCTGGTGAGCCAGCTGCTGCCGGAACTGATGTTTTCCTGCGCGGTCCGCGACGTCGAGATCAGCCTGAACGTGTTTCTGCGTTCGCTCCGCAAGCTGGCGCCGTCCGGCAAACCGGATCCGGTCATCGCGCTGCTGACGCCGGGGCCTTACAACTCCGCCTATTTCGAGCATACGTTTCTCGCCCAGCAGATGGGCATCCATCTCGTCGAAGGGCGCGATCTTGTCGCCAAGGACCATAAAATTTACATGCGCGGCATCAAAGGGCTGCAGCAGGTGGACGTCATTTACCGCCGGCTGGACGACGATTACCTCGATCCGCTTGCGTTCAGCCCCGACTCGCTGCTCGGCGTCGCCGGCCTGATGAACGCTTACCGTGCGGGCAATGTCGCTATTGCCAACGCGCCGGGCACCGGTGTCGCCGACGATAAAGCCGTCTACGCTTACGTGCCGGACATGATCCGTTTCTATTTGGGCGAAGAGCCGATTTTGCGCAACGTGCCGACGTACATTATGTCCCGCCAGGAGGAGCGCGATTATGTGCTCGCCAACTTGCCGCGTATGGTCGTCAAGGAGACGTCGCTCTCCGGCGGTTACGGCATGCTGATCGGTCCCGCCGCCACGCAGCTGGAAATCGCCGCGTTCGCCGAGGCGATTCGCCGCGAGCCGGGCCGGTATATCGCCCAACCGACGATGAAGCTGTCGCGGGCGCCGGTGATGCTTGGCGGCGCCATGGTCCCTCGCCACATCGATCTGCGTGCGTTCGTGCTGTCGGACGGCGACGGGGCCCACGTGATCCCGGGCGGACTGACCAGGGTCGCGCTCAAGGAAGGTTCGCTCGTCGTCAATTCGTCGCAAGGCGGCGGCTGCAAGGATACGTGGGTGATGGCCAGGTAAGGCCGGGAGCGAAATGAGCCGTGCGAATGGAACGATCATTTGAAATGGGGGATGACGTATGCTGAACCGAAACGCGGAAGCTTTGTTTTGGGTGGGGCGCTATACGGAGCGGGCGGAAAATCATGCGCGGCTGATCGATGTGCACTACCATATCCAGCAGGAAAACGACGTTTCGCCGTCCGATCTCAAATGGTCGCGCATTGTCGAGGCGCTCGGCAGCCATGCCGATTATACGCAGCAATACGGCGCCGCTTTTACGGAGCGGGACGTGCTTGCCTACATGACGCTGGACAAAGGGAACGCCAACTCGATGCTGTCGTGCATCAGCAACGCCCGCAACAACATCCGCACGCTCCGCGAAAAAGTGCCGAGCGAGCTGTGGGACGTGCTTAACACGTTTTATTTGTGGCTGCGAGAGCAGCAGATCGGCGATATCGTCGGCGAGTCGCCGCATCAGTTTTACAGGCGGATCAAGGAGTGGACCGGGCTGTTCTACGGCATGGAAATGTCGGTCATGCTGCGCGAGAACGAATGGCATCTGATCGAATGCGGCCGCTGCCTGGAGCGGGCGGAGAACACGGTGCGCATCATTCAATCCGTCCACCGGGCGGCGCGGGAGGATGGCGCTTCCGCTTATCCGTATTTGCTGGCGGTGCTCAAGTCGGTCAGCGGTTACCAGGCGTTTCGCCGGTACTATGCCGATGCCGTATCGATCGAGGCGATCGTCGACTTCCTGATCCGCGGCGCGGCGTTTCCGCGTTCGGTGCGGTTCGCGTTTCGCGAGTTGGACGGCCATTTGCGCGGCATCGCGCTTGCGGACGGCGCCTCCGAATCGCCGCACGACAAGGCGATCCGGCTTGCGGCCAAGGCGAACGCCGATCTTGCCTGCCTCGACCGGGAAGATATGCAGCCGGAGCTGTTGGACGGCTTGCTGCAAGGAATGCTGGCATCTTGCCAGCAGCTTGGGGTGGCGATTGCGACGACGTTTTTTCGCGCTCGGGAGGCCAGCGCATGAAGCTCGAAATTTCCCATGTGACCCGGTATACGTATGCCGAGCCGGTGACGGACAGTGTCAATGAAATTCGGCTGACGCCGCGGACGAACAGCCGCCAGTCCTGCTACAGCCAGGCGATTGCGATTGAGCCGAATGCGTCTTTGTTCACGTACGAAGACTATTTCGGCAACCGGGTGCATGCGTTTACCGTCAATAAGCCGCACCGCCAGCTCATGATCCGCACGACGACCACCGTCGTTACGGAAAACAGCGGTCCTTCGCCGGACAACGGGATGACGCCGGAGGAGGAGCGGCGCTGGATCGACGACGAGTCGACGCATAACCGCTATGCGGAATATTTGTTGCCGACACCGTATACGTCAGCGACACCCGAAGTGCGGCAATTCGCCGCCGGCATCGGCTCGTTGGACGACGGGGTGTACGCCTGGCTGCGGAAGCTGTCGCTGACCATCAAGGGCGAGTTCGTTTACGACCCGCAAGCGACGCATGTGCGTACGCAGGTGGACGAAATGCTCCGGCTCGGCCGCGGCGTTTGCCAGGATTTTGCCCACTTGATGCTCGCCGTTTGCCGGTACCGCGGCATTCCGGCCCGTTATGTGAGCGGCTATCATTTTGTCGGCGATTTGCAAGGGGGCAGCGCCGACTTCGAGCAGGCGTCGCATGCCTGGATCGAGGCGTTTGTGCCCGGCGCGGGCTGGCGCGGCTTCGACCCGACGAACGACGCGACGATCGACGGGCGTTACGTCAAGCTCGGTCACGGCCGCGACTATCCGGACATCGTGCCGGTGAAGGGCGTGTACCGCGGTACGGGTGAACAGCGGCTGGAAGTGCTCGTCGATGTGCGGCGAGTGGAGGATTAGCGCGCGAAATAGGCCATCTTTTATGGCCTATTTCGTTAAAAATGGGCAGTCGCTTCTAAATAGCCAGTGATTTCACTGGCTATTTGTGTGAATTTGCCCGGTTTGGGGCCGTTTCGCCCAAATAACCAGTGTTTTCACTGGTTATTTTTGAAGAGACGGCCGATATGGAGGCAATAAGCCATTTTTCATGGACTATTTCGCTCCCAGCCGAACCATGAGGCAGGTGGAACGCTCCTACGACGACACGGGAGTAGCTCGAAATGGCATGGTACCATCGCCGCACCCCAAGCTACTTCTGGTTGTCCTCGACACTAATGCTGCACTCAAGGCTACTTCTGATTGTCCGCCACGCCCGAGTTACTTCTGATTGCCCTCGTACCATCGGCGCCCCCAAGCAACTATTGATTGTCCCGACACTACCGTCGTCCTCAAGCTACTGATGCCGTCCTCGGTACCATCTCCGTCACGCGCTACTTCCAAATGTCCTGTGGTCCCGCCCATTTGTGGAAGCGGATAGTCTGCAGCGGTGGGTGGCGGAAGCGGCGGCGAGCGTGCATATATTCGTTAGCCATTCGCGTCAGTTCGTATCTGTTGATTATCCCGTTGGCTCAAGTTGGCGTTTGGATGTAACAAGTCTGAAGGGTATCCCTGCATGGTGTCGCTGCATCGTAGGGGGCATTTTTCTTGAAATGGGATCTTGAGATTGAGTCAAAGGGATAGCGGGCAGAAAGGAAGTTGCGGAGAGGACAACCTTGTTCCGGTCTGAGCGAAGGGGATAGCAGGCAGAAGGGGATCCCGGAGATGACTTTTCGCTTCGGTCTGAGTCAAAGGGATAGCGAGCAGAAAAAGCAGGCGCATAAGGGGGGGGGCATAGGGGAAGGAGGGGGATGCAGGCCCGGTTCAAGCGACAACGTTGCTGGCCATAATAGATGTCTGATGTCACAATTCCTTTGTTGTCCCACATTAACCTGAAAGCATTGGGAGAGGGGCGGCAAGTTTGACGTAACAACGAAGCTTGCTTTGCCTTAACCTGACAGCATTGTGGGCCGCCCCTCCCGTTGCACAAGCGCTAGTGCGCCAGCTTGCGGAATACCTGGTAACTGCGTTCGGCGCAGGCGGAGATGGCGATCGGATGGAAGCCGCTCACTTCCGCATACAGCGTATCGTGCAGCGGCTCCGTCCAGCTCGCCGGCAAGGCGGCGGCTCCGAGCGCCGCGCCCATGATCGAGCCAACCGTGGCGCCGTTGCAGTCGGTGTCCCAGCCGCCGAGCACGGCCGTAGTGACCGCCAGCTCGAAATCGCCGCGGGCAAACACGAGCGCCGCCGCTACCAGCGCGGCATTATTGTTCGTATGCACCGGGTCATAGTGCTTGAACGCTTCCCAAATCCGGTCGACCAACTCGACCTGATCGTTGGCCTGTTTGGCAATTTCGACAGCAAGGGCAATATCGTGCGCAAGCCGGCAGCCGCGCGGAATTTCCGACAGGCCGATGGCGACGATGCGCTCGGGGTCGGACTCGACGAAAGCGGCGGCGATCATCGCAGCTACGAACATTTCGCCGTAGATGCCGTTCTTCACGTGTGAGAACGAAGCGTCGCGCCAAGCCAAATCGGCGGCAAGCTCCGGGTTGCCGGCGGCGCCATAAGCGAAGCCGTCGGCGCGGATTTGCGCGCCGATCCATTCGCGGTACGGGTTCAGATGAGTGCGCACCCAATCTTTGCGCGATTCCCAATCGTCCGGCTTCTGTCCGTGGATATGCGACGTAGCTTGCGTGAAATTCAAATAGGCCTGCGTTTCGGCCGTGCACACTTGCCCGTAAGTCAGCAGCCGATGCCACATTTTGCCGATATGCCACGAATCCCAATCGAGTCCTCGCTCCTCGAGCATCAGGAGTCCAAGCACGGTATACCGGATATCGTCGTCCGTCTCCATATGCTCGATCCGCTCGCGCAGGCTGTGTGTCTTGTTGACCTTGATGCCGACTTCCTGTTCGGCACGGGAAAATTCCGGCGTATAGCCGCGGATCGGCCAGGCGTCGGCGCCTTCGAACCAGAGCTGCACGTTGCGCCACCCCGGATTGCCGAACGAGCCGCGCATGAAATGGCTGTTCTCCACCGGTTTGCCCAGCGCGCATCCGACGCTCCGGCCCAACCAGGCGCCGTAAAATTTATCCCGCCAAACCTCCTCGCTGTGTGCGGCGGAAAGCCGCCGCGGGCCTTCCGGGCGCAACCGGCGAATGTCCGTCAGCTCGGACGGCTCCTCATAAGCAAAATCGCCGCGCACCGGCAACGCCATCAATTGTTCGTACAACTGAAGCAATTGTTGGTCATCGTTTCCTGCCGCTTCCACCCGTTCGACAAAGCCTTGCACATCGCAGCCTTCTTCGCTGCGCTGCTGTATTTCTTCCCGCACCAAATCGCGCAGTGGCGCCCAACCGGCCATCGTTCGTTCCCTCCCGAATCCTCATTCACGCCGTTTTTCGGCATACTTGTATTATACGGGACCGGTGCCGGGCGATCTTCTCATGCGTTCAAGGGCGGTTCTCAATAATTGCGTTTATCGGCGATTGTGCGGCCCTGTAGTCGAGCGGCGCCACGCCAGCATGCGCTTTGAACAGCCGGTAGAACGAAGCGACGCTCTGAAATCCGCTTTCGAAGCAGATGTCCGCGATGCTGCGATCGCTGCTGATCAAGAGCCGCTTCGCCTCGTTCATTCGCTGTTGCAGCAGCAGCTCCTTGAACCCGCGGCCAAGCTCTTCGCGGAGCAGATGGCTGGCGCGCGAAGGGGTAACGCCAAGCACCTCGGCCACATCGCGCAGTTCCAGCGGCTCGCGGAACTTCTCCTCCAGCAGCGCGAGCGCCGGTCGCAGCTTGCGGAACGATTCGTTCAGCCGCCGCCACTCCGCATGCGACACTTGTGCGGCATAATGGCGCAGCAAAAGTACGCAAAGCTCCAGCAGCGCGCTTTTGGCCATGCTCAGGTAGCCTTCCTGTTTATGTTCCAGCTCTTCGTGCAAACGGGCGAGCAATGCCGCCAATTGCCGGGCCAGCGGCGATTCGGCCGGAATCCGGTTCTCGAACCGGTCGGAACGATAGGCGAAAGGGAGCAGCAACGACTCCTCTTCCTTCAGCAGCCAATGCGGATCGAAGTTCACGAAGATGTAAGAGCTGGGGTTCGTACGGTCCGACTGGGCGATATGCAGCTCTTCATTGTTTACCAGGAAAACGTCGCCGGGCCGCACCGGATACCGTTTGTCGCCGAAATAAAAAAAACCTTGGCCGGAAACGCAGCAGCCGATTTCCAGACTCGAATGGGAATGAAGCGGCTCCATGACGTCGCGCGGCGTCCAGCGGAACGCGTTGATCGGAATGTTGTGATCGTAGGTAATGGCCAGCTTCATGGACAGCCTCCGTCCATTTCGTAGGATCGATACGATCATTCTACCACATGGTTTTCCCGCCACATAAGAATTTTGCGTTACCTCTTCTTTCGCCATCAGCGTTTCCGGATTATGGTATAATAGTCGAGGTCGCCAGGATCGGCTAGGCACCGAAATCGTTGGCGAATCCGGCGCAAAGGCGAGAAGGAGAGAAGCGCAATCAATAACAACCGTTTGGCGGACAATCCGTATGCCCTGATGGGCGTTCTTTTGGTGCTGTGGGGGTCGTTCGCCGCCATCGGCAAGCTCGTTTTGGGCGATTTGGACAGCTATCAGCTGCAGTTTTACATGTTCGGCTTTGGCTTCATTGGCCTCGGCCTTCTGGTCGTTTGCCGTCCCGAGCTTCGCGCGGAGCTGGCGCGGCTGCGGTTTGCCCAGGCAGGCAAGCTTGCGCTGCTTGGGGTGCTCTCGTATTTGTATTATTTCTTTTATACCAAATCGTTAGGCATGATTCCCGTCGTGGAAGCGTCCATGCTGAACTACATGTTCCCGCTGTTCATCGTCTTGCTCGGCATTACCTTCTTCGGCGAAAAACCGACGCTGGCCAAGCTTGCGGCGATTGTTGCGGGTGTTGTCGGCATGATCGTGATTGTCACTGGCGGACAAGCGATCGACCTTGCCTCTTTTAACCTGTCGGGCGATCTGTTGGCGCTTGGCGGCGCCATGTCGTGGGCGCTGTTCTCGCATTTGACCCGGCGCAGCCAGACGTCGCTGATCGTGGCGAATTTTATTTATACCGCGTCGTCGTTTGCGCTTTCCGCCATCAGCCTGTTCGTTACTTCGTCGCTTGGCGCGATGCCGGGATTCAGCGCGTTGTCCGGACTGGTTTGGCTGGGCCTCAGCAACTTGATCCTCGGCAATTTGCTCTGGATTCGCGCGCTCAAACGATGCCCGCCGTCGCTGGTCGCCAGTCTGTCGTTCGTGACGCCGTTCTTCACGCTGCTGTTCATCTGGCTGCTGCTCGGCGAATCGTTGTCCGCGGCGCAATTCATCGGCTTCGGCATCGTGATCGCCGGACTCGTGCTGCATTCGTTCGATCGGCGTGCTGCATAGAACGGCGGCTTCGGGGCAAACTACCGTCAACCGAATAAGGGCGAAAGGAGGGAGACGGTTGTCCAGAAACCGAAGCAGGGGAAGCAGGAAACTGCTTGTTCCCGGAGCGGAGCGCAGCGTCGATATGTTCAAAGTGCAGGTCATGCGCCAGGAAGGGTTTGCCGTCGATCCCGAGCGGCCGAACGACGTCAAGTATGAGGTGGCCCGCACGATCGGGGTGCCGCTTGCGCCGGGCTACAACGGCAAATTGACGACGGAATCGGCCGGCAAAGTGGGCGGCCGCATCGGCGGTTCGATGGTCCGCGAAATGGTCAAGCTGGCGCAGGAACAACTGGCGCGAAGCCGGTAAATGGGTTCGAATAAAGGCCGCTATCCGTAATGGACAGCGGCCTTTATTCATGCTGCGGAGCCAATTGCGTCTACCCTCCGAAAGGCGTCGTTACCGGCTGGTTATAGTCGCGCTCCCGTTCCTTCTCGCGCTCCCGTTCGCGTTCGCGCTCCCATGCCCGCTCTCTTTCCCGTTCGCGTTCGCGCTCCGGATCCGACGCGGCAGCCGCCCGCTCCTGCCGCTCGCGGGCTTCCGCTCCTTCCGCCTTGTCCGGCCGCTGCTCCGTTCCTTCCGTGCCGGCAGCGGCCTCAGCCGCGGCTTCCGCGCCTTCGCGCTTGCTGAAACCTTGGAATACGCCGCCTTCTTCGATTACGAACGATTGCGATACGATGTTGCCGAACAGCTTGCCGGTCGCCATGATGCGCAAGCTGCCTTTGGTCGTCACGTTGCCGTGCACGCTGCCGGCGATAATGACGTTGCGTGCGGCGATGTTCGACTTCACCGTGCCGGCTTCGCCGACGGTAACGTCGCCCATGCATTCCACATCGCCGGTAATCGTGCCTTCGATGCGGATGCCGGCTTCGGACTTGATTTTTCCTTCGAACATGCTGCCTTCGCCGATCAACGTATCGGTCGTGTTCGGATTGAGCGGTTTCTTCTTCGCGAACATGCTAATCGTCCTTTCTTACCGCTTGCAAGTATGGTTTCGGGTCGATGCTGACGCCGTTTAAGAGCACTTCGTAATGCAGGTGTGGCCCCGTGCTGCGCCCCGTATTGCCGGTGCGGCCGATGATCTGGCCTTTGACGACGGTTTCGCCGGGTTTGACGCCGATTTTGCTCAGGTGCATGTACCAGGTGGAAAGGCCGTTCTCATGCGTGACGACGATATTGTTGCCGTGCGTGGAGTCGCTGCCGGTCGATTTGACCGTTCCGTCGGCCGTGACATAGGCGGGATCCCCCAGATTGGCGCCAAAATCGATGCCGCTGTGGTAGCTCGGCGCTTTCGTGAACGGATCGATGCGAACCCCGAAACCGGACGTAATCGCATGCGAAATCGTCGGCCAAAGCGTTGGCGTTACCTGGAGCAGATGCTGCGTTTCCAGCACCTTCTGTTTCGTCACCGTAAGACTGCCCGTCAACGCGTTGATTTCGTCGCCGATGGTCGAATAATTATGCCGCGCCTGTTCGACCAGGTCGTCCACATCCTTCTCGCTGGCCGGCACGTTCGTACCGCCGATCCCTGCCGTAGCGGGTTTCTCCCCGGACGGCGGCGCGCTGGCGAGCGGGCCTCCCTTGCCGTCTGTCCCGGCGATCGATTTCATTTCGCTCTCGAACTTCTTGAATTCCTCCACCTTGGCTTTGATCGCCTCCGCCTGGTCGGACAGACGGATGAGCTCGCTCTGCAGCTGCTCGATGGTCGAGTTTTTGTCGAGGAGCGACTCGGCGAAGGTTTGCGTCTGATCGGTCATTTCGGCTTTCAGATGGCCGTTCAGTAATTCCGATTCCTTGTGCACCTGGTAGTAATAGTAGGCCGCCCCAAGCGCGCACAGCACGGCAATGACGCCGAAATACAGGACGACTCCCGCGATCCGGAACCGGATCACATGGCTGTTGGCATCGGAGATGACCATGAAAGTAAATCGTTTTCGAATCCATTTCCCGTTCATGCGTCCGCTCCGTTGACAGTTGGAATATGTAGGTAAGTTCGATATGTGTTGTGTATTCGTCACGAATCGAAAAAAACCTTCCTCACTCGACAGGATTGTGGCAAAAATCCGGCCAAATGGGAAGGAAGCCCTACATTCAGGTGCCGTACGGCATAGTTGCTCCAAAGCTTGCAATTATACAAGTCTTTTGTTTACTTTTACCAGACCGCTCGAATAATCGAACGTATATGCCGCCATTTCCGACTCCAGTATCAGCGTGTCCGGGGGTGTCCAAACCGTTGAGCGGTCAAAATGAAACCGTTCCATGACATGCTCGAATAGTTTGAAAAAATCGGCATGCAGCCCATGCTCGGCGGAACCGAACAATTGCCCGTCCACGCGGTCTTCCGCAACCTCTTCGAACCGCGCCCCGATGCTGCGGCTAAACTCCCGTTTGCGGCCGGTATCTGTCATATGATCCTTCGAGCCGTGATATACCATGCATTGGCATCGATTTTCGATTTGCCCGTAAAGCCACTCCAGGTCCATGATATTCCGATCAACCTCGTTCATGGTGGTCGCCATGTAATCGAAATAAACCCGCAGTATCAGACCGTCCAACGTAAGCTCGCCGATCCGCCGCTCGAGCGGGTTCATGAATATAGGGTATAAATACGACGAGTTGTCGATCATCAACTTAAACAAGCCCGGGGCGAACGCATTGCATAAATACGCCAGATAGGCTCCGTGCGAATGGCCAAATGTCACCATTTTGCGCGTGTTGAACGGGTAGTCGTTGTCCTGGAGAATGGCGATTACAGCCAATACGGCTGTAATATTGTCTATGGACTGCATCAGCGACATATCGTTGAAGTTGCCCTTCGACTCGCCCAGCGCCTCTTTGAACAGCAGGGGAATGTCGTACTTTTCCGCAAGCCTCACCATGTCCTCAACCCCGTTTAACTGCGAATTGATCGCAGACGCCGGGATTCCCGTTTTCTTTTGGACATTCAGGCAAAACGGCGTCGCATCGATCTGTTTGGGCTTTTGCATGAACTCATGGCCGAAGTAGTCGCACTGAACGGTAACAAGGTTAAAGGTGTCTGCCAGCACGGACCGCATTTTTGTATATACTTTGGACCCGCTATGCCCTCCGTAACCGGCAATGAATAGGACCATTCCCGTATCCGCGTTGATTTGTTCCGGTGCGCCGAAATATATTTTGAGCTGCCGCTCGTCGCCTGTGTACAGATTGGGATGGGCCGGGATCGTGATATCATACTCATTCGCCATATTTCTACCTCCACAGACGTTATTCGACGAATCGGATGCGTAAAAAATTTTAAAGCATCGGCGTATAAATTACGAGCCTCCGGCAAACGGAAATGGAAAGGATTCGACTTCTTTTGGCAAAAATAGTGCTAAAGGCTGGAGGATTTCGGCGGAATAAATCGAAATGAGTAGGTAGCGATTTTGAGGTAGCATCGTCATGAAGGGATGGAGAACTGTACATGATCAGGCTTGCAGGGATCGATGTGGGTAATGACACGATCAAGGTGGTCGTTGACGGCATAAACGAACCGGTCATCGTGCCGAACGTAGTCGCCGCGGGGTACGAGCGGCTAGTTCTGCAGGAGGAGGACTCGCCGCTCAAGGCGCTGGACGTTATGGTCTACAGTCCGAAGCTGGCCCGCAACAACCAGCGTTATTTTGTCGGGACGCTCGCTGTCGAGAATGAAGACAACGTCGAGCTTGAGGAAACCGACAACAAGGCGTTGTCCGACCAGTCGCTTGTCGTCGCGCTCACTACGCTTGCCTACGCCGGGGTCGCCGGGCAATCGCAGAACGTTCCTTCTTACAATTCGACCGACGAAGTGGAATACATTATCGGCACCGGGCTGCCGGTGCGCACTTACTCCAAGTTTCATCGCACGTTCGAGGAGCGGCTCATCGGCGAGCATGAGGTGACGTTCCTGACGACGCCGCAGCTGCGGGGCCGCAGGGTGAAGGTGAGCATCCGCCGGGCGCTCGTGTCGATCGAAGGTGCCGCCGCGCTGTTCCATATGGCGACGTACGACAGCTTACAGGTCAAGGACGAGGAGCTGTACTACGGCTGCATCGGCATCTGCGAAATGGGGGCGCTGACGACCGACTTTCCCGTCATCAAACGAATGAGCATCGACAACCAGTTCAGCTCGGGCGAACAGATGGGGTTGGCCAGCTATTTGGACGCAATCATCCGCGACGTGGAGGACAGCTACGGCTACCGGTTCCCGAGCCGGACGAAGCTGATCGGCCGCATCCGCAACCGGCAATACTATATCCAGCGCGTTGGGGAAGGCAGAGCGGACATCAAGCCGATCGTCGACATGTATTTTTCGCGCGCCGCGCAGCGGATCGTCGACCTGATCAAGAAGAAGTGGAACAAGTACCAGGACATCGAATGCTTCTACGTAATCGGCGGCGGCGCTTCGGCGCTCAAGCCTTACATTCTCGACGCGGCGGGGCCGATCAAACTGCGTTTCGTGGACGACAGCGAGCTGCAGAACGTGTACGGCTACTTGAAGCTGGCGAAAAGCAAATACAACCAACCGGCGGCGATTTGACGCGCGCTTGTTGGCCGGAACGGAAGCGGCGGCAGCCCTGGACGAAGTTGGTCCGGGGCTGTTGTTGTTTCAGCGGCGAGATCGGGAAGGACGCTCGGCGCCGAAATGAAACACCGCGATTTCGGGTGGACATGCCAGGCGGAACGGCAGCCTCACCGTACCCAGGCCGCGATTGATGTAGAAGTGTTTGCGATGGTCCATTTTCTTGAGCCCGACGTGACAGTTTTTATAAGCGCCGATCGTGCGATTGAACAACCGGATTTGGCCTCCGTGCGTATGTCCGACCAACAGCAAATCGTAAGGGAGTTCTTTCTCCCGGATGTAACGGACGATGTCGGGAGAGTGCGCAAGCAGGATGCAATACTCGTACGATTCGATTTCTTCCTTCGCGACGGTCAGCCGTTCGTTTCCGTAGATGGAGTTGTCGAAGCCGTAGAGCAAACATTTCCCCGGGTTCCCTGCGATGGTTGAACTGCTGTTCGATAACACAACCACATTCTGTTTCTGCAGCCTTCGCATCATCGTTTGGTACTCTTCTTCGGTATATCTTTTTTTGCTGATTCCTGCCCGGCCTTCCCGCTCATAGTTGCCCGGCACGAAATAAATGGAGGAACAGTTTATGTTCCGTATTTCATTCAACACCCGGTCGAACTGATGTTTCCTGGATGTCAGGTCGCCGGTAATAACGACATAGTCGGGGTTTATGCGATTGACCATGCCGCTTAACGAACCGTTGAGAAATCGGATGCGGCCATGCAAATCGGACAATTGCACCACGGTAAAAGCAGGCTCGGATTCCGTCCGAAGACGATGAACGGAGCGTTTGACCCATAACGTCTGCATGGCTAACAAGAAGATGCACAGCAGAACAACAACCAGTACGATGAGGACCATTGGCGATACCCTTTCATGAAACGTTCTCCTGACTTCTTAATTCCATAGCCGCAGCGGAAGTCCTCTTTCAAGGCGACGGGCTCGAACGTCTCCCCCCCGGCTGTTATAATAAGAAATACAACGAGGCAAACGAATGCAATGCCAAGGTGAGGTGGCGAATGCCCGACTGGTCGTATCGCACGCTGTTTCAACCGCTGCTGTCCGGTTTGTCCGCCGAACGGGCGCGGGCGCTGACGCTTGGCGCCATGGGGGCGCTCAGCCGGCTGCCGGGCGGTACGTTCGTCATACGAACGATGGGGCATATGGAGCTGTCGCCGATTCTCGAAGATGAGGTCGGCGGCGTGCCGCTGCGCTATCCGGTCGGCCTGAGCGGATGCGTCGATCCGCACGGGGTCGCGCAGAAGGCGCTTTCCCCGTTCGGCTTCGGCTATTACGAGATTGGCCCTGTCAGCTTGCAGGCTATACGGCCGGAGCGGGCGATCGGGCGCGACCTGCGGCAGGAAACGCTGTTGTATCCCGAGCCGTACGCGAACGACGGGGCTGACGCGATCGTCGCCCGGCTGCAGCGCGGGCCGGGGCATGCGCTGCCGCTGATGGTGCGCATCCGGCCGATGCCCGGGTTGCCTGCGGAAGCGGCGGCGGCCGAGCTGTTGCAGCTGATGGAGCGGTTCGAGCCGTTCGCGGCGGGCTTCTTCGTCGACGCTTTCGACGAAGCGCGAACGCCGGCGCAAACGGCGAACGTGCTTGCGCAGCTGACGGAAGGCGGGCGCCGGCTCTTTCTGTATGTGCCGCCGGATTGTACGGCGGATCGGCTGCTTGAGTTGTTGGACGGCGTCGATATGAAGCGCTGGAGCGGCGTCGTCATCGGCGATGCCGTCAGCGGCGTTGTCCCCGGCGAGCCGGCCGTCGTCGGCCGCAGCGCAAAGGAGCCGGGCGAGCGGCTGCTGCGGTTGATCCGCGAGCGATACGGCGCGGAACCGGCGCTGATCGCCGCTTGCGGCGTGCACGAGCCGCAGGACGCGCTCGAGCTGATGGCCGCCGGCGCGAACGCTGTGCAACTGCACAGCGGGCTTGTCTTTTCGGGGCCGGGCTTGCCGAAGCGGATCAACGAGGCGGTCATTTACGAGCGAATTCGCGACGAGGAGCCACCTCCCGCCCCTTCGTTCTGGTCGTCGTGGGGCTGGATGTGCCTGCTCGGGCTCGGCATGATCGTCGGCGGCGCGATCGCCTGGCTGATTGCCGGCAGCAGCGTTGTGCTTCCGTATGACGAAGCGTTTCTCGACATGCTGCGGGGCGAGCTGGAGCAAGCGAACGGGCGGCTGCTCCCGTTCATGTCGCATGACCGGATCACACTGGCCGGCACGATGCTGTCGATCGGCATTCTCTATTACCAACTGGGGAGGCACGGCTTGCGACGTGAGCTGCACTGGGCCAAAACCGCCCTGCTCGCCTCCGGCGTCGTCGGTTTCTCCAGCTTCTTCTTGTACCTCGGCTACGGTTATTTCGATCCGCTGCATGCCGCTGCCGCCGCCATTCTGCTGCCGATGTTCGTACTGGCGATGCGGCGGCCGGCGGATCGGCCGTCGCGCAAGCCGCCGGGCCTTCGCAACGATCGCGATTGGCAGCTGGCGATGTGGGGCCAGTTGATGCTCGTGTCGCTCGGATTTGCGCTTGCCGTCGGCGGGCTGGTGATCGCCGGCGTCGGCATTACGCGCGTTTTTGTGCCGACCGACTTGACGTTCTTATGCGCGTCGGCCGAAGCGCTGGCCGAGCTCAACGATCGGCTGCTGCCGCTCATCGCGCACGACCGCGCCGGCTTCGGCGGCGCGTTGTTCTCCGACGCCGTCGCTATCCTCGCGGCCTCCCTCTGGGGCATCCAGCGCGGCGAACGCTGGCTCTGGCTGACCTTGCTGGCCGCCGGTTTGCCGGGCTTCGCCGCGGGGATCAGCGTCCATCTGACGATCGGCTACACCGATTTTATCCACTTGCTCCCTGCTTACGCGGCGATTGCGCTATTTGTGGCGGGGCTGGCGTTGCTTTACCCGTATATGATGAAGCCGGCTGGCAGACAAGCCAACAACGAAGGGAGTTCGACATGAGCGGCACCACCTTGACCGTAAGCAAAGGCAAACTGTTCGGGGCCGATCGGCTGCCGCGGTATTTTGCGCAGTTGGCGGCGAACGGCGTCACCGCGGAGCGGCTCGCATTCGTCTGCATCGGCACCGATCGTTCCACCGGCGACGCGCTTGGGCCGCTGGTCGGCACGATGCTGCGCGAAGCGGGCTATCGCCGTGTGATCGGCGCGCTGGAGGAACCGTGCGACGCGGATACGATGCCGCGTATGCTTGAACGGCTCGAGCCCGGCTGGACGACGCTGGCGATCGACGCCTGCCTCGGCAAGCCGGCTTCGGTTGGCTGCTATCAGGTCGGCGTCGGCGGCCTCGTGCCGGGCGCGGCGACGGGGCGCGGCTTCGCGCCGATCGGCGATTACGCCGTCGCCGCCATCGTCGGCGAATTGACAGATGCGCCGTATAAGGCGCTTCAGCGGGCTTCGCTGCACCGCGTTATGGGGATGGCGCGCACGATTGCCTCGGCGATCGGTCAGGCGTTCGATCCGGCCTGAAGCTGCGGTTGATTTGATAGCAAAACAATGTACAGGTTCCCGGGGAAGCGGAACGCAAAGCAAAACGCAGAGCAGAATCCTTAAGAGCATTTATACACTTAAACTCGCCCCAAACGGCTGATTGAGGCAACCTAACTGCAAAAATGCATTTAATTTCAATGTAATTCCAAAGTTCGGGTCATTCCAGGGGATTTAAATGCATTTTTGCACTTAAATGTATCAAACGAGTCTGTATGGCAACATTTAAATGTATTTATACATTTGAGCTACGGTCAGCTCGTGCTGAGGCGTCGTCTGTTCAGCGCCAAAAGCTGCCCCTCGCAAACTTCATACCCGTGTCCGTCAGCCCGATATCCCGCCGCTCGCTCACCGCCAATCAACCCGACCGTCCCTCCGCTCGACCGCCAGTCAGCCCAACCGTCCCGCTGCTTGCCTCCGCCCGTTTGGTCGTTCCTCACCTGTATGCCGGCCGTCCCATAGCCCGATTTCATGGAACAACAAAAGAGTCTTATATATGGCGAAACCCGCGTTGGTTACCAGTTTCAGTTGCCGTTCGCCTGGGTAAGGAGATACAATGCCGCCCAATGAAAATGATCCTTCCATTTACAAATTGGTTACATGGATCCCGACCTTTTTTAACATATGGCGCATATAATGATATTTATAGATCGAAGCAAATCAGCGAAGCAGGCCCGGCGCTAGAGGTGAATATCATTGCCGAACGAAGCGAAGAGCGCTTCGTTGCGGTATTGAGTGTTATAGCAGGTTTCTGCGACGCGACTTGCCAGAAAAACAGAAAGTCAGGAAGAGGAGAGTAGATTCATGACCAACATTCGACACCGGAACGTCATCGATGCCGACGGACAAATATACTGCTGCTTGCGCAACAAAGTCGTAACGTTCGATACGGAGCACCAAAACACTTATTGCTCGGGCTGCAAAATGAAAGCGGAAGAGCCGCGAGGCGGCATCGTTACATGCGAATGGGAGGATTTGCGGCCTGTAGCCGACCCGTGCGTCGTCACCGACCCGCAAGCGGAATGGAAAAGCAACCAGAAACGGCAAATCGTTGCTCCACCGTTCATGCTCGAATCGCACGGCG
Organism: Paenibacillus cymbidii; assembly: GCF_004764705.1. Taxonomy (GTDB): domain Bacteria; phylum Bacillota; class Bacilli; order Paenibacillales; family NBRC-103111; genus Paenibacillus_AN; species Paenibacillus_AN cymbidii. The sequence goes on along the minus strand of NZ_SHLX01000026.1, from coordinate 88,977 downwards.
ATCTGAACGACGACGCGGTAAATTGTTGACGTCGGACCGGGACAAGCGTCGACATCCGGCAGCGTAGCAAGCAAAGGGAGAAGAGCCCCTCTCTTACGCATAGGCGTCCCATGAAGAGGGATACTATTCCTGTCATGGTCTGTTGCGAGTAGGGGGATGACGGCATGAAGCCTGCCGAACTATTACGCGCCGTCGATCATCGGCCATTCCCGCTGCCAAACGGCGGTTGGTTCATGAAGCAAGTATGGCGCGACTTGTTATGTATGCACTGGCCGGTTCCGGCCGCAAAGGTAAGGCCCTTTGTACCCCATCGGCTGCAATTGGAGTTGTGGGAAGGAAGCGCCTGGATTTCCGTGATTCCGTTTCGCATCGATCCTTACCGCATCAGAGGGCTGCCGCCGATTCCCGGCGTCTGCTCGATGCTCGAACTTAATGTACGAACTTATGTGACCTTCGGGAATGTTCCCGGGGTTTATTTTTTCAGCTTGGATGCATCGAGCCGGCCCGCCGTCGAGGCGGCACGGCTGTTTTCGCTACCCTATCTCAAAGCCGGCATTCGTTTGGCGCGCGAACGGGACAAGCTGCGTTTTGCCGCCGTCAGGGAGGACAAGCGCGGTGGGCCGGCGAGACTGGAAGTCGCTTACAGCGCCAAGGATGAGGGCGTGTTTCACGCGCCGCCCGGAAGCAAGCTGCACTGGCTGACCGAAAGGTACCGGTTTTACGCGGAACGCGGCGGCGGTGGTCGCTCGGGGGAAATTTTGGCCGCGGACATCCATCATCTGCCATGGGCGCTGCAGCGGGCAGACGTTGCGATTGGGCTGAGCACGATGACGGCGGCCATGGGAATCGAATTGCCGGACGAGCCGGCGGAGGTGACCTATACCCGGCGCTTGGACGCGCTGATGTGGCCGGTGAAGTCGCTGCAGTCGCCATGAGCGCTGAGCTGTTACGCTGTCGGCAATCGTTCCGATGACGCAGCATCTGAAAATAGGCCATAAAAAATGGCCTATTCGCCCTTTTTCCGCTTATCCGGACGAAATAGCCAGTGAAAACACTGGTTATTCTGACCAAATAGCCCCATCAAGGGCAGATTGATACGAATAGCCAGCGAAATCACTGGCTATTTCGTTGCTACCATCCCTTTTGGGAAAAATAGGCCACAAAACATGGCTTATTCTTTCTCTTCGCCAACATAAAATAACAGCGGACCTCCCAGGTCCGCAGTTATCGCTGCTTTAACGTCACTCCGCCGCCGCTGTTGCTCCCCCCGCCGACGTCGCTCCTGCTGGCGTCGCAACCGCCGCCGAGGCTGCCGCACGCTTGCGGTTCGACGGCCACCAGTTTGCTTCGCCGAACAAGTTTGCCGCGGCCGGGACGATCAGGCCCATGAACACGATCGAGTAGAACAGCAGCCCGATCAGAATGCCGGCGCCGATCTGCGTCAGCGTGCCGACGCCCGACAGCATCAACGCGGCGAACGTGCCGCCCATGATGACCGCCGCCGACATGATGACGCCGCCCGTTGTCGACATTGCCTTGCGCATCGCGGCGGCAATGCCGCCCGGCCGGTATTCCTCCTTGAAGCGGGCCATCAGGAAGATGCTGTAATCGACGCCGAGGGCGACGATAATCAGGAAGACGAAGAACGAAACCGACCACGACAAGCCGGGATGGCCCAGCAGCTTGACGAAGATAAACTCGAGAATGCCCATCGTCATCAGGTAATTGAACCCGAGCGACAGCAAAATGTACAGCGGCGCAAGCGCCGAACGAAGCAGCAGCGCCAGCACGATGTAGATGCCGAGCATCACGAGCCCGCCCGTGCGCAGGAAGTCATGCTGCGAAATGGCTTGCAGCTCGGTCGATTGCGTCGTCGTGCCGGTCAACTTCAAATCGGGGGCGGCGATGCCGGTCGCTGCCGCGCTTTGCTTCAGCGCGTCGCGCAGCCCGTCGATGCGGCCCATCGCTTCCGCACTGTACGGATTGTCGCTGAGCACCACCTCCAGCTTCGTCGTCAAGCCGTCCGGCGACATGTACGCGTCGAGCGCCTTCTTCAAATCGCCGCTCTGCAGCGCTTCCGCCGGCACGTACCAGCCGGCGATCTGCTTGCCGCTGCCGCTGGCGATACTTGTCTGCGCCGCGCGCACCTGATCGAGGCCGTCGCCGATTTGACGCAGCGCCGCCGTGCCTTCGCCGAGCCCCTTCGTCAGCTCGTCAAGCCCGCCTTGCAGCTTGCCTACGCCTTCGGCTGCTTGTGTCTGGCCGGCTTCGATCTGCGCCAGCCCGCCGGCGGCTTGCCGCACCGACGGCGCCATGGCGGCGATGCCTTGCCGCACCGGCGCCACGCCTTGCGCGACCTGCCCGAGCCCTTGAGCCGCACCTTGCTGCTTCGCCTGCAGCGCCTGGAACGCGGCGTCGTCCGCCAGCGCCGGGTTGCGCGCCAGCAGCTCGCCGAGGTCGCCGGCCATCGAGCCGACGGCGTCCTGCGCGCTGCCGATGCCGGCGGCAATGCCGCCAAGCGCTTGCGCGCTTTGGTCGAGGCCGCCGGCCAGCTGCTGCAGCCCGTCTTCGACCTGACGCGTGCTGGCCGCAAGCTGTCCAAGCCCGCCCTGCAGCTGCTTCACGTCGCCGGAACCTTGCTGCAGCTGCTTGCTCGCTTGCTCCAGCCCGCCGGCAACCTGCCGGGTGCCGCCGCCGAGGTCGCCGAGCGCGGCGCCCGTTTTGCCGAGCTGGTCCGGCACCGTCAGCTCGGTCAGCTGCTTGCCGAGCGGCCGCGCCGCGCTGCGCACTTCGGCAACACCGGCGACGGCGCTCGCGTCGGCGCTGATCTTCTCCAGCGCGGCGAGCCCTTCGGGCGTCCGCATCGAACCGGACGACGTCAGCGTCACGGTGACCGGATAAATGTCGCCCGCGCCGAACTTGTCTTTCACTTTATTGAAGCCGACGACCGAACCGAAATCGGGCTTCACTTCGGCAATATCGTCGAACGAGCGTTTGCCCTGGAACAGCAGCGTCAGCGGCGACAGCACGAGAATCGCGACGATCAGCACAAGCGCCGGGCGCCTGGATGCAAGCCCCGCAAGCGCACCCCACAGCCGCGAGTCGCCGTGGCCTTGCCCGGCTTTCACCTTCACCGGCCAGAACATCTTCGGTCCGAGAATGATCATGATCGCCGGCGTCAGCGTCAGACAGGCGAGCAAGCTGACGGCGACGCCGATCGATACCCCGACGGCCGACTGGTACAGGCCGAATTTGGCGAAGCCGATCAGGAAGAAGGCGATCAGCACAGTGCTGCCGGAGAAAACGACCGTCTTGCCGACCGTGCGCATCGTCCGGGCGATAGCGTCAACCGGCTTCCAGCCGCCGCTCAGCTCTTCGCGGAAGCGCTGGATGAGCAAAATGCAATAATCGGTTCCGGCGCCGAACAGGACCGCAATCAGGAACGATTCCGTAAACGACGACACCGGCAAGCCGAAACGGTCGGCGGCCCAGGCGACAAGCCCGCGCGTGATGACCAGCGAAAAGGCGATGCTGATCAGCGGCACGAATGGCGCGATCGGCGAGCGGAAGACAATGAGCAGGATGACGAGCACAAGCCCGACGGTCAGCAGCTCCGTCTTCTGCAACCCTTCTTCGGACGATTTCTGAAAATCTTTCGAAATCGCCGCGCTGCCGGTCACATACACCTCGGCCCCCGCGGGAACGTCTTTCAGCCGATCCTCGATGATCGTCAAATTGTCCTGCACAGCCGGGTCGTTCTCCGCCTTGACGAAATTGACAAGCGCCAACTGCATCGTACCGTCCTTGCTTTCAAACTTGGCCGCCAGCGACGGATCGTCCGACGCCGTCATCAAGCCGGCAAGCTCCAGCTTGTCTTTGTCCCGTTTCAGATCGTCGGTTTTGGATTTCAACCAGCTGCGGTCCGCATCTTGCAAACCGCCGTCGCGAACGATCACGATGACGGCGCCGGACTTGCTTTTCTGCGCCGGATCGATCCGCTCGAGAATGTTGCGGGCTTGCACCGACTCCGAGGTGGCCGGCACGAACTTCTGCTCCGTGCCGCGCACAATTTGCTGCAGATCGGGCAATGCCAGCACCGACGCCACCGTTACCGCCAGCCACAGCGCAATGACAAGCCATCTGGCTTTGGACAAACCGTTGTACCACTTTTCGATCATCGTCCGTTTCCCTCCATCGATTCCGCGGCAGGTCATCCTTTTATCGGGATGGTCGTGCCGCGATTCGCCAGTCGTTTTATTTTTTTATACCCTAAAAATGACCGAAGGTCAATAAATATTTAGTCCTTTGGTCATTTTTTATATTGTATTCTATTTGCTTGTATTACTATATTTTATTGCAATAAAGGGCATGCATAATGAAACCGATTTCAACAATTATTGAACTTTCGGTCATAAATATAGTTGCGGAAAGTTGAATGTGTGATACGATGGGGAGGAGGTGACGTTCGATGAATCGCGAGGACAAGAAGAAAGAGACCTACAACCGGATCATGGACGCCGCGAGGAAGCTTTTTGCCGAACATGGCTACGAGGCGACAACGGTGGAGCAAATTACGAAACAAGCGAACGTGGCCAAGGGGACGTTCTTTAACTATTTTGGCAGCAAGGAAGATATTCTCTGCGACATGCAAAGCTTCTGGGCCGTCGGCGAAATCAAGAAGCTGTACGGCAAGACGGGACCGTTCGTGCCGAAGCTGATGGCGCTGCTGCTTGATATCGTGTCGAAGCTGGATTTCAGCCGGCCGCTGGCGCGAACGATGTTTCAGAGCGCGTTCGGCAGCGCCAAGTCGCTGGCCTTCCAACAGACGATGTTCCGCGAGCTGATCGAGCAAATTACGCCGATTATGGCCGCGGGACAAGCAAACGGCGAATTTACGAAACGGATTCCGCCGGAACAACTGGCGTACCTTGCGGTACAGACGTTTTTTGGCGTGCTGTCGTTCTGGAGCATGGAAATGGGAGACGACAGCTTGACCGAACAGCTGGTCATGGCGTTTGAGCTGTTTTTTGCCGGAATTGACGAATAGCGGCGCCCGGACCGGTCAGTTGCCGGTTTGCGTCTGCTTGTACCCGAGCCGGATGCACTTGTCGATCGCTTGCAGTCGGTTGGTGACGCCGAGTTTGCCATAAATTTTGCGCAGATGATTGTCGATGGAACGTTTGCTGATGTAGAGCCGCCTGGAGATGTCGTCTTGCGTTACGCCTTGCATAATCATACCCATCAGGCTGGCCTCGTACGCGGTCAGCAGCTCGGTTTCGGGCAGGGGCTGTTTGATTCTGCCAAACCGTTCGGCGAAGATGTCCGCCGGCACGACGAACATCCCATCCAGTACGCACGTGATGATGCTGATCATCGTTGCGACGCTCATGCCTTTGGAAAGAAAGGCGTCCGCTCGCGAACGAAAGAATGACTCCGTATGCGGAAGCAGATCGTCCGCCGTAATCAGCACAATCGACATGGCCGGATACCGCTGTCGCAGCTTCTGCGCCGCCTCGCAGCCCGTTTCGTCCGGCAGATGATGGTCGATAACGGCAAGCTGCGGCTGCAGCTGTTCAGCCTTCTCATAACCTTCGCTTGCGCTGAAGGCGATATCCGTTTGAACGATTGTTTCGATCGAGCCCAGCATTTTGGCTGTTGCCCGGGCGACCAATGGGTGATCGTCGATGACGAGCGCGCGGATGGATTCGTTCATGCCGATTGTTGTCCTTTCATCGGAAACTGGATGCGAAATTGGACCCCTTCGCCTTTCCCCGTTAACAGCTCCCAATTGCCGCCAAGCATTAAGATGCGGCCTCTCAACTGCTCCATGCCGAAACCGGATCCGCCGATTTCCCGCATTGTTGGCTCTTTCGGGTCGAATCCGACGCCGTCGTCTTCATAACTTAGCCGGGTCGTGCCTCCCGCAGCCGATAACGTCAATCTCACCTCCGATGCCTCCGCATGTTTTTTGGCGTTGCTGATGAACTCCTGGCAGATGCGGAATACGTGTTTCTTCCAGTCAAGGTCCATGCGTTCGATCTCGTCGGCGCCGTCCGCGTCGAAACTCAGATTGAAGCTGCAGACGGCCGCTTCCAGCCGGACGAAACGTTTCACCGTTTCGACCAGCCCATGATCCTTCAACAAGTAGGGATGGAGCTCGAAGCAGCTTTGCCTGAGATTCGTCGTGATGACCTCCACGTAGTCGAGCAGGTTGCGAATTTCCTGCGCATCCTTGGGCTGCAGCGAATAGTTGGTCATTACGCCTTCGAAGCGGTATTTCAGGAAGATCAGGTCCTGCATCGTCGTGTCGTGCAGATCGCCGGCGATGCGCGCGCGTTCCTTCTCCTGCAGCTCGAACATGAGCTTGCGGAACCAATTGACTTCGGTTGCCTCCTGTTCGTCGGGCAGGAGCGACGCCAGACTTTGCAGCCGCGACAGCAGCTTGCGGATCAGGTAAACGTTCTCCAGGCTGATGGAGAGGTAGGAGACAATCAGGTTCAGCCATTCGATCTCTTCGCGGCTGAGCCGGGTGTTCGTCGTTTTCAGCGTCAGGATCAGGAAGCTGGCGTATTCTTCGTTGCGGCTGACAGGAAGGCAAATGTATGCCGGGTGCTCGGGCGTATCGGTTGCTCCGATCAGGCGCTCCACTTCGGCCGTATCGATATGGCCCGCGGCAATCGTCTCCAGCTCCCGGCCGGATCGGAACACAATGGCGCCGCCATGCACTTGCATCGTGTCGACGATGTCGATGAGAATGATGTCCTTCAGCTCGCGGAAGCTGGTGATCGAGCCGAGCTTGTTCGCCACATTCCCGATCGCTTCGCGCAGCTGATGCTTGCGCGGGAACACGATCGGTTCGAGCTTCGTGGTGAAATATTCCATGGAGTAGAGAAGGGCGGCGATTACCGCTTCGAACAACACGAACAAAAGCAGATAGGAGTCAACCGGTTTCTTAGAGCCAAACAGCAGAGTAACCAATACAAGCACTGCACTCGGAATCAGGGCCATGGCTGCGGCGATAAGGACGCGCCTCGCCACGATATGGAGGTCGAACAGCTGCTTGGTAACCATCAAATAAGCGAACGAAGCGGGAAAAAATAGCAGAAAACTGCCGGTATAAATGCTGTTCACGAAGCCGAATGGAAGAAACGCCCCTATTATTATCGGAATTATCGTTAAACAAGCAAACGGCATAAAAGAAATGAAAAGTGAAATCCAAATGATTTTCACCAATGAGGAATGATACGATCGTTCGTTGCGATGTTTCCAGTAAGCATTCGACAGCAGGATAAAGTTGAGTACGATTCCAATTAGAAAAATGGAACTCGAAATTGCTGAAAGATTGTGTTCAAATCTGGCGTAGGTAGCGCTGAAAATGGTCGGAATAGCAAGAAATCCTCTTACTAGTGGTAGCAAGTACAGGTAGCGGGCGGTTATGGATGTAAATGATGTGAAATTGCGTTCTTTAAAGAATGTCGATAAAAAGTGATAAAGTGTATAAGGGACAAGCGTTACCATTATGGTTGTTATGTATATGGCAAATGGGTCTCTGCGGGCATTGGCACCTAAACTCATAAAAGTAATGGCGCCGGAAATGAATACGAGTGCGAGCAGTAAAGGCGACTTCGCATTACGAATTTTGATTAGAATTAACGCAGCTATGGTCAAACAACATATTTCTCCTAAAAAAGATAAAATATCGATTTTGCTGAATTTCGGGAAATCTTGCATTCGTACGGTTAGTTCTGCTCCATTTCGAATCACAACAAGCGAATGGAATTTTTCCAATGCTTCATTGCGAATGACGGTATCGTACAATTCAGGATTTTGTCCGTCGACTGATTTGACGATATCGCCGATTTGAAGGATCTCAGAGCTGCCGGGTATGGTGGGTTCAAGCTCCGTGATCTCCCACTCAAGGTTTTCGTTTTTCTGCACATTTATTCCATAATAAGGATATTGGAGGGCGATATTCACAAACCATACCTGCATCGCCAAAAAAAATAGGGCAAATAACACCCAACGATATTTTTTTTTCAACAGTAACCCTCGCTTTTTAGAATAAAATTGATATTATGGAAATGAGAGTGGAAATATATTATAGGGAGGTAATCACATGCAAGCGCTAACGATTTCCCTTGACTTACGTTCGGCCGTTTACGATCTCTTGATGAAGAAAGCAACAAAAGCTTGTTATCGTTTATCAAATGCGGAAGAAACGATACTGGCCAATTATGAAAATGTAGTAAGCGAAGAAGCTGAATTGACTCGTGATTGGATTACTTGACACACCTAATTCTACCAAATGAAAAAGAGAATGTATATTAGTATTCCAGTTTTTTTCAACTTTTTTAGCTAATGATGTCGTTTTATGTAAATATCAATTATTTTGATTTTTTTAAAGTTTGGGGTCGGTTTGGGGCTGGAGGCGGGATGTTGACGCCTTCAGTTTTTTAATATGATGAATTTATATCTTTTCGGGGTGGGGTCAGGATTTGTAGGGGGCTGGCGGTGGGAAGCGCAACCAAGCTTCACGCTGCAGAAAGGCAAACAACCAAAATAGCCCATGAAAAATGGCCTATTTGCCTCCTATCGCCTGGCTCATCGGAAATAGCCAGTGAAAACACTGGTTATTTGCCCTAGATCGCCTTCAAATCGGCATTTCAAGCGAAATAGCCAGTGATTTCGCTGGTTATTTTGCAGAGGCTGCCCGTTTTTGGCGAAATAGGCAAGAAAACATGGCTTATTTTGCAAGGGGTTACTTGGCGAATGGGGGAATGGGGGAATGGGGGAATGGGGGAATGGCGCGCATGAAGCAACGTAAGATAAATAGGACTGGCGAAAATCGGATAAAACCGAGGTATTGGCGGGTGTGTGAATGAGCAACAACAAATACAAGTTGTTTTTTTATTTCTCTGTTTTTGTTGTTATCGTTAGTTTAGGTAAAGATACGATGAGTCGAATCTTTTTTGCTTTATATTAATGTGTATCTTATTTGCCATGTATTTTGTTTCGATTCAGTAATCAAAAGCGACGACGTTGCATGCCATTTCGAACTCCCGTTTGTGTCACAGGTGTCACAGGTTGGTTCTTCCTGTCTTATCGTTCAGTCGCGGGCGAAATAGGCCATGAAAGATGGCTTATTTGCTCTATTTCGCTTCTATCATCAAAAATAGCCAGCGAAAACACTGGTTATTTTGGCCAGACAGCCTCAATTCGGGCAGATTGACACGAATAGCCAATGATTTCACTGGCTATTTTAAGGCGACTACCCATTTTTGACGAAATAGACCATAAAAGATGGCTTATTTCGCCATTCCTTTGTTGTTCCGAGTCACTCTGACGACACTGGAGGGACCATATGGATCCGGAGCTTAAAAAGCTGATCAATACTTTAGATTTAAACCTACCGGCAGTTCCTCGGATGATCAGGAAGGCAGAAGAAGAGCTGGCGATAAATTTTCCCGATGAGTTTATTGCATTTCTTTAATACAGTAATGGGGCATCGGGTTATGTCGGAGAGAGCGACAATCAATTAAATGTTTGGGGCGTTCATGAACTAAAAGACGAGCATTTTTTGACTTTATAAAAGCGTTGGGAAGCAGTGAAGGATGGGAATAATTGTTTTTGGTATTCATTCAAGGCGGCTCACCGCCCTAATCATGCAGAACACGGCTGATAAACGATGTCGGCTTGTGCGACAGGTCGACGGTTTCGGGCGGGGTCGGCAGCATTTGTTTGTCGAACATCAGCGTCACTTCGGGGCGCTGGCTGAAGCTGCGGTTGATTCCGGAGACGATGCCGGCCCGACCGTCGTTCAACTGCACGACGCTGCCGAGCGAATAAATCGCGCACACTTCGGTAAAAGCGCTGACGACGCGAGAGTCGAACAGGTAGCCGCCGGCGCCGAGGATGTATTCGATCGCTTCATAAGGCTGGTAGGCCGGACGGTAGGAGCGGTAGCTCTTCAGCGCCATGTAGACGTCGGCGACCGCCACGATGCGGGCGAACAGGTGGATCTGGTCGTTGCCGACACGGCGCGGATAACCGGAGCCGTCGAAACGCTCGTGGTGCTGCAAGGCGACGGCGGCGATCGTTTCGTCGAATTTCGTCTGCAGCAGCATGTAACCGGAAATCGTATGCTCGCGCATGATCGTTTGCTGCTTGTCGGTATATTTGTCCGAAGCGGTCAAGATGTCGCGGGGGAGGAAAATTTTGCCGATGTCGTACAGAAGGGCCGCTTTGCCCAGACTGATCAGCTCTTGTTTGCCCAGCTCCAGCTGCAGGCCGGTTGCGACGGACAGCACCGCCACCTGCACGGTATGGAAAAACGTCCGATCCCCGATTACTTTCATCTTGAACAAATACTCCAGCACCAGACTATCGTTTGTGATGACCTCGAACAATTCCTCCACCAGCAGCATCAAATCCTGTTTCTTCGCGTCGGTTTTGATCAGCTTGCGAATCGAGCGGTTGACGAACAGCTCGACTTCTTCCTTGGTCAACGCGAGCGGATCGAGCGGGAGGTCGAGCTTCTCTTCGTGCCGCGGCGCGGTTTCGTCGTGAACTTCTATCAAACGAACGCGAAAATCGAGCAAACGGTCGATATATCGTTCGGTTAGCTTGACCCCTTTGGCAACGAGCACCTTGCCGTCCGAATTGTAAATGTCTTTTGTGACGATCATGCCGGCTTTGGCTTCCATTACGTGAATGGTTCGCATGAATCTCGTCTCCCTTGTTTTCGTTGTCGGTTTGCAGGAGGTGGGGCTACATTCCCATTCTATGGACTGGTTTTTGTGACGACAAGTGAAGAGTTCGTAAAAGCGTCGGGTCATTATGCGACTAAGGGCTTATCGGAAGTGACGTTGCGGCTGTTTGTCTGGGTTCATGTCACCATATATGACGTTAAAGTAACATAAAACCCATGACTTATGCAACAGTTGTCAGAAAAATGTGAAAATAGTTACGGGAAACGTGTGAGTGAATGAGTTTTGTGTGAGGGAATATTACGTTTATTGGATCGGGAGCGGCTTTTTCGCCGGTGTGCACATGCGCTGAAGGGTCGATGCGGGTCTCTCGCGGAAGAACTAGCACATTTCTCATGCGCTGCAGGGGTAGTGTGGGCTTGAACAGGGCGTTTAGCGCATGTTTCATGCGCTGCAAGGGCTATGCAGGCCACGCATTGATTGAATTAGCGCATGTTTCATGCGCTGCAGGGACTGCATGGGCCACACATTGGGGAATTAGCGCATGTTTCATGCGCAACAGGGGCTACGTGGGCCGCGCGATGGGGAATTTGCGCTGCTGTAAGGCTGAAATCAGTTGCTACTCAGGTACTCTCCGGCCTCGAGCGGCTACCAAGGTAGGCCGGATCGATGCCTTGGAACATGTAACGGAACACACAGCCCTTATTTGTCTCCTGGAGCCGTTTTTATCGAGGTTAACGGAACTCACAGCCGCTGATGGATGAAAAAACACCCCATGAGACGAAACATGCGAAAATAACAGCGCTGTGTTCCGCTTCCGTTCGCTCGAGCATTCAGCCATGGTACCCGCTCGTGGGAAGATCGAACGTCCACAATGGAGATCACAAACGTTACGGGCTGCAAGAAAAAATCTCCCCTTAAAGAGCGAGACCTAAGTAGTAACTGAAATCAGCCTTATTCTGCAGCCGGCTGCAGCGGCTACAATTCTTCAATGATGTCGCTGGCCAGCAGCGAAGCGGGGGCGGCACGTTTGGCCGCGGCCCGGTCGCCGGCGGCGCCGTGCAGCCAGACGCCGAAGCAGGCCGCCTGCACGGCGCTCATGCCTTGCGCCAGCAGGCCGACGATGATGCCGGTCAGCACGTCGCCGCTGCCGCCGGTCGCCATGCCGGCGTTGCCGTTGCCGTTTACGTACGCGGCGGAACCGTCCGCTGCGGCGACGACGGTGCCGGCGCCCTTGAGCACGAGCGTGACGCCGTGCTCGGAGGCATAGCGCGCGGCCAGGCCGATCCGGTCGCGCTGCACGTCGCGCGTCGCGATGCCGGCAAGCCGCGCCATTTCGCCCGGGTGCGGCGTCAGCACGGTCGCCGCCGCGCGGCGCGGCCAGGACGCGAAATCCGGCGCGTCCGCAAGCATGTTCAGCGCGTCGGCGTCGAGCGCGAGCGGCCCGCGCCAGCCTGTCCAGACGGCGTGCAGCCACGCCGTGTCGCCGGCGAAGCGGCCCATGCCGGGGCCGACGGCCAGTGCGTCGCGGCTTTCGGCTAGCGCGAGCAGCGCCGCCGCCGACGAAGCGGTCCAGCCGCCGGCGCCGTCGTCCGGCACGGCCGCGAGCATCGCCTCCGGCAGCGCGCCGGGCATCAGCGGCGCCAAGCCGGCGGGCAGCGCCCACGTGGCGAGGCCGCAGCCGGCCCGCAGCGCCGCGCGGCTGCACAGCAGCCCGGCGCCGCTCATGGCCGGCGTGCCGGCGGCGACGAGCGCGTGGCCGTAGGTGCCCTTGTGCGCGTCGGCGGCGCGCGAGCGGCTGACGTCGACGCCGAGCCGTTCGCGCAGCGTGCGTTCGGTCAGCGCCAGCACGTTTACGCCGTGCGCGGCGGCAAGCGGCTCCGGCACGCCGATCGGCCGCACGGATACGGCGCCGGCCGCGGCAGCGCCCGGATACTGCGTCAAGCCGCGCTTGAGGAAAGCGAACGTCACCGTGCGTTCGGCGCGGATGCACGGCTCGTGTGTCTCGCCGGTATCGGCGTCGAGACCGCTCGGGATGTCGGCCGCCACGATCGGGCGGCCGCTGGCGTTGGCGCGGCGGATCATCGCCGCGTACGGCTCCCTCGGCGCGCCGCGCGTGCCGGTGCCGAGCAGGGCGTCGACGATGCCGTCGTACGCGTCCCAGCCGCCGGACCCGGCGCCGGCAACGCCGGAGCCGCTGTCGGCGAAGACGCGCGCGACGATGCCGAGCCGCACGGCGATGCCGTACTGCAGCGCGGCGTCTTCGCCGAGCCGGTTCGGCGGTTCGGCCAGCAGCACGTCGGCGGCGATGCCGCGCCCTTGGAGAATACGCGCCGCGGCAAGGCCGTCGCCGCCGTTGTTGCCTTTGCCGGCGAGCACGAGCCAGCGCCCGTTGCGGCGCTCGCCTGCCAGGCGCAGCCGTTCGGCGACGGCGGCAACTTCCGCCGCCAGCGCTTGCGCGGCATTCTCCATCAGCACCGCGGACGGGATGCCGATCGTTTCGATCGTGTGCGCGTCCAATGCCCGCATCTGTTGAGCGGATACGATATACATCGCAATAAATTCCTCCCGTCGGCGCCTTGCCTGCTGCAGCGCTTCGATTCGCATTCCCGCCGCGCAGGCGCTTTATTGGCAGTTGGCAGCGATCAATAAAATCACTATAGCATATTGATTCCGGGGATGGTATTCGGCGAAATAGGCCATTTTTCATGGCCTATTTCGCTTCGGGCCGAACGGTCGGGACGCGGAACGCTCATGCCCCCATTGCCTTTCCCGGACAAAGGTGCTATTGTCCAAGAAGAAGGCACATCCGGACAGGAAAGGAAGAGGAAGATGATTTCGAAGCTCGAGCATATCGGCGTTATGGTGAAAGATATGGACGTGTCGGTAGCTTTTTACACGGAGGTGCTCGGCTTGCGGCTCGTGGAACGCGTTCGCGTGGACGAGAAGCTGGAGCTCGGCCTGCTGTCGCTGCCGGGATCGGAGAATGTCCAGATCGAGCTGATCAGCCGCGGCCACGACGGCATTCCGGCGGCAGGCAAGGTCGATCATATCGCGTTCACCGTCACCGATATCGACGCCGAAGTGGAGAAGCTGCGCGCCCGCGGCGTCAAGCTGATCGACGAGAAGTCGCGCGAGCTGCCTGCGCTGAACGCGCGGATCGCGTTTTTTTACGGGCCGGACGGGGAAAAGCTGGAATTTTTTCAGCGGTGACGCCGGCTTGTGTGGTACAATAGGAGCAACGAGCGCGTAAAGCATACGCCATCTTTTCCGAAACCGGGAAAGGTGGCGTTTTGTTTTGGAGGCGGCGTTCGTGTCAAACGAAGGAGGGGTCAAATTGAGCTTTGAGGAGGCGTATGAAGCGTTCATACGGCATCATCGCGAGAGCAGCGACGGGGAAAGGAGGAGAAGATTGCGGGAAGGGCTCGGCTTTCTGGAGAAACTGTTTTTGCAGCGCGTCTGGTGGCTGGCGATCGGCAATTTTCAGCATTTGCACCCGGAGTATGAGGTGCAGGATTTTGCCGATGGCGTTCGTTATCTCGATTTTGCCTATTTGCGGGCGCCGTACAAAATCAAGTTTGCGCTGGACGGCTTCGGCCCGCATCTGCGGGACGTCGACCGCTGGAAATTCGGCGACGGCCTCATGCGCCAGAATCATTTGATTCTGGACGGCTGGCAAGTATACCGGTTCTCCTCCGACGATATCGAGCACAAGCCGCGCCGCTGCCAGCAATTTTTGCTGCACGTGATGGGGCGCTGCTACGGCGATGCTGCCGCTCAGGCGGAGCTGAGCTTGAAGGAGAAGGAGGTGCTGCGCTACATCGCGATGGCGATGCGGCCGATTACGCCGAAGCTGCAGGCCGAGCATTTGGGCGTGCATGCGGAAAATGCGAGGCAGTCGCTGCAGGGGTTGTGCCACAAGCGGCTGCTGCGCGGGGCGGGCGGCAGCGAACGCATTCGCGCGTACGAACTGGACGACGCCGGGAGGCGGTTGTTTTTGTAGCTTGCGCGCACGCGCGCCGGAAATAGCCAATGAAAAATGGCTTATTTCGCGTTATGGCGGGTTGCTTGCGAAAATAGCCAGCGATTTCGCTGGCTATTCACCCGGCGGCGGCGGAAAAACAGCCCATTCGAGAAAATAGCCAGCGATTTCGCTGGCTATTTTCGTTATGGGGGGCCAAATGAGGCGAATAAGCCGGAAAATAGGGCCTATTTTCCTTGTGGCGGCCGTTGGGGAGGAGTATGCAAGGTTGTAAGAATAAGCGACGGTAACTTGTTGACGCTTGAGATTGAGTCGAGGGGATAACGGGCAGAAAGGAAGCTCCAGAGTGGACATCCCTGTTCCAGTCTGAGTCAAGGGGATACCTGACTGACAACATGTTTGCGGAGGGACGGCCGGTTGCAGCGGCGGATCGGACAAGTTGGCGGCTGGAGCAGCGGCCCGGGACAAGCGTATCGTGTTCAAGAGCGACGGGTAGAAGTGCGGCAGGCGCGATGGTGGCTGTTGGTTGCGGCAGCGGCAGGCGTGATGATGGCTGTTGGTTGCGGCAGCGGCAGGCGAGCCAAGCTAACGTGTCGTTATAGGCTCGGCCGGTATGCCGCTTGCCTAGCGCCAAATCGAAGTGGATATAAAAGGATAACGGAAGATATCGTTCGGCTATTCCTTCCCCTGTCGGCGCGGGGTAGATTTAGGGTAACGTCCGCCGCGGGAGGAGGTTCCCGGGCGTGTTCCTTGGGGTGTGGCGACGATAGCGGAAGGAAATTCCTTCCTGCCCGGCGAAAGTAGTGGGGATTTCCCGGCTTGCATATTCCCCGGCTACGGCGCAAGGTCGCTCGCTTCCGGGACAAGGAGCGATCGGATATGGCCCTTCTCGCTTGGCGGCGCCCGACGAGCACGATTTTTCCCAGACTGGTCATCGCGCTGCTGATGGTGATTGCCCCGCTGTACGGCATCGGGCTCGAAATGAACAAGCTCGGCGAAACGAGCGTGCGCGAGGAGTTGTCCACGTCGCTGCAGACGCGCGTCGATTTTTATTTGCAATCGCTCGATACGGAGAATGTACACCTGTTCAGCCTGCTGCAGCAATATATCGTCGACAAGGACTTGCAGCGGCTCGCCTTCGTCAGCCATACGATGTCGATCGCCGAATGGGCGGACACGGTGACGCAAATCCAGAACAAGCTGCAAATTATCAAAAGCTCCAGCCTGTATGTAAAAAGCGTCAGCGCCCACATCGCCACGATCGGTCGGACGCTGTCCACGGAGAAGACGATCAGCGACTTGCTCGACGACGATTTCAAGGCGGTCGAGCCGGTATTCAAGCTAAAAGGGCCGCGCACGTATTATTGGGAGGGCCGGCTGTTTCTCGCCGTCGCTTATCCGGGCTCCGACCTGCCCGGGATGAAGCAAACGTTCCTGCTGTCAATCGAGCTGAATCTCGATGTGATGAAGACGGCGCTGCAGTCGTTTTTCGGCCAGGCCGGCGCGGGGGCGGCGCTTGTGCAGACGGAGCAGGGCTGGGTCGTGGCCGCCATTCAATCGGCCGGCGACACCGCAAGACTGCAGAACTACGTGCGCCTGCATTCCCCGCTCCCGGACCCGGAGGCGGTCGACGCAGCGGGCAGCGCGCCGGAAGAACCCGCCTCCTCAGGCAGCGACAGCAAGCTGCAGCTTGACAACGGCGTCTTCATGGCCGCCTGCCAACGGTCGGGGATGCTTGGCTATACGCTGATCGCCTTCGTGCCGCAGGAGAAGATGCTCGGCCCGCTCGCCAAATACCGGACGATGCTGTGGCTGCTGTCGATCCTTTCCTTTTTCGTCGTGCTGGTGCACTCTTACTGGATTTACCGGCTGATCCACAAGCCGCTGCAGCGAATGATCGCCGCCTTCCGCAAGGTGGAGGCGGGCAATCTCGAGCCGGTGCCGCTGCCTCGGCCGAACAACGAGTTCCTGTACTTGTTCGAGCGGTTCAACATGATGACGGAGAAGCTGAAGGTGCTCATTCACGAAGTGTACGAACAGAACATCCGCGCCAAAAGCTCGGAGCTGAAGCAGCTGCAGTCGCAGATCAATCCGCATTTTTTGTACAATACATACTTCATCCTGTACCGCCTTGCCAAAATGAACGACAACGAAAGCGTCGTCAGGTTCAGCCAGCATCTGGGCGAATACTTTCAATACATCACGCGCAATGCGGCGGAGGAAGCGACGCTGGCCGCGGAGTGCAAACATTCCCGCACGTATGCGGAAATCCAGAACATCCGTTTCGCCAAAAGCCGCATCCGCGTCGATTTCGGCGAGCTGCCGGACGACTGCGCCGGGCAACGCGTGCCGCGCCTGTTCCTCCAGCCGATCATCGAAAACGCGTACAAATACGGGCTCGAGGAGAAGCGCAAAAACGGCCGCATCGACGTATCGTTCGAACGCCGGGACGGCGATTTGCTCATTGCCGTCGCCGACAACGGCGATCAACTGAGCGACGAGGACTTGCGTCGGCTGGGCGATCGGCTCGCCTCCCGCAGCAAGGAGATGGAATACACCGGCATGCTGAACGTGCATCGGCGGCTGCAAATCCGCTTCGGCGACGGCTACGGCATTTCCGTGGCACGAGGCGAGCTGGGCGGGCTGAAGGTGACGATTCGGCTGCCGCTCGACACGGCGTAACCGAAAGGGGACAGACGAATGTACCGCATGCTGATCGTCGACGACGAAGCGATTATCGTCGAAGGGCTCACCGAAACGATTGCCCAGTCGGATTATCCGCTGGAGCTGCATCAGGCGTACGACGGGGAAGAAGCGCTCGACATCGCGCGCAAGCTGCGCATCGACATCGTGCTGACCGACATCCAGATGCCGGAGATGGACGGCACCCGGCTGCAGCGCGAAATCGTGCGGCTGTGGCCGCGCTGCAAAGTTATTTTTTTGACCGGGTACAACGATTTTTCGTATATCCAGTCGTCGATTCGCGGCGGGGCGGTCGATTACGTATTGAAGACGGAAGGCGACGAACCGATTCTGGCGGCGCTGGCCAAATCGATTGCGCTCATCGACGAAGAAATGACGTACGACCGCCTGATCGTCGGCGCCCGCGAGCAGATGAAGGCGGCGCTGCCCGTGCTGCGCAAGGAGTACATGAGCTCGCTGCTGGCGGGCGATCCTCCCTCGGCAGGGTCGCGCCGGGCGCAGTTCGCCGAGCTTGGCCTTCCGTTCGAAGCCGACCGTCCCGTGCTGGCGGCGATCGGCCGCATCGACAAGTGGCGGGACGATATCGCCGGCGGCGACAAGGCGTTGTTCCGCTATTCGGTGGACAACATTTTCCGCGAATTTTTTTCCCGCGACTTCGTGCTGTTCCAATTGCCCGGCGAACATGAACGACTCGTCTGGCTGATGCAGCCGGGAGACGGCAAGTTCGCCGCCGCTTTCGCCCCCGGTGCGGAGGGAGACGGGCTGCAGGCCTATATGCTCGGCATGCTGGAATCGGTGCAATCGGCCTGCAGCCAATATTTGCAGCTCGCACTTTCGTTCGTCGTCGCCAGCGGGCCTTGCTCCTGGGAAGCGCTTCCGGCCAAATACGACAGTTTGAGCGCGCTGTTCGAGCGCGGGCTCGGACTCGGCAGCGAAATGCTGCTGTCCGACGAGCGGTTCGCGGAGGGCAGCGACCGCCAGGCGCGGGCCAAAGTTAAGCGGATCCGGCTGCTCGACCAATATTTGGCGCAGAAGGATCGGGAGAAGTTTTTTCGCCTGTTCGACGATATCGCCGCTTCTGTCGAAGGGGCGCCGTCGCTGCACAGCGGGCTGCCGCTGGAAGCCTTCTTCGAGCTGACGGCGATCTTCGTCTCGCACATGAACCGGCTGGACGCATTCGCCGCGCTGGGCGCCGGCGGGCAACCGTCGAAGCTGTATGCCATTCACGAGCATGCTTCCTGGGCGGAAGCGGCCGCTTATTTCCGCCAGACGGCGGAGCGGCTGTTCGAGCGGATGAGCGACGAAAGCGAAACCGAAACGAACGAAGTCGTCGACCGGGTGTACCAGTACGTGCAGGACAATATCGCCGGCGATCTGTCGCTGAACCGGTTGTCCGATCATGTGTATTTGACGCCATTCTATTTGTCTCGCCTGTTCAAGGCGAAGTCGGGCCAGAGCATCAGCGACTACATCACGTCCGAACGGGTCGAGCTGGCCAAACGGCTGCTGGCGGAATCGCACCTGAAAATCCATGAGGTCGGGATGAGCGTCGGCTACGATTCGGCGCCGTATTTTACCCGCTTCTTCAAGAAAGCGACCAAACTGACGCCGCAAGAGTACCGCGATTCGCTCAAGAAGATATAGAAGGATAAAGGAAGCCATACCTTTACTATTTTATGAGACACCTTCCACCCGCATAATGAAGCTTGCAAGGGATTTCCGAATGCGACAATCAGGGGAGGTTGCCAAATGGCACGAAAACAAGGCAAGGCGCTGGCGCTTATCGCGCTGTCGCTCGTCATGACGACGGCGGCCGCATGCAGCGACGGCGGCAGCAAATCAGGCGACGCCAGCTCGTCTCCGGCGGCATCGGCGTCGACAGCGGCAAGCGCGTCGCCGGCAGCGACGGCCAAAGGACCGTCCGCGCCGACCGGGCCGACGGGCAAGTACGATCCGCCGATCGAATTGACGACGGTGCGCGCCGTCAACGCGGGCGTCAAATTCCAGAACGGCGATTCGCTCGACACGAACATTTGGACCAAGGATTTCGAAAGCATGTTCGGCATCAAGGTCGTCAACAAATGGAAGGTGAGCGACCAGCAATACCAGAACAAAATGGCGGTTACGATGGCGTCCGGCGATTTGCCCGATTTTATGCTGGTCGATTCGCAGCAGTTCCAGGTGCTGGTGCAAGCCGGCGCGATCGCCGATTTGACCGACACGTACAAGAAGTTCGCCAGCGATTTTACCAAATCGAGCATTGAGGAAGGCACCGGCCTGCGGCTGAAGGCGGCTACCGTAGGCGGCAAAATCATGGGCATTCCCGCCAACGGCGGCGGCATGGACGACGCGCACAGCCTGTTCATCCGCACCGACTGGCTGAAGAAGCTGAACCTGGAGCCGCCGAAAACGATGGACGACGTCATCAAGATCGCTATCGCCTTCACGAAGAACGATCCGGACGGCAACGGCAAAAACGACACGTACGGCCTCAGCCTCGACTACAACCTGTGGAACGGCTGGTCCGGTCTGGACGGCTTCTTCAACGGCTATCACGCGTATCCGTTCAACCCGACCAAAGGCTCCGGAACGAACCTGATCTTCCTGAAAGGCGCGGATGGCAAGGCGGTATGGGCCGATACGCAGCCGGAAGTGAAAACGGCGCTCGGCAAGCTGCAGGAGCTGTTCAAGGCGGGCGCGATTTATCCGGAATTCAGCGTCATCGACGGCAACAAGTCGGCCGAACTGGCGACGTCGAACAAAGTCGGCATGACATTCGGCGCCTTCTGGGTGCCGACCTGGCCGATCAACAACATGAAGAAAGACAATCCGAACGCCGACTGGGGCATTTACCCGATTCCGTCCGCGGACGACAAGCCGGTGCTCGCGCAAAGCACGGGCGGGATGCCGTCGCAATTTTACGTCGTCAGCAAGAAGTCGAAATACCCGGAAGCGCCGTTCATCCTGCTCAATTACGTGATGGATACGCTGTTCAACAAAAAGGACATGACGCACCATACGGTTACCGCCAACGGCGTATCGTACGGATTGCATATGTATCCGCCGATCGGCGGCGGCTTCGCCGACACGAACCAGAATACGTTCTACGCCGTGCAGGAGGCGCTGAAAGCGAACAGCCCGGCCAAGCTCGACGCCACCCAGAAGGACGCGTACGATCAGGTGCAGAAATACAAGGCCGGCGACTTAACGCAATGGGCGGCAGCCAAACTGTGGGATACGGGCAGCGTGTTCGATGTGCTCGGCCAGTACAAGAAGAACAAACGCATCCTGCAATCCGCCTACACCGGATCGCCGACGCCGACGATGGTCGCCAAAGGGCCGACGCTGCGGGACGGCCAGGTCAAAGCGTTTACGGAAATCATCATGGGCACGAAGCCGCTCGAATCGTTCGACGAATGGGTCAAGAAGTGGATGGATTCCGGCGGCAAAGACATCCTCGACGAAGTGAACGCCAGCGGTCAAATCCAATAAGCGGCGAAGCGTTGGGGATAGGGGGCTGCCTCTATCCCTTTCGTCTGTCACGCGACTGATTCCCGACAACGACGAAAGGGGGCGCATCTCATGGCCCGCAGAAACTGGAAGCTGGAACTGCCGCTGCATCTGATGCTGTTGCCGGGCCTTGCCTTGGTGCTGCTGTTCTGTTACGGACCGATGGTCGGCATTGCGATTGCGTTCCAAAACTTCAACCCGATGAACGGGCTGCTCGGCTCCGAATGGGTGGGCTGGGAGCATTTCCGCTACATCTACGGGCTCCCGGACACGATGGCCGTCATTCGCAACACCGTGTTCATCAGCTTGATGAAAATCGCCGCCGGCCTGGTGGCGCCGATCGCCACGGCGCTGCTGCTGAACGAAGTCGGCAAACGGCTGTTCAAACGAACCGTACAAACCGTGCTGTACATGCCGCACTTCCTGTCGTGGGTCATTATGGCGGGCATTCTGATCGACGTGCTGTCGCCATCGGCGGGCATCGTCAACCAGTTTCTCGGCTGGCTCGGCTTCCCGAAGGTGCTGTTTCTCGGCAATTCGCACCTGTTTCCATACGTGCTGGTGGCAACGGACGTGCTCAAGGAGTTCGGCTTCGGCACGATCGTTTATTTGGCCGCCATCGCCGGCATCAACCCGGCGCTTTACGAAGCGGCGGTGATCGACGGCGCCGGCCGCTGGAAAATGACGCTCTACATCACGCTGCCCAGCATCGTGCCGATCGTTGTGCTGATGCTGACGCTGAGCCTCGGCAACGTGCTGAACGCCGGTTTCGACCAGGTGTTTAACCTGTACAATCCGTCGGTGTATTCGACCGGCGACATCCTTGACACGTACGTGTTCCGGATCGGGCTCGGCAACGGCCAGTTCGGCGTCGCCACGGCGGTGGGACTGTTCAAGTCGGTCATTTCGCTGCTGCTCATTTCGGTTTCCTATATGCTGGCTTATCGTTTCGCCAATTACCGCATTTTTTAGCCCGGCGCGTTGGGTTTGTCCGAAGGCGCAACGAGGAGAGGAGGGGCGCGCGTGGTCGAACACCGCTCCGCGAGCCGCAAGCTGTTTATCGCTTTCAACTATACGTTTCTTGCCGTCATGTCGCTTGCCTGCCTGCTGCCGCTGCTGAACGTGCTGTCGGTCTCCTTCAGCTCGGCGGCGGCGATCGAAGCGGGCCGGGTGACGCTGTGGCCGGTCGATTTTACCGCGCGGGCGTATACGTTCGTGGCGGAGAAGAAAGAATTTCTCACTTCCATCGGCATTTCCGGCAAAAGAGTGCTGCTCGGCGTGCTCATCAACATGACGCTGACGATTTTGACCGCTTATCCGCTGTCCAAGGATGTCGTCCAGCTGAAGTTCCGCACCGGGTACGCGTGGGTGTTCGTGTTTACGATGCTGTTCTCGGGCGGCCTCATTCCGACTTATATGGTCATTCGCCAGCTCGGCATGCTCGATTCCATCTGGGCGCTTGTGCTGCCTGGCGCGGTGCCGATTTTTAACGTCGTGCTGATGCTCAACTTCTTCCGCAACTTGCCGAAGGAGCTGTCCGAGTCGGCGTTCATCGACGGCGCCGGCCACTGGCAGACGTTGTGGCGCATTATTGTGCCGCTGTCGATGCCGTCGATCGCCACCGTTTCGCTGTTCACCATCGTCGGCCACTGGAACGAATGGTTCGGTGGGCTCATCTATATGAACGACCCGATTCATTATCCGCTGGCGAGCTATTTGCAGACGATCGTCGTGCGGCTCGACATGACGCAGATCAATGACCCGACGATGCTGCGCTTCTTGTCCGAGCTGAACGACCGGGCGATTCGCGCGGCGCAAATTTTTCTCGGCATGCTGCCGGTGCTGTGCGTGTACCCGTTCCTGCAGCGGTTCTTCATGAGCGGCATTGTGCTCGGCAGCGTCAAGGAGTAGGAAGAGCGGCGGCCCCGCAGGGGATGGTGCCGAGCCGCCAAAAAAAAGGATATCGAAAGATAACGGAACGCATCAGAGTCCGATTGCGAACTTGCGCCGCCTCCGGGATGATAGAGGTGTGCGGATTGAAAAACGTTGCCGAACATTCCGGGATGATGGGGTTGCGAGGCGGCGTTTTTGTTTTCCGCGGCGGGCGGAAAGGGGGAGTGGACGGCGAGGAGCGACGCTGCATAACCGGAAGCAACGGTTTGATGCCGGGAAGGAGATTGGTTTGAAGAGATTTCATTGATTTTACTATTCGTACTCATGGAGGAGACTCGCGAATGAGGAAACGAATGACGGGCAACAAGGGAACGACATGGCTTACGGTCATCATGCTGGCCGTAACGATGCTGGCGGCGAATCTGGCTCCGGGCGGGCGATCATACGCCGACCCGGACACGACGGCGCCGGCTGCGGTGACGAATTTGACCGCCGATCAGGACGACAACGACAGCGACCCCGGGACGTGCGATTTCTGGCATTGTTCGTCCACGTCGCTCAAGCTGAGCTGGACGGCTCCCGGCGACGACGGCAGCGCCGGAACGGCGACGTCGTACGAGATCCGCTACAGCACAGCGACGATCACGAGCGCCAACTGGGCGAGCGCAACGCCGGTCGCAACGGTGCCGGTGCCAACTGCCGCCGGCACCACGCAAATCAAAATCGTGCGCGGCTTGACGCCGAACACGACGTATTATTTTGCGCTGAAGGCGACGGACGATGCCGGCAACGTTTCGGGCCTGTCGAACGTCGGCAGCAAAAAAACGAACGTCGCCTGGGGCTTGACGCTTGACGCGTCGAAGCTGATCGCCGAAGCGGGCGGAGGCGTGCTGACGAAGCTGATCGACGGCGACACGGCGACAACTTGGGACCCGGCCTCCTACCCGGCCGCCATGAACGTCAATTACGGGTATACGTACGGTACGATCCGGTCGATCAATCAGATCAAGGCGTACACAACCGGCGGAACCGGCACATTGTCCGTGTACGTCGGACGCCCCGGCGCCTGGAGCCTGCTGTACACGGACACGCTGACCGGCACGGCCGGCTGGCTGACGCATACGGTGAACGTGCTTGGCGCCGACTACCGCTTCGTGCTTTCTTCGCCTTCCGGCGACGCCAAGCTTGGCGAAATCCAGTTCGTCGGAGCGGGAGCGGGGCCGGACAACACGCCGCCGGGAGCGGTGACGTCGCTGGCGGCGACCGCCCAATCGTCAAGCGCGATCGGGCTGACATGGACGGCGCCGGGCAATGACGACGATCCGGCTGGCTTCGCAAGCAGCTACGACGTCCGGTACAGCACGGCGCCGATTACCGAGGCGAACTGGGCGAGCGCCACGCAGGCGACGGGCGAACCGACGCCTGGCGAGGCGGGCACCAGCCAGTCGCTGACCGTGAGCGGACTGACGGCGGGCACCACGTACTATTTTGCAATCAAATCAAGCGATCTGAATTACACAAGCCCGACCGTCACTTACGCCAATACGTCGGCGATCTCCAACGTGGCGAGCGCGGCGACGACGTCGCTCGGCGACACGACGGCGCCTGCGGCGGTGACGAACCTCGCGGCGGGCGGCGCAACGACCTCGTCGATCCAACTGACGTGGACGGCGCCGGGCGACGACGGCGCAACCGGCACGGCGGCGGCGTACGACATCCGCTACAGCACGGCGACGATTACCGGCGGCAACTGGGCGAGCGCGACGCAGGTCGGCGGCGAACCTGCTCCGGCCGCGGCGGGCACGAGCCAATCGATGACGGTGAGCGGGTTGGCGTCCGGGACGACTTACTATTTTGCGATGAAGACGCGCGACGAAGTGTCGAACGAATCCGGTCTGTCGAACGTGGCGAGCGCCGCCACGACGACGACCGACACGACGGCTCCGGCGACGGTGGCGAACTTGACCGTCGACAACGACGACAACGACAGCAACCCGGCCACGTGCGATTACTGGCTGTGCTCGGCGGTGTCGCTCAAGCTGAGCTGGACGGCGCCGGGCGACGACGGCAATTCGGGCACGGCGACGTCGTACGAAATTCGCTACAGCACGGCGACGATCACGAGCGCCAACTGGGCGAGCGCGACGCCGGTCGCGACGGTTCCGGTGCCAACGGCCGCCGGTACAACGCAAAGCAAAATCGTGCGCGGGCTTTCGCCGAACACGACGTATTATTTTGCGCTGAAGGCGACGGACGACGCCGGCAACGTATCGGCGTTGTCGAACGTCGGCAGCAAAGCGACGAACGTCGCCTGGGGCGCCACGCTCGACGCTTCGAAGCTGGTGAGCGAAGCGGGCGGCGGCGACCTGACGAAGCTGATCGACGGCAACACGGCAACGACGTGGGACCCGGCCGGCTACCCGGCGGCGATGAACGTCAACTTCGGCTACACGTACGGCACGACGCGTTCGATCAACCAGATCAAGGCGTATACGACCGGCGGAACGGGGACATTGGCCGTTTATGCCGGCCGCCCGGGCGAGTGGAGCCTGCTGTATACCGATACGCTCACGGGCACGGCCGGTTGGCTGACGCACACGGTCAACCTCCTCGCCTCCGACGTCCGTTTCGTGCTGACGTCGCCGGCAGGCAACGCCAAGCTGGCGGAAATCCAGTTCACCGCCGCCGGCGCGCCGGCGGACACGACCGCTCCCGGCGCCGTAACGAATCTTGCCGTGACGTCGACATCCAACAGCTCGATCGCGATTTCCTGGACGGCGCCGGGCGACGACGACGACCCGTTCGGCTACGCGAGCAGCTATGACGTGCGCTACAGCCTGTCGCCGATTACTGAAGCGAACTGGGCCGCCGCCACGCAGGCAACCGGCGAGCCGACGCCGACCGAGGCGGGCACGAGCCAATCGATGACCGTGACCGGCCTGTCGCCGGGCACGACGTATTACGTCGCGATGAAGGCAAGCGACCTGAATTACACGAGCCCGACGAGCACGTATGCGAATACGTCGCTGCTGTCGAACGTCGTGTCCGCGGCCACGACCGGAACGCCGGATACGACGGCGCCGGCGGCGGTCGCCAATCTGGCGGCGTCGAACGCGACAACCGTGTCGGCAAAGCTGACGTGGACGGCGCCCGGCGACGACGGCAATACGGGCACGGCGACGTCGTACGACATCCGCTACAGCTCGTCGACGATCACGAGCGGCAACTGGGCGAGCGCAACGCAGGTGACGGGCGAACCGGCGCCGGCTGCGGCGGGCGCGAGCCAGAACATGACGGTGAGCGGGTTGTCGCCGTCGACGACATACTATTTTGCGATGAAAACAAGCGATGAAGTGGGCAATACGTCGGCGCTGTCCAACGTGGCCACACTGACGACGCTCACCGGCACGAACGGCGTCTTCGGCAAAATTCCGCTCGACCCGTCGATGGCGCTCAGCGAAACCGGGCAAGGACAGCCGGGATTGCTGCTGGACGAACAAACGCTGGCGGGCGATCCGCTGGGCGGCACGGGGGGCACGCCGATCAACGCCTGGTATCCGGGCGGCGGGTTCTCTTATGGCATCCCGAGCGCGGCGATCATCAACCTCGGCCAGGATTACGAAATCGACAACATTTTCGTCTATGACAAATTCGGCGGTCCCGCCGGCGTCAATTTTACCGTATCCGCCGGTTCGCCGTTCAACTGGACGCAGCTGTTCCAGGATCCGATGCTCGCTTCCCCGGGCAACAGCTGGACGAATCACGCCGTGAGCGTGCCGTCGACGCATTACTTGCGGGTGGAAATCACGAACGGCAATATTTACGTGCCGGAGATCGTCGTGTACGGCAAAAGCCTGGGCACGAACATCGACGTCGTCCCGTCGCCGGTGCCGCAAACGTTGCCCGCGATGGATAAGCTGATCGGCGTCAACGCGCTGATTACGAACTCGACGACGAAAATGCAGGCGGTCGGCAACGTCCGCGAGTATCACAACTGGTTCTGGGACGAAGGCGATGCGTATGACGGTTCGCCGATCTCCTATCCGGGATACCCGAACAACCAGAACAAATTCAATCCGAGCTGGGCGGGCGGCGGCTGGAATTTCGACGCCTACTACCAGACGCTGCACAATGCCGGCGTCGACGTGCATCCGGCGATTCAGGGCAGCGTGCAATGGCTGAACGGCGCGGGCAAAAAACCGCTCGCTTCCGGCGCAAATCCGCTGCTTCCGGCTTCCTACGCGGCGCATGCCGACCACATGTTCCAGTCCGTCGCCCGCTACGGCAGCACGGCTGTGGCCGACAACAAGCTGAAGCTGGCGTCGGGGCAGACGCGCAGCACCGGCCTCGGCTACATGAGCTACTTCGAGAACGGGAACGAGGACGACGCCAACTGGGGTTCGGTGGACAGCTATTTTACGCCGTACCAGTTCGCGGCGATGTCGAGCGCCGATTATGACGGCGACCAGGGGCGCATGGGCAATACGTTCGGCGTGAAGAACGCCGATCCGAACGCCAAGCTGGTCATGGCCGGTCTGTCCAATCCCGACGTCAACTACATCAAGGCGATGAAGGTATGGTCGGATTATTACCGCGGCGGCAGCTTCCCGGCAGACGTGCTGAACGTGCACATCTACAGCTACGGCCCGAGCGGCGCCGGCATCAGCCCGGAAGCGGCGGGACTCAAGGCGCAGCTGGAGACGTTCGTCGATTACCGCAACCGCTATTTGCAAGGCAAGGAAATCTGGCTCAGCGAGTTCGGCTACGACACGAACCAGGGTTCGGTGCTGCATGCGCCGCCGATCGGGACATTCAGCGTGAACGAGGTGCAGGGCCAGTGGATCGTCCGCTCGTATTTGGCGGCAGCGGCGGCGGGCGTGGACAGGGCGCAGCTGTTCATGTTCTCCGATACGGATCCGAACAGCACGACCAAGTTCGATACGTCGGGTCTCGTTTCGACGATCCCGAGCGGCGAAGTGCCGAAAACGTCCTACTACTACGTCTATACGCTGAAAAACACGCTGGCGGGCATGCGCTACGTCGGCGAACAAAGCTCGGGCAACGGCAACGTCACGATTTACAAGTTCAAAAGCACGACCGGCAGCGGCGGCGCTTACGTGCTCTGGGCGCCAACGAGCAACCAGACGAGCGTGAGCAATTACCAGCTGACGCTTGCGGGCTCGCCGACAACGGCGTCGCTCGTGCAGATGGCGGACGGCGACACCGACGGCGTCACGTCGAGTCTGACGATCGCAAGCGGCAAAGTGACGGTAAACGTCGGCGAACGCCCGATCTTCGTTAAAGTGGATAACATGCCGTAACCGGCATGGCGGAAACGCGGGAGGCGAAAGCCCCCGCGTTTTTGCGTTTTGGGCCCCGCAAGGCGTTTCTTCTTGCGTTCGATGCGGAACTGGATATAAAAAGATAAAGCTAGTCATTATTCTTCTATTGCATCGGGGGCGGCGATAGCCGATTATGAAAAGGGATGATGTGGGAACACCAAACAACAGGCGAGGAACGGTGAACGTAATGTGGGCACCCGACAACTATTTGCAAGCGATGATCCGGCACACGACGCCGAAGTTCCGTTTCGGCGCGCGCAGCGTCGAGGAATGGCGCGCCTGGCGGCAGGAACTGCTGCCGCAATTCGCCGCCGACCTCGGCGGCTTCCCGGTTGAGCCGGCGCCGCTTGCCGCACGCGAAATCGAGGCGGTCGCTTGCGACGGCTACGTGCGCAAGAGAGTCGTCATTACGACTTACCCCGGCCTGGAGATGCCGGTTTATGTGCTCGAGCCGGAGCGGCAGCCGGGGGAGAACGCCCGGCGTCCCGCGGTCGTCGCCTGTCACGGGCACGGCTACGGCAGCAAGGAAATCGTCGGCCTGAACAAGGATGGAAGCGTGCAGACGGACCCCGGCTACCAGCATCAGTTTGCCGTCCGGCTGGCGAAGCGCGGCTTCGTCGTCATCGTGCCGGAGCTGCTCGGCTTCGGCGACCGGCGGCTGCAGGAGGCGCAGCGGAAAGATACGTACAGCTCGTGCCACGAAATTTCCGCGCACCTGCTGCAGTTCGGCCAGACGATGGCCGGGCACCGCGTGTACGAAACGATCCGGGCGATCGATTACGCGTCGTCGCGCGAAGACGTCGACGCGCTGCGGATCGGCGCGATGGGCATTTCCGGCGGCGGCCTTGTCGTCACGTTTGCAGCGGCGCTCGACGAACGGGTCCGAGCGGCTGTCGTCAGCGGCTACATCAACACGTTCGCAAGCAGCATTCTTGCGATGCACCACTGCATCGACAACTATGTGCCGGGCTTGCAGCGCCATGCCGAACTGCCGGACATCGCCTGCCTGATCGCGCCGCGGCCGCTGCTTGTCGAAGCCGGCACGGAGGATCCGATTTTCCCGATCGACGCGACGCTGGCCGCATTGGACCAACTGGCTTCCGCGTATGCGCTGCTCGGCGCGGAGGAGAAGCTGGAGCGCGACGTGTTCGCCGGGGATCACCGCATCAGCGGAGCGGTGGCGTACGATTTTCTGGCGCGCGAGCTGCAGCTGACTTGAAGCGGGCCGGCGGAGCGGGCCTCTTGGGCCGTTCAGCAAAATAGCCCGTAAAAAATGGCCTATTGGCCGGATTTTACGGCCTCAACGTAAATAGCCAGCGAATACGCTGGCTATTTGAACCAAATAACTGCTCAAACGAGCTTTTCTGCCGAATAGCCAGTGAAATCACTGGCTATTTTTTCAAGACGGCAACAATTGTCGAAATAGCCAATGAAACATGGCTTATTTTCGAGGTCTGGCCATTTTGAGCAGACCGATGGCGAAAGGAGGGAACGATTTATCATGCTGTACGAACGGTTCGGAACGAATCCGCGGCTGGGCGAGCTGCTGCAAGGCGTCGACACCTTTGCCCCGATTCCGAAAATCGACGACCGGCAGGCGTGGGAATCGCTGCTGCCCGAATCGCGGCGCACCTGGATCGAGCTGGCCGAAACTTACAAGGATTTTGCCTGGCCGGCAATCAAAGTGTCCGACTACATGGACTTTTGGCGTACCGGGGACATCGGCACACGTTCGAATGCCGTCTTCGAGCGGCGCAGCGCGCTCGGCATTCTGACGATCGCCGAATGCATGGAGAACGAAGGACGGTTCCTCGACCCAATCATGAACGGCGTATACGCCATCTGCGAAGAAACGACGTGGACGCCCCCGCTGCACCGGCTGCACTGGAAGGTGAACATGGACGAATGTTTGCCGGACGAGTCGGACCATATGGTCGAGCTGATTACGGCGGAAACGGCCAAGCTGCTCGTTTGGGTGCGTTACTTGCTCGGAAGCCGCTTCGACGCGATCAGCATGCGCATCGGCGAACGCATCGTCCGCGAGGTGCGCGGCAGGCTGCTGCTGCCGTATTTGGCCCGCGACGATTACTGGTGGATGGGTTTTCTCGAAGGGGTGCGCGTCAACAACTGGAACCCGTGGTGCAACGGGGCGGCGCTGACCGCTTTTCTGCTGCTGGAGACGGACTCCGGGACCAGGGAAGCCGGCATCCGCAAAATATTGCGCAGCCTGGACGCGTTCGTCCGCACGTACCCGGCCGACGGC
Organism: Paenibacillus cymbidii; assembly: GCF_004764705.1. Classification (GTDB taxonomy): domain Bacteria; phylum Bacillota; class Bacilli; order Paenibacillales; family NBRC-103111; genus Paenibacillus_AN; species Paenibacillus_AN cymbidii. The sequence continues at coordinate 58,578 of NZ_SHLX01000026.1, read as the reverse complement.
TGCTGCGACGAAGGACCGTCTTACTGGAGCTCTTCGGGCGGCGGGCTGCTCGATTGCCTGGAGCTGCTGCTTCTTGCCTCCGAAGGCCGGATCGACGCGTTCGCCGAACCGATCGTGCGGGATATCGGCGCCTATTTGTACAAGGTGCATATTCACGGCCCCTTCTATGTGCCGTTCGCCGATTGCGACGCCAAAGCCGATCCGGGGGGCGACGTCGTCTATCAATACGGCGTGCGCACGAATGACGAAAGCTTGAAGCGGCTCGGCGCCAGCCGGCCCAAAAGCGGTCCCCCGCGCATCCATATCTGGTTCGGCATGTATGGATACTTGCGCGATTTGTTTCATGAGCGCGAGCGGCTGGCGCATGCGCTGCTCGCACCGTATGTGCGCGAAGCGTGGCTCGGGGAAACGCACGTGATGACGGCGCGCGAGCGGGAGGGGACGGAGGCGGGCCTGTTCGTGGCGGCCAAAGGCGGCCACAACGCCGAGTCGCACAACCACAACGATGTCGGAAGCTTCGTCGTGTTCGCCGACGGGCTGCCGCTGCTGATCGATCTCGGAACGGAGGAATACAACCGCCAAACGTTCGGCGCGGACCGGTACGGCATCTGGTACATGCAGTCGCAGTACCATAATTTGCCGACGGTGCGCGGCGTCATGCAGGCGGCGGGAGCGTCGTTCCGCGCCAAGCGCGCCGAATTCCGCAGCGGCGAAGAAAGGGCCGAAGCCGCGTTCGACATTGCGGCGGCGTATCCCGCGGAAGCCGGTATCGGCGCCTGGAGGCGTACGGTTCGGCTCGTGCGCGTACCGGAAGCGGCCGTGGAGGTAGCCGACGAGTTTACGCTTGCGGGCGAGCCGGCCGGCGTCTTTTACAGCCTGATGACGCCTTGTATGCCGGAGCTGGCCGGCGAAGGGATCGTCCGGCTGCGTTACGCGCCCGATCGCACTGCGCGAATTCACTACGATGGCAAGTCGCTTTCGGCGAGGATCGAGCCGGTCGAATGGATGGAAAGCCGGCTGCGCCGCAATTGGGGCGACAGCATGTACCGCATCGTGCTGGAGGAGCGAACCCCGGTGTCCGGCGGAAGCCGCCGCATCGCCGTAACGCTGGAACGGTAGCTGCCGGCTCGATCGTCACAAGGCACGGATTAGGCGAAGGGGGATTCAAGTATGGAACTATCGATCAAGCTGGAGCGGCCGCTGCAGCGGTATATTGGCTCGATTCGCTGCAGCCGTCTCGGCGGGCAGGAACCGGCCATCGCCGTGACGTACCCGCAGCCGGACGCGGCGCATGTGTCGCTGTCGTTCGACTTGCCGGCGGATACGCCGCAGGACGACTGGCGCGTCGCGATCCGGCCGGCGTTTGCGCCGACGTTTCATTGGGCGCCGCATCTGGCGCCGACCGACGCCCATGTCATCGACCAGCATGCGTTCCGGTCGCCAGCGCTGATCGTCCACGACGGCAGCCGGCTGCTGACGGTTGTGCCCGACCCGGAAGCGCTGGCGGCGATGCCGGCGCAGTCCGCGTCCGGCGCCGCCGACGCGCCGCGCTGGTACATGGACCTGGATGCGCCGAACAACGAGCTTACGCTTGGTATGACCGCAACCGCGGTGAAGGAGCATGTGCTGTTCGAGCGGCGCGAGGGCGCGATTTTTCCGGCGGGGCGGCTGACGTTCGGCTTCTACCTGTTCGCCGGCGAAGACGCGAAGGCGATCGCCAATCCGTGGCGACGCGTGCTGTCGTTCCTGTGGGACGGCTGGGGACGCGCATTGTTCGCAGCCGGCGAGCCGCTGCGCGGCCCGCTCGAAGCGTACGCGCGGCATGCGTACACTTGGGCGTTCGACGGCTGGGGCGAGGCCGTCTGGCAGCAATTCGAGCTGGACGGTCGTACGGTAGGCGCGCCGGTATTCATCGTCAACGTGACGCAAAGCCCGAATTATCCCGGGCCGGTCAACGAGCGGGAATTCCGCTCGATCTGGAACCAGGCGTGGTTCAGTTCGTTGCGTTCGGCTTCGGGGTTGTACCGCTACGGCAAACGCACCGGCAACGACGCTTGCGTGCAGCGGGCGCTGATGGCGAAGGAGCTGGCGCTGGCGGCGCCGCAGACGAACGGGCTGTTTCCTTCGGTAATCGCCGCGGAGATGGAAACGATCGAGACGGATGGCCGTACGCTCAACCGATCCAAAGGCTGGGACACCCGCTACTGGGGCAACTCGAACCGCAATCCGTTCACCTGGGACGTGAAAAAAGCGCCGCTGCACCTGCTCGACATGAGCTGGACGTGCCTGTTGATGCTGCGCTGGTACGAGGAGCTGGAGCGGGACGAACGGCTGCTTGCCTACGCGGTCCGTTATGCGGAATCGCTGCTTGCCGTGCAGGACGAGCAAGGCTTTTTCCCCGGCTGGCTCGATCCTGACACATTGGCTCCGAAAGGCGATCTCGACGATTCGCCGGAAACGTCGATGTCGGTTACGTTTCTGCTCATGCTGCACGGCCTGACCGGCGAAACGCGCTACCGGGATGCCGCGCTGCGCGCGATGGCGGCGGTTGCCGCGTTCGTCGTGCCGACCGGCCGCTGGGAAGATTTTGAAACGTATTATTCGTGCTGCCGGTATGGCCACGACTTGCTGCTCGGGCGCAAGGCGGAACGCAACAACATGTACAAACAGTGCAATTTCTCCATGTTCTGGACGACGGAGGCGCTGCTCGAATGTTATCGCGAGACGGGCGATGCGGCTTGGCTGCAGCTTGGCAGGCGCGTGCTGGACGAACTGCTGATGACACAGGCGTCGTGGCAGCCGCCATATATATTCGTGCCGGCGCTTGGCGGCTTCGGCGTCATGAACGCCGACGGCGAATGGAACGACGCGCGGCAAAGCCTGTTCGCCGAAACGATTATCCGTTACGGACAGGAGCTTGGCGAAGAGGAGTACGTGCAGCGCGGGCTTGCGGCGTTGTACGCTTCGTTTGCCCTGATGTATTGCCCGGAGAACGCGGCGGTCAAGACGCGCTGGGAAGCGGCGTGGCCGTTTTTCGGCGAACGGGACTACGGCTTCATGATGGAAAATTACGGCCATGGCGGCAGGACGCGCGCAGAAGACGACTACATGGGCGAGTTTACGATTTTCGACTGGGGCAACGGAGCGGCGGCCGAAAGCTACCTGCGCATTTCCGATCACTACGGCGAAACGTTCGTCGAAGGGAAACGGCCGCGTTGATCCGACCGGTTCCTCCGCCCGATAGCCCGCTGTCGCAACGCACCGCAAGAAGTGATAAAATGGTGCGTAGGACAAGAAAGGCGGGGAAGCGATGGCACATGCGTTCGTAATCGAACCGAGCGAATACGTCCCTTTCGAAAACGAAACGGAGCAGCTCGACAAATGCAAGGCATGGGGACTGCTGTCGGAGAAAGCGGTCAAAACGAAATCGTTCGCCTATAAAGGCGGCGGCTTGAATCTGGCTTGCCAGGTGGTTGGCTACGTGGACGCGATTACGGCGGTCATCGCGTTCGACAATGACCAGAAGCATTGCATCCATCCGTCGTTTCTGAGGGAAATGCAGGCGGCGGGGTACAGCCAGCGGCTTGCGTCGGCGGCCGAGAAGCCGGCGGATGCCGAGGAAGCGGAAGCGGAGCGGCCCGGAGCGCAGAGCGAACAAGCCGAACAGGCGGAGGCGCTGGCCGAGGCGATTGCCGAGGACAATGCGGACGCGGCTTCGGAACAGGCCGAGGAAGCGGCGTTGCCGGCTGCAGCGGCGGACGAGGTCGAGTTGCGGAAGCCTTCCGCGGCGGCTCCGACTTCGTCGGCAGCGGATGCGGACGCGGGCAAAACGAAAGGCAAGCCGAAGAAGACGAAGCTTCAACTGCCCGAGGACAAAGTGAAAATGACCGCCACCGTGCAAGGGTTTGCGATGGTGCCGAATCATTTTACGGAAACGGACGACGAAGTCGTGATTTACGAAGCGGTGCGCATCGAGGAACCGGAAACGGACGTCGGCGCCGCCTGGTCAAGCCACAGCGCCACGCTGAAGAAGCTGGAGCTGGCGGTCGGCGACAAGCTCGCGTTCGAAGCGAAAATTGCCGCCAAGAAGCTGACGAACCATCCCGTACCGTACAAAATCAACAACCCGTCGAAGCTGCAGAAGCTGTGACGGCAAGGAAAGGCAAGGGGCCTGGCGGCGATGTTCCGCTCGGCCCCTTGTCCGCGTTCAGATCTCGTAAACCGACGCGCAGAACTGGGTCAGGCTCATGCCCGTTTTTTTCTTGAACATTTTGCCGAACGCATGCACGTCGCCGTAGCCGACCCGGGCCGCTATTTCGCCGAACGACAAGTTCGATTGCAGCGCCAGCTCCTTCGCTTTGGTAATCCGGGCGTGAATCAGGAACTGGTGCGGCGTCAGGTCGAACGTCGACTTGAACCGGGCAATGATGTAGTTCCACGAAAGTCCGGACATGCGCTCCAGTTCAGCGGGAACGAGCTCCCGCTGCGGATTGGCGAGCAAATGGTTGCGAATTTGCACGATGCGGGCGATCGTTTTCGATTGGCTTGCGGCCGGCGCCGATTCCGGCGCTGTGCGGCTTGCCAGCTCCGACAAAATGTGCAGCAGCAGCCCCTGGCAGGCGAGCTGGTTGCGCAGCCCGGGCAAGTGATACTTGGCGACAAGCTCGGCCAGCCGATGCGAAACGGCATGGTTCGCATAATTGCCGAAGTGATGCGCCCCCGCGAACAGCTCCTCCAGCGGCACCTGCGTATCGGTAAAATGAAACACGACGGTGATCGACAGGAAGTCGCGGTCCTCGATCGTGCGGATCGAATGCCGTTCGTAAGGGCGGTACAGCACGATGTCGCCTTTGGCGCAGCGGTAAGACCGGCCTTCGACGACGAACTCGCCTTCGCCGTCCAGCACGTAATTCAGCGCGTATTGCTTCAGCACCCGGTTGTCGAAGCCCCAGCCGCGCGGCGCGTTGAAAATATGGGCAAGCGTAATATACGGGGCAAAATGGTAGTCCCGCAGCCGTTCGATCGTCTCCTGCGGGGCGAGCGCGGCGAGGTCCGGCTCCAGTTCCTTCGTCAATGCGGCCACTCTCCTGGCGATAACGCGTTGTCCTTATTATAGACTTGCGGCGCTTTTCCGGCAAAAGGCGGGCGGTAGCGGCGGCGTGGCGTTGGATCGCATACCCAAGGAGAAATAGGCCATGGAGAGTGGCTTATTTGCTTCCTTTGGGCCCCCTCATCGAAAATAACCAGCGAAAACACTGGCTATTTGAACCAAACGGCCTCAATCCGGGCAAATGTTCACGAATAGCCAGCGAAATCACTGGCTATTTCTTGGCGAGAGCCCCTTTTTGGCGAAATAGGTCATAAAAGATGGCCTATTTCGCCATTCCCGGCCAAACCCGGCTCAGCTCCGCTATGCCGCTGTCGATTTGCTCCGAGGCGACGCCGCCAAAGCCGAGCATGACGGTGGAGGAAGGAGCTTTCTCCGCCTCCAGCTCGTAAGTCGACACCGGATAAACGCGGATGCCGATCGCCGCCGCCCGTTCGATGAGTTGCCCTTCGCACAGCGGACCGCTGATCCGCAGCAGGATGTGCAGCCCCGACCCGTCGCCGATGACGGTTGCCCGGCTTCCCAGATGCGTTTTGACGGCGTGCAGCAGCAGGCCGTGTTTTTTTTCGTACAGGGTGCGCATTTTGCGCATGTGCCGCTCGAAGCCGCCGGAGCGCATGAACAGGTGCAGCGTATGCTGCAAAATTGGCGACGCCAGCTGATCGTAGCTGTGGCGGCCATCGCAAAAGCGGGCGAGCAACGGCGCGGGCAGCACGAGGTAGCTGATGCGGAACGATGGCGTCAGCGCCTTGGAGAACGTACCGACGTAGACGACCCGTTCGCCGCTCGGATCGAGTCCCTGCAGCGACGGCACCGGTTTGCCGTAGTAGCGGAATTCGCCGTCATAGTCGTTTTCGATAACGATGCCGCCCGTTCGCGCCGCCCAATTGAGCAGCTCGTACCGTTTGCCGATGGAAAGCACCATGCCGTACGGGAATTGGTGCGATGGCGTAACGTAGACGGCCTGCGCATCGGTATCGGCAAGTCGGGCCGTTTCGATGCCGTCCGAAGCGAGCGGAATCGGCGCCATCGCGAATCGATGCTGCTCGAACGCCGCGCGCACGCCGTCGTTGACCGCCGCTTCGGAGGCGATGCGGCTCACGGCCGGCTTCAGCAGCTGGCACAACAGGTCGAGCGAATGGTAGGTGCCGGCGCCGACGACGATCTGCTCGGGCGTGCAGCGGACGCCGCGCACCTGGTGCAGATAGGCGGCGATTTCGGCGCGCAGCTCGGGTTCGCCTTGCAAGTCGCCGTAGCGGAACAGGCGGCGGTTCGAGGCGAGGAAGCTTTCGTTCATAAGCCGGCGCCACTTGGCGAACGGGAAATGCTCGAGATCGGTATGACCGTAGCCGAAATCAAGGCGGACGGGCGGCGCGTTGCAGCTGGCTGCGCCGGGGCTTGCGCCTGCGGCGGCGCCTTCGATCGCGGTCGGTTCCTGCCGCGGCGAGCGCGGGCTCCAGGCAGGCTGCCCCAGCGGCGCCACGAACAGCCCGCTGCGCGGCTTGCTGGTCAGATAGCCTTCGGCCAGCAGCTGCTGGTAAGCGAGCTCCACCGGCGTCCGGCTCAAGCCGAGGTATACCGACAGCCGGCGGATGGAAGGCAGTTTGGCATCCGGCGCGATGCGGCCGGCAACGATTTCCGCGCGGATGTAGGCGTAAATTTGTTCGTACAGCGGCGTGCCGGACCGTTCGTCCAGAACGGGCGTCAATTCCATGGTCGTACCTCCATTGAGCCGCCGGAAAGGGGCCCTGCGAATCGTCGCAGTTGCAAGTCGCGGAAGAAGTGAATCTTATTGGTCAAACTGACATTTGGAATATTGCCAATCTGGTTATTTGTAAAAAGTCAATGATGCATTACCGTAATGCTAACAAAGGAATTCGTTTTTGAAAAGGGGAGGGAACGGCATGAACCATTGGTCTTACGCCGCCGCCGGCGTCGACATCGATGCGGCCGACGCGGCGAAGCGGAGCATGGCGGCCGGCGAGCTGCAGCACCCGCTGGTGCTGAACCGGCACGGCGCCTTCGCCAGCGTGCTGGCCGCCGACTTTGCGGGCTATCGCGAGCCGGTGCTGGTGATGAAAACGGAAGAACCCGGCTCCAAGCAGGCGCTCGCCTTGCAGCATGGGCGACTGGAATCGATTGCCCAAGATCTCGTGCACCATCTGCTGAACGACATTGCCGTCATGGGCGCCCGGCCGCTCTATGTGCAGGACGCGATCCTGTGCGGCAAGCTCGAGCCCGGCGCGGTGTCCGCGCTGGTGGCGGCGATCGCCGCCAGCTGCCTGGAGCATGGCTGCGCGCTGACCGGCGGCGAAACGTCAGAGCAGCCCGGCGTGCTGGCGGCAGGCGCCTATATGCTGACGGCCAGCGCCGTTGGCGTTGCGGAGCGGGACGAAGTGATCGACGGCTCCGCGATTCGCGCCGGCGATACGGTGCTCGCGCTCGCCGCGAACGGCCTGCACACGAACGGCTACTCGCTCGTTCGGGCGCTGCTTGCCGCGCAGCCGCAGTTGCTGGAGCGGGAAGTGGACGGCGAGCCGCTGCTCGAGGCGCTGCTGCGTCCGCACCGCAGCTATTTCCCGCTGCTGCAGGGCAAGTTCGGCGACCGCCGTCTGCACGGGCTTGCGCATATTACCGGCGGCGGCATTGCCGGAAACTTGCGACGCATCCTCCCGGCGGGGCTCGACGCCGCCGTAGATGGCGCCCGCCTGCAGCCGCCGGCGCTGTTCCGGCTGCTGCGCGACGCCGGACAGTTGGCCGAAGCGGACATGCTGCGCACATTCAACATGGGTGTCGGCATCGCCGCCGTTGTTGCGCCGGAGCTTGCCGCCGAGTGGATACGCGAACTCGCGGATGGCGATTGCCGTGCCTGGCCGATCGGCACGATTGTGAAGGGAACCGGAGACGTAATCGTTTCGGGGAGAATCGATTGGAGGGACGAACGATGATCAATCCGCATATTGCTGCGATGGCAGCTTACGAGCCGGGCTTTCAGCCGCCGGCCGGACAACGGACGCTGAAGCTGAACGCGAACGAAAATCCGTATCCGCCGTCGCCGCTCGTGATGGATGCGCTGCGCGGCATTACCGAACGGGAGCTGCGGCTGTATCCGGACGCGGACTGCGCCGAGCTGCGCCGGGAGCTTGCCGCGTTGCACGGCGTCGACGAGCGGAACGTGCTGATCGGCAGCGGCTCGGATGAACTGATCGCGCTGTTGTTCGGCGCGTTCTTGTCCGCCGGCGATACGGTTGCCATGCCGTATCCGACATTCACCCGGTACGAGTCGGTGGCTGCGATGCACGGCGTACGTTGCCGGTACGTGCCGACGCGGGACGATTATAGCGTCGATGCGGAAGCGCTGCTGGCGAGCGGCGCCAAAGCGCTGGTGCTCGTCAATCCGAACGCGCCGACCGGGCTGCTGCTGCCGCCGTCTGCCATGGCGGACATTGTGGCGCGGTTCGCCGGACTGGTCGTTGTGGACGAAGCGTATCTCGATTTTGCCGGGGAAGACGGCGAAGAGGCGTGGTCGGTTACCGAGCTTCTCAACAGGCACCATAATCTGCTGGTGCTGCGCACGTTTTCCAAGTCGTACGCGTTGTGCGGCGCCCGCGTCGGTTACGGAATCGGCGGCGAAACACTGATTGCCGCGATGCACAAGTGCAGGGGCAGCTACAACGTCAACACCGTCAGCCAACAGCTCGCGCTGGCTGCATGCCGCGATCGGTCGCACATGCTGCGTTCGGCCGACGCCGTAAGGCGCACGCGGATTCGGTTTGCCGCGCAGCTGTGCCGGCTCGGATTCGACGTGGTCGGCCCGTCGCAAACGAATTTCCTGCTGTGCCGTCCGCCGGGAGGACGAGCAACCGCCATCTGCGCCGAGTTGGCTGCGCGCGGCATATACGTGCGCCATTTCGACGCGCCCCGGCTCGCCGACATGCTGCGCATCAGCATCGGCACCGATGCGGAGATGGACGAAGTGCTGGCGGCGCTCGAAGTACTGGTGTCGTAGACGGAGGGGCGAAGTCAAAGGCCCTCCCTCGCGGATTTCAGTCGAAACGATCTGTTTCGGCTGCATCCGGCCAGGAAGGGCCTTTCGATTACTTCGCTTGTTCGTATTCCCGCAAAACCTCGATCTCCCGCGGAAGATGAACGTCGAACGGCTCGAAACCGATCCATTCTCCGCTCACATAACCGTCGTACGACGCGGCTTGCAGCAGCCGAATGAGCGTCAGATGGTCGAACGTTCCTTGCCCCATCGCTTTGAACTCGAGTTGATTCGTATCGGGATGATGAATGCCGTCATGCACATGCACATGCCGCAGCCAGGGACGGACGATGTGAAAGCTGTCTTCGACCGAAACGCCGGCATAACGAACCGGGTGAGCGATGTCCCAGTTGATGCCGACCGCAGGATGGTTGACGGCGGCGGCTACTTGCGCGGCAAGCCGCGGGTCCGACCAGGCGTCGTGGGTTTCCAGGCAGATCGTTACGCCGCACGCTTCCGCTTCGGATGCGCATGCGGCCAGCGAATCGACGATGAGCGGCATCGTTTCGTCGTGCGTCACGCCGGGCGGCAAGTCGCCGCCGAATACCCGGATGCGCGGGCAGCCGATATCGGCGGCAAGCGTTATGGCCCGGATCGTCTCGCTGACGTTGTCCGCCGCTTTCGCCGGATCGGCGAATTTGCAGCCGGTTGCGAGGCAGCATATTCGGATGCCGCTGGTTTCGGCCGCTTGCCGGAAGGTACGGCGCTCTGCGGAATTGGCCGCATATTCGATGCCGTGGCGATGTCCGACATTCACCCGCGGCTCGATTCCGGCGTATCCGAAGCTCCTTGCTGCGGCCAGCATGTCAGGCAGCGACAATTCCGGGCTGGAGAAGCTCATGAAGGCATACTTCAGTTTCCTGTTCAAAGGGCCTCGCTCCATTCGCTTGGGGTCGCACGATGCTCCATTATCCGATATCCGCGCAGCGGCGATTCGCCGCCGACAAGTAGATGGCGTCGGTAATTTGCTGGATGAGCAGCGCTTGCTCCAGCGTCGTGGCAGGCGGCCGGTTGTTGATCACGGCGTCGGCGAAATCCCAAAGCACCCCCGTATGCAGCACTTCAAAATCCTCGTCTCCGCTCCAGATGACCGAAGAGCGTACGCCGTCCAGCGGATTCGTTTCGTTGTACACGATTTTTTTGCCTTCGCCCGGCATCATGCGGAAGAGCAGGGAGCCGTGCGTACCGATAATTTCGCTCGTTTCGTCGCGCGATGCGGACGTAAATTCGCCGCGCTCCAGCACAATCGTTTCCCCGCCTTCGCAGGAGATGAATGCCGTCACATGCGTCTCCGCGTCCGTTTCCGGCGCGACCCTTGCATTCAGATGCGGGGCGACCTGCCACGTCTGGGCCAATACCCGCACCGGCTTCAGCCGCCAGCCGGTCAGGCCGAGCATATAGTCGAGGTCGTAGCTGCCCCAGTTCATCATAATGCCGCCGCCGTTGACCGATTTGTTCAACCGCCAGAAGGGCGGGGCGGTTTCGGGCGCTTTGCCCGCGGGCCATACGCCGCGGGTGCGCAGCATACGCAGTTCCCCGAGCTCTCCGGAAGCGATCCGCCTCCGCAGCAGCTCGCCCGATTCGTAGTAGCGGAACCGCGAGGAGCAGCAGCCGACAATGAGCGACGGATGCGCTTTTTGGGCGTCGATTAACTGTTGCACCTCACGGGCGTTCATGCCGGCCGGCTTTTCGATCAGCGCATGTTTGCCAGCCGCAATCGCTTTGAGCGCCAGCTCCGTTTTGCCTGCGGCCGGTACGGCGAGCACGACGGCTTCTACCTCGGGATCGGCGAACATCTCGTCCGCGGTTGCATATACCTTATCCGCTCCATACAGCGCCGCAGCATCCCGCGCCTGATCTTCCCGCAGATCGGTCGTTCCGACCGTACGAATGGATAGCAATGCGGCGGCAGACTGCAAATGCTTGCGTCCGATGACGCCGGTGCCGACAACGCCGATTCCGACTTGTCTCATTGTGTACCTCCCGTGATGATTATGTTGTCTTGCAGAAGATCGTCCGGCGAACGAACCGGCGATAGCTGGCCGAATGGCGGCAGTGCGGCAACGCCGAACGGTGCGGCAAGCAAGCTGGACAGCCGGATGCGGCCTTCCCGGATGTCGAGCGTGGGAAAGCCGGCTTCGTGCAGCCGGTACAAATCGCCGTGATGCTCGAGCGTCTGCGCCTTTATATCGGGCGGGAACATGCTCAGGCCGGCAAAATAATGATGCCCGTTGCGTTCGACATGACGGATGCCGAGGTTCGCCATCACGGTCAAATCCTGCAGCAGCGCCACCGGGCCGACGTTGCCGAGATCTTCGCCGCTGAGCACGAATCTCGTGCCCGCTTCGAGATTGTTGCGCCGGGCGAGCAAGCAGGCGCCGGCGATTCCTTTGATGATGCCTTTGCAATTTTTGTGACTGGCGCCGGCATACCCGAGCGCAAGCGCGGTCGTCAAATCGCCCAGCGTTCCGCCGGATTCGTCGATAATGACCGGCGGCCGGCCGCGCCAATCCCGCAGCGCTTCGCCCGCAGCCGCCTGCAATGCCGCATCGCGCCGGACAGGCTGCTCGACGAACAGCAGCCGCTTCATGAACGCGGCGAGCTCCTGCCGGCGGCTCAATTGCTCCCAGAACATGCGGAACGGTTCGATGGCGGCATATTGTTCGTTGCCGTCGAGCGTAAAGGCGAACGATTCAAGCCCGATCCGCGCGAACAGGGCGGCGATTTGGGCAAGCCGGGCGAGATCGCGTTCGCCGTCGCCGCACAGTTTGATTTTGAAATAAGACAAGCCGTACCGGGCGATGCACGATTCGAGCGATTGGGGCAGCCCGTCCGTTACCCGTTCCGCATCCGGTATATCGTCTTCGCCGAGCGGGTCGGTCAAGCCGACGGTATGGCGGACCGCCGCTTCCGTCAGCGGTTGTTCCGGAAGCAGCTCCGCCGGCTGCAGCCCCTTCAGTTCGTCGTACAAGTCGCCAAGCCGAATGCCGAATTCGTTCGTTCGCAGCGCTTGGCCGAACGTGAGTTGCTTCATCCTGCAGAAGGCGTCGATCACCGCACGTTCCACGAGGCTGACGCCGAATCCCGACAACAAGGGAGGATAGCCGTGCCGCTCCTCCGCCCACCTCGTCTGCAAGGCGGCGACTTCGCGCCACCAGCCATAAACGGATTCGGCTTCCACTTGCTGCGCGAAATGGGCGGCTTGGCGAATGACGCGAAGCATGTCTGCCAAGTCGTCGCGAAACGTGGTCTGCGGGTGTTTGGTAAACCATTTGGGCGGCAGTCCGTCAGCAGCGACGCCGGTTTGCCGCTTCCCGTTCGACTCGATGTCGGCGCGAACGAATACATGCGGCAGTGAAGTCAGTTCGGCGATGCCGTATCGAAACGGCATTCGTGCGCGCATGGGCAGCACATAAAGGCTGATCCGGAGCACTTTCATCAAGTTCACCACCCGATCAAATTGGCTTGCGGCTGTTTACCAGGGAGCTTTTTTGCCTTCGGGCAGATGTTTGTTTAAATTTTCTAAATATTGCGAAATTTCCGCCTGCACATCCTCGACCGTACGATGGTCGTCCTGCAGGAAATGGTCGACCCACTTTTTGCCGTACCGGACATGATTCATTTCATCCGACCAGTCGACGTCGGCGAACAGCGTAGACAACACGTCGCCTTGCTCTTCATAGTAGCGTGTCCGCACCGACTTGCGCGGCATGAAGAAGATTTCGAGCCCGAGCGTCAAATAACAGTAGCGGTGCAGCAGCGGCATGTTGCGCGATTGCTCGAACAGCATCATGTTCGCTTTGTCCGGCACGACGCCGTGCTCCAGCAGACGAATCGCGCCGAACTCGGAATGGCGCACTTCGTCCCAGAAATGATGCGCGATGTCCATAAAATATTGCCTGGGTGCCGAAATCCGCCAGGAGTCGGCAATGACGCTGGCCGCAATGGCCGCCGCATACAGCTCGTTGAAATACACCTCAAACTCGCCGATGCACCGCTCCCTGAGCGGCAATGCCAGCTTCGATTCGTAGCTGCCGAACTCGTCGCCGCGGATTCGTTCGTCGAATGTCATCGGCACCGTCCAGTCGAAGCGCTCGTTTCCGGGACGGGGCAGCAGGGCGCCGCTTCTGCTTTCGCTGCAGGCAATACCGCCGGCGGCATCGAACAGACTGCCGAGGTACAAGCCCCACGCGTTGCCCGGCTCCTCGGCGGAAGCCGGATTGACGCTGCCGAATGCGGCGATGTCGGCGATTTCCCGCTCTACGTCCGCCAGCAATCGGTGCAACAGACGAATTTCCGTCGCATTCGCCGCGGGGTTGGCCGCTGCGAGGTAAGCGCGGTAAACGTCGGCTTGCCTGCGCAGCACAACGGCGAGGCCGGACATGAAGCCCCGTTCGTCCGGGGCGTGAACGATCTCTTCGCCGGCGCGGTCGAGCGCGGGTTCGATGTTGGCGTCGCGATGGCCGCCGCGCATCTCTTCGAGCCGGCCGGTCAGCTCATGGGCCCGTTCCGCGTGCGCGTACAAATAGTAGCCAAGCTTGATTTTCGCTTCCCAGGCCGGGACGCGTAGAAACCATCCCGCAAGCGCACGAACGCAGCTTTGCTCGACATAAGCGAAACGACGGAACAGCTCCACCGTTTTGCCGATTCCGAATCCTTTCGCAGCCTGATTATCCGCATACACCGGTATTGCATTTGCCATAGCCGCCACGCTCCTCATCGTTTATCGTATTGCTCCTGCTATTGCCGCCTCAGCCGCGTTCGCCTCCGGCCGCTTCCCAAGCCCGCTCGAACAATCGCTTGAACACAAGCGCCTGCTGCCAGCGGTCGGACAATTCGCGCTGCCGGTCGGTCGATCCGTCGCTCGTCATCGAGTAGGGCGGAGGCCCCAGTTCGGGCAGTACCGGCAATATATCGCCCGGTCCGGCTTGCTCCAGCCAATAAGCCATGCCTTTGCTCCACAGCTGCTCGTAAGCCGGAACCAGCGGATGCTCGCCGTTCGGACCGATGTCGATTTGCACTTGCTGACCGCTCGACACTCTGCCGTGGATGCACGAGGTGCGCCGCAGCAGCCGATCGAACAGGGCGAGCGCTCGCGCGTCGAATTGCTCCATCTCGCCGGCAATCGCATAGTGCGACAAATCGATCGTCAGCCGCAAATCCGGAATCGCCTCGACGTAACCGGCCGTTCGTTGCGCATCCTGCGTCACCCGTCCGCGGTGCGTTTCGACGAAGAACGGGATTCGGAATCGGGCGGCTTCTTCGATCATGCCGCGGATCAGCGTTTCCGCCGCTTCTCCGGTAACGAAGCTATCCATAATATGCGCATTGACAAAATCGACGCCAAAATCGGCGGCTTGCCCGAGAGCGGCCCGCAGCTCTTCCCGCGTGGCCGGAAACGTATGCACGCCGAAGCGAAACTTGTATTCGTCCAGCAGCTTGCGCCATACGCCGGCCGTTTCCAGGGGCTGGATCCGGCCCATAATGCCGGCAAATCCGGCTTTGGCGATACGGGCGAACTTTTCTTCCATCGTCCATTCCCGGTCGCGATCGCCGACGCCGATCATTCCCCACCACGTCTGCAGGATGGCAAGACGAGGCGTATTCGCCGATCCGTCGTTTACATTCATGGATTGTTCCTTCCTCCATTCTGCTTGAATTGGGGATTCCAGTCACCCTTTGAGCGCTCCAACCATGACGCCTTTGACAAAATATTTTTGCAGGAACGGATAGACGAGCAGAATCGGCAGCGTCGCCACGATAATCGTCGCGTATTTGATCGTTTCGATAATTTGAATGCTGTCGTCCATGCCGCCGCCGGTTTTCATCGATCCCGTCGTATTCGCGATCAGAATTTCCCGCAGAATGAGCTGCAGCGGAAACAAGCTGCGGTCGCGCAGGAACAGGGAGGCGTAGAACCAAGCGTTCCATTTCTCCACCGCATAGTACAAAATCATCACGGCAAGCACGGGAAGCGACAGCGGGACGATGATGCGCAGCAAAATGGTAAAATGGCCCGCGCCGTCCATTTTTGCCGACTCCTCCATGCTGTCCGGGATCGCCTGGAACGAGGTGCGCATGATGATCAGGTTGAAGGTGTTGACCGAGGCGGGGATGATGAGCGCCCACAACGAGTCAAGCAAACCGACACTCTTGACCGTCAAATAATACGGAATCAATCCGCCGTTGAAAAACATCGTCAAGACGATGAAGAACAGAAAATAACGGTTCCAGTATACGTTTTTGCGCGACAAGACATACGCGGCGACGGTAGTCAGCACGATGTTGACGGCGACGCCGAAAACCAGAATGAACAGCGTGTTGCCGTATCCCGTCATGATGTTGCGGTTGGAGAAGACGGACCGGTAGGCGTCAAGATGGAAGCCGAACGAGTGCAGCAGCAAGCCGCTATGCGAGATCAGTTCGTTCGCGTCGCTGACGGAAGCGAGAGCGATGTACACCATCGGGTACAAGGCGGCTGCCGCCAGCACGCCGAGCAGGGCGTAAATGACCGTGTCGATCGTACGGTCCGGCCAGCCGTATCGGTTGTTCATGTCGTCGGCTCCTTCACGAATGACTTACCACAGGCTGTGGTTGTTGATTTTGCGGCTGGCATAATTGGCCGCGACCAGAAGCGCCAAGTTGAGCGCCGAATTGAACAGGCCGACGGCGGCGCCGAAGCTCCAGTCGAATTCGATCAGCCCTTTGCGGTACACGTAGGTGGAGATGACGTCCGACGTTTCATAGATGGCCGGATTGTACAGCAAGATAATTTTTTCGAAGCCGACGTTGAGCAGATTGCCCATTCGCAGAATGAACATGATCACGATGGTCGGCATGATGCCGGGAATCGTGATGTGCAGCAACTGCTTGAAGCGGCCGGCACCGTCGATTTTGGCGGCGTCGTATTGCTCCGGATCGACGGCCGACAGCGCAGCCAAATAAATGATCGATTCCCAGCCGACCCGCTGCCAAATTTCCGACAGCACATAGATCGGGCGGAAATATTCCGGATGCTGCAGCATCGCCGTGTCATCGCCGGTGAAGAAGGCGACAGCTTCGTTGACAAGTCCGCCGCTGTTCGTAAAATCCCTGACGATCCCGCAAATGACGATGAGCGAAATGAAGTAAGGCATGTACGTGATCGACTGCACCCATTTTTTGAACCTGCGATTGTGCAGCTCATTCAGCAGCAGTGCCAGGATAATCGGCGCCGGAAACTCGAATACAATCGTATACAGGCTTAGCAGCACTGTATTCGTGACGGTTCGGCCGAAATAATAACCGCCGAAAAAGTCTTTGAAATGCTGCAGCCCCACCCAGTCGCTCTGCCAAACGCCTTGAGCCGGCGAATAATCCTTGAAGGCGATGACGGCGCCGTACAACGGCGCATAATGAAAGACGAAGTAATAAACGAGCACGGGCAGAATCATCGCATAAAGCATCTTGTTTACGGCAAAATCCTTCGCCAGCGCATGCGGCCTTTTCCGTGGCGGCTTCGCTGCGGGCGGCATTGTCGCGGACGGTTTCATTCGCGGCCCTTCTTTCCGGTGCTGCTGCTGGGAGTAACCGCAGGCGCGCAGCGGGGGCAACCGAAAGGAATCGGCCGACCCGGCCGCGCGTGCGGGCATTATCTGGTTTGGAACCGTTTGTAGGCGCCTGCCTGAATTTCTACGGCGCGGTCCACCTTGAGCGCTTTCAGCTTCTCGAGAAATTTGTCGTAGTTGTCCAGCGAGTCGGAGCCGAGAATGACCTTGAGCGTATATTCGTCGATGAGCGTGTTTACTTCGGTCATGATTTTCGTATATTCCGCATTTTCTTCCGCGCTTGGCGTGACGGGAGGCAGCGCATATTTTTCGTTGTCCGTGTTTTTCCACGCGTCGATCGCATCGCGCTGCTGCTTCACGGCGAAATATTGCTCGGCATACCGTTTATCCTGAATGTAAGGACCGTATGTTTGCCCCCGGATGTACAGCGACATTGCGGTATAAATCGGATATTTGTCGGGGTTGTTCATGATCAGATCCGTGTATTTCGGATAGCCGTTGTCCATCTTGTACGTGACGCCTTCCGTGCCGAAATTGTAGAACATCGCGCCTTCCGGCGAGTAGCCGTAATCGAGCATGCGCACGGCGGTTTCGATGTTTTTGCTTTTAGGCGAAATGGCGACGTACCCGCCGATCGGCGCAGCCGAATCTTTTTGTCCGAATTTCGCGCGATCGCCCTTTTTGAGGGTAGGATAGGGGGCGCCGACAAGATTGTATTTGGGATCCTTGTCTTTCATCGTCGTCAGCCATTTGCCGACCTGGCCGCCGGCATTGCCGATCGCCGCGCCGGATTTGCCGGACGTCATCTGCGCATCGAGAATTTTGGAGTCGACAGTGGCAATATTTTTATCGAGCAGCCCTTCGGCATACCATTTGCGCATCGTTTCCAGGAACTGTTTGTACCCCGGCTGCGCGGGCCCGAATTTGACCTGCCCGTTGTCGAGATAGAACGTGCGATTGACGCCGAACGCGCCGATAATCGCGCCGTTGTACAGATGCTCCAGACTTCGCGGCGTGCCGAGGAACGTAAGCGGCGCTTCGGCGCCCTTCTTCTCTTTGAACGCTTTCAGCGTCGTATACCACTCGTCGATCGTCGTCGGCACGGGCAGTCCAAGATCGTCGAGCCAGTCTTTGCGGAAAATCGGTCCCTGATACACGTCCAGATAAGGATCGCTTGTAATGAACGGGAAGCCGTAGTAGCTGCCGCTGTCGGTTTTCACCAGCTTGTCGACTTCCGGATGTTCCTTCAAATACTTTTTCAAATTCGGGGCGTATTTGTCGATCGCGTCGTTCAGCTTCAGGATGTTGCCGTCCTTGATCGCCTTTTCGGGGCCGCCCGGATAGCCGGAAAGGAACTGGAACTCCATGACATCCGCATAATCGCCGGATGCGAACATGATGTTGATCGTTTCTTTCGCCTGATTGGCCGGCGCCTGAATAAATTTGAGCTTGACGCCGGTTTTTTTCTGCAGCTCCTGGAAGAACGGCACGTCGCTGTTCGACGGCTTGATCGGCAGCACGGTCGAATTCGACTCCACCCAATACGTCAACGTCGTATCCGTTTGCAGCGGATACGATGCCGTACCGGAGACTGCCGCAGGCGATCCGGCTGCGGGAGATGCGGAAGGCGACGTTGCGGATTTGTTCGAGCATGCGGACAGCACGAGCGTTCCGGTGAGAACGGCGCATAAAGCGGCGCTCGCGGTCCGGGTTTTGTCCGGTTGAAACCGTTTGCTTCGAAACAAGTTGAATACCCCCTCGATAATAGATTGGCGAAGACGTTGGTCTCCTGTGTTCATTAACCCATAAACGGGTTGACGGCGAAATCCCGCAAAGCTACAACGGCATCGATAAAACCGCCAAGGCATCGATCAAACCGCCAAGCGCATCGATAAAATCGACAACAAAAGCCGATCATCCGCGATCGGCTTCCTTGAATTGCCCCGGCGTCAGCCCGGTCTGTTTTTTGAATGCGCGAATGAATACGTTCACGTCGTTGTAACCGACTCTGGACGCCGCTTCGTGAACGGCGACGCCCTCCCTCAGCAAATGCTCCTTCGCCTTGTCGATGCGGACCCGGTTCATGTAGTCGAGCAGCCCGATGCCGGTTTCGTCCTTGAACAGTTTGGACAAATAGGTGTATTTCATCCGGAAATGCTCGCCGACCATCGTAATGTTCATATTCGGATCGTCGTAACGCCGTTCGACGAACGTTTTGATGTCCTCGCTGAGCTTGTGCAGCTGCTGCTGTCTGACCGTCTGCTGCTGAAGCCGTTTCTTTTCATTCGTAAAGTCGCATACTTCCTGCAGAAAGCGGTTGATGCTTGTCTGCATTTCCGGAATCGTCTGGCAATGCAGCAGCGACTCGACGGCGACCGCATTCGTGCTGAGCCGCTCGTGGTCCATGCCGCCGAGCTCGCTTACCGCCCGGATCATCGTGTTGATGACATTGAACATGAGGCACTTGGCGAGAGGCACCGATACCGCCGGGGCGCCGATGTTGCGCGCGATGACCTCGTCGAGCGTTATCTTCGCTTTTTCGTATTCGCCGATTTTCACGTAGTTGATGAGCGTTTGCTCCACCTGAACGGGGTAGTAGAAGCTCGCATGCGGCATTTGTCCGGATGCCGCCCGGATGTCCTCGAAGGCGATGACGCTGCCGTCGCCCGTAATCATTTTGTATTCCATCGCGTCGAGCGCTTCCCGGTATGCCTGGGCGATGCCGAGCACGGTGCTGTGGATGCGGCTTACGGAGACGGTCATTTCAATTTGGTAATGCTTGCGCAGGAAGCTGCGGGCTTCTTCGGCAATGCGCCGCATCGCTCCCTTCTCGCGATCGTCTCCGCCAACATTGACGAGACAGGCGAACATATCGCCCGTTTCGGTCATGTACGACCGGCTATTGCGGTTGGCCAGCTCCTCCGTCACGTTGAAGACGACCAGCGCCAGCAGCTTCTCCTTATCGCCTTCCCGCATATCGCCGAGACTTGCGAAGTAGGCGGCGTAATCTTCCAGATAGAACAGGATAACCGCAAATTGATCGCCGCTGAAGCTCATGCCGTAAGAGGCGAGCGCATCGTCCAGCGCCGGCTGTTCATCCAGCTTGCCGCGCAGCAGCTTGCCGAGAAAGTTCGAGCGCAGCATCGTGTTTTGCTGCTGCAGGCGGAAGTTCATTTTTTCCTGCTCGCTCAGCGTGTGGCTGATGACACCCTGGATGAGCCTGTATTCGTTCGTTTCTTTGGCCGCCGCCGCGTTCGGCTCGACGCGCAGCGAACCGATCAGCGAACGAATCGGCGAATAGTTGCGCCGGATGAACAGCCAGACCAGAACAAGCCCGGCCATCAGGCTGAACGTCAGGCCGAGCACGGTTGTATTGCGCGTCGTAATCATCCGTTTGAAAATGACGCGCGTGGGGATGACGGAAACGTACCGCAGATCGGAATTGGTCGAGCGGGCGGAGAAAAACAAGGAATCCTCGCCGTTGTAAGTGCCGTGGAAGTACAGGCTGTCTGCGGCAAATTCGCCGTTTGCGGTGAACGACAGATCGGGTTTGTCGGCGCTCGACATCAGCACGTTGTTCGATTTGTCCAATATCATGATCGTACCGTCACGGAACAGCTGCGTCCGTTCGAGCAGATTCAGCACTTTGGCGGCATCTACCATGATGACGTTGGTGGCGACGGGCTGGCCGTCCGAAGATACCGGATAAGAATTGAAAAACGTCAAATAGGCTTTGCGCCGATTGTCTTTGCCGGTTTGGCCGATGGTGATGAAATCGCGCAAGTCGGTGCGCCGGACGAGCGCTTGCCACTCCGAGACGGAAAAGTCGGCATTGCCGTAAAAATCGTCATAAACGCCGTCCCCTTCCAAATAACGTTTGGGCAAAATCGCCGTTTGCGCCGTGTTCCAATAAATATAAAAGTCGCTTATCGAAGGGTAAGTGGATTGATTGACGAACAAGTCCTGCGTCGCTTTGTACAGGTCGTACAAATAATCCTTGCGCACGTATTTGCTGCTGTAGAACAGCTCCTGTATGCGCGGATTCCACATCAGCTCGGTGCTGAGGCGCTTGATATCCGACACCTGATTGTCCATCGTATCCCGCAGTTGGGTCAGCAGCACGTTGTTGGCCTGCTGAATTTCCTATTCCAGCGTGGCGCTGAATTGGCGGTATACGACGTAGCTGATGCAGATGGGCAGAAGAAGGATGATGCAGTAGGAGATCAGCCAGGCGAACCGGATGCTTTGCCGTTTATTCCAAATTTGCCGCAACATTGCCACGCCATCACCCGATTTCATGTAATCGCTTTCATCGTTCCGGGCCGCACCGACAGCGGCTGCCTCGTTTGGTTGTATCATAATGACAGGCCTCCGGGAATGTCAAGGAATGAATGGTAAATCCGGGCTTGCGGGAGCGACTATTAATTGTCTTGAAAAGAGGGCGTCATCCGGACGGCGGGTTGGCCGCCCGCGCCCTGCGAGCGGAAAAAGACCCGCTCCCTTCGAAAGCAGTCGAACCGTCAAGGTTCGTCTGCAAACGAAAGGCGAGGGTCTGGCAAATCATAAGCCGTTTACACGCCAGCGCCGAGTTGTTCGCGCGCCGTCTGCGCCGCTTGCACCATGTTGCGCAGCGCCGCGACCGTTTCCGTTTCGCCGCGCGTTTTCAGGCCGCAGTCCGGGTTGATCCAGAACAGCCGGTCCGGCAGCACCCGCAGCGCGCGTTCGATCATCTTCAGCATCTCTTCCGCGTCCGGCACGCGCGGGCTGTGGATGTCGTAGACGCCGAGCCCGATGCCTTTGTCATACGTGTTCGATTCGAACGCGCCGATCAACTCGCCGTGGCTGCGCGACGTTTCGATCGAAATGACGTCGGCGTCCAGCGCCGAAATCGCGTCGATCATATCGTGGAACTCGCAATAGCACATGTGCGTGTGAATTTGCGTGTCCGGGCGCACGGACGACGTTGCCCGGCGGAACGCTTCGACCGCCCAGCCGAGATAGGCGTCGCGCTCGCTTGGCTTGAGCGGCAAGCCTTCGCGCAGCGCCGGCTCGTCGACCTGGATCATGCGCACGCCTGCCGCTTCCAGCGCCTCGATTTCCTGCCGCAGCGCCGCCGCGATCTGGTACGTCGTTTCGCGCCGCGGAATGTCATCGCGCACGAACGACCAGTTCAGAATCGTCACCGGCCCCGTCAGCATGCCTTTGACCGGTTTGGGGGTCAGCGTCTGGGCGAAGGCGCTCTCCGCCACCGTCATCGGCCCGGTGAACCGGACGTCGGCGTAAATGACCGGCGGTTTGACGCAGCGCGAGCCGTACGATTGCACCCAGCCGTTCGCCGTAAAGGCGAAGCCGCCAAGCTTCTCGCCAAAAAATTCGACCATGTCGGTCCTTTCGAATTCGCCGTGAACGAGCACGTCAAGCCCGATGTCCTCCTGCAGGGATATCCACTTGCGGATGTGGCCCTGGATGAACGCGTCGTACTGCTCCTTCGTCCAGTCGCCCTTGCGCCAGCTCTGGCGCGCCTTGCGAATGTCCGGCGTCTGCGGGAAGCTGCCGATCGTCGTCGTCGGCAGCGGCGGCAGCTGCCACTTGCGCTGCTGCAGCTCCTGCCGCGCGGCAAAACCCGGGCTGCGCCGCGTCACGGCATCCGCCGCCCCGGTGACGTCCGCCGCCACCCGGCTTGCGGCGCGCAATTGCGCCAGCGCCGCGAGCGCTTCGCCGCTGGCCGCCAAGCCGGCGTTCGCCGCTTCGTCGCCTTCGAACGCGGCGGCAAGCAGCGCCAGCTCCTGCAGCTTCTCGTCGGCGAAGCTGAGCGCTTGCGCCAGCGCAGCCGGCAGCAACGCTTCCCCGGCGCGCGAAATCGGCACGTGCAGCAGGCTGCACGACGGCTGTACGATCAGCCGGTCCGCCGGCACGATGGCGGCGATGTCGCGCACGAGCGCCAGCGCGTCCGCCAGATCGGCGCGCCAGATGTTGCGGCCGTCGATGACGCCGGCGCCGAGCGTGAGCAGCTGCGGCCAGCCGCCTGCGCGCAGCGCGGCGAGATGGGCGTCGCGGCCGCGGACGAAGTCGAGCCCGATGCCGTGCACGGGCAACGAGACAACCGCTGCCAGCACGTCGGCGTCCAGCGCGCCGAAATACGTTTGCAGCATGACGCGCAGCGACGGCGCAGCTTCCAGCAAACGGCGGTACGCCGCGGCGAACAACGCCAGCTCGCTTGTGTCCTGCAGCGTCACGAGCGCCGGTTCGTCAAGCTGCACCCAGTCGGCGCCGGCTTCCTGCAGCTCCTGCAGCACCTGCGCATATACCGGAACGAGCCGCTCCAGCAGCACGGCAAAATCCGCTTTGGCATACCCTTTGGCCAGCTTCAGGTAGGTGTACGGCCCGATGATGACCGGTTTGCCGGTCAGACCGAGCTCTTGCTTCGCTTCCAGAAACAGCTGCAGCGGCCGGTTCGCCGCCAGCGCAAACGCTGTATCCTTGGTCAGCTCCGGCACGATATAATGGTAGTTCGTGTCGAACCATTTCGTCATTTCGCAGGCGGTTGCCGTCCGGTTGCCCCGTGCCATGGCGAAATAAAGCTCCGGCTTCACTTCGCCGCCCGCATAGCCGAACCGCTCCGGCACGACGCCGAACATGGCGGAAGTGTCAAGCATGCTGTCGTAGTAACTGAAATCGCCGACCGGCACGAATTGTACGCCGGCATCGCGCTGCTTGGCCAATATCGCGAGCCGCTGCCGTTTCATCTCCTGTTCGAACGCTTCTTCCGCAATGCCGCCGGACCAGAACTGCTCCAGCGTTTTTTTCCATTCCCGACTTGCGCCGATGCGCGGGTAGCCCAAATTGCCAAGCTTCAATTTCATCGAAAAGCCTCCTTGTCAAATAGGTTGAATCGTGTCCGTTTGAGTTCCTTGCAACGCCAAAACAACGCCAAAAAAGACACTCCTCCCGCTCGCTCCTTCACGAAATCGGGAAAAATGCCTTTGTCCAAGCGACAAAAACGCATAACACCTCCCCATCGTCCGTAGGTCCGGCAGTGTTCTTGAAACAGGCAGGTCTCCTGGCTTTCAGCATCGACATCGCCCGCCGCCTTCCCGATTCCGAAGAACCAGTGGCTGTCTTGCGTGCGACTCCGCTGTTACAGTGGCGGGACCGCGCCGGATTTGCAACCGGCTTCCCTTTTAAGCATGAGCATTTCCTGCTCTCATGCACCTGTTTCGTTATTTAGTTGATCAATCGTTCATCATTATACGTAAAAATGAATAAATATGCAATGAATATTTTTCAACAGCCGGGTCGATCGCAAAAGGACTTTGTTGATTTTTGTTGAATAATGTAGATTATTGGGTGTTCTGTACATCCGCACCAACGATGCAAGCAGGAGATAATCCGATGTCGGTTACGTTCAAACGTTCGGCAACGATCGCCGTGTTGATTACCGGCGTTGCGTTGTGCCTGGCTGCTTTAGCCTGCGGAAAGGCCGAGAAACTCCCTTTCGATTACGCCGGATTCGTTATGCTGATTTTGCTTCTGCCCGCCGTCCTTATGCTGTACCGGCTCGATTCGCGCGTCCGGCGGCTGTCTCGCGACAATATGGAGCAACGGGAGCTTCTGGCGCAGACGGAGGAAATGCTGCGGCGCTCGGAGAAGCTTGCCGTGATCGGCCAGTTGGCGGCCGGCGTTGCGCACGAAATCCGCAATCCGCTGACGACGCTGCGCGGATTCGTCCAATTGCAGCGGACGAGGAAGGAAAGCAGTCCCGAACAGCTCGAAATCATGCTGGCCGAGCTGGATCGGATCAACTTTATCGTCAGCGAGTTTCTCATCCTGTCGAAGCCGCAGAACATCAAGTTTCAACTTCACGATTCGGGGGCGATCGTGCGCGACGTCGTCAATCTGCTCGAGCCGCAGGCGAATATGAGCGGCATCGCGCTCGTCGCCCGGATCGACGAGCGGTTGCCGAAGATCAAGTGCGAATGCAATCAATTGAAGCAAGTGCTGATCAATCTGGTCAAAAACGCTGTGGAATCGATGACGGAAGGGGGCAGTGTGACGATTCGGGCCGATCGGGCGTCGGCGGATTGCATTCGCATCCGCATTGTCGATCAGGGCTGCGGCATGGCGGAGGACCAGTTGAAACGGCTGGGAGAGCCTTTTTTTACCAACAAGCCGGGCGGCACCGGTCTTGGGCTGATGATTTGCCAGCAAATTATCGCCAGCCACAAAGGAGAGCTCCGCTTCAACAGCGAGCCGGGCAAAGGCACAAGCGTCGAGATCGTGCTGCCGGTATCGTTCTGAAGCGGTCGAAGTTACCCGCCGAACGCGTCGCGGAACGCTTTGGCCAGCACCGCCGGTTCGACTTGCCACAGCTCGGCGATGCCGTCGCATACTTCCCGCTCCCACCAGTCTGCGAGCAGCTTGCGGTTGCTGCCGTTCTCCACGATCCAGGGCAAATTCAGCGCCACCTTGCGAAAATAAATCGTCTCCGCCTCGGCTACGCGATCGGCCGGAATATGGCCGGGGAGGCGCTTGAGCGTGCGGTACAGCTCGCGGTTGCAGGACCGCCTGACCTGGCGGATGTTCGGAAGCGCGCGATTGTGTTTGGCGATGCCGGGTTTGTTCATGCTGGACACCTTCCGTGTGTTGTTTTTCTTTCCTAATGTATGCGGGTGTCTTGCATTTGACAATCGCAACTGCGGCGTGGTATAACGGATGCAATTTGATTTTAAGTGACGGGAGCGTTCGACAATGAGTCAAGACGTTTGCAAAATTGTGGATTGTACGATTCGGGACGGCGGGTTGGTCAACAATTGGGATTTCAGCGTGGACTTCGTCCGCGATTTGTACCGCAACCTGAACGCAGCCGGTGTCGAATATATGGAAATCGGGTACAAAAACTCGCCGAAGCTGCTGAAAGGCGCCGACTCGGGGCCGTGGCGGTTTCTCGACGAGAAGTTTCTGAAGGAAGTCATCCCGCAGAAGCTCGAGACGAAGCTGTCGGCGCTTGTCGACATCGGCCGCGTGGACGAGAACGACATCCTGCCCCGCGAGGAAAGCTTGCTCGACCTGATCCGCGTCGCATGCTACATCAAGGACGTGGACAAGGGACTTGAGCTGGTGAGGAAGTTCAACAGCATGGGATACGAAACGTCGCTCAACATTATGGCGCTGTCGCACGTGCTGGAGCATGAGCTGACGGAAGCGTTCCGCGACATTGCGAACAGCCCGGTCGACGTTGTTTATGTCGTCGATTCGTACGGCAGCATGGACAACAAGGACATCGGCTACCTGACCGAAAAGTTCCGTTCGCTGCTGCCGAACAAGCTGATCGGCATTCACATGCACAACAACATGCAGCTCGCGTTCTCGAACACGCTCGTCGGCGTAAGCAAAGGCGCCGCGTTCCTTGACGCTTCCGTGTACGGCATGGGCCGCGCGGCCGGCAACTGCCCGACGGAGCTGCTCGTCAGCTACCTGAAGAATACGCGTTACGAGCTGCGTCCCGTGCTCGACGTCATTCAGAACCATATGCTCGCCATCCGCGAGAAATGGGAATGGGGCTACATTATTCCTTACATGGTTTCCGGCGTGCTCAACGAGCACCCGCGCGTTGCGATGGCGCTGCGCGACAGCGATGCGCGCGACGAGTTCGTCGAGTTCTACGACAAGCTGACTTCGCCGGAGACAACGCTGCAATCGGCCAAAGGCGATTAAACCGCACAAGGCATCGGCTCCCGCTTGCCGAACCCGCAAGGTTCAGGCGAGGGGAGCTTTTTTGTTGCGGCCGGGCCGTTTCGGATGCTCAGGAGCGCGGCTTGCGGAACGACGCCGTCAGCTCCGTACGGGTTTGCTCCGGGTAATGGTTCCATAAGGTGCGCAAATCTTCCTTCATGGAATCGTGCCGCAGCGCGCGCCAGAGCGTCAGGCAAACGGTTGCCACCATCAGGAGGAAGGCAAGCGCAAGGACGGTAATGCCGGAGAATGTGCCTGCGTCCATCGAACAGTCACCTCGCTTGGGAAAAGTCGTTACTTCAGCGTATGCGAGCCGGCGGGCAATCATGAACGGATGTCCGACTTTCGGCTTTTTTCGAATGTACAGGTTTGTGATAGAATAGGATGATAATGAACCAAAGTGGCCATCTACTTGGAAAGCGAGGCATTCATGCTGTCGGAAATTATTCATCGTGTGCTTGATTTTATCGTGGGGCTTGGCCATTGGGGCATCATGCTCGGGTTGGCGGTCGAAATTATTCCAAGCGAAGTGGTGCTCGCGTATGCCGGCTATTTGATCGGCAAGGGCGACATCGGTTATGTGGAGGCGGTTGTGTTCGCCATTCTCGGCAATGCGATCGCGCAAACGCTGCTGTATTGGATCGGCCGCTACGGCGGCAGACCGTTCGTGGAGAAATACGGCAAATATCTGCATCTGAGCGGCAAGCATCTCGATTTGGCCGAGAGCTGGTTCCGCCGCTATGGCACGATTACCATTTTTGCCGCGCGGTTCGTTCCCGTCGTGCGCCAGGCGATTTCGATTCCGGCGGGCATGGCGCGCATGTCGATGTGGCGCTTCCATCTGTATACGCTGCTGGCGATGATTCCCTGGTCGATTCTGTTCATCCAGATCGGCAAGAGCCTCGGCGAAAACTGGCAGGACATCAGCGACAAAGAAGCCCCGTTTACGAAAATCATTCTCGGCGTCCTCGTCGTGCTGGCCGTCGCCTACATCGTGTGGAAATGGCGCAGCCGTCGCAACAAACGCGCGGAAGCGCCCGGTTATGTCGGGGAACGCAACGTGGCGCATGCGCTGCAGAAGCTCGGCGGCGATTATGCGGTATTGAACGGCTTGCGCGTCAAGGCGCGAGATGGGGTGCTCGAATTCGATCATATCGTCGTCGGCCCTTACGGCGTTTTCCATCTGGAAACGAAAAATTGGGACGGCGACATTCATATTCAAGACTCCACAATCGGACATGGCGCGGACGGTCGCCACGAAGAGCTCAAGGCGAAGCAGGAACGGCGCGAGCATGTGCTTAAAGAGCTGCTGCGGGGCAACAAGCTGGAAGCCGAAGTGATCGGCGTCGTCTGCTTCTCGCATCCGGGCGCTCGGCTGACCGGCGCAAGTTCGGCTGCGCTTGCGGTCACCATCGACCGGCTCGTCGACACGATTTCGCATTATCGCACGAATCGGCAGCTGAACGCGCAAGAAGTGCGCACGATCGCAAAGGTGATTCAAGCGCACGGCGAACGGATGTGGTAACGCCGCACAAGTCCCGTTTTTGCAGGGGATTGGCGGGAAGGGGAGAGCAGGTTGCAGACCAAAACGACAACAAGACGGAAACCGCCCCGGGCGGCGGTTTTTCTTCTTGCGGCGGTGTATGCCTTGTTCATGATAAAACTGCTGTTCCTGCGCGGGTCATCCGGGGGTACGTATTTCAGCTATAATCTGGTGCCGCTGCGCACGATCAACAACTACATCGAGCATTACGACCATTTCAACTTCGATACCTGGTTCAAAAATTTGTTCGGCAACATCGTCCTATTCATTCCGATCGGCATTTTTGGGCCGCTGCTGCATGCCAGTTGGCGGCGGACGATCCCTTTTATCGCATTCGTGCTGCTGTTGCTGCTGGCGATCGAATCGATCCAGCTGCTCGCGCGGGTGGGGAGCTTCGACGTCGACGATATTATGCTGAATTTCGTTGGCGCCGCGATCGGCCGGCTGATGCTGCGCTCCCCCGGCGGCGGGCGAACAAGGCGATAACGCGCCTTTTCTTCGTTACGCGAGCGGCCGTCTCTCCCCGATGTTCCCCATGCCCCGGCAAGCGCGGAACTTCCCATTTTCGACAACAAACGACCGTCGGCGTGCTATAATGTAATATAGGCATATCGGTTCAGCAAGCGCATCGCGCGCGGCAAATGGACGGAGGTACATAATGAGCAGCTTTCGATTTTTGGGCGAACTGCAGCAGCTGCTGCAGCGGGAAGGCATTCTGATCAGCTTTTCCGGGAAGCTCTCGCAAGGCTTGATCGAAGAATACGGCCAAGCGGTGAAAACGTATATGGAAGGCGAAGAGAGGCCGCACGACGAAGTATATAATGTGTTTTCGATCTTTATCGAACAAACCCAGAATATCAAAAACTACTGCACCCGCAAACGCGAAAGCGACCGCTTCGAGCAAATTTCGCAATCGTGCATCGTGACGATCGGCCGCAACGAGGAAGGCTACTACATTTGGGCAGGCAATGTGGTCGAACAGGACGATTTGGCGCCGATCGTGAACCGGCTCCGCGAGATGGCGGGACTGGACAAGGCAGGCCTGAAGAAGCTGTACAAGGAATCGCTGCGGCGCGAATTGCCGGAAGGCGCGATCAGCGCCGGACTCGGTCTGATCGATATGGCGCGCAAGGCGAACCGGCCGCTGGAATTTTCGGTTGACGAGATGAACGACGGCTTGTCGTTCATCATGCTCAAGGCCGTCGTATAACAGCCCTGGTCGTCCACTTCGTGGACTGCTCGGGTATGCAACCTACCGTCGACGCGGGCGGACCTTCGCCCGTTCAGGCATCAAGAAGGAGGAAGGCTTTATGGAAACGCTGATGATCGAACCATCCAAGAGCACGCCGAAAATTCATTTCGATCCGTCGACGGGCAAGCTGCTGATCAGCGGCCATGCCTACCCGGAAAATGCGTTCAAATTTTTTGAGCCGATCCTGCAATGGCTGGATCTCTTTCTTGCGGAGAACAGCGCGCAGTTTACCGTCGATTTCGAGCTTCGGCTGCCTTATATGAATACCAGCAGCACCAAGTGTTTCATGATCTTGCTCGAGAAGCTTGACGACGCCTATCGCGGCGGCATGCAGGTTACGGTTCGCTGGTATTACAACCCGGACAACGAGCGGGAACTGGAATGCGCGGAAGAATTCAAGGAAGATTTGCAGTTGCCGTTCGAGTTGATTCCGGTTGAAGAATCGTGAAGCTATGGACCAGGAGCGTCGCATGGAAAGGGTAACGAAACAGGCGCCTCCGCTTCCCGCCGAACAGCCGGCCAGGCTGCCGGCGCTTGCGGAGATGCCGGACCGGAGCGTAACGAAAGTAACGCTGTTTGGCGGCGCGGTCATCGTGTTCGCCATTTTGCTCGTCGGCTGGCTCGTTTACACCGTAACGCAGCGCGAGGCGGTCGACAAGCTGAAGACGAAAGATTTGCTTCATTTGGCCGATTCGATCGCCGCCAAAGTAGACGGTCAAATCCGCAAAGCCAAAGAAACGTCGCTGCTTATGGCGGAGGACCCGAACGTCATCAACTGGGTCGCCGGCGGCGAGCGCGACGAGGCGCTGGGAGCGGTCGTGGGGCGCAAGCTGACGCTGCTTACGAGCGAACACGGCTACGACAACTCGTTCCTTGTCAGCGCCGTGAGCAACCGTTACTGGGGCGAAGGCGGCACCGTGCTGCGCACGATGTCGCGCAGCGATCCGGAGGACGCCTGGTTCTACGCCAATGTCGACAACCGCAAGCCGATTGAAATCGTGCTCGATTACGCCATAGCGCGAGGCGACACGTTCGTGTTCGTCAACGCGCTGATCGGCGGCGCCGAACGTGCGCTGGGCGAAACCGGCGTCGGGCTGAGCCTGAAGCAATCGGCCGAGCAGTTCCAGCAGTTCAAATACGGCGACAAAAGCCATCTGTGGCTCGTCGACCGCGAAGGCACGATTTATTTGTCCGACCGGTACGAGCAGGCCGGCACGAAGCTAAATACGATATTGCCCGGCGCCGTATCGGACGAGCTGTTTGCCGGGTTCGCGAACACGCAGGTCGTTACGTATCGTACGGCGCAGACGGGTACGATCGATTTAATCAGCCGGCCGATCGAATCGGCGGATCTGGATATCGTGTTTGCGATTCCCCGCAGCGAGTCGGTGCCGTTCCTGCACAAGATCCGCACGAATACGCTGCTGGCGGTGCTGGCTTCGCTGCTGCTCATTGTGGCGTTTTACTTTTACGTGTCGCGCAAGCTGGCCGATCCGTACAAGCGGGCGCTCCGGCACAACGAGGAGCTCGAGTTGAAGGTGGCGGAACGGACGCGCGAGCTGTCGCTCAAGCATGAGCAATTGACCGACGGCATCGCCTACGCGAAACGGATCCAGGATTCGGTGCTCCATTCCGAGGACGTGCTGCGCGAAGCGTTCCCGGTTTATTTTGCCATTCGGCAGCCGCGCGACCTGGTTGGAGGAGATTTCTACTGGGCGAAGCGTGTGTCCGGCGGCACGCTTGCCGCCGTTGCGGACTGCACCGGGCATGGCGTGCCGGGCGCGTTCATGACGCTGCTGGCGCAGTCGCTGCTGAACCGCATCGCCGAGCATGAATGCCAAGACGATCCGGCGCGTTTGCTGGCGCTGCTCAATCGCCATTTGAAGCGGACGCTGCGGCAGGAAACCCGCCAAGGCGATACCGACGACGGCCTCGATATCGGCCTGCTTTTTATAGGAGATAGCCACGTTCTGTATGCCGGCGCTCGCTGTCCGCTGCTTGTCGTCCGCGGCGGGGAAGCCGAATGGATCGAAGGCGACCGCAAAAGCGTCGGTTACCGGCGTACGCCGCTCGAGTACGAATACGCGAATGTGCAGCTTGAACTGACGGACGATCTTGTGCTCTTCATGTCGACCGACGGCTGGTACGACCAGAATGGCGGCGCTAACGATTATTCGTTCGGCCGCACGCGATTCGCCGCCATAGTGGCCGGGCAAGCCGCAAGCGGACTGGAAAACTGCAGGACCGAGCTGCTGCAACAATTGCGCGAGCATGCGGGAAGCAAGGAGCAGCGGGACGACATTACCGTGCTCGCCCTGCAGCCGAAACGGAAGCAGGTCCAAGTCGGGGAGGCAACACGATGAATGAAGGGAAACTGCGCCAAACGACGAACCGGAACCAAATGTTCGAAGAGGAGTGGAACGTTGTCGAAGACAACGTCCGTCAGCTCGACTTGTGGGACGAACGCGTGCCGGACTCGGTTCGCAGCCAGTTCACCGGTTTGCTCGAGGAATACATCAAACTGTTGAAGTGGTCGTCCAAAATATTCGTCATCAGCGACGCGCAAGGGATGATGCTGAAACAGCGCGAGGATGAAATCCGGCTGTTGTTCGATCATGCGGGACAAGGCTTCCTGTCGTTCGGCCCGGATTTGCTTGCCGACCGGTCGTTTAGCGAGGAGTGCCGACGCATCTTCGGCGGGCGGATCGGCGGTCAGCCGATTCCGGCGCTGTTCGCGCCCGGCGATCCGGAGCGCCAGCATATTTATGAAGAGGCGTTTCAGCGCTATTTTGACGCGCAGACGGAGACGGAGAAGCATGCCGCCCTGCAGCGGTTGCCGCAGCAGCTGCTCATCGACGACAAAACGGTCCAGGCCGCCTTCAAGCCCGCGCCGACCGGGCCGAACGGCGAAGACGAGCGGCTGATCGGCGTGCTGACCGACGTCACCGAACAGCTGCATTCGCGGGAACGCATCGACTATTTGAGCTATCACGATCCACTTACCGGCGTTTACAACCGGACCTTTCTCGAAACGCGCATGGGCGAATGGTTCCGTTCGTGCGCGCTGCCGCTGAGCGTGCTCGTGATCGATATGAACGGCCTGAAGCTGACCAACGACGTATTCGGCCATCAGGTGGGCGACAAGCTGCTGCGAAACGCCGCGCAAATTTTGCAGCAGCGGAGCAAGGAGCTCGATATCGTCATTCGCTGGGGCGGCGACGAGTTCGTCATGCTGCTGCCCGGCACGGACGAAGCAGCCTGCGCGGAGATGGTGCAGGATATTATCGCGAGCGGAGCGGCGACGATGCCCGATCCGATTCGCATCAGCATGGCGATCGGAGCGTCCACGTCGGGCGTCGACCGGATGTCGTTCGACTCGCTCTTCATGCTCGCCGAGCAGCAGATGTACAAGCATAAGCTGATTGAAAGCAAGCAGGTGCGCCGCCAGTTCCTGCGCGAATTGACGGCCGGGATTCCGAGCGACGGTCCGGACGTGTCGGCGCATATCGAACGGGTGACGGCGCTGTCGATGCGCTTCGCCGAAGTGGTCGGCGTGTCGCCTAAGAGCGCGGACATGGAGACGCTGCGCCTGCTCGCCGCGCTGCACGATATCGGCAACGTGCTGGTGCCGGAAGCGCTGCTGCGCAAAGCCGAGCCGCTGACCGAAGCGGAGTGGGAGCTGATCCGCAGCCACAGCGAAACCGGCTACCGGCTGGCGCAATCGCTTGGCGAGCCGGCGGTGGCGGAAGCGATACTGGCGCTGCATGAGCGTTGGGACGGAACCGGTTATCCATACCGCCTGGGCGGGGAGGAGATCCCGTTCCTGTCGCGGCTGTTTACGATCGTCGACAGCTACGATACGATGATGCACGAGCGCATTTACAAGGCGGCGCTGACGAAGGACGAGGCGCTGAACGAACTGATCGCCTGCGCCGGCTCGCAGTTCGATCCGCGGCTGACCGTACACTTCGTCGACTGGCTGCAAGAGCAGGAGTAGCGGGCCGCACCGGTGGCGGCGGAGGCGGAATAGCGCATGAAACATGCGCTGCGGGTCCGCTCCGGTGGCGGGGCCGCGAAATAGCCAATGGAAAATGGCTTATTTGACTCTTTTCGAGCGCTGCAGCGAAAATAGCCAGTGAAAACACTGGCTATTCCCGCCAACTCCCCTAAAATCGGGCCTTTCAACCAAAATAGCCAGTGAAATCACTGGCTATTTTGTCGCACTCCCCTATATTTGATGAAATAAGCAATAAAACATG
This sequence comes from Paenibacillus cymbidii, assembly GCF_004764705.1. GTDB lineage: Bacteria > Bacillota > Bacilli > Paenibacillales > NBRC-103111 > Paenibacillus_AN > Paenibacillus_AN cymbidii. The sequence goes on along the minus strand of NZ_SHLX01000026.1, from coordinate 25,093 downwards.
GCTTATTTCGCTACGCATCGGTGCATGTGCCTTCTTGAGATGCGAAAATGGCAAGTTTGTGCAATTCCACGCCATGTCTTCGCACCATACCGCATCCTAGCGGGTCGCGAAGGGGACTTGTTCGGCGTAATATGCTTCGTCCCGGTTTCCTCGCCTCCTTCCCCCCTCGTGCAAGACTGCCGCTATTGCACTTGGCAACTCTCCCAATGGAGCACTTGAGTAATCAGAGCTTGATTGTACCGTTCGCAATATGGAGCGGAACAAAAGGCATGAAAGTGTTAAGGGCGGTTGGGAGACGTTCCGCACAGTATGGGCTGTTTTATGGTTAGCGTTAGTGCTCTTTGATTGTTTTTGGCGGAACTGCTCTGTCCGCTCAGCGCCGACTCGTGCCCGAGCCGACTTACAACCCCAGACGCAACCCTTCGAAATAGACACACTCCGCGATAAAGAAAAGCGAATAGTACAATCCGCTCCACTCGTACTGCGTCAGCAGCCGGCGGATCGCGTCGCGCGCTTCGGCAACAAGCGCCGGATCGCCGGCCAGCGTGACGAACCACGCCGCAAACAGCGGCTCGCGCATGTATTGGCCCTCATACAGCTTGCGCGGTGAACGTTTGTTCCACTCGCGGATCTGCACGCCCGCCACCCGCAGCGCGTCGGCCACACTTTCCTGCGGCTCCCACCATTCGTTAAGGAAACGCCAGTCCGGATCGAACGGGATCGTATTGTCGTTGTCATATGCGACGTAAGCTTCGTTTGCAATGTAGGCAAACGCCCGCCGCGCATTGGCGGCCAAGCCGCTCCGAAACATCGCTTTCCGCTGCGGATCGTCCTCCAGCAGCATCAATTCCCGCAGCGCAGCTTGCGAGCTTGCGGTAATCCAGTAAGGCCACCGCCGGTCCGGCGCCGGCGGGTGAACGCCGCTCGCACACACGGCCGGCGTGAGAAGATCGCTTTCGTAATAGGAGCCCGGCTCGTCGACAATACCGCCCGCGCACCATTCGAAGCGCGTCTTGTCCGATCCGTCAGCCTTTTCCTCGCCAGCCGCCAAGTACAGCTCCTGCCACTTGGCGTCGCCGGTAAGCACAGCTGTCGACTTCAGCATAAACAGCAGCCGCGCCGCGTCGCGGAAGCTCGGCTCCTCGAAAGTGCCGCGATACGCATAGCCTTGGCGGTCGCACGGCATGCGCCAGCCGCCGGCGCGAATCGCTTCCGCCGTCCCCGCGTACAGCTTGACAATACGCCCCCGCTCCTCCTCGTCGCACAACCCGCTGTTGACGTATTTCCACATTCCGTAGAACCAGGGAATCGTCTGATCGTCGGAGCCGATCAAGTGATGGCCGGCCCCGTCCGCACCTATTCCCCGGGCAATAAATCCCGGCGTGTTGCCCACTTCGGCCAGCCGAACCAGTCCGCGGGCGATTTGCTTGGCCCGAAGCCGCGCCTGTTCGTCGCCGGTCGTTTGCCAGCGATTAAGCAGCCCATCCAAGTACAGTCCATTAAAAAAAGCGCCGTTCTCCGGCGGGCTCCACCAAGCGAGCGCGTTAGGTTTGCCAAGCCGGCATTCTTCCGGCGTCGGCAGCGGCACGCTGCCGTCGAGATCGGCGTAATCGAGCACGATGCCGCAATCGTGATCGTCCGGCCAGTGGACGAACCGCCGCCAAATTTCTTCATGCGCGCGGTCAACCGCCAGCGCTGCCGCATCGTGCGGCAGCGCAGTTTGCCTTGCTTCCATGCTTCCAGCCTCCCTGATTGTCGCAAGTTGGCGCCTCCCGGGCGCCGTCCATTTTACGATAGCAGGGCATCGCCGCCGCGGTTTCCACGATTTTCGGCAAATGCTCCAAAACTTTCGGGAACTGCCGCCGCCACCGCGACGCACCGGCAGCCGATGCCGAATTTATTGGAGCAATCGCCGAAAAAATTGGGACTTTGCGCAAATTTGGCCTGATACACTTGGCTTACACCGCAAGAGAGGAGCAACCGCCGGATGAACCGATCAAGTCCCGCAAGCACCGTGAGCCCGGCCGCCGAAGCCGCGATGCAGCCACCGTCCGATTCTTCACGCAGCGCCGCCACGGCCGGTGCCGGACCGAACGCCAACCGGCTGGCCAAACGGCTGGCGAAACATCGCACGCTGCTGGTGATGCTGATACCCGGCCTCGTCTATTTTACCTTGTTCAAATACGTGCCGATGGGCGGCATCGCCATCGCCTTCCAGAAGTACAACCTCGAAGCCGGCATTTGGGGCAGCGACTGGATCGGTTGGGGCAATTTTACCCGCTTCTTTAACGGCGTCTATGCAGCACAAATCATCGGCAACACCGTCGTCATCTCCCTGTACAAGCTGGTGTTCGGCTTCCCCGCGCCGATCTTGCTGGCGCTGCTGCTCGACCAGGTGAGGCGGGCGTGGTTCAAGCGGGTTATCCAAACGATGACCTACGTGCCGCATTTCATGTCGTGGGTCATCATTTACGGCATCATGATGGCGCTGATGGCGCCGGGCGACGGCCTGATCAACCAGCTGCTGAAACACGCGGGACTGCCGGCCGTTTCGTTCCTGACGGAGCCGTCGTGGATTCGGCCGCTGCTCGTCGGTTCGGATATTTGGCAGGGAGCCGGCTGGGGCGCGATTATTTATTTGGCCGCGCTGGCCGCGATCGATCCGCATCTGTACGAGGCCGCGCGGGTGGACGGCGCCTCGCCGCTGCGGCTGATCTGGCACGTGACGCTGCCCGGCATCCGCAACATTGTGGTCGTCATGCTGGTGCTGCGGCTCAGCCACATTCTCGATGTCGGCTTCGATCAAGTGTTCATGATGGCGAATGCCTTCAATTCGGAGAAAGCGGACATCATCGACACCTGGGTATACCGCGTCGGCCTGCAGGAAATGCAAATCGGCCTTGCCTCCGCCGTCGGGCTGTTCAAGTCGGCCATCGGCCTTGTGCTGGTGCTCGCCGCCAACCAATTCGCCAAGAAGCTCGATTCGCAAATCTGGTAGCGCAACGCCGCTTCCGTTCGGGAGGAACAACGAATGCGAAACTTGACCGCCGCGGAACGAACGTTCGGCATCGCCAGCGCCTCGCTGCTCGCCGTGTTTGCGCTCGTTTGCACGCTGCCTTTCCTGTATGTGGTCAGCGTGTCGTTAACGCCGATCGAAGAGGTGCTGCAACGGGGCATTGTGCTGCTGCCGCTTCATCCGACGTTGGCCGCTTACCGCGAGCTGCTCGCCGGCACCGTCGTGGTGAGCGCCTACAAGATTACGCTGTTTATCACGCTGGTCGGCACGGCGCTCAACATGTTGTTTACGACGCTGACCGCTTATCCGCTTGCCCGTCGGACCTTGCCGCTGCGCAGCGCGTTTCTGCTTTACATCATTTTCACGATCGTGTTCAGCGGCGGCATGATCCCGCATTATTTGCTGGTCAAGAGCCTGGGGCTCGTCAACACCGTCTGGGCACTCATCGTGCCGGGGCTGGTAAGCGCGTTTTATTTGATCGTGATGAAGGGGTTCATCGAGCAGCTGCCGGAGGAATTGTTCGAATCGGTGCGCCTGGACGGCGCCGGCGAATGGTTCATCCTCGTCCGTTTCGTCGTACCGCTGTCGCTGCCGGTGATCGTGTCGCTGTCGCTGTTTTTTGCGGTGGGGCACTGGAACAGCTTTTTCGACGCGATTCTGTATTTGAATGATTCGACCAAGTTTCCGCTGCAGGTCGTGCTGCGGGGCATTCTGCTCGGTCGAACGAACGTTTCGGCGGAAGCGTCGGCGGAAGACGCACAGGCGGTAAGCCCGCTGTCCGTGCAGATGGCGGCGGTGATGGCAACGGTGCTGCCGGTGCTCGTCGTGTACCCCTTCCTGCAGAAGCACTTCGCCAAAGGCATGCTGCTCGGTTCGGTCAAAGGCTAGGCCAAATGATGGCAAGGTATCATCGGACATCGTCCGTGATATATACTGATTTTATGAAGGGGAGACAGGCATGAGTCCAAAAAAGTTCGGGGTCCTCGTTTCGCTGCTGCTTCTGGCGTCATCCGCGCTTGCCGCGTGCTCGTCCGGTTCGGGCAAGCCGTCCGGCTCGGCTGCAACGGTTGCGCCTTCCGGCTCGGCGGCGGCTTCCGCCAGCGTGCAGCCGAAGGAAACGGAACGGAAAAAGATCAAAATCAGCATCTTCAATCCCGGCCTGCGGCCCGATGCGCCGCATGTGCCGAAGGAGAAGGACCCGATCATGCAAATGATCGAAAAGAAGCTGAACGTCGATATCGAGCTTATTTTTGCGCCGGAGCAGACCGAAGCGAAGCTGAACGCGCTGATCGCCAGCGGCGACACGCCCGATCTGATCAGCACGACGAGGGGCTCGGCGATCAAGTATTACGAACAGGGCTCGATCGCAACGCTCGACGACTACTTGAAGAAAACGCCGACGCTGATGAACTACTACAGCAAGGATCGTTGGTTGCAGATGACGTACAAAGGCAAAACGATCGGCGTGCCCAACATCGAGGACGTAACCGGCAAAAACGGCTATTGGATTCGGAACGACTGGCTGCAAAAGCTGAACCTGAAGCCGCCGACGACGACCGGCGAGCTGCTGAACGTGATGAAGGCGTTTACGCTGAACGATCCGGACGGCAACGGCAAAAACGACACGTACGGCTTCATCGGCGGTTTGACCAAGGACGGCCTGTTTGCGCTCGGGCTCGACAAGCTGTTCTGGTTGTTCGGCGTTTATCCGGGCATGGTCGACGTGCAGAACAACCAGATCGTGTTCCACAACACCGACCCGCGGATGAAAGAAGCGCTGGCATACGTCAATACCATTATCAGCGAAAAATACATCGATCCCGACTGGGTGACGGACAACATTTTCTCCACGCACGATGACAAAATGTTCCAGGGAAAGTCCGGCATCATCATTCACGACTGGCGGCGGATGGAGCCGGCTTACCAGGAGAAGATGAAGCAAATGGGCGGCTCCGTGCCCGACTGGGTCACGATCGATCCGCCTAAAGGGCCGCGCGGCGACCAGTGGCTTGACCTCGACGTGTTCCAGAGCAACATCTGGTCCGTGTCGAAAAAGGCGGCGGCCGATCCGGAGAAGGCGCAGCGCATCGTCGAAATGCTGGAGTACATGTACACGGACAAGGACATTTATCCGCTGATGGCGTGGGGGATCAAGGATATCGGCTGGAAAGAAGTGAACGGCAAGCCGGTGCAGACGGACAAATTCGACGCGCAGGAAATTTGGTGGGTGAAGCACTGGGCGTTCGTCCGGCGCGGCGACGACCCGGTCTATTTTGCGGCGACGAATCCGAAAACGCTCGAATACTGGAGCCTGAACAAGAAGTACATGCATCCGAACAACGTCAAACCGTTCCTCGTGCCCGATCCGAACGACACGCTGACGGCCGACCGGGACAAATACATGAACGAAATGCTGCTCAAATTCGTCACCGGCAAGGAGCCGCTTGCTAACTGGGACAGCTACGTGAAGACGCTGCAGGACAAATTCAAGCTGGACGGCTTGCTGGCGAATTACGCCCGGCAGCTTAAGGAGCAAGGCATTCTCAAATAGCGCGAAACCGAAGAGGAACCGGATGCGGGTTCCTCTTTGGCGGTTGCTTGGGGGCGGAGGGGAAGCGAATGAAGGGGTTGAGAGGCATATCGCTCAAGCTGTTCCTGGTCTGCTTCGTGTTCGTGCTCGGCTCGATTCTGCTTGTCAGCACGCTGTCTTACCGCTACATCCAGAACGACATCAAGGCGAACCGGATCGAATATGCCAACCAGATGCTGGCCAAGGTCGAACAGTTTCTCGATCTGTATTTTCAGCTGCTGCAAAATACGCTCAACGCCGTCGGCAGCTCGTCCGTCGCCTGGAACGGCAGCCTGGAAACCGGGCAGCTCCAGCTCGAGAAGCAGTACGTCGACAACCTCGCTTATGTCAGCGACATTTATTTGATCAAGCCGGACGGCTCGATCGTTGGCGGCAATCCGGTGACCAAGGTGTTTGACGAAGCCCGGCCGGAGCGGATTCCGGTGTACGAACAGGCGCAACGCTCGCCGTATTATGTAAGCGAGCCTTACGCTTCGCGTTACGTCGGCTGGACCGTGACGATCGCCAAGTCGATTCCGTGGCAAGGGCAGCCGCTTGTGGCGGCGGTCGATCTGAACCTCGGCGGGCTCGAGGACCGTCTGCTCAAAATCAGCCGCAGCGACGACTACCAGCTTGGCATCGTCACCGCGTCAGGCTACAAGGTGGCGCGGTCGCCGCAGTCGAACGCCGCTTTCCGCGAGACGAACTACATGCTGACGGTCGGCGAGTTGACGACCAAGGCGCTGACGACGCCGAAGGACGAAGTGCTGACGACGCGGCTTGACGCCGGCGCGCCGCTGACCGTCGTCAAACGACGGTTGACCCGCTTCGACTGGACGGTGTTTGCGGTGCTGGACGAAACGCGCATGCAGGCGTCGCTGGCGAAGCTGCAGACGTACTATGCCGGCCTGCTTGCGATCGGCCTGCTGCTCAGCCTCGTCGTGTCGGCGCTGGTGACGCGGTATATCCGGCTGCCGGTCGGGTATTTGACGCAGAAGATGCGCCTCGTGCGCGGCGGCAATCTCGACGTGCGGGTAGCGAACCGGCGCACGGACGAATTCGGCGAGCTGGCCGCGTCGTTCGACGACATGCTGCAGCGGATTCGCGAGCTGATCGCCGGCCTGAACGCCAGCGAACAAATGAAGCGCAAGCTGGAAATCCAGGTGCTGCAAGCGCAGATCAACCCGCATTTTCTGTACAATACGCTCGGCGCGATCTGCAACGTGGTCGATCTGGAGCGGTACGAGGAAGTGGACGGCATCGTGGCGGCGCTGATCGCCATTCTCGAGTACGGGGTGGAACGCTCGCCGTCCAAGGTCGCGCTGCAAGAGGAGCTCGCCAACGTGCAGAACTACATGTACATTCAAAATATTCGCTACGAGCGGCGTTTCCGCCTCGTCGTCGACATTCCGGACGAGCTGCTCGTGCGCAAAGTGCCGCGGATGATCCTGCAGCCGCTTGTCGAAAACAGCCTGTTCCACGGCTATTGCGGCGGGCTCGTCGAAGGCGAAATCGCGATTCGCGCCCGCTGCGGCGACGCGTCGATCGAAATCGACATCGTCGATTCCGGCGTCGGCATGGACGAGGAGACGGCCGCCAGCGTGCTCGAACGCGGCCGGACGGAGGAAGAGACGGCGGGGCGGCAGCGCATCGGCTTGTACAACATTCACAAACGCATCCGGCTCGATTACGGCGAGCCGTTCGGCGCAACGATCGAAAGCAGGCCGGGAACGGGCACGACGATTCGGCTGCGCGTGCCGGACGAAACGATGCGCAGGGGGCAATCGGCATGAGGACTTATTCGTGTTTGATCGTGGACGACGAGCCGCTGCTCTTGCGCCGGCTGGAGAAAATGTTCGCCGGCTGGGCGGCTTCGGGCGCGGCGTTTCGTTTGGCTGGCGCGGCGACGTCGGCGAACGAGGCGGAACAGATGGCGCTCCGGCTGTCGCCGGATATCGTCATCACCGATATCGTCATGCCCGGCCGCAGCGGGATCGATCTGATTGCCGCGCTGAAGCCGAAGTTGCCGCATACGGCCTTCCTGCTGCTTAGCGCCTATTCCGATTTTGCTTATGCCAAACAGGCGATTTCGATGGATGTGCTCGAATATTTGGTCAAGGTGCCGCTCAGCGAGCGCGACTTGTACGCGGCGTTGTGCAAGGCGCGCGACAAGGCGGAGGCGCACGAGCGCGACCGCAGCGAGCTGGCCCGGCTCGGCCGGGAGCGGCGGGAACACGTGTACCGGCTGCGCCGGACCGTGCTGGAGGAGATCGCGGCGGGCGCGACGCCGCCCGAAACGCTGGTCGGCATGCGCGACGCGCTGCTGCTGGGCGAGCCGCTTGCGGCGGCGGGAACTTACGGCTGTGTGTTGCTCAAGCTGGACAGTTTTGCCGCATTCCAGCGCTCCTGGGCCATTCCGGACCAGAAGCTGTACCGGTTCGCCATCCTCAACATTATGGAAGAGATTATGAAAGACGAACGACTCGGCGGCTTCTGCTGCGAGCTGGGGGCGAGCCGGTTCGCGGCCGTGCTGTTCCGGCCGCAGGCAGGCGTCGACCGGCTGCTAGCCGATACGGCCTCGCATATGGCGCGCACGATGGCGGACAGCATTCGTTCCTATTTGAAGCTGCCCGCGACCGTCGCCCCCGGCGACACCTTCCGCCAGCTGCGTCAACTGCCGGAGGCGCTGCGCGAAACGAGCGCCCGGCTGGACGGCGCGTTCTACGCGGATGGCGGTAGTGTTGTCGCATCGTCGTTCCGGCCGGGTTACGGCGCGGCGGCGGAAGCGCAAACGTTGTTGGCCGCGCTGGAACGGGCGCTGGACGGCGGCTTCGCAGAGGAAGCCGAAGCGGCGCTTGCCCGGCTTCGTGCGGCGCTCGCCGCCGCTCCTCCCGAGCCGGCGGCGCTGCTTGCCGCGGGAAAGGAATGGGCGGAGCGCATGCGCCGCAAGCTGCCGCCCGGGGCCTGGGCGGCGTTTGAGTTCGCCGCCGCCGCGTCGCCGGACGATCGCGACTGCGGCGAATGGCTGGCGGCGCTTGCCGCCGCGTGCCGGGCCGCTTTAACGACCGAACGGGGAGGCGGACGCGAGCGCGACGAAATTCGCAAGTCGCGGCGCTACATCGAAGACCGGCTGACGGAGCGGCTCTATCTCGAACAGGTGGCGGAGCATGTGTGCATGAACCCGACGTATTTCAGCGAGCTGTTCAAACGCGAGGTCGGCGAAGGCTTCTCGGAATACGTCGGCCGGCGGCGCATCGACAAGGCGGCCGAGCTGCTGCGCGCGCGCGAGTACAGCAACGCCGAGCTGGCGGAAGCGGTCGGCATCCAGAGCGAAAAATACTTTTGCACCTTGTTCAAAAAGTACAAAGGCGTCACGCCGCAAAAATATGTGCGGCGCGAGCCGCATTAGGGGCTGTCTCCTTGTCGCGCAATGCGACGGGAGACAGCCCGTTTTTTGTCCGGGAATGCGGCATGCGATAAATACAGGGCAAAATGGAAGATGGACGTTCTCCGCAAGCCAACCGCAAGGCCGCACCGAAACAAAAGACAAGAAAGCGAAATTACAACCATTTTTGAAGCGCTGTCATTTCGTTAAGATTAAGGTGACCTTCGGGAAGCGGGCATGGCGGCTTTTCCGAAGCGACCAAGCGAAGGAGGAGAATAGCTTGAACAAAAAAGGGATCGGGTCGGCGCTTGTCGCCAGCATGATGGTGGCAGGCATCCTGGCGGCTTGCAGCGGGAAAGAAAATGGAGAAAATGGCGCTTCGCCGAAGACATCGTCGTCCGCATCGCCGTCCGCAGCGGCATCGGCTTCGGCGTCGCCCAAACCGTCGGATGCCGGCAGCGGCGGCAATGCCGACGTCAAGGGCACCATTACGTGGGCGACGCACCGGACGGACTTGGTCGACAATGGCACGTTCGACGCTTACGTCGCCAAATTCAAAGCCAAATATCCGGGCGTCACCAATGTCAAGATCGAAGGGCTCAAGGACTACGGACAAACGATCAAGGTACGGCTTGCGGGCAATGAGGCGCCGGACGTCTTTTCCCCCGTCGATACCGTTCAGGAAAATTACGCTTCGCTGTACGCGCCGCTGGACGACCTGGGGCTGAAAGGCAAAATCATTCTCGAGCAGAACGGGACCTACAACAACCATCTGTATTACGTAACGACGGGCGGCGTGACCGGCGGCCTGATCTACAACAAGGCGGCCTTCGCCAAAGCCGGCCTGTCCGGTCCGCCGAAAACGCTGGATGAGCTGTACGCCGCGGCGGCAAAACTGAAGGCGGCCGGCATCACCCCGATGGCCACCGATTTCAAGGACGCCTGGACGCTCGGGTATTACTTCGATGCGGTCAGCTATTATGCCGGCTCGGACAATTACCACAACTACATCTTCAATACCGCCAACCCGTTTACGTCTGACGGTCCGTTCGGGAAAGGATTCGGCATTCTGAAGAAGATGATCGACAACAAGTGGGTTGAGCCGGATATTTATTCGACCGATTGGGAGAACAGCATAAAGGAAATCGCTACGGGCAAGGCGGGCATGTATTACATCGGCCAATGGCTGCTCCCGCAAATGGCGTCGACCGGCGGCGGCAATCCGAAGGATTTTGGTTTCGTGCCGTTCCCGTACGACAACAGCGGCACCTACAAGGCATTGATCGCCAGCGACTACAGCATCGCCGTCAGCGCCAAGAGCAAAAACCTGCCGACGGCCAAGGCATGGCTGAAGTTCATCATCGAAGAAAGCGCCTACGCCGACGACGCCGGCTTGCTTCCGGCGCTCAAGGACCGGGCTTCCGGCATCCCGCAGCTGACCGAGTTCAACTCCTGGAAGCCGACTTACGTAACGTCCGGCGCGCAGCTGCAGCCTTCGATCGAGATTGAGCAGAAGATGCAGTTCGATCCGACCAAGATGCTGCAGGAAGCGGTAGTGGCCAAGGACATGCAGACCGTGTTCGACAAATATAACAAGCTGTACGCCGACACGAAGAAGGCGGCAGGAAAATAACTCCCCGCCTATTCGCCGCGGGAAGCCGCGCAAGCGGCAGCGGGCAGCCAAACGAACAACCGGCAGGAGCCGCCAATTCGTTTGGCTGCCGATTCTTCGGAAAGGAAACGCGCCATGTTCAATCTCAGCTACAAGCAGCAAAAGACGGCCATCGTGATCGGATTCCTGCTCGTGCCTTTGGCGCTGCTGGCCGCATTCGGCGTGTATCCCGCGCTTGAGCTGATCCGGCTCAGCTTCGCTTCCTGGAACGGATTTACGGCGGACCTGAAGTGGGTAGGCCTGGACAATTACCGGGAAGTGTTGCAGTCACCGGAGCTGTTCAAGATTTTCGGCCACAACGCCGTCTACCTGCTGTGGGGGCTGATGCAGAACGCGGCCGGGCTGATGTTCGCCATTGTGCTCGGCTCGCGGCTGCGCGGTCGCAACGCGTACCGGGTCATCCTGTTCCTGCCGTACATTCTGAACGGAACGGCGGTCGCGTTCATGTTCAAGTATATGTACCAGACGGAGATCGGCTCGCTTAACGCCCTGCTGTCGGCCATCTCGTTCCGCGACGTGTCGATCAGCTGGCTGGGCAACCCCGCCATTGTCAATCACGCGCTAGGATTTGTCGGATTATGGAAATTCATGGGCTTCAATATGGTCGTTTATTTGGCGGCGCTGCAGTCGATCCCGACGGATATGACGGAAGCCGCGCGCATCGACGGCGCCAGCCGGCTGCAAATGCTGCGGCATATTACGCTGCCGAGCATCGTGCGCATCATCGAGCTGAATTTGTTCCTGACGATTATCGGGGCCCTGGAAGCGTTCGAGTTGCCGTTTCTGCTGACGGGAGGCGGGCCGCTTGGCGCCAGCGAAACGTTCGTGACGCATACGGTCGCCACCGCCTTCAAATTCAGCCATTTCGGTCTGGCATCCGCCATGAGCGTCATCCTGATCGTGCTGGTGGTATTGGTGCTTTCGCTGCAGCGAATGATCATGCGGAGGTGGGACGAATGAGCATGAAGCCTCATTGGACCGGCAGCGCGCTGAAGCACGGGGCGCTCTGGCTGGCCGCCCTTGCCATCTTTTTTCCGCCTTATGTGCTGGTGCTCAGCTCCTTCAAGGGTAAGCAGGAATTTGCCCATTCGCCTGCGTTCTCCTGGCCGGCAAGCTTCCTGAACCTGGACAATTTCCGCTTCGTGCTGAGCAAGGGCGAACTGTTCCATGCCTTTGGCAATACGCTCTCGATTATCGCGCTGTCGCTGATCGGCAACCTGCTTGTCAGCACGATGGCCGCTTATGCGCTCGGCCGGTTTCAATTCAGGGCCAAATCCTTCATTATGGGCGTCTACATCGCGATGTCGTTTATTCCGATGATTACGACGCAGGTGGCGACCTTTACGGTAATTAAACATCTCGGGCTTTTCAATACGCTGTATGCGCCTGTAGCACTGTACGTGGGGGCCGATATCATGCAGCTTTACGTTTATCTGCAATTTATTCGCGCCATTCCGTACGAGCTGGATGAAAACGCGATGATGGAAGGCGCAAGCCTGCTCCGGATTTACTGGACGATCGTACTGCCGCTGATGACGCCGGCGATTGTGACGATGATGATTATCAAGGCCATCAACATCTACAATGACATGTATATCCCCTATCTGTACATGCCGGCTCGCGAACTCGGCGTCGTGTCGACCAGCCTGATGCGCTTCGTGTCGGACCGGACAACGGAGTGGCAGTACGTTTCCGCGGCCGTGCTGCTCATCATGCTCCCGCTTGTCGCAGGATTCCTTCTGGCGCAGCGATATGTATTTGCCGGAATTGTCGCCGGAGCGGTAAAATAACCGTACCTGCAAACAAACTCCGGCAAGGAGGAGACGGCATGACGGGAAACGGGCGAAACGGAAACGTAACAGCCGGCTTTCCGCGCGGCGCGAACCGGACGGCAAGATGGAAAGCCTCGTTCGCCAATCTTTCGATGCAAAGCAAGATGATCGTCATTTTCGTGTTTCTGATTTCACTGCCAATCCTGATGGTCGGTTATGTGTCCTATCGCAACTATTCCCATGCAAGCCAAGGCTTGACGACGGATTATGTCGCGTACATCGCGGCCAACAATTTGAATCGTCTCGACGATTACGTGACGGATCTGTTCAATATGTCTGCCATGCCGCTGTACATGTCCAGCCGGCAATCGAACGAGGATTTCATGAAGTATCTGGGCAGCCCGCTCATGAGCGTGGACAAAAGCTACTTCATGGACCGATACCTGCTTTATTTGAACAAAATCAAACCCGATACCGTCTCGGTATACGCCTTCGACAATTACGACAATGTATTCTACAATGTCAAATCGCACAGCAAGCGCAGCGACTTGAACGACATGCGGCAGAAATGGGCCAAGGCGGCGGCCGCGGGCGACGGGTCGCCCCGGCTCATCAGCACCCAGGGCGTACCGGTCGGAGAACTGACGGCAGGCAATTACGCCTACTATGCCTTCACTGTCGTTCGACAGCTGAAAGACCTCGACAGCCGGCTGCCTGTCGGATTCATTGCGTTCGATACCAGGCTTGGCGGCATCGAGCGGTGGATGGCGGACATGGACAAGCTGACCAAGGGCAAAACGACATTGGTCGACGAGAACGGTTATATCGTGTACGACAGCGATCAAAAGCTGATCGCCAGGGAATTGGGCGAGGTCATCGATTTGAGCGGGGCCCGCGGCCAACGCGGTACGGTTTCGATCAACTGGAACGGCGTCGATTATATCGTCATGTACGATACATCCGCGCTGACCGGGTGGAAGATGTACGTTTATGTGCCGATCGCCGAAATTACGCGCCAGGCGGCGGCGATTCGCAACTTTACGAACGCCAGCACGCTGACGATAATCGCCTTCGCGCTGTTCATTTCAATCGTGTTGACATACGCGCTTACCCGTCCGCTGCGCAAGCTTCGCCAGCTGATGCGGGAGGTGCAGCGGGGCAATCTCGGCGTCCGCTTCCAGGTCAAGTACAGCGACGAAATCGGCTCGCTTGGCACTCACTTCAATATTATGCTAGTTCGCATCGAAAGGCTGATCGAGGAGGTGAAGTGGACGCAGGAGCGCAAGCGGGAGGCCGAGCTGCAGTCGCTCCAGCATCAGATCAACCCGCATTTCATCTACAACACGCTGGAGATGATCCGGATGACGGCGGAGGCAAAGGACGACGAGGAGATCGGCGACATGATCTTCGTGCTCGGCAAGCTGCTTCGCTACGGCATCGAGCAAGGCAACGCTCTCGTGACGATCGGCGATGAGCTTGGGCATCTGAACCGCTATTTGGAGCTGCAAAATCTGCGGTTCTCCAACCGATTCGTGCTGGAAACGGATATTTCGGACCGGCTGCTGCAGTATCGGTGCATCAAATTGCTGTTCCAGCCGCTCGTGGAAAATGCGATCCACCACGCGTTCAAATCGAAGCGCGGCCCCGGCACGATCCGGATATCCGCGGAAATCGCGTTCGAGGATCTGCTGCTTCGGGTCGCCGACGACGGCAGCGGCATGAGTCCGGAAGCGGTAAAGCGGCTGAATGTCAAGTTGAGCGGAGGCGGCGGCGAACAAAACGGCAGCGGCCGCGGCATTGGAATCGGCAATGTAAACGACAGAATCAAGCTGCATTACGGAGCCGCCTACGGCTTGTCGGTGTCGAGTGCGGAAGGCGGCGGAACCGTCGTCCTGATACGCCTGCCCGTCAAGGACGAAGCGCCGGGTATCGGAACCGTCGAGGAACGGGCAAGGCATGCGGAAACGGGAGGGGATGGCCATGACGCTGCGCGTGGCGATCGTTGACGACGAGGAGCGCATTCGCACCGGGCTCGAGCGCATCCTCGCCAAGTGTCCGACACAGCAGACGATCGTCGGTTCCTACGCAAACGGCATGGATGCGATGATCGGGTCGCTGTCGCCCGCACAGGGCAAGCCGGATGTGCTGATTACCGATATCGAGATGCCGGTGATGAACGGCCTGGTATTGGTCCGGGAGCTGAGGAAGAAGCTTCCGCAGCTGTACGTCATTGCGCTTAGCGGTTACAGCGAATTCGAATATGCGCGCGAGGCGCTGCGGCTCGGCATAACCGATTATTTGCTCAAACCGGTCGAGAAGGTTGAGCTGTTCCGCTTGCTGGAGACATTCCGCAAGGCGAAGGATCGCGAAAGCGGCGAGGACGGAACGGCGAAAGCGGCGGCGCAACCCGAAAGCGGCGATAACGGAGGCGTGGTGGCCAAAGTTCATCAACTGCTGGACAAGGAGTATGGCGCGCCATTCGACCTGAAGCGTTTATCCGCGCTGGTGGGCCTGAGTCCGAGCTATCTCAGCCATCAATACAGCCAGAAGACGGGCGAAACGATCACCGATTACCTGAACCGGCTGCGTATCGGAAAAGCGAAGGAATTTTTGCAGGATTACCCGGATTTGAAAATCTATGAAATTGCGCGGACGGTAGGCTATCCGGATGTGATGTATTTCAACAAGCTGTTCAAAAAAATGACCGGGTTGACGCCGAAGGAATACCGCGGCGGGGATTCCCGCTGACACGTAGCGTGAAATCAAATTCGACCGTTGTCCAAATGGATAGGCCTCTTGCTCCGCCGCAAACGGAGACGAGGCTTTTTTGTTTTGAACGCCTGTTTCATCGCGATCCGAAGACAAGTCCGCCGTCCGCTTCGGAAGACTTGGCCGGGTTATCGCTGCGAGGGACGTTGGCCGCTGTTTTTTCCCGCCAAAGTGATCTTGTTGGAAAGCGTCGAATCGTGTAGACACTGGCGATGGCGTGTGCTTAAATGGGATTGGTACTGTCGTTTTGGGAGGGGAAACGATGACAACTTTTGCGCGCTTCCGCAAGGCGTCGCGCAGTCGCGTGCTGCCGGTTATGCTTGTTCCGGTGCTGCTCGGCGCTGCCGGCGCTTATGCGTGGGAAGGGACGTTTCATCCGCTGGTGCTGCTGATTACGCTGCTCGGGGCGGCCAGCGCGCACCTGTTTTCGAATATGATCAACGATTTGTGGGACTATCGCAGCGGCGTCGATACGGCAGCCAAAGATACGGCCGGCGCGATCCCGACCAATTCCGGCCTGCTCGCCAAAGGCGAAATGCCGGAGCGCACGTTCGCCGCGCTCACCTGGGGCTTGTTTGCGCTGGCTGCCGTCTGCGGCATCGCGCTTGCGCTCATCAGCGGCTGGGAAGTGCTCGTGTACGCCGTGCTGGGCGGGCTGCTGGCGTATTTCTACGTGGCGCCGCCGCTGCGCTTCGGCTATCGCGGCAAAGGCTACAGCGAAATCGCCATCCTGCTGTCGTTCGGAGTATTGCCCGTCGCCGGCAGTTATTATGCCCAGACGTCGCATCTCGATATGCGGGCGCTGCTCATTTCGCTGCCGGTCGGGCTGCTGACGACGCTGGTGCTGTTCAACCACCATTTCCTGCACTGGCAAGCCGATCGCGCCGCGGGCAAACGTACGCTCGTGGTCGTGTTCGGCGAAGCGCTGGCGCTGCGGTTTTCCGTCAGCCTGCTGCTGCTGGCGCTGGTATCGCTTGTCGTGGCGGTGACGGTCGGCGCTTTGCCGTGGTATGCGCTGCTTGGCCTCTTGGTCGGCCTGCCGTTCATCCGGCTGTACCGCTCCTTCGGCGCTACCAATCCTTCGGCCGCCTATTTGCCGCTGATGGGCGCCGCGGTCAAGTCGGTCATGCGCTGCGGCGCGGTGATGATCGCCAGTCTTTTCGTATACGGGCTGCTGCAGCTTTAGCACCTATTTTGCAACCGGGGAGAGGATTCGACATGGAAAAGGAAAAAGAGTGGCTCGTCGGCGATTTCCATACGATTCTGGCGGAAGGCGACGTGTGGCAAACCGGCGGCTTCCCGCTGCAGGACGGCAGCTTCTGGCGTTATCGCGAGCCCAATGCGGTCATTATTGTGCGAAACGGCATTCTATATGTGCGCGCGCCGCTGTCGCGGAGCCACGACAAGGTGCAAATTCTCGACAACGCGAAGCATATGTATTATTCGGCCCAGCCGGTGGAAGTGCCGGAGGACGGCGAGATCAGCTTCGAGCTGGACATCCGCGCCCGCACGCAAAACACCGCGCCGAACGATTTGTACGACGGCTTCGTGTCGCTCAACCTGCTTGATTTTACGACGGGCGGCGCGCTCGACTTTTTTGTCGGCAACGATACGTATGCCAGCGTGTATGCGGTGCTGCAGTTCCCGGGGGTAACGGTGCCGGAGACGGACAAGCCGAAATATTTTTGCATTTTCCGCGAGGGGCAGGATTTCCGGCAGCGCGAGTTCAACACGTACCGAATCACGTATAACCGTCGGAACGACGAAGTCGTCTTCGAGCTGAACGGCCGCGAGGTGCGCCGCGAGACGGGCGTGCCGGTCAAATTCAACCAGTTCCGCATCGCGCTCGGGATCATGACGGAGAAGGACATTACGCCGGAAGGCAGCGTGTCCGTGCATGGCCAGGTGATTGCCGGCGAGTGGTCGCCGGTGAAAGTGACCGTGCGCGAAAGTTGAAACAGGCTGGCCGCCTTGGGGCGGAGGAGGAGAAGCGATGATCGACATTCGGCAGCTGCGGCGCGAGGAAGTGGCGGAAGCGCTGCGGCTCAGCGAATTTGCCTTCCAATATGAACTGACCGACGAGGAACGCGCGCGACGAGTGGAGACGACGAATCCGGAGCAGGTGTGGGCCTGTTTTGTCGATGGCGCGCTTGCCGCCAAACTGTCGCTGCTGCCGCTGCACACGTGGCTGCACGGCAAGCCGTTTGCGCTGGGGGGCGTGGCCAGCGTCGCGACATGGCCGGAATTCCGCCGCCAAGGGTTGGTTGCGCGTTTGCTGAAGCTGGCGCTCGAGCGCATGAAAGCGGGCGGGCAGACGCTGTCGTTTCTGCATCCGTTCGAGTTTGGTTTTTATCGCAAATACGGCTGGGAGACGTACGTCGACATCAAATCGTATACGATCGAAGCTGCCCAGTTGCCGACATTTGCGGCTGTGCCGGGCAAGATGCGGCGGACGGACGATTGGCGGGAGCTGCGCGAGGTTTATGCGGCGTATGCCGCCGATTACAACGGCGCGATTGCCCGCGACGAGCGTTGGTGGACGGATCGTATTTTTGCCCGGAAAAAAGGATTTTCCGCCGTTTACGACAACGAGGCCGGACAAGCGCGCGGGTACGTGCGTTATCTTGTGCGCGATTCCGTCATGACCGTACACGAGCTTGTGCATCTCGACGAAGAGGCGCGGCGCGGGCTGTGGCGGTTTATCGCCAACCACGACTCGATGCTGCGCAAGGTCGAGCTGAAGGCGCCGAGCGACGACGACTTGCCGTTCCTGCTCGCCGATCCGCGCATCAAGCAGGAGGTCGAGCCGTACTTCATGGCCCGCGTCGTTGATGCGGAGGCGCTGTTGCGGTTGTTTCCGTTTGCGCCGGCGGCTGCGGGCGGCACGCTGCGCTTGCGGCTGCGCGACGAGTTTGCGCTGTGGAACGACGGCGCTTATGAGGTTGCGTTCGGCGCCGGTCCCGGCGGCGAGGCCCGCGTCACGCGGCCGGCGGCTGCGGATGCGGAGGCGGCCGGCTCCGGCGATGACGCGGCGGCGTGCGACATCCAGACGCTTGCGTCGCTGTTAATGGGCTACAAGCGCCCGGCCGAGCTGGCGCGGATCGGGCGGCTTGCCGCGAGCGAAGCGGCCGTGGCTTTGCTCGAAGCGGCGCTGCCGCGGCGCACGACGTATTTGCCCGACTATTTCTGATGCGGGAACAGGGCGGTTGCTGCCGGTTAATCGGCGGCGGCCGCTTTTTGTTGTCGCATCTGGATTTGCAGCGAAAATAGCCGATGAAAAATGGCTTATTTGCCCAATTTGAGGTGCCTCGGAGGAAATAGCCAGTGAAAACATGGCTTATTCGCTCGGTCAGGCCCCCAAATCGGGCCTTTTAGATGAAATAGCCAGTGATTTCGCTGGCTATTTTTGCGAGATGACCCGTTTCTGGCGAAATAGGCAATAAAATATGGCCTATTTTACAAGAGGCTACATTGGAGGAGAGGTACAAAAAGCAAATTAGTTAGTTGGCGAAGGGGAGAATACTGCGCTTTGGGCAACGTGTCTGCTTTGCGATGGTCTAACTGGAGCGGAGAAGCGAGGGTGGCGGAGCGCTTGCAGTTTCCCCACTTCCCGCGCCGCGTATGGTCTGAGCCGGAATTGCCCCTTCGGACCGAACGCCTCCCCGACCTTGGTCCAGTCGCAAAAACCATCGCAGGTCCGTTTTGCCGGAATCCGGATTCGCCTAGAATAAAGACATGAAAGCGAGAGAAACAACCGAAAGGCGGTGATAATATGAAACTGAACAAAGGGACCGGCTTCGCGCTGCTGCTGATCGCGTTCGGCGCGCTCATGCTGCTCAGCAAGATCGGCATCCACTTCGGCGGCCTGTTCGCCTACATTATCCCGATCGCACTTATCGGGTTCGGTTATATCGGCGTCAAAAACGGCAAGTCGCTGATCGGATGGGTGCTGATCGTGCTCGGCGCGGTTTTGCTGCTCGGCAAGCTGTCGAGTCTGATCGGCATCGCAATCGCCATCGGGCTGATCGTATTCGGATTTTCGATGCTGAGAAACAAATCCGCCTGAAGCGGACGGCGCAAGCAACCGCAGCCACACCGGCAACCATGAAGACGAATGGAGGAAACGCGAATGAGCATCGCAAGAAGAGTGCGCGACATGACGGTCGCGACTATCAACGACAAGCTGGAGCAAGCGGAAGACCCGGTTCGCATGATCGACCGCTTCCTGCACGACCAGCGGGAGCAGATCGGCCAAACCGAACGACTGTACGCCCAGTGCATGAGCCACGCGCAGTCGCTGCGCCAACAATACTTATCCGCCGAGCAGTACAAGGAGAAACGCGAGCAGCAAGCGATCACCGCGCTCAAGGCGGGCGAAGACGAAGTGGCGCGGCTGGCGCTGCAGGAGAAGCTGCTGCACGAGGAGAAGAGCGCGCAATACCGCGAGCTGTACGAGCAAAGCAAGCAGTCGATCATCGAGCTTGAGGACCAACTGCGGCAGCTCAAGAGCGACTTCGACGAAGTCGCGGCGAAACGCCAGTATTACATGGCGCGGATGGAGACTGTCCGGCTGCAGCAGCGGATGAACGAGCATTTGAACATGACGAACGCAGGCCGTCACAATCCGCGCATGTTCGGGCGGCTCGAAGAACGCGTATCCGATATGGAAGCTGAAGCAAGATCGCTCCGCGACGTGCGGATGTTCGGTCGGGAGGCGCTGTATCACGCCGGCAGCACAATTCAGCAGGCGCTCGACACCGAACTCGGCAAGCTGCGTCGCAAACTGGAGCAGGAAGGTTGGACGAACCGATGACAAAGCTGTACCGCTCGAGCCGAGACAAGAAGCTGTTTGGCCTGTGCGGCGGACTGGCGGAAATGCTGAATCTCGACGCCACGCTGCTGCGGCTGGTCGTCGTCATCGTAACTGTTTTTACCGGCGGTTCGGTTATCCTGATTTACATTGTCGCCAGCATGGTCATTCCGAAAGAACCGGGCTACGACGGGTTCGCGATGTACGGCCACATGCCGCCTCCGCCGTCAACGCCGCCGTCGCCGGGATTCCGCGGCAGCGCCGGCAGCATGTACGGCCCGGCACCGCAGCGTCCGCAAGCGCCGGCGCCGGCCGCCCATCATCCGATCGACGAGATGATGAAAGACATCGAGAAGAAAGCGATGCAGAAAGAACTGGAAGAACTTCGCGCCAAATTGGCCAAATACGAGAAGGGAGACGAATAAAATGGGAGTATTCACACGCATCAAAGATATGACGAAGGCATCGATCCACGAGGTGCTTGACAAGGTGGAAGATCCGATCATTATGCTCAACCAGTACATCCGCGACATGGAAGAGGAAATCGCCCGGGCGGAGGTAACGGTAGCCCGCCAAATCGCCAGCGAACGCAAGCTGGAGGAGCGGCTGCGCGAAGCGATCCGCATCGCCGCAACCCGCGAGGAGCAAGCGGCGAACGCGCTGCGCGCCGGCCAGGAAGCGGCGGCTCGCCAGGCGCTGGAAGAGAAGCTGTACTACGACGGCCGTATCGCCGAATACACGGAGCTGCACGCAAGCGCCAAGGCGCAGGCCGAAGAATTGGTTGCCCAACTGCACGGCATGAAAGACGAGTTCTACAAGCTGCGCAACAAGCGGAGCGAACTCGTATCCCGCGCCCAACTGGCCAAAGCGAAGAAGCAAATGGCGCAAGTTACGTCGGTCAATGTCATCGAAGGCGGCAGCGCCGTCCGCGGCTTCCACCGGATGGAAGAAAAAATCATTCAAATGGAAGTCGAAGCCGAAGTAAGCCGTCGTCCTTATATTCCGGGAACGGGCCTTGCCGGAGCGGTATCGCCGACATCGGCGGCCGATCAGGCGAAGCAGGACAAAGTGGGCGAACAGCTGCGCCTGCTGAAGAACAAGCTGGGCATATCACAGCCGGCCGCGGCAGCACCGGCGGCGGAAGCGCCGCAAGGCGAAGCGCAGAACGAGGCGTAAAATTAGCTTTGAAGCAAGAAAGCCATGTGTGATATGCTATTGTGGGAAAAGCCATAGGGTGATTACGCCCGTATGGCTTTTCGATCTGCGACCGGCACAGCGGGAGAGGGGGCGAGCAGCATGGACAATTCCAAACAAAACCGTCACCGCGGCACCTATGCGATTCTGATCGGCGCCGGCGTGTATTTGCTGCTGTTCAAGCTCCTCGGCCTTGCGACGCTGATGGCCGTCTTGCTTGTACTGCTCGGGTTGTACGTGTTTTATGCATACGGGTTCCGGAAAAAAGGGCTGTTCCTGCTCGTGGTCGGCATTTTGGTGCTGCTCGGCCATCATTTGCTGCTCATTTTATCGCTCATCCTCATTTCGCTCGGCTTCTTTTACATCAAATCGAAACAAATGCACAAAAACGACCGGTACATCCAGAAACAGAAGCTGCTCGAAAACATTCGCTGGGACGACTCGCCGTGGGTTATGCGCGACATGAGCCTCTGGTTCGTGGTCGGCGAGGTGCATATGGACCTGTCGCTGGCCATCATCGAAAACAAGGAAACGACGATCATGCTGCAAGGCATCGTCGGCAACATCGACCTGATTGTACCCGAGGAGCTGGGCATCGCGGTTGAAAGCTCGGTGCTGTTCGGCCAGCTCGATGTGGAAGACAGGCGCGAGACCGGCATGATCAACAAAATCGTCTGGCAATCGCCCGGCTTCGAGACCAGCGATACAAAAGTGAAACTGATCATTTCCTACGTCGTAGGAGATGTTGACATTACCGTCGTGTAACCGGCGCGGGGAGGAACAACCATCGTGGGCAAACGGCTGACCAGCATGATCTGGCGAAGCACGGGCGAAGCGATTGTGCTCGGACTGTTGCTGTTCGCGGCGATCATTTATACGTTGAATTTTTACGACTACATTCGTCCGTTCCCGTCATGGAGCGCCGGCGTCGGCGTCAGCCTGCTGCTGATCGGCGTCGTAGTCGTGTTGTGCGCGGCGTTCGGGTACTGGAGCGGCAGCCGGATCAACAGCCGGCTCGAGCAACTGCGCGAGACGATGCTGTTTCTCGAGAAAGGCAGCTTCGCGCGTACGGTGCCGCCGCTCGGTGAAGACGAAATCGCCCGCCTCGGCGAGCAGTTGAACCGGATAACGAAGAAATGGGAAGAACAAGTATCGTCGCTGCAGCGGCTGTCCACGAACAATGCGCAGCTGACCGAAAAGGCTCGGCTGACGGCCGTCGTCGAAGAGCGCCAGCGGCTGGCCCGCGACTTGCACGACGCCGTCAGCCAGCAGTTGTTTGCGATTTCGATGACGGCGACGGCGGTTGGCCGCACGCTGGACAAAGATTTCGAGAAAGCGAAGCGGCAAATTTACCTGATCGAGGAAATGTCGTCCGTCGCGCAATCGGAGATGCGTGCGCTGCTGCTGCACTTGCGCCCGGTGCACCTCGAAGGCAAACGGCTTTCGCAAGGGCTGCGCGAGCTGCTGCTGGAGCTGCAGGCGAAGGTGCCGATGGACATCGCCTTCGACATGGACGAGGACATTCAGTTGTCCAAAGGGATCGAAGATCACCTGTTTCGCATCGTGCAGGAGGCATTGTCCAATACGCTGCGGCACGCCAAAGCGTCGAAGATGGAAATCCGGCTGCAGCGGCCGACGGAAACGATCCGGCTGACGATTCGCGACAACGGCATCGGCTTCGAAATGGACGCGCAGAAGCACGCCTCGTACGGGCTGCTGTCGATGAAGGAGCGCGTGAACGAAATCGGCGGTTCGCTGAACATCATTACCGCCCCCGGCAAAGGAACCCGCATCGATATTCGCGTCCCGGTCATGGCGGCGGTCGCCCTGGGCGAAGGAGGAGGAGAAGCAAACGATGGACAACCCGATTAAAGTGCTGCTCGTCGACGATCACGAAATGGTGCGCATCGGCCTTGCCGCCGTGCTCGGCACCGAAGACGGCATCGAAGTCGTCGGCGAAGCCGGCAACGGCAAGGAGGGCATCCGGCTTGCGCTGGAGTACAAGCCCGACGTTGTGCTGATGGATCTCGTCATGGAAGGCATGGACGGCATCGAAACGACGCGCCGGCTGCTCGCCCAATTGCCGGATTGCAAAGTAATCGTGCTGACCAGCTTCCTCGACGACGAAAAGATGTACCCCGTCATCGAAGCGGGCGCCTTCAGCTACTTGCTCAAAACGTCTCGCGCAAGCGAAATCGCCCAGGCGATTCGTGCCGCTGCCAACGGCCAGTCGATTCTCGAATCGCAGGTGGCGTCGAAGATCATGAACCGCTTCCGCCAGCCGAAGCCCGCGGCCGCGCCGCATCATGAGCTGACGGACCGGGAGATGGAAGTGCTGCGGCTGATCGCCGGCGGCCGCTCGAACCAGGAAGTGGCGGACGAGCTGTACATCGGCGTCAAAACGGTCAAGTTCCATGTGACGAACATTCTCGCCAAGCTTGGCGTCGAGGATCGTACGCAAGCGGCGATTTACGCGTTCAAGAACGGGTTGGCGGAATAGGCAAAAGCGGCCGGAATCGGGTACAATAGGAGCATCGATTATTCATACCCAAGCAGGAGGATTCCCATGATTTCCATGCAAGCCCGGTTCAATTCCGATACGCTCGGGATGGTCGCTTCCATCCATGCGCTGGTGCCCAAAGGCGAAGGACCGTTCCCGACATTGTACTTGCTGCACGGCCTGTCGGACGACGATTCGATCTGGCAGCGCCGCACGTCGATCGAACGTTACGCGGATGCGCACAATATTGCGGTGATCATGCCGTTCGGCATGCGCAGCTTTTACGCCGATATGGCACACGGCTACAAGCATTACACGTACATAGCGGAAGAACTGCCGGCTGTTGTCGAAGGATTGTTCCCGCTCTCGAAGCGGCGCGAGGACCGGTTCGTCGCCGGGCTGTCGATGGGCGGGTACGGCGCGTTCAAATTCGCGCTCAATCGGCCCGACCGTTTTGCCGCGGCGGCAAGCTTGTCCGGCGCGCTCGATATCGTCACCCGGGAGAAGGAAGCTCCCTACGAGTTCGACATCATTTATGGCGTCGAGGGCAGGAAGAAACTGGAAGGAAGCATGAACGATTTGTTCCACCTGGCGAAGACGGTCGCCGCTTCCGGCGGTCCGATGCCGAAGCTTTACCAGAGCTGCGGGACGGAAGATTTCCTGTATGCCGACAACGTGCGGTTCCGCGACTATGTGCGGACGCTGCCGTTCGACTATTACTATGAGGAAGAGCCGGCCGTGCACGAATGGGGCTACTGGGACCGGCAAATCGTCAAAGTGCTGAACTGGCTGCCGCTCGCCGGCAAATCATGAGGTTGCCGCGTTGCGGCGCCATGCAAGCCCCGGGTGGGATACCGCCCGGGGGTTTTCCGCATGTTTTGTTCGTGGACATAGCTGGAAGCAGAACCGCACCCGGAACCCCGCAACCCGGAACCCGGAACCCGCAACCGCACCCCGCAACCGCACCCCGCAGACTACTCCAGCTGCATTAATGCACTTAAAATCACCCCAAACAGATGATTGGGGCTGCTTAACTGCAAAAGTACATTTAATTTCTTAGGTTAATTCGGTAGTAATGAATTTAGACTAGAAAGTAGACACACTGTAACAGCGACCTGATACAATACAAACAAACGAAAGGTCGAGGTGTGTCATGGGAAATATCCGCCAACATTTTGATGAGGAGTTCAAACGCCAAACGATCAAACACATGCAAGAAACCGGGAAAACACCAGCCGAAGTTTCCAAAGAGCTGGATATTCCTGTGAGTAGTATTCGCGGATGGCGAAAACAGTTCACAGACGTCGGTGAAAAGTCCCAATTATATGTGGACCACGAGAAGCTGAAGAAACTGGAAAAACAGAATCAAGATCTGCAGGAGGAACTCGCGATCCTAAAAAAGGCGA
>NZ_SHLX01000025.1 GCF_004764705.1 Paenibacillus cymbidii | reverse complement strand
ACAGATAAGGGGAGTCACTAATCCAGGTGGCTCCCTCCCCCGGAGACGTGGCTCATTTTTTCCGGAGGCCTGGCTCTCAACTTTCCAGAACGGTGGCTCTCACGCGCCGGAATATTCATAAGGCTCTAAAAGGACTAATCTCCCTGAAAAAAGGTACTCCCAAGGCAGTATTCTCCCCGCCGCCGCGCCGCCCCTGTTAATTTCCAATGAAACAGAGTAAAGATCGCAGTTCAATCGACGGCGTGGTGCAGTTGGACATTGCAGGATGACGAGTTAGCGAAAGTGGCGTGTGCAGTTTCTATTTTGGAGCAACACAGTTGCCGCAGTAATCATGAGATCGTTAATTGAAGCTCCTATTTGGGGCTTTTTTCTGCATTCGGAGAAGTCATTTCGTCAGTTGAGGTTTTCGTTCACGGAGTAGGATGTACTGTCTCTTGAGTATGAAGAAAATGTGCGAATCGCCAAGGAGGAATGCTTAATTGTGGACAATCGTTTGATCGTCATCACCGAGCCTGTATTTCAAGGGGTGCTTAGTCTGTATGTTGCTCGTGAGACAAGAGCTTTTCTGTTTTATCCCACAGCAGAATCTATGCTATATGCGGATGGTAAGCTGTTTGACGGCTCAGAGTGGCTTTCGCTTGACGAGACCATTCGGCTGGCGAAGGTTCGGGAGAATAACGTTCCTTTGCCAGAGCCCGTGCTGCTAGTCGGGATTTGGTCGTATATGTTCCATCATGGTTTGCGCGTTCGACCAGAGGTTGAGACGACGGAGCATAAGCTTAACACGTTTATGGGACTGAGTGTTGGCAGGAATGGGTTTAACCTTCGGGACAAACTCGCAGACTTGAGCAGGATATACGGCATCATCCCCGGCAAAGGCGTATTTCCTTTCCTTGAGTTCATCGGAGGGAGCGGAAACCAGTGGGTACTGAAAAGTTATTACCTCTATCAGTTGTTAAAGACGATCAAGGAGCATTTGTCAGCGACAACGACCAAGAAGTATTACTACAGCAAGCGAGCTTACGCCAATCTGGTATCAGCGAAAAATAAGACTGCCGCGATGATTCTGCTACAGCTTATTTGTCTGGTCACCAAGGCTGGAATAAACACGTATCGTCCGAGCATATCGCTCCATACGCTTGCCGAGCGCATCCCGGCGCTGCGCGAGATATTGTATGGCAATCAGCCATCCAACACTCGCCAGAAGAGACTTCGCCGTGCTTTTCAGCCATTTCTGGCTCCGAAGACGAATGAGCCTGAGACTGTTTCTGTGGACGATCCGAACATACAGCAGGACGGTGTAAAGAAAACTTTTGTTGAGCGGTACACTCATCTGAACAGCGACTATGCCGATTTGAAGATCGATATTTCTGAGTCGGAACTGCATGTCTCGAACCCGAAGGCAGTCATTACGGTACATCACAGCGGATTAAACCAAAGTCAAAGGAAGGGATGATCGTCCATGCCAGATCGAGGGAAGTTATCGGATATCGAGCTAAAAATACGGAGCGTCATGCTTGCGTTAGACATGGGGGAGTGCGTAGCGCTCTCCAAGATTCCGTATCAGCAATATGAACAGGCAGATGGTAATGGGAAGAAGCGGTTACTCAAAGCTAAGCTGGAGGATATATGTCGGCTGGCAGGGGTATCGATGACTGAGAACCTTCGTTGTTTGATGCATGAGGGTGATGATCGGCCGTCCATGCATCTATATCCCGATCGCTTCTACTGCTTCGCTTGCCAATCGTCACTTGATCTTTTCGATCTGATGAAGCACTTGTTGGACGAAAGGAGCTTTGAGAAGCGCAGGCAGATGGCGGAGCGATGGCTTGTAGCGCGTGAGGATGAAGCCGCTGTTGCAGTCACTTATGCTCCTGTAGTCGATACAAAGTCGGCAGAACTGATCGCGATGATTAATCGTTACGGTCAGCCAGCAGACGCCAACCCTTACTGTATGGCTTACCTGCGGTCGCGGGGGATCACGCCGGAAACGGCTAGAAGAATCGGCCTACTGTGTTATGAAAATCCGTACACAAACGACAGATTTCTGGCAGTACCCTGTGGAGCTAAGCATTATGTGGTGCGGGTATACGCTAATCGGTCAGGAAATGCCGACAAATACCGCAATGCCGGAGAGATTACGCTGTTTCAAGCTCAAAGTTGGAACGCCTGTCGAGATGAAACGGTCGTATTCGTGACAGAATCCAGTCTGTGCGCCATCGTGCTGGCTCAGATGAACTTTCAGTCAGTTGCGTTAAACGGGGTGAACTACAAGCGGTTGCTCGATGCGGCGGATGTGATCGCAAGGAAGAAGCTGAAGATCGTGATGCTGTGCGACAACGAGGAAGTCGGGTTACAGTGTGGGGTTAAATGCGCAGAGGCAATTCGGAAGCTTCCGTCTTCATTTGACTTCCTGTATCATCACAAGTTGTTTTCACCTGAAACTATTTTGACCAAGCACAAAGATGTAAATGAAGCTTATGCAGCTGACCCGCGCCAGACGGAGGAAGCCTTACGAAAGATTGAGATGTTTGCGCAGCGGCGAGAAGATGAAGAGTATCTGCCAGGATGTATCGCATGGTGATGCCATCCTTGCGCCTTTAGTGGTAGAAGGATGCGCATGTCTCCATCTGGTCTAATCCTAGACGTATTGGCGATACAGCTTATTTAATCGGGTTTTCGGTGTGCCGTATACCCTCTTTTCCCATCCGGGATAGCTAGACGTTTCTGGATGGGGTTTCTTGTAGGGAAGCCCTACCTAAATCTATTGTTTCTGGCAAGTCGTAGAGCGGCACTTATTAGCGGGCTTGATCGGGGTTCGGAGTCTTTCAAAACTATTCCCCAAATCAGATCCTCTTTAACAGTGAATTCGGGAACGTCTTGATCTCGCGCTATCCTCCTATAACCGCCGCTTTCGGGTTGCCCGTTTAGAAGCACTGGGCGGCGTACACTTTTTAAAGAGGAAAGGGAGATTCCGTATGAGTCAATTCAGACTGTTTGGCTACGCAAGGTCAGCTTCTTCATCCATGCAACAGATTAATGATCAGGTGAATTGGTTGATGAAACATGGCGTAAAGCCGGAAGACATCTATGCGGACAAGGGGAGCGGCACAGCGATGGAGCGTCCTGCGTTGGGGGCGCTTCAACGGACATTACAGTCGGGGGACACCGTAATTGTCGAGAATCTAAGCCGATTGGCGCGTTCGCCTGTTGACCTGATGGAACTGCTGGAGGGATGGGCGAGTCGGGGGATTCACGTTGTTACTATCGAAAAGCAGCCGGATCTGTCGGTTGCATTGCCGAAAGGGTGGGTACGATGAGCGAAGTCTTCGGCTACTCTCGTGTTAGTAGCGCTGACCAGAACCTCGACAGGCAACTCGACGAATTGCGTAAAAACGGTATTCAGGATGACCATATCTTTATGGACAAAATGACGGGTACGACACTGGATCGTCCTGCTTTTGAAGAGCTTCAGAAGAGGCTCCGCAAAGGCGATATGGTTGTCACAGAGAGCCTGTCGCGACTCAGCAGACGGACGGATGATTTGCTTCATATTATCGAAGATTGGCAGCAGAAAGGCATACGATATACGAGCTTGAAGGAAGCGGTGGACTTCTCTACGTCAACCGGAAAGCTAATCCTGACGGTTATGGCGAGTATTGCGGAGTTTGAGAGAAACATTATCCGAGATCGCGTAATGGAAGGGCTGGCAGCGGCAAGAGCCAGAGGTCGCTACGGAGGCAGACCGCGTACCGATTCGAGCAAGCTTTCGAAAGCGCTCAAGCTTTATGATGCCGGTTCGCATAGCGTCCGTGAGGTTTGCGAGGTAACGGGCATTTCGCAGTCGGTGCTTTATCGGGCATTGCAGGGGCGACAGAATATGCGGGTCTAACGGAAATAATTCAAATTTTAGCGATTAACTCGTCTAGACGTGATCGGTAGTGCGCGGTTAGCGAGTTAACCGCTATTTTTTTTATAATTTTGAAGCGAGTTGGAGTTGGCGGTTCTGCAAAAAGATTGAATGAACTTGCAGTTGAATTTTCACGTTGGCAGTTGATGACGGATCGGCGAGACAACCCTTGCGACAAGTTGGATTTAGCGGGTATGCACAAAGAACGAATGAGAATACGCAGTTGGATTTTCACGATGACAGTTGGCGACGGAGTTGCTGTACATCACATGTATCAGAAAGCAGGGTAGATAATCTGTAAGTTGGAGTACAGAGAACGGTGAGAGGGGGGTGATCGCTATCTCTGTATAGCGTTCGAATGTGGGTTCAATCGCAACATGCGGTACTTGTTGCCGTGGAGAAAGAAAATATTTACATTTCGTCACAGCCATGTTAGAACAACAACACGACTGGAACGGTTGTATGGGCTTGGCGGGGAAAATGGATAGGCTTACCCTTCAATGTACACTCGCCGCTGGCGGGTAGATACTAAACAGACGATGCCAACGTTTTTCTCGCAAGCCCGGTCAGCCCAATGGAACCAAGGAGGGACGCTTGATGAAGCACAGGAAAGAGCGATTTATATATGTCGGGGTCGATTTGCACAAGCGGATGCATACAGCCGTTGTGATCAATTGCTGGAACGAGAAGCTTGCGGTCATTCCATTTGAGAACAAGCCCGCCGCCTTTCCGGCGATGGTAGAGCAAGTCGTCTGCCATGTCGGCGAAGGTCAAACGGTTGTGTTTGGCTTGGAAGACGTGGGCGGCTATGGGCGAGCGCTCGCAGCCTATCTCGTTGAGAACGGTTTTAGGGTGAAGGAAGTCAATGCGGCTTTGTCGAATTGGAAACGTAAAAGTTATGCGATGACCGAGAAGCATGACAGTTGGGATGCGGAGAATATCGCGAAGCTGCTGCTCGATGAACTTGACCGATTGCCGACCGCCGCGCCGCAGGATGCCTACTGGATACTGAAGCAACTGGTCATGCGGCGATATAGTCTACGAGATACATGTGTTGCGCTGAAAAATCAGCTTCATACGCAACTGAGCTACAGCTATCCGAGTTACGCCAAGTTTTTCGCTATCGTGGATGGACAGACCGCGCTAGCGTTTTGGAAACAGTATCCTTCACCGTATTTGCTTGATGGGGTAACGGTGGACGAGTTGGCAGAATTTCTTCGCCAAAAAAGCCGGAACGTTTGCTCAACGAGGAAAGCGACGATGATCCTCGAGAGCGTTCAATCGGACGGGGATACGAAGCGCAAGCATCAGGAGTATCGCGATTTTCTTGTCAAGAGCCATGTGAAGCAAATCGAGGACGTGCATCGGGAAATGAATGACGTAGATAATCAAATTCGCGTTCTGATGGAGCAACTGGGCTGTACACTCGATACGATGCCGGGTATTGACAGTGTGACCGCATCCGCGATTCTCGCCGAGATCGGCGATATTGCGAGGTTCGGCAATGCCGACAAATTGGCGAAGTTTGCAGGACTCACGCCAAGTCAGATGAGCAGCGCTGGACGGGGTAAAGATCGCAATCAGCGGCAGGGCAATCGCGTGCTGAATAAAATTTTGTGGGGACTCGCTGTCAGGCAAGTGGCTCTTGCTCGAACATCCGAGAAACCGCTCAATCCGTTGTTCCGCGCCTATTATGAGAAGCGACTCGGTGAAGGCAAAAAGAAGAAGCAGGTTATTATCTGCATCATGCGCAAGCTTGTGAACATCATTTACGGCATGATGAAGAACAAAACGGAGTATCGGCTTGCACCGCTTTCTGAGCGAACGGCGAGCTAAATGGTGGGCGGTAGCGGTCAGAGGTTGCCGTCCTTTACTTGGCTAAAGTCAAGGTTCTTACTAACGAAGGGGAGAAGAATATTGAAGACATTGAAGTCGGAGATATGGTTCTCTCGAAGGATGAGACGACTGGCGAGGTTGCGTATAAAGAGGTAACGGCTACGTTTAATCACGAGACGGATGAGATTTACAAGATTCATGTGGGCGGTCAGACGATTGAATCGACCTTCAACCATCCGTTCTATGTGAAGGATAAAGGATGGACATTCGTTAAAGACCTTGAAGTCGGAGACTTGCTTGTACAGAGCGATGGGAATAAACTCAAGATAGAGAGCATCGAACTGGAGCATGAGTCAGCAACGGTCTATAACATGACGGTGGATGAGTTCCATACGTACTTTGTCAGTGACCTTGGGATTTGGGTTCATAATACGAGTTGCGGCTACAAGGATATAACAGTAGGGAAAAGTGTAAGGAATATTGAAACTAATGTTACAAGAGCAGATTTTGAAAAGAGTCTTGTGGAGGATGGCTGGACTAAATCTGTAAGTAAAGATGGATTGAGCACTATTTATTCTAAAGACGGAGCATCATACCGGATACGAGATAAATCAAATGAAGGATCAAAAACTGCTGAGTATTGGGCTAATGGTGCGACAAAGGCAACTACTAAAATAAGATTAGGGGGCTGATGAATGAGTCGGAACGAATTTATAAAGGATAAAAAGCAATTTGAAGAGGCATTGCAATTGGTAACAAAGATGTTCAACTATGAGCAACGACTGCCAAATCAAGTTTATAAAGTTCCATTTGAAAAAACTGTTGTTCTTGATTTCGATCATGCAATGAGTCGTGATTTTTGGAACGAACTGGAAGGACTGATTGACTTGTCAGGTGATCCGTTTGCCATTATGGCTGTTTTAGACCCTCATCCTGTAGATTACTACTATAATGAGTTCTCTCAGTATAATTGGTGCATTCTACAAGAGGGAACTACGGCTGATGAATACTGGAATATGCTTGAACAAGCGCCCGAGGAAAGCCCTGCTGATGCTATATCGATTAATTCTGAGGTTATAGTATGGCTACCTTCGTCGATGAAGTGGGCTATATGGGGAGAACGGAGTTACGGTATTTGTGTTCTGGGATTTGATGATGGCGATATTGGTGACTACGAATGTGAATCGTGGTTTACTATGGATCAAGCAATCACCGATCTAGTGTCGCTTAACTTTAAAAATTATTCCGTCCCCGAAGAGATTATCTTCAAACTAATTAATCACTACAGTAGTATTAAGTAAGAAGTTATTAGACCTTGAGGTCTATAATCCTCAAGGTCATTCTTTTACCCCGCCCAGTGCCGAATGAATCGGGTGGCTAAATCGTAACCCGCTTTATTTAATAATTCTTAGGACTACTCTCGAAAACTGAACTCATATGATGCCAGTCGTCCGTATGTCTCGCCGTGCTTGGGCGCGGTGAATCATTCAAGACTAGAAAGTACTTAGTTACAGGTGGCACTATGTAGAACCTACAGAAAATGAGGCAGTTATACCTTTTGATAAGTTTATGAAACAGTACACCTCTTTGATCGTTGAAATTCCAATGGAGCAAATCAAAAAAAATCTGGAATCGCTAGAAAAAATTAAACGTGACTTGGAGATTTCTTAGTTACACAGACCTTGAGGGGAAATCCTCAAGGTTTCTGTTTTATCCCCTATCCAGCGCGAATGAATCAAGCGGTTGTCTTTTCTCACCACGTTATATCTGATATTATCGAATGCGCCGCGGCTGTGAGACAATATTCAGCAATTTAGAGTTTACATCCGATATTCGACGGTTTTATGGAAAAAGTCGAAGTTTGTCGGTGCAACCAAGCAAACAATGACTTGCAACAACCGCTGAAACAAAGCTTTTGCCAGGAGTGTTGCAGTGGCCTTTTCCTTCTAGCAACATAGACGAACTTACGGTAGCAATGCAATCACGTGTTTTATTTTTTGCAAGGCGCAGCATCGTTCAAAAATACGGCAACGTCATTTGCCACATTGACCAAAACATGGCCGGCGCCGGAGATAACCCTCATATCCGCATTAGGCAGCAGTGCATGAACTCTTTCAGCTGTCTGCGCGGAGTTGAGCATGACGTCTCTTTCTCCTGCGATACATAGCAAGGGCATCGTCAATTGACGCAGCTGTTCGTCGGAAAACAAGGGAATTTTCCCGGTTCGTGGTTTAAAGTGTTTGGAAATGAAGGTTATATATTGCATGGATTCTTTTGATATCGACTTGTTCCCGTACAACGAACGCGCTATTTTTTCTTTTCCTTTTTCGCCGAGCAACAGGAGAGGAATGGCTTTCAGCATAAACGACGCTTTCTGTTTTCCGATCCCGGATGGGCTGAGTAAAACCAACTTGCTCACCCTTTGCGAATGGCGGATCGCATAAGCGGCGGACATCCAGCCTCCCAATGAGATCCCGACAAGGGCCACTGTTGCAAGTCCTAATCCGCAAATGACTTCATCCAGCCAGTTCACATAGGAATCGCCATTCAGCGGATACTGCTTCTCCGCGCTCTTTCCCGGCTCGCCGGGAATGTCGATGCAGTAAACGCAGTGCGTTTTGGACCATTCGCCGGCATAGGCTGCCCACATGGCGGAGTTGGAGCTTGAACCGTGAAGCAGAAGGACAGGCGATCGGCCGTAATTTCCGCATTGCAAAACAAAGGTATCGCCCAATCGGGTGGCCACCGTGAACTGCGTGGAAGGAACGGGCCATTTCGCAAGCAGCGCGTCATAGGTGGCGCGGACCTCTGTTCGTCCCGCCTCTGATTTATAGATGGTCTGATTGTTCATCCTGTTCACTTCCCCCATCCCACAGCAGCCAATTCCCGTCGTACCAAATCTATCCAGCGCAGTTCGTTTTCTATAGAAGCGATCACGTTTTGCGCCATTGTGTTCCAGAGAAGCTTTTCTCGTTGATCCCGGTCCGGATAACCGTTCCTGCGGGCATGCTTTTCCTGCTGATAGGCAAGCCGAAGCGAAAGCTCTTGTTCATATTCGGAAAGCAGTTGGTCGGTTTCCTCATTGCTTTGCTGATGCGACCAGGCCAGCTGGACAAAAAATGCTTTTTTATATTCAGGCGCTTCTGGAGCGGAGAGCGTCCATTGTTTCAACGCGGATAATCCAGAAGCAGTGATGGTGTATATTTTCCGGGAAGGGGCGTTTTGTTGATGCTGTACTTCTGTAGTAACCAGGTCTTCTTCGTGCAATTGCACGAGCGATTTATAAATCTGATTATTGTTGCCCGACCAGTACAGGATAATGGAATCTTCCATTAGCTTTTTAATCTCGTATCCGGTTAAGGGCTTCCAGCTTAGAAGCCCCAAAATGGCATATTTAATTGACATCGATTCACCTCGATATGTTATTCCGAACATATGTTATTAATAACATAAGGAATAACACTTGTCAATTTCCGAAAGACGCAGATCCGGAAGTGTTTGAGGCTGCATCGTTACGCCTGCCTGTCGCTGGCCGCTGCACATTTCCTTCTGCGGTTCATTTCCGTGTTTGTTCGCGAATAGCCTGTCACTTACGATGAATATGCGGCGATGCCGAACGACGGCAAACGTTATGAGGTTGCAAACGGGGAGCTGTGGGAGCTAAGTGCGGACGCGTCGATCACGCATCAGTCGATCAGCGGGCAAATCGAATTTTTGCTGAAACAATCACGCATGTCCGAGTATTATATTTTTGATGCGCCGCTCGATTTCATCCTGTGTGAAACTCCGTTTAAGATGGAGGGATTTCAACCCCCCATCTCCTCCTCATGCTTCTTGCCGAGCAAAAACTGCTTGCCGTATTCGCCGTGGGCGTGAATTTCCGCGTGTTCCATTTGAATCGTCGAATGGGTGATGCCGTACTTGTTCTTCAGTGTTTCGTTGATCGCCAGAATGATGCAGAACGGCTGCACATGCTCGTTGATGAACACATGCGCGGTAAGCGAGTAGTGGTCGGTCGAAATCGCCCACAGATGCATTTCGTGCACGTCTTCGACTCCTTCGACCTGTCCGATGTCGGCGCGCATTTGCTCGAGATCGAACTTCTCCGGCACCGCCTCCATCAGAATCAAGTACGCTTCGCGAATAATTTTGGCCCCGCCGGTAAAAATGATGCCACCGATCACCATGCTGATGACCGGATCGAAAAACTTGTACCCCGTCGCATAAATGAGCAGCGCCGAAACGATGACGCCTACCGAACTGAGCAAGTCGCCGAAAAAATGCCACAACGCGCTCTGCACATTCAAATTGCGCTCTTCCTTCATGCTGCGGCTAAGCACAAGCGTCAGCACGAGATTGACGATCAGACCGATCGAGGCGATGACGAGCATCAGCGAAAAGTCGATCGTTTCCGGCACGACGAGCCGGTGGATGCCCTCGATAAAGATGCCTACGGCGATAAGCGCAAGGGCCAGTCCGTTCAAAAACGAAGCAACGATTTCGAAACGCAGGTATCCGAACGTGAAACGCGCATTGGGCGGACGTTTGGCCAAATAAATCGCGACCATGCTGAGCCCGAGGGCCAGGACATCGGAAATCATGTGAGCGGAATCGGACAATAGCGCAAGCGAGTTCGAGAGCAAACCGC
Organism: Paenibacillus cymbidii; assembly: GCF_004764705.1. Classification (GTDB taxonomy): domain Bacteria; phylum Bacillota; class Bacilli; order Paenibacillales; family NBRC-103111; genus Paenibacillus_AN; species Paenibacillus_AN cymbidii. Next base: position 126,589 of record NZ_SHLX01000025.1, on the reverse strand, counting down.
CGATAATTTCCACCAGGGTAAAAAACGCCGTCAACGCCAAGGTGATCCACAACGTCCGTTGCGACTTGGACTGCTCCTTCATATGGGCAAGATGATGATAGTCGTGCGGCGGAGCGGGAGTCTGACGGAGCGCGGTAGTATGAACGGCCATAAGCTTGCGCCTCCTTCAGATTAGAATAATTCTAATTAAGCTGTATATTGGCATTATACGTGAAGGAGGTTCAAGGGTGCAAGGGGAACAGAGCATTTTGCGGGAAAGAAGGGAGCCTGCGACAAGGCAAAATAGCGCTAACCGTCTTCGGGCCGGTCGAATAGAAGCAATCCCTATATTCCTCGGCCTGGCATCACCGCCGCTGCCGCAAAAAACCGAAATTGCTGTCGGCGATATGCACTTTCAAGGCAGCGGCTACGGCATCCGGATCGCCCGCGGCGATCGTCGCGAGCAGTTTTTCGTGCTCCGCGCATAATTCGGACAAGTCGTCGTACGACTGCCCCTGCATGATGAAATGAAGCCGGATCCGGTTGTAAATCGACATCCAGGTGCCGTGCAAGTTCGGCACCCCCGCCAGTTGCACCACATATTCGTGAAACGCAAGGTCGCAATCGACCATTTTGATCAAATCCCGCTGGCGCGCTCCTTCTCTCATCTCTTCGACGAACGTGCCGAGCCGATCCAGATCGGCCGCCTGCAGCAGCGGCAATGCTTTGCGCATGGCGAACTGCTCGATCGTCAACCGGATCGGGATCAACACCTCCGTTACTTCTTCCTCCGTAATTTCAGCCACTGTCGTTTCCTTGTACGGATGGGAATAAAGCAGCCCTTCCTGCTCCAGCGTTCGCATCGCCTCGCGGATCGGCCCGCGGCTGACGCCCATTTGCCGGGACATCTCGACTTCGCGCAGCCGGTCGCCGGCTTTGATTTTGCCCTGAAAAATCGCCCTGCGGATGTTGTCGGTTATCTTATGGCGCAGCGAAGTCGCCTTCTCTTCTTCGAACCGGAATTCGGCCATGCCGGACACGCCTCCATCTTTCAATAGAACCTTCTATAAGCATAGTAAGGGAAGCGCAAAAAAAAGTAAACAGTGTAACAACAAGATTGTAGACAATCTTACAACGACCGATTATACTGAGGGGGAAAAATAACGGAGAGAAGGCGACCGGCGTGAACGAGCAACCGTTGCAAAGTCAAAAGGTAAGGAAAATGAGCTTCGAAGGCGACGCGCTGCGCATGTCGATGGATTGGACGGTGGCCGACCTCGACAAGGTGCAGGTGCTGGTGGAAAGCACGAACGGCTCTAGCCATCCGAGCTCGTACCATTTGGGCGAGCTGGTGGCGGAGATGGAGAAAGGCGTCCTCCAGGCAGGCGGCAAACCGGCGGTTTATACGACGACCGATATATGCGACGGCATCGCCCAGGCTCACGGGGGAATGCATTATTCGCTTGCTTCGCGCGATTTTATCGCCAGCATGGTGGAAATTCACGCCAAAGCGACCCCGTTCGACGCGATGGTGCTCAGTTCCGCGGGCGACAAGGCGGTGCCGGCCCACTTGATGGCGATCGCCAGGCTGGACATTCCGGCGCTGCACGTGCCCGGCGGCGCGATGGGAGCGGGGCCTTGCCTGAAATCGAACGAAGAGCTGTGGCACATGAGTGTGGAAGTGGAGCAGCAGAAGATGACGAAGGAGCAGTTTCTTGCGTTCCAGCGCGCCTGCTGTCCGACGTGCGGCGCCTGCCAGTACATGGGCACGGCGGCGACGATGCAAGTCATGGCGGAGGCGCTCGGCCTCGCGCTGCCGTGGGGGGCGCTCATTCCGGCGACGAATGCGGAAATTCGCCGCATGGCGCGCGCCTCCGGCCAACAGGTGATGAAGCTGCGCGAGCTTGGCCTGACGCCGTCGCGCATCCTCACGCGGGAAGCGTTCGAGAATGCGATTATGGTGCATTCCGCCATCGGCGGTTCGCTGAATGCGGTGATGCATCTGATCGCCATTGCCGCGGAAGTCGGTATCGTGCTGGATCCCGCTTTGTTCGACGCCATTCACCGCGAGATTCCGGTGCTGGTCGATACGAAGACGGCGGGCAAATACCCGACCGAGCTGTTCTGGTACGCTGGCGGCGTGCCGATGGTAATGAAGGAGCTGAAGAGCAAGCTCCATCTGGACTGTATGACGGTCACGGGCATGACGGTCGGGGACAATATCGAACAATGGAGCAAAGGCGAAATGCCGAATTACGCCGAAATGTTCCTCGCCAATTATAAATTGAACAAACGCGACGTTATTTATCCGTTTGCGAAGCCGCTGAAAAGCGAAGGTTCGACGGCGCTGCTGACCGGCAACCTGGCCCCGCAAGGCGCCACGATCAAAAAATCGGCCGTCGTCGAAGAAATGATGGTGCACGAAGGGCCGGCCCGCGTGTTCGACGACGAGCAGTCGGCGGTGGAAGCGCTGATCGGCGGCAAGCTGTCGCCGGGCGACGTCGTTGTCATTCGTTATCAGGGGCCGCGGGCCGTCGGCATGCCGGAGATGTTCTTCATGTCCGAGCTGATCGCATCGGACCCGGTGCTGTCGAAGACGACGGCGCTGGTGACAGACGGTCGTTTCTCCGGCGCGACGCGCGGGCCGTGCGTCGGTTATTTGTGCCCGGAGGCGCTGGACGGTGGCCCGATCGCGTTTGTCGAAGAAGGCGATACGGTGCGCATCGACATCCCGTCGCGGCAGCTGGCGCTTGTCGGCACGGAGGGCGCCGCCCGCACGGAAGCGGAGATGGCCGCCATTCTGGCGGAACGCAAGACGCGCTGGACGCCGCCGGTTATTAAACATACGGGCGCGCTCGGCCAATATACGCGGCTGGCCAAGCCGGCGCTTGCCGGCGGTTCGATGTCGTGAGCGGGGGAGACGAAACGATGAACATAATGGTAGGCGGCATCTTGCAGGAAAGCAATACGTTCAGCGAAGCGACGAGCGGGTTGGAAGATTTTCGCCGGCTGTTGTTTCTGGAAGGGGAGGAGCTGCTGGCGGAAACGCTGCCTGGCGGCGCGCCGATGCCGCACAATGAGCTGGCCGGCTTTCGTCAAGCGGCGCAGGAGCAGGGAGTGCGGCTCGCGCCGACTTTGTTCATGCAGGCGGCGTCGTCCGGCCGAATGCGCCGGGAGCCGCTCGACGAGCTGAAGCGGCTGCTGCTGGAGCGGCTTGCGCAGATGTTGCCTTGCGACGGTTTGCTGTTCGCCTTTCACGGCGCCTGGGTGGCGGAAGACAACGACGATGCGACAGGCGAATTCGTCGCCATGCTGCGAGCGGCAGTCGGGCCGGACGTGCCGATCGTCATTTCGCTCGATTCGCATGCGAACGTGACCCGGCAAATGGTGGCGAACATCGACGGACTGATCGGTTACCGCACGTTTCCCCACATCGATCATGCCGAAACGGGCTATCGGGCGGCAAGTCTGTTGTTTGCGATCGCGCGCGGAGAAGTCGCCCGGCCGGTCATCCGGCTCGCGAAGGCGCCGATGATCGTCCCCGCCGAAAATCATACGACCGACCGCGGGCCGATGCTGGCGCTGCTGCGAGAGGCAGCCGAGGGCGAACGCGCCGGCGATTCGCTGGCGACGTCGCTGTTTGCCGTGCAGCCCTGGCTCGATGTCGCCGAGATGGGCTTCGGCGTCGTTGTGCTCGGCGCTGACGCTGCCCGCGCCGAAGCGGAAGCGCAAAGGCTCGCTGCACTAGCCTGGAGCAAACGCGAGCAGTTTGCCGTGCGGCTGTACAGCGTGGAGGAAGCGGTCCGGCTCGCGCTGACGGAACCGAAGAATGGTCCGCTCGTCATCTCCGACTCCGCGGACAGTCCCGGAGCCGGTTCGCCCGGAGACAGCAACTTCGTGCTGCGGCGGCTGCTCGCGCTCGGAGCAGAGCGCGAGCTCGCCTGCCTGTTGTCGATGGTCGACGCGACGGCGGCGCGCCTCGCTGTGGAAGCGGGGGAAGGCGGTGTGGTGAAGCTCGAAGTTGGCCATTCGATCAGCCGCTCCATGGGAGAACCGCTGGCGATCGAAGCGCGCGTCGTGCGCGTCGGCGGCGGTACGTTCCGCTTCGGCGGCGGCATGGCGGCCGGCGTCGTCGCGAACATGGGGCGCTGCGCCGTTGTGGCGATCGGCAGTATTTCGCTGCTGCTGATGGAGTATCCGGTGTTTACCGGCGATCCGGCGATGTACCGCAGCGTCGGACTGGAGCCGGCCGACGCGGACGTTGTGCTGGTCAAGTCGGCCAGCCAGTTCCGCGCCGAGTACGAGAAGCTGACGTCCCGCATCTGCATCCTGGATACGCCGGGCGCGAGCACAGCCAATTTGGCCGGCTTGACGTTCCTCCGTGTGCCGCGACCCATGTATCCGTTCGAGGACCATTTCCTGCCGGAAGGCCGGTAAATGCGGTACAATCTAGGCGAATCTCAGGAAATTGGCTGAAAGGGTGGAAACGAATATGAGGCTGCAAGGCAGAACGGCGCTCGTGACGGGCGGCTCTATGGGAATCGGCCGGGAAGTATGTCTCGCGTATGCGGCGGAAGGGGCGCGAGTGGCGGTCAATTCTGTCGGCGATCCGGAGCGGGTGGCCGACGTGGTGGCGCAGATCGAGGCGGCGGGAGGAACGGCAATGGCGGTTTGCGGCGATGTCAGCCGCGAGGAGCAGGTGGAAGCGATAGTGCGCCAGGTGAATGAAGCCTGGGGCGGCGTCGACATTCTCGTCAACAACGCCGGCATCTATCCGCGCAAGCCGTGGATGGAGCTGACCGGCGACGATTGGGACCATGTGCAGGCGGTGAATGCCAAATCGTGCTTTCTGATGAGCAAAGCCGTGTTTCCTTATATGAAGTCGCAAGGGTACGGCAAAATTATCAACGTGACGTCGGTCACTTTTTTCCGCGGGCAAAAGGGGTTCGTTCATTACGTCGCCTCCAAAGGCGCAGTGATCGGCTTCACCCGGGCGCTCAGCCGCGAAGTCGGCGAATTCGGCGTTACGGTAAACGCCGTTTCGCCCGGCGCGGTTATGAACGAGCGGGAACTGCTCGACATGCCGGACCCTGCGGAGCAGGAAGCGACGCGCGTCTATCTTTCGCAGGAGCAGGCGATTCCGCGCCGCCAGGTGCCGGCCGACATCGTTGGGGCTTTCGTGCATCTCGCATCGAAGGAGAGCGACTTCATGACCGGCCAGACGCTGAACGTCGACGGCGGCTGGGTCATGCATTAACCAAGGCATTATGAGGCGAAGGGGACAATAATATGCAGCGAAAATATGCCGTTGATTGCGCCGATGTTTGTCAGGAAGCACGCGAAGCGGCGCGCATCGCGGAAGAACGGCTTGCGGAGCTGCCGGGCAAGGCGGAGCTGCCCGAGTCGCTGATGCTGGCGTTTCGCTTGCGCGACGCCGACGGCTATACGCTGGCGATGGATGAAACCGGCGCGGTTGTGATCGAAGCGAGCCGTACGCGCGATTTTATCGCCGGCGTGGGGGCGCTGCTCGATGTGCTGCTGGCCAAAGACGGGCGGCCCGCCGCTATGCGGATCGAACGGAAGCCGGCGCTGCGGGAGCGCATTCATTATATGCCGGGCCATTTCGGCAATTCGTTCGAAGTGTGCGCGAGCGGCGAAATGAGGCGGTATCTCGAAGATATGGCGCTGGCCGGAGCGAGCGGGTACGGCGACTGGTTCGATCCGAACGATATGCCCGATCCGTATCGTCCCCATGTATATCATAGCAGCTCGATGTTTTTGTGGCGGCGCAAAAAGGAATGGCTCGCCTATAGCGCGAAGCTCGGCCTGGATAATATCGTGATCGTAACGCCCAATGTCGGCTTCGTCGACCAGATGCGGCCGGAATGGGTCGGCGTACGCGACCACAAGCTGCGCGTTCAAGGACAGGTGCTGTGCCCGTCGAATCCGGAAGCGCGCGGCGTCATACTGGACAACCAGCGCCGGTTGTTCGCCGATCTGCGGCAAGCGGGCATTCCCGTCGCACGGATCGTATGCGCGCCTTACGACGACGGCGGCTGCGCCTGTGCTCGCTGCCAGCCTTATTACCCCGTCTTCCTTGCGCTCGTTGGCGATATATACGAAACGATTCGTCCGTCTTATCCGGAGCTGAAGGTCGATATTTGCGGCTGGTGGACGTCCGATACGGAAAGCGCGCAGCTGCGCGCGTTTGCGGAAGGAAAGGCGCGCGACTGGTACGGCTTGTTTCTGGCCAGCGCGGCTTATGGCGTGTTCGAACTGCCGGACATCCGGTCGCAAATCGGCGGCATGGCGCTCGGTTGTTTCCTGCACGTCGGTTTCTCGCACGATCGGCGCGACGTTTATATCAAGTCGGGTGTGCACATCGCTCCGCGCCGCATCCGTTCGGTTGTCCGCTCGTTCGGCGCGCAGCGGTGCGACGGCTTCGTCACCTACAACGAATCGTTCGGCGATCACTACAACACCTTTATTGCCGGCCGTCTCGGCTGGAATCTTGATGCGGACTTGCGCGACGAGACGCTGTTTTACGTCCGGCTCATGTTCGGCTTGTCCGGCGAAGCGGCGGAGCGGCTGGCCGACGTGCTGCTGGATATGGAGGCGTTGGACGAGGAACGCGCTGCGTCATGGCTCGATACGCTGCGCGAGCTGAAGCCGTTCGTTCGCGTACATCCGACGCAGCCATGGGCGTTCGCGCATATCGAGGCCAAAGCCGAGCTGATGGCGCTCGACCGCACGATTGCGGCCGCCTTGGCGCAAGAGGGCGGCTTCGAGCTGGCGCTGCCGGCGATGCGCGAGCGGCTGGCGAGGAGCGAACGGCTGTGGCGCTTCGATTACGGCTTCGGCGTCTTGCGGCACATCCTCGTGCCGCGCAACATGCTGCCGGAATGGTATGTCGAATACGCCGCCCGCGAAGACGGTGGAACGGCGCCGTCCGCGGCAAAATTGCGCTCGGACGCTTAACAAAAGCCCGGCCCGCTCCGCCGTATGGGGGCGGGCTTTGAAATAAGCCATATTTTATTGACTATTATGTCAAAATGGGTTAGGTGGAAAGGAAATAGCCAGCGAATTCGCTGGCTATTTCTTTAAAATGGTCGATTTTGGGGCGAGGGGTACTGAATAGCCAGTGTTTTCGCTGGTTATTTTTGTCGGGCTGCGGGAAAATGGGCGAATAGGCCATTTTTCATGGGCTATTTTTGCTGCAGGCATGCATCCTGCACTACTGCGGCTACGATCCCATGCCGCCGATCTTGTGGAGATGCGCATCCGTGGAGCCGGTCGCAACTGGATCGGCATGATCGTAGACGCGCGGCACCCGGGCGCCAACGGCGCAAACAACTTCGTAATGGATCGTGCCGAGTTGCGCCGCCATCTCGTCGCACGGCAGCGCGCCGCCGGTATCGTCCGCGCCGAACAGCACCACTTCGTCGCCGCTTTGCGCGCCCGGCACGCCGGTGACGTCCAGCATCGTCTGGTCCATGCAGACGTTGCCGACGATCGGGGCCCGCATGCCGCGCACGAGTGCGGCGCCGCGGTTGGACAAGCCGCGGCGCAGCCCGTCGGCGTAGCCGATAGGAAGGACGGCGATGCGGCTCGGCCGCGCCGTACGGAACGTGCCGCTGTAGCCGATCGGATGCCCGGCGGCGTAAGCGGTGACGGCGGCGATGCGCGTGCGCAGGCTCATCGCCGGCTGCAGCCCGGCGGCGAACGCGACGCACCGGGCGAACGCGGCGTCCGCGGGAGCGTCGAGGGCACCGCAGCCGAACGGCGACAAGCCGTAAAGGCCGATGCCGACCCGCACCATGCCGAGATGCATATGGGGGAACCGGATCGTGCCGGCGCTGTTGCAGACGTGGCGGAGCGGGATGTGTTCCCCCGCAGCTTCCAGTTCGCCCACCATCGTCTGGAACAAACGGAACTGACGCATCGAATAAACCGGATCCTCCGCGTCGGCGCTCGCCAGATGCGTAAAAACCCCTTCCACGGCGACCCGCTTCGATTGTTTCGCTCTGCGGATGAGCGCCAGCGCCTGACCGGAGGTCGTTGCCCCAAGCCTGCCCATGCCGGTTTCCAGCTTGAGATGAATAACCGCCTGCCGGTCCAGACGTTCGGCGGCTTCGAGAATGCCGTCCAGCGTATCCTCCGAGCACACGGTCAGCGCGATATCGTGCCGAATCGCCAATTCCGCCGCACGCGGCGGCGTATAGCCGAGCACCAGAATCGGCTGGGCGAAACCCGCTTCGCGCAGCCGGAGCGCCTCGTCGACGATGGCGACGCCGAAGCAGTCGGCGCCCGCCCGCTGCGCCGACTGCGCGGCCTGGACGGCCCCATGGCCGTAGCCGTCGGCTTTGACGACGGCCATGAGCCGCGTTCCTGCGCCCAACAGCGACCGGAACCGGCGCGTATTGGCGGCGATGGCGGCCAGCGAAATGGCCGCCCACGTATTGCGGCTGCTCGGAATGTGCATTTGTTCCTCCGCGAAAAACGCTTCATGAGCGCTAATGGACAATGGGTAGATGTTAGGCCCATTATATTCTCATCGGGACGAACCCGCATTGTCGCAAACCGACAATCAAACCTTACATGTTGGTGATTTGCGACAAATCGCGGCTGAATTTGATTCCGCACTATTTTGTTCGTGCGCTCAAGCGTCTTGCGACTCGCCGCTGCCGTCCAGCAAGCCGAGCGCGAGCTCGGTGAACAGCGTAACGCCGACCATCAGGCAGCTTTCGTCGACGACCATCTGCGCATTGTGCAGCCCGGGCGAATGCGAACCGGCATCCGGTCCGCCCGAACCGAGCCAGAAGAAGCAGCCGGGAATACGCTCGGCATACAGCGCAAAATCTTCGCCGCCCATCGATGGCTTGCACGACACGATACGCTCGCCGCCTATTGTGCGTTCGGCCGTTCGGCGCAGCTTCGCTTCGCAGGCCGCATTGTTGACGACCGGGGGCACTTGCCGCTGGTATGCAACCGTCACCCGGCAGCGATGCGCTTCCGCGATCAGCCGGGTCAGCCGCTCGATTCGCTCCGGCATGGCGGCGCGAACTTCTTCGGACAACGTCCGCACCGTACCGCTTAACGCAACGCGATCGGGAATGATGTTGTTGGCCGTGCCGCCGTTAATGGTGCCGAGGCTGACGACGGCCGGTTCGAGCGGGTGCACCTCGCGGCTGACCGCCGTCTGCAGCCCGGTGACGACTGCCGCCGCCGCGACGATCGGGTCGATGCATTGCTCCGGCATCGAGCCGTGGCCGCCCCTTCCTTCCACGACGATGTCTAAGCGGTCGATTGCCGCCATGAACGTACCGGGCGTGGAGGCAATGCGGCCCGCCGGAAGCGACGGCAAAATGTGCAGGCCATAAATTTCGCTGACGCCGTCCAGCGCCCCGGCGGCGATCATCGGCGCTGCGCCGGCCAATATTTCTTCGGCGGGCTGGAACAGGAAGCGCACGTTGCCGTGCAGGCGGTCTTTCGCTGCGGCGAGCAGCTTCAAGGCGCCGAGCAGCACCGTCGTGTGCGCGTCGTGGCCGCAAGCGTGCATCACGCCGTCATGCTGCGACGTGAACGGCAAGCCGGTGTTCTCGACGATCGGCAGCGCGTCGATATCGGCGCGCAGCGCCACGGTCGGCCCGGGAAAGGCGCCGGCCAAATCGGCGATAACGCCGTGACCGCCGACGCCGCTGCGGATCGTCAAACCGAGCGGCGCGATTTCCCGCACGATGGCGGCTGCCGTACGCTCCTCGCACAGGCTGAGCTCCGGCTGCCGGTGCAGTTCCCGGCGAAAGGCGACAAGCTGCGGCGCAAGCCGCGCTTTTTCCGCTTCTGGCGTAAACAAAACGATCATCCTCCAGTGTGGGCATTGGAAATGGGAATGCAAATGAAACGCTGGTTTTATCGTAGGGCGATTTGCGGCAAATGTAAAGCCGCCGAAACCGCCGAGCGGGTGAGAATGGCAGAAGTTGAGCAGCTGGAGCCGTCGAGTCTGCAGCGGTTTGCATCGGTTCGGCGAATGGTGTGGGATGCCGGGAGGCGGGGATGATGCCTGTCACGGCGGTCTATTTTCGGAGCGAAGTGCCTATATGCATGTAGTTCAGCAGCATCGCCTGCCACCCTGACAACTTTGCTCCTTACCCCCACTTTCGGCAAAAGGCAACACATGCTACACTAATCGGGTGGCGCAAAAACGGGAGGAGGAGCGGCTGTTGGCGGATGTGGAGCGGGAAGATAAGGCTGCATTGCTCCGGCGCGCGGAGGAGGTTGCCGTCTTGGCGGCCCGGGCGGCGGGAGCGGTGGCGCGCGAGCGGTTCGGCACGCAAACGCAGGTGCGGTCGAAAGGGGATGACGGCGATCTGGTGACGGAGGTCGACTTTCTCGCCGAACAAGAGCTGTTGCCGCGTCTTGCCGCCGCGTTTCCCGGGCATCAAATTCGCAGCGAAGAATCGGGCTGGAGCGGTGTGGGAGGAGACTGGCTGTGGCTGGTCGATCCGCTCGACGGGACGAACAATTATGCCATCGGGCTGCCGGTGTTCGGCGTTTCGCTGACGCTGCTTTATCAAAACGAACCGGTGCTTGGCGTCATCTACGATTCGATGCTGGATCGCGTGTATGTCGCAAGGAAGGACGGTGGCGCCCGTTGCAACGGCGAGCCGCTGTCGGCGCACGGGGGTGCCGGATTGCCGGGCAGGCTGACTCTCGGCTGGATCCAGGGCCACCACGTGCAGAAGCTGGGCAACGCCATGCGGCTGAAAACGCATCTCGACGCAACCAGCAAGCGGGTGCTGCGACTGTGGGCACCGTCGCTGTTGTGGTGCATGTTGGCGCGCGGCGACCTGGACGGCATCGTGCTGTACAATTCCGAAGGCGACGACTTGTATGCCGGCGTTCTGATGGCGCGCGAGGCGGGGGCGGTTGTGACCGATTTTGCCGGCCGTCCGTTTGTCGGCATGAACCCGGAGCCGTATATTATCGCTTGCCGGCCGCAGCTGCACGACGAGCTGATGGCGCTCGTACGCGCCGGGCTGGCGCAAGAGAACTAGAATGGAGGAAATCAACATGATCCGCACCGGATTATTGTCAGTAACGTTTCGCAAGAAAACGCCGGAGGAAATCATTCGTCTTGTGCAGCAAGCGGGCCTGGACGGCATCGAATGGGGCGGCGACATTCATGTGCCGCACAACGACGCGAAGCGCGCCGCCGAAGTCGGCAAGTGGACGAAGGAAGCGGGGCTGGCGCTGACGTCGTTCGGTTCCTATTATTATACGGGTGGCAAAACGAGAGGCAACTCCGACAATCCGCGCTTCGAGAATGTGCTGGAGACGGCGATTGCGCTCGGCGTTCCCGCCATCCGCGTATGGGCGGGCGATCGCCCCTCGGAAGAGGCGGATGAGCAATGGCGCCGTACGGTGGCCGACGATACGCGGCGAATCGCCGACTTGGCCGCTCAAGCCGGCATCACGATCGATTTTGAATACCACAACCATACGTTGACCGATACGCCGGCGTCGGCAGAGCAGTTGTTGCGCGAGATCGACCATACGAACGTGCGCAGCAACTGGCAACCCCCGCTCGAAATGGATGCGGCGCAGCGGCTGGATTCGTTGCGCGGCATGTTGCCGTGGCTTGCCAATGTTCATGTGTTTCATTGGACGCCGTCCCTTACGGAGCAGCGGAAGCTCGTTCAACATCCTCTGGCCGAAGGCAAAGAGGATTGGATCGCCTTCCTGCGAACCATCAACCAAGCCGGCCGTTCGCCATTCGCCATGCTCGAGTTTGTAAAAGGCGAATCGGACGAGCAGTTCCTGCAGGATGCGGCAACGCTGAAAGAAGCGGTAGCCGCTTCCGAGTAATTTCTCCGTCCGAAGATTCGAACCGCCTGCGCAGGCGGTTTTTTTCTTTCCGGAAAACTGTTGAGAATTTGTTCAGAAAGGGCAAGTACAATGAAAGGTAATGTTCGACAACAGCACCGCCATCATCCGGTTGGAACGGAGGAATGATGTCTTTGCAGGAGTCACCATGGAACGGCGCAAGTTTGCCTGAGCAGGCGGCCGAGGAGTTCGGTTCGCGGGCGGCAGCCGATCTGGCAACGGAACTGGAAACGATAACGGGGCATATGCAAGTCTTTCTCGACGAAACGCGGCTTACGCACAAGCTGCCGATAACCGATGTGCGCCAGCATGTCGTCTCGAATATTTTGCGCATCACGGAACAGCCGGACTTGTACGAACTGTTCGTTTCGATTCAGGCCAATGACGCCTATGACAGTCGACATCATGTCGGCGTCGGCATCGTCGCTTCGCTGATCGGGAGATGGATCAAGCTCGAGGAACGCGATTTGCTGCAGTTGGCCACAGCGGCAACGTTGCACGACATCGGCAAAATTCGCGTGCCGCAGCATATCCTGAACAAGCGCGACCGGCTCAGCGAGCAGGAGTTCGAAGTTGTCAAGCAGCATACGGTATGGGGCTACGAATTGATTCGCGAAACGGTAGGCACGTCGCACCGGCAGGCGCTTGTTGCGCTGCAGCATCACGAACGGCTCGATGGCAGCGGGTATCCGCTTGGCCTGCAAGGCGACAAAATCGATCTGTTCAGCCGCATCGTGGCGGTTGCCGATGTGTTTCACGCCATGATGTCGACGCGCGTGTACAAGGATCGTTCCCCGTTCTACGAAGTGCTGCGGGAAATGCGCGATAACGCGTTCGGTTCGTTCGATCCGCAAATCGCCCATCTGTTCTACCACCGCGTCATGCATTCGCTGCTCGGCAACGAGGTGTCGCTCACCGACGGCCGGACGGGCGTCATTGTGCTGCTCAATCAGCAAAATCCGCTTCATCCGCTCGTTCGGGTCGACGACGATTTTGTCGATTTGAGTCGAACCAGCGAACTGCATATCGAACACGTGACAGTGCAGCAGCCATCGCCGTAAAGGAGCGGTTCCGGGACGAATGCCGGAACCGCTTTTGCGTGCCATGGAAAAGTTTGCGGCGGCGACAAGGATTTTTGCGCCAGGCGGCGAATCCACTACAAGCAGCGCTGCCTTATCGAACCTATCCCAAAGGAGAATGAAACGGATGCTTTATGTCGCCGCTTTAACGATTATCGATGCCGAGCTGAACGCCAAGGTGCGTCCCGCGCACCTGGAATATTTGAACGGGCTGTACAAGGAAGGCAAGGTCGTCATGGCCGGACCGTTCACCGACAAAAAAGGCGGAATGGTCATCTACCGTGCCGATTCGTTCGAGGAAGCGCAACAATTGGCCGAAGCCGATCCGGTCATCGCGGAGAAGGCGCGCACGCTGGAGCTGCGCGAATGGGGCGCCCTGGAGTTCCCGCTGGATAAATAAGCCGCGAAGTAAAAAGGAGCCGGTTGCCCGGCTCCTTTTTACCACATCGGAAAGTTTAAGTTCGGTGAAGCGCAGAAGCGCACCGAAACTTGCCGATTGGCATGAAAAACTTCCGCTAAACGCGGTCGCTCATCCTGAATGGACTCCGATAGGAGTTTTTCCTACTTCGTTGCGACTTTGAGCCAGGCGCGGTCGTAAGACCAGTCGACTTCGACGCGCGAGCCGAAGAAGTCGCTCAGCAGCTGCGACGACAGCACGTCGCGCGTCGAGCCGGAGCGGTACACGCTCCCGCTGCGAATGAGCAGCGTCTTCGTAAATGCCGGAACGATTTCTTCGATGTGGTGCGTCACGTAAATGAGCGTCGGCGCATCCGGCTGCGCGGCCAACTCGCCGATGCCGTCGAGAAACTGCTCGCGAGAGAAGACGTCGAGGCCGTTGCACGGCTCGTCGAGAATGAGCAGGCGCGGCGAAGCCATCAGCGCGCGGGCGATAAGCAGCTTCTGCTTTTCGCCTTGCGAGCACGTCTGGTATGTCCGGTCGTACAAATGTCGAACCCCGAGCTGCGTCATCAGCCGCTCGGCTTTGGCCATATCCTCGGCCGTCGGCTTGTCGTACAAGCCGATCGTCGCGAATTTGCCGCTGACCACGATCGATTGCGTGCGGTCGTTCATGTGCATCCGTTCCTGCAGCGACGAGCTGACCCAACCGATCGACTTGCGCAGCTCGCGCAAATCGACCGTGCCGAAAGGGTGCCCGAACACGCTGACTTGCCCGGTGGTCGCCCAGATGTAGCCGTTGACCATGTTCAGCAGCGTCGTTTTGCCGGAGCCGTTCAGGCCGAGAATCGCCCAGTGTTCCCCTTGCGCCACTTGCCAATCGATATCGTGAAGCAGCGTCTTGTCGTCGCGCCGCCATGAAACGCCGCGCACGTCGATGATGTCGCTCATCTTAAAGCCCCCTGACGAATTACAATTCCCCGTAGTAAATGTCCGTTACATAGTCGAACGCGACCTGTCCGTTCCCGTCCGCATGTTTGGCGTAAATGCGCCGCAGCTCATCGATCATGGCGTCGTACTGCGGTTCTCCCTCTTCCGGAATGTAGGACGAAGACAACAGCCTTCCCTGCACGCCTTCCAGATCGAAATGCTGCGAGTTGCCGAACGTGATTTTGCGGACGGCGCCGTCTTTGAAAAAGCGTTCGAAGTCGCTCGCCTGTATGTTCGTGTGTCGCACGCGCTGGTAGTCGTTTCCAAAGTTGTTCAGCAGCGCCTCGTAATCGGTCGTGAACGGGTTGAGCACGGAATGCCAATTGTTCCAGACGAGCGCCACGATGCCGCCGGGGCGCAGCACACGGGCAAATTCCGCCTTCGTCTTCTCCTGGTCGAACCAGTGAAACGACTGGGCGCACACGATCCGGTCGACGGCCTCGTCGTCCAGCCCCGTCTGTTCGGCGGTGCCGATGCGGGACACGAATCCGGGGCGACCCGCAAACTGGCGTTCAGCCGCCTCGCGCATGGCATCGTTCGGTTCGACGGCGTACACGCGGCTGCCGCGATCCAGCAGCAGCGAGGTGAAAATGCCCGTGCCGGAGCCGACGTCGGCGATAGCGGATGCGGCGGCAAACCCCAGCTCCTTATATAAAAAGTCGATCGCCTGCTGCGGGTAGCTCGGCCGGAATTTGACGTAGTTGCCGACGCGGCTCGTGAAGCGCTTCGTGGAATCGAGCGCTTTAGCCGGTTTGACCGGAACCGGTTTGGCCATTTCGGCATCGAAAATTTCCTTGAGCTCCGCCGCCTTGCGCGGATCGTCGAGCGCGAGCTTGCCTTGCAGGAACGCTTCCGTGAATGGCAGCCAATCCAGCGCACCGCCGCGCGAACGCATCGTGCGCACCCATTGTTTGATCAGGCGGCGCTCCTTGGCGTTCGTAAACGTGTCTTTGAAAAATTGCGTCCGGCTCATATCCAGCTTCGCAAACACGGAGACGAACAAGTCGGCCGTCATCTTCGCGTCTTCGAGCGCGCGGTGCGCTGCGGCGCCGGGCTCGATGCCGATCTCGCGCACCGCGGCTTCCACGCTGACGTCGTTCGTCAGCCCTTTGCTGCGCAAATACCCTTTGAGCAAATCGTAGTAAGGCGCGGACATCCAGAAGGAATCGTCGAGCTTGTGCATGCGGGTATCGAAGATGATCCGCTTCAAATCTTCGCCGCCCCAGGTAAGCAGCAGGAACGAGTCGCTGCGGCGCAGCCAGCCGATAAAATCGCGGATGACGGCCGGGAAGCCGGGGGCGCGGTCGATGCCTTCCTGTTCGATGCCGGTTTTTTGCCGGATGAAGCTGTTCAGCTTGGCAAAATAGACGGGTTTGACCAAGGAAGAAAATTCGTCGACCCGGCGCAGCTTGTCGTCCAGTCGGACGGCGCCGATTTCGATCACTTCCATCGGTTTGTCGCTGGCGAATTTGCGCCCGTTGAATTCAATGTCGAGTACGATGTAATCCATTTCGATTCACCTGTTCGTTTCCGGGCCGGCGGCCGGCCCGTCTGTATTCGATCGTCCTTTATCATATCACGAACGGTTTCGGTTCGTCGATTCGGCCGGGCCGATTGCGATTGGAAGTGCTGCCGAGCAACATTTTACCATTAATGACGTCTAATATACGAATGTATCGTGCCAGTGAATGTGGGACGGGGGAGAAACGAACGATGGGAAAAAGGATGAGTCGCCTGGCGACTCTCGCGTTGATCGGCGCGGCAACGCTGCCGTTCGGCCATGCGGCGGCAGAGGAGCCGCAGGTGACGCCGATGCAGGTGAACGTAACGCTGCTGCAGGAGACGTCGATCTATGCGTCGCCGGACGCGCCGGCGGCAAGCGGGGCGCTTGCGCCGCAGCAGATCCGCGTGACCGGGGCGGAAGCCGGATGGAGCCGGGCGCCGTTCGAAGGCATGCAGCGCAGATGGTTTCAAACGCAGACATGGCAAGGAACGCGCTGGCTGTCGCTGGAATTGCGGCAATTGGGGAACGTGCAGCAGGAGGAGGGTGAGCTGTGGCTGAGCCGGCCGGCGGCGCTGCTGGACTCGCCGGTAACGAACGGCGATACGGGGCTGGCGCTCGCGCCGCAAACGGTGCATACCACCGCGATGTACTTCAGCAAGTTCGGCACCGGCTATTTGCTCGACACATGGGCGGGACCGAAGTGGATCGCCGCTAGCGACGGCACGTTTCCGGTGCAGAAATGGAACGAAACGATCGTGCTGCCGACGACGACGTCGACGTTCGACCAACCGGTACCCTACGGCGGCGACAGTGGCGTGATCCAACCGCAAACGGTGCAGGCTTTTGAAAAATACGGGGATCGGTGGTTTCACGTTCATACGGCGACCGGGATCGATACGTGGATCAACCGGGCGTTCGCCGTGCCGGAAGGCGCGACGGAAACGGAGGAAACGTTCGATATCGCCGCGCAAACGATGCTGCATAAATATCCGGATGTGGACGTCATTCCGATGGGTGCGATTGCGCCGCAGCAGGTGAAGGCCAGCGCCAAATGGACGTCGCCGGGAGGCACGCTGTGGATTCGCATCGCCTCCTGGCAAGGGGACGCCTGGATCAAACCTTTCGGCGCAAAAGTGGCGATCGGCGAGCAGGAAGCGCTGCGGATCGGGCAGAAGATGGATTCGAGCGGATCCGCCGAGTGGTCGGTTGCGTTCACCGACGATTATCGGATCGACGAACGGGACGAAGGCAGACCGGTATGGGTCGTGACCGCCGTTTACCCGGCCGGCAACAAAATGGCCGTCTACATCGATGCGGAAACGGGCAGGCAACTGGCTTTGTCCGAATCGGAGCCTCCCGGACCTTATTGACCCGGATCGCCGAGCAACTGTGCCATCTCATCCAGATGCGCCTCCAGCATCAGCGGATCGTAATGGCCCCATTTGGCGTCGACGACATAAGCCGTGCCGTTCGCAACGGCCGGCAGCTGCAGCCAGTGTTCGCTGCCGAGCAGGTCCCGCACATCGTGCCGGGCCTCCTCGTCGTTCGTCACCGCAAGGAAAATCCGGTCGCCGGCAAAGTCCGCCATCGCGCCGAACGCGACTGGCGACCATTTGAACTGGCTGTTTGTTTCCATCAGGCGCCGCAAGCCGGCAGGGGCGGAGAAGCGCAGCCCGCGATAAAGCGTGTGGCCAAAATTATGGCCGCCGTAAACGAACAGCTTGCGGTGCGCGCCGTCGTAAATGAAGGCGGTGGCCGTTTCGCCCGGCCGGATCGAGCCGGCCAGCTTGTTCCGCGTTTGCTCCGCTTTCGCCTCGTAGCGGGCGATCCAGGCTTCGGCCTCCGCCATTTTGCCCAGCATGCCGCCGATGGCGCGAAGCCGCGCTTCGATATCGTCAAACCAGTTGACGATAACCCCGGGCGCAAGCTGCTCCAATTGAGCGGTCAAGCTGCGCGGGGCGAAGCTCGGCACGATGACGAGATCGGGCCGGAGCGCGCCGATCTGGCCAACGTCGAGCGGCTCGTCCAGGCGCTGAATCTTCGGCGCCGTGTCGCCGCACGACTGCAGCAGCGACACGGGGGCGCCGACCGGGACGACGCCAAGCGCCGCCAGCTCGCCGAGAAACTGCAACGCCACCACGCGTTGCGTTCCGCCGCGCCGTTCGGCAAAATGACCGGGTGAAACCCCGACCGCCAGCTTGAACCGCCGGCTGAAGTAATATTCGTCGCGGAAGCCGGCCCGGCGCGCGACGTCGCGCAGCTTGTGGCCCGGCTGCAGCAGCAGCTCCTTGGCGCGATTGATGCGCAAGCCGTTCAAATAGTCGATCGGCGTGCGGCCGGTCAACGATTTGAACAAGGCGTGGAACTGCGAGCGCCCGATGCCGGATTCCTTCACCAATTGGTCGACCGACAATTCGTCGTGGTAATGCCGATGCATGTAAGCGATCGACCGCTCCACTTCCTGCACGGCGCCGGACTGCGGCGTATGCGTGCGGTTATAGTCGTACAGCGCGGCGAGCAGCTCCTGGAACCGGAGCAAGTGCCGGAAGGCGTCCAGATCGTTGGCTCCGCCGCGGCTCATGTATACATCCTGCAGAAGCTCCTCGACCCGGTAGAACGGATCGAAAGCAAGCTCGCCGCTCTTCAGCAGCCACGCGCTGATCGTGCCGGGCGCCGCATCGGCAACCCGCAGGTCGAACGACAGCCGGTACAGCTCCAGCGGCGAATCGGCCGCGCTTTCGAACGCCGCGTTCGCGCCCGGCGCGAGCAGGAACAGCTTGCCGCGGACGAGAGAATACCGCGCGCCGTTCAGCGCGAGCGTGCCGCGGCCCGACGTCACCGCCAGCAGCTCGCGGTCGTGTTGCACGGTTTTGCCCGATTCCCAGGCGTTTGGCAGCCGCACCAGTTGCACGGAAACGAGCGAGAAGTGCGGAGGTTTGTGGACGATCGGAATCGTTTGGTTCGGAAGCTTCATGGCGGCTTCACCTGCCTGGCATGGTTATTTCATCAGCAGCTTCGGCATTTCGTCGAGCAGCATATCGAGCGTCAGCGGATTGTACAGCGCCCAGTTGGAGCCGATGACGTAGGCTTTGCCGTTCTTGACGGCGGGCAAATTGCGCCAGACCGGGCTGTTCATCAATTCGTCCGAACGTTTCTTCACGTCGGCGTTGGCTTCGTTGACGACGAGGAAGATCCGGTCGGCCGCATATTCCGGCAGCGCTTCGACGGAGATGCTTTGCCAGGGCAGGTTTTTGTTTTTGGCCAGCAGTTCCGCCACTTTCGGCGGCGGGGTGAAGCCGAGTCCGTCGTAGAGCGTCGTGCCCAGATTTTGGCCGGCGTACACGTACAGCATTTTGTCCTGGTAGGAAATGAACGCCGCCGCCGTTTCGCCCGGTTTTACCGTCGATTTGAGCAGTTCTTTCTTTTCTTTCGCTTTTGCTTCGTATTTGGCGATCCAGTCGGCCGCTTCCTTCGATTTGCCCAGCACGTCGCCGATTGTGCGCAGTCGGGTGAACACGTCGTCGGCATATTTCAGCACGACCGTTGGCGCGATTTTGGACATGGCTTCGATATCCTTGGGGTCCAAATAGTCCGGCAGCACGATCAGGTCGGGATTTAGCGAAAGCACTTTTTCCGCGCTTGGCGCAGTTGCGCCCGTATCCTCGATGCCTTTCAGCTGATCGGCGGACAGCACCTGCGAAGCATTGATCAGGTTCGTGCCGACCGGCTTGACGCCGAGCGCCGTCAGTTCGGCCGCGTACAGGTGTACTACGACGCGTTTCGGGTTGGCCGGCACTTTGACGGTGCGGTTCTGGCCGTCGGTGATCGTACGTTCGGTCGCGGCCGGCGACGCCGAGGCGGCGGGCGTTTTCGACGCGGCTGCCGGACTGGCGGAAGCGGTTGGCACAGGGCTGGCGGAAGGCGACGGCGAAGAGCTTGCGGCGGCGCCGTTCGTTTCGGTTTTGGCTCCGCATGCGGCGATGAAAGCGACCGCGAGCAGCGAGATGGCGAGCAGAAGCAGCTTGCTTTTGGCGAACAAAATAATTCCCCTCCAGAATTTGATAATGATTCTCATTTGCATTCATATTGTAGTCGTTTCATTCGCTGCGGACAATGGATTTTTTTGCGAAAAAGCTTGGATTATCGTAGGGAGCGAGGGGGGGGCTGAGCTTCCCTGTGCGGTATTGCGCTCGGGAGCCTCGGAAGGGGAATACGAGGGATGTTGTCAGGTTAACGGCAAAGCGAGATTTTCGAGTACCTGCGGCAAACGGCGACTAGCCTCAAAAGTCAGAGGAAGAACGCAGCATGTATGCGAAAATCATACAGAAGGAGCCCCACTCGGCCCGGACCGGTCGATTGTATGCGAAATTTCATGCATAATGAGCCCCACATCGCCCGAACCTGTCGATTGTATGCGAAAAATCATACATAATGAGCCCCACTCGGCCCGAGTCGGCCGAATGTATGCGAAATTTCATACAGAATGAACCACATACGACCCGAATCAGCGATCTGATGCAAAATTGACCTCCCCGTTCGGATAGGCATATGAAGTTGGCCACCGCCGAAGCCGGAGTCAGACTGCGAGCGCGGCTGCAGGGCTTAACCTGAATACATGGGGCGATGAGGCCTTGGTCCGATGAGAGGAGGAGATAGCGGTGACAGACGGGGCACGTAAAGGTAGTACGGGAGCGGATAGGCAGGCGCGCAAACGAGCCCCCGTCCGGCCGGCGGACGGGGGCTCGCGGAAGATTTAACCGAACGGATGAGAGAGGTTGTCCGCAAACAACGCCAGAACGGCAACAGCCAAAGCAAGATTCAATACCGCGGGAAACAGTTTGCCGAAGGAATGCTTCACGCGGAGATGGGCAAAAATCGCAACCAGCATCATGATCCCGATCAATATTCCGCTCCATGCAGCCGCTCCCGAATGCCAGTAGCCGATGACGAGTCCGATGCAGCCGACCATTTGGACGAGGCCTGTAACGATGCGAAACCACTGAGGAAATTGAATCGAGTCGAACAACTCTACCTGATGCTTGGCCCCCGTCAGCTTGCTGATACTAAAAAAAGCCATGGAGAAAAGCAGCCAACTTTGCAGTACGATAGCTAAAATGTGCATAATCCTCTTCCTTTGCGCTGTAATTGGACACCGTTTGGTGTCGTATTTATGATATAACACCTTTTGGTGTCCTGTAAAGGGTTTATTGCGTCAGGTTCGATGAAAATTTGGCTAATTGTCTTATGCGTCACCACTTGCGCCAACAACGGGCATGCACAATCGGCCAAAAAGGGAGCTTTCGCGGGCACGGCGGCAGATCGGTCGCCGGCGCAATGGAAACAGGGCAGGTTTCCTTTTAGTTTTACGTTTAAGTAAAATCCAACTCGACTTGGACACGTTCACGCGAAAATCGATTGATTTTCCAAAAAAAACGGTTGAAATCCCCGAGTTTCCATTTTATAATGAGTTAAACGATTAACTAAAGGTGTGATGCCATGAGGCGGGTAACGATCAAAGACGTCGCCAAAGCGGCCGGTGTATCGACAGCCGCCATCTCCTACGCGCTGAACGGCAAGGAAGACAAAGTGTCCGCCGAAACGCTCGAGAAGATCAAGGCCGCAATCGCAGCATTGAACTACATTCCGGATTATTCAGCCCGAAGTCTCGTCAACAACAAGTCGTTCCTGATCGGCATCGTCATTCCGCAGACCGAATCGCATCGCCAGCTTATTCTTGAAAACCCTTTCTACAGCGAAGTCGTCAGCGGCATCGAATCCGAACTGCGCAAGCACAACTACCACTTCATCCTGTCCGGCGTGGATAAAGGCAGAAGCTACCTCGACATCACCATGCAACGCAACCTCGACGGCGCTATCATCATGGGCATCTACCACGAGAAGTTTTACGAAGAACTGAAGCAAGTGAACATCCCGATCGTGCTGATCGACAGCTACATCAACGACACCGCCTTCCGCAAAATCGGCATCGACGATACGGCCGGCGGCAAGCTGGCGACGGACTATTTGATCGCGAACGGCCACACGAACATTGCGCTCGTCACCGGCACGATCAAGAAGGACGGCGTGGTCGAGAAACGGTTCCTCGGCTACAAAAGCGCGCTGCAGGAAGCGGGGCTGTTCTACGATTCCGATTACGTGTTCGAAGATTCCGTCAGCTACGAATACGGCGTCGCCGCAGGCAGGACGATAGCGGAGAAGCATCCGGACATCACGGCGGTATTCGCCACGGCGGACATGATGGCGTTCGGCGTCATCAGCGGCCTGACGGCCGGCGGGCGCAACGTGCCGGAAGACGTCTCTGTCGTCGGCTTCGACGACATCCCGATGGCGCGCATGTTTATGCCTCAGCTGACTACCGTCCGCCAGGATATTAAAGGAAAGGGCATCACGGCGGCCCGCTGCCTGCTCGACACGATCGACGGCATCGCCCCGAACGGCACGGAGAAGCTGATGCTTCCGCTGGAGCTGGTCGAGCGGCAAACGGTGAAACGGCTGCGTCCCTGACCGCAGCCCGGCAGCCGGCAGCAGCAACAGAAGAGCCGAACATGGCTATGGCGGCAACCATGATGGCAAACGCTATTTGAAAGCGTTTTCTTTTCCATGCGAAAGGAGTTGGTGACGCGGCACGTTACCGGGAAGAAAGGCAGTTCATGAGCTGTGCAAGGAAGCGCGAAAATCTGATTATGGGGGAATCATTCCATGAAGAAAGGGTTATTCGGCAAATCGTTTACAGCCGCCACGGCGGCAGCGCTGCTGGCCGTTGCGGCCGTCGGCTGCAGCAGCGGCTCGAAAGGCACATCATCGTCCGGCAGCACCGTCACCGTCAAGTTCGCCAACTTCTCCAGCTCGGGCGACAACGAAAAATATTTGGCTCAAATGAAAGACGAGTTCGAGAAGCAGCATACGAATATTAAAGTGCAGATCGAAACGATCGCATTCGGCGACTACTTCACGCAGATGCAGACGCGTGTCGCCGCCGGCCAGGCGCCCGACGCTTACGAGCTCAACTTCGAAAACTTCTATTCCTACGCCAAAAAAGGCGTGCTGCTCGACCTCGCCGCCCAGTTCAAAACGACCAAATTCGACCAAAGCACGGTCAACAAGCAGGCGCTCGCCGCTTTTGCGGCGGACGGCAAGCAGTACGGCTTGCCCGCGAGCTTCTCGAACGTGCTGCTCATCTACAACAAGGACTTGTTCGACAAAGCGAAGGTAACTTACCCGACGGATCAATGGACGTGGAAAGAGATGGACGCCGCCGCGATCAAAATCCGCGCCCTCGACAAAAACACATTTGGCATTTCGCAAGGCGTGCAGTTTTTTGAATTTTTCAAAGCGGCGCAGCAAAACGGCGGCAGCCTGCTGAACGCGGACAAAACGAAATTTACGGTCAATACGCCGGAAAACGTCGAAACGCTCAAGCATTTGACCGACCGTATCCTCGTCGCCAACTCGATGCCGACGGAAGCGCAATTGAGCGGCACGGGCGACTGGGATTTGTTCAAGGCGGGCCGGCTCGGCATGATCATTACCGGAGTCTGGGCGTTCCCGGACTTCATCAAAAATGTGAAGTTCAACTGGGACGTAGCGATCGAACCGGGCAACAAGAAGAAGGCGACGCACTTTTTCTCCAACGGCCTCGTGATCAACAAGGACTCGAAGGTTCAAGGCGCCGCCTTCGAATGGATCAAGTTCATGTCCGCCGGCAAGGAAGCGGCCAAAATCCGCGTAGACGCGGGCTGGGAGCTGCCGGCATCGACTTACCAGGACGTGCTCGACACGTACCTCAAAGCGAAGCCGCCGGAAAACCGCAAAGCGGTGTTCGATTCGCTGAACTACCTGATTACGCCGCCGGTGATCGAGCAGTTTAATGAAATGAACGACATCATCGGCCGCCACCTGCAGGAAGCCGCGCAAGGAACGAAACCGGCGGAGCAGGTGCTGAAGGAAGCGCAAGCCGAGCTCGAGCAGAAGATCAAGCTGCAGTAAGCCGAATATGAATCGTGCGGAATGCTTGCCGCGCCCGCTACGCCAGCGGTCGGCCGGCATTTCGCGCGCCTTGAGGGGTGCGGGAATGAACGGGAGCCAGCGGCGGGACAAGTGGATTACGATCGTGCTGTTTTTGCTGCCGTCGACGGTCGGCCTTGTCGTCATCAGCTTCATACCGATTGTGTATTCGTTTCTGATCAGCTTGACGACCTGGGACGGGCTGAACGTCTGGAACTTGGCCGCGGGCGTGCCCAAGTTCGTCGGCTTCGGCAACTACCACGCCATATTGGCCGGGGAAGAGTTTTGGCGGGTGCTGCGCAACACGCTGTACTACATCGTGCTGTACATCCCGCTCATTCTGATCGCTTCCATCGGCGCCGCCATTCTGCTGAACAACCGGTACCGGGGGATCAGCGTCTATCGCGTGCTCTATTTTATTCCCGTGCTGACGTCGTGGGTGGCGGGTTCGCTCATCTGGAAATGGCTGCTCAGCCGCGATTACGGTCCGGTCAACGCACTGCTCGGGTACATTGGCATCGAAGGTCCCGCCTGGCTGCAGGACCGGTATTGGGCGATGCCGGGCATCGTGCTGGCCAGCGTGTGGAAGGACCTCGGCTTCTTTGCGCTAATTTTCCTCGGCGGTTTGCAGGGCATCAGCCCTAGCTACTACGAAGCGGCCGAAATCGACGGCGCCGGCTTCTGGCAGAAGCTGCGCCGCATCACGCTGCCGCTGCTGTCGCCGTTCCTGTTTTTCGTGATGATTATTTGCATCATCAACTCGTTTCAGCTGTTTCCCCAGGTGATGATTATGACGACGGACGCCGGGCCGGCGGGAGCAACGCAGGCGATGGTGGAGCGGATCTACAAATACGCGTTCAAATATTACAAAATGGGCTACGCCTCGTCGTTTTCGTGGATTTTGTTCGCGATCATTTTCCTGTTTACGTACGTGCAGATGAAGCTGCAAAAAAGGTGGGTGCACTATGACGCTTAGACGCTTCTGGAAGCCTGCCGTATTTTATGTGCTTGCCACGCTGCTGGCCTTATTTGCGCTCATTCCGTTCTTCTGGATGGTCAGCACCTCGCTGAAGAGCAAAGGGGCGCTGCTGGTCGTGCCGATACAGTGGATTCCGGAGACGATCAGTTTCGAAGGCTATCGCAAAGTGTTCACCGCGTTCCCGTTCGCGCAGGCGATCGGCAACAGCCTGTTCGTGTCTGTCGTTTCCACGTTGATTACGCTGCTTTCGGCGCTGATGGCCGCCTATGTGTTTGCAAAGATCGATTTTCGCGGCAAAGGTCCGCTGTTTGCTTTGTTCCTGGCGACCATGATGGTGCCTGGCCAGGTGACGATTATTCCGATCTTCCTTGTGCTGAAGCACCTGCACCTGCTTAATACGTACGCCGGGCTGATGAGCACGACGATTTTCA
Organism: Paenibacillus cymbidii; assembly: GCF_004764705.1. GTDB lineage: Bacteria > Bacillota > Bacilli > Paenibacillales > NBRC-103111 > Paenibacillus_AN > Paenibacillus_AN cymbidii. Next base: position 101,323 of record NZ_SHLX01000025.1, on the reverse strand, counting down.
ACCCGTTTGCGATCTTTATGCTGCGGCAGTTCATGCTGACGGTGCACAACGATTTCCTCGACGCCGCCTACATGGACGGCGCTTCGCGGCGCAGCGTGTTCTGGCGCATCATGCTGCCGCTCAGCGTGCCGATCATTACGACGCTCGGGATTATTACGTTCATGGGTTCGTGGAACGATTATTTTTGGCCGCTTGTCATTCTGTCCGACAAGGCGCTCATGACGCTGCCGCTGGCGCTCAGTTCGTTATCCGGGCAATACAGCAGCGAGTACAATACGCTGATGGCCGGAAGCCTGATTTCGATGCTGCCGATCATCGTGTTGTATTTGTTTGCGCAGCAATTTTTCAAAGCGGGATTGCAGTTGGGGGGAGTGAAGTAGCATGGCGATGGCGGCGGAAAAACATACGGCGTTCCGCGACGATGCGCTGCGCGTGTATGCGGCGGCGCTTCGCGGCGACGAGGCTGCGGCGCGGGCGACGAGCGCGCGCATGGAGCAGCGGCTGCGGCAGCTGGGAGATGAGGCGGACGCGTTGTCGTGCGCCTGGTGGTTATGGGCGCTCGGCGAGACGCAGGCGGCGCATGAGGAAGCAGGCGAGCTGATCGCCGCCTGCGTGGGCAAGATTGCCGCCGGCTGGCTGGAGCCGGCGCCGCATGCGATGCTGCCCGGCGATGAAGCGGCGGGCGTCGGGCTTGTGAACGCGGCGCTGAGCTTCGCCGCGCTGCGCACGGCTGCGGCGCGCTGGGACTCCGCTCCGGCGAGGCAAGCGTGCAAGCTGATTCGCGAAGCGGCGTTCGCCCGGTTCATGCGCGGCGATCATTTCGTCAGCGATTGCGATGGCGTTGCGGTGCGGCCCGATATCGTCGCCGCGGCGGTGCCGTTCGGGCTGATCAGCGCCGGCGATTTGGCGCTGCTGGCGGCGATTCGCCCGATCGACGACGAGCGGTTGACCGGCGATACGGCGGCGCTCTGGTCGTGGTACTGCGGCGAAAACGGCCAGCCTGCGCGGGCGCGGCGACTGCTGGCGCAGGCGGCAGCGGGGGCGGAGGCGGCTGGCGGCGATTCGCCGCTGTTCGACATCGCCGCGCTGCGGTTGGCGTTACGCGCTGGAGGCGCAGCGCTCGGGGGCGTGCGTTTCCGCCACGAACCGCTTGGCGGCGAATGCCCGTATATTTTTGGCCGCAACGAACGTTCGCCGCGCGTTGTGACAGTCGGCGACGCCGTGACGGTGAGCGTTTACGCCGAACCGTTCGATCCGGCGATGGCGGTGGCGGTCGAGTTCGCGGCGGACGGGCAGGAGCCGCTCCGGCTGGCGATGACCGCCGCTTCGGAGCCGGACGGCGAGGCGTACTGGACGGCGGCGCTGCCGGCGTTGGATGAGTGCGTTGGCGTTCGCTACCGCTTCGTGGCGGAAGCCGAAGAAGGCGAAATGACCGCGGAGTCCGAGTGGTTTGGTTATGATGTGCTGCAATGGGTGGCGGTCGGACGTGTCGCAGGCGTGGTGTCAAGCGGCGAACGTGTCGCCATGCGCTGCGTGGTGGCTCTGCCCGGCGGCGTCGGCGGCACGTGCGAGCTGACGGTGGCGTCGCTTGCTGCGGGGAGCGCCTACTCCGCGCGGCTGAGCGTGGCGCTGCTGCCGCAGGAGCCGTCATCGCCGGCGGCGGTTTTGCCGGCAGCAAGCCGCGTCGGCTGCGTCGAGGCGAGCGTCGCCGGTGACGCGGCGGTACTCCGGCTGCTGGGCGAAGCCGGCACGGAGCTGTCTCGCGGCTTCGCCGGCCTTGCCGGCCTCGAAGGCGAGCCGCCGCTGCTCGAGCTGCTGACCGGTCGCGACGGCCGCGCGCGCAAGCTGCGCCTGAACTGGCGCATCGGCGAGCGGGAGATGCTGTACGGCATGGGCGAACGGTTCGGCGGGTTGAACCATCGCGGACAGGAGCTGGACAACTACGTATTCAACCAATACAAGGAACAGGGAAACCGCACTTATATGCCGGTGCCGGCCGCATTCAGCTCGGGCGGCTACGGGCTGCTGCTGGACAGCTCCTTGTACGCGGTGTTTCGTTTCGGCACATTGCGCCCCGACTTGCTGCAAATCGAGGCAGATCTGCCGCCGGACCGGCTGTCGCTCGATTTTCGGCTGATGACGGGCACGCCTCTTGCCATGACGGCGTTGCTCGCCGAAGCGACAGGCTTGCCGAAGCTGCCGCCCAAGTGGGCGTTCGGCCCGTGGATGTCGAGCAACAACTGGGACAGCGAGCGCGAAGTCGATTGGCAGTTGGCGCAGACGGCGGAGCATGCTATCCCCAGTACGGTGATGGTCATCGAGCAGTGGAGCGACGAAGCGAGCTTCTATATTTTTAACGATGCGGAATATGCGGTGAAAGCGGGCGAAGAGCGGTTCGCGTACGGCGACTTTACGTTCCCGGCGTGGGGGCGCTGGCCCGATCCGCAGCAGCTTGTGAGGCGCATCCACGATGCGGGCATCAAGGTGCTGCTGTGGCAGGCGCCGGTGATGAAGTTCATGGACGGCATCGCCCACCGGCAGCGCGACGAAGACGAGCGGGCGATGCTGGCCGCCGGCTACGCGGTGAAGAACGGCGACGGCAGCGCGTACCGCATTCCGCCGTACGAGTGGTTCCGCGGCAGTCTGGTGCCCGATTTTACCAACCCGGCGGCAGCGGAATGGTGGCTCGGCAAGCGGCGTTATTTGCTCGACGAAATTGGCATCGACGGGTTCAAAACCGACGGCGGCGAATGCATATATGGCTCGCAAACGGCGTTTCACGTCGGACGCTCCGGCGCCGAAATGCGCAACGAATACCCGAACGTGTACATCGGCGCGTTTCACGAATATGCGTTGCGGCACAAGGACGGGGACGCGATCACATTCAGCCGCGCCGGTTATGCGGGCGCGCAGGCGACGCCGCTGCACTGGGCGGGGGACGAGCGTTCGACGTTCGCCGCCTTCCGCGCCAGCATCGTCGCCGGGCTGAACAGCGGTCTGTCCGGCATCCCGTTCTGGGGCTGGGATCTCGGCGGCTTCTCCGGCGAAATCCCGACGGCGGAGCTGTACATCCGCTCCGCGCAAATGGCGGCGTTCTGTCCCGTCATGCAATACCACGCGGAGAGTAAAGGCCAGTTCAACATGGACCGCACGCCGTGGAACATCGCGGAGCGGACCGGCCGGGCGGACGTGCTTGCGCTTTATAAGCGGTACGCCGATATCCGCATGAATCTGCTGCCGTACATTTACCGGGAGGCGCGGCACAGCTCGCTTACCGGGCACCCGCTCATGCGGGCGATGCTGCTCGATTATCCGGACGATCCGGCGTGCGGCGCGCTGACGGAGCAATACATGTTCGGCTCGCGGCTGCTGGTGGCGCCGGTGACGGAAGAAGGCGCGGAGCGCAAGGACGTCTATTTGCCGGCCGGCAACTGGCTGCCGCTGTTCGGCGGCCAGCCGATCGCAGGCGGACAAACGCAATGCATAGAAGCGCCGCTGGCGCACATTCCCGTCTTTGTCCGCGAGGACAGCGTCATTCCGCTCCAGTTGGGCGCCGCCTGCGAGCTGGGCGACGATGTCGGCAACCGGATGGACGGTAGGTTGACGCTGATGATTTATGCTTGCGGCGGTCATGTCGCCTACGAGGATGAAGAGGAGGAGGGCCGCTCCATTCGTTTGACCGTGCAGCGCGAGAATGGGGCCATTACGGCGAAGCTCGAGGCGGCGCTTCCCGCCGGAGAACCGATCGCGCTCCTGTTCCGCGCGATCGGCGACGCGGCGTCGGTTGGAGCGAATGCCGCATCACTGAAGCGTGCGGAGGTGACGGTGCCTCAGGAGAGCGGCGTCTGGCTGCAGCGCGGTGCCGACGTGCTCGTCAAGCTGGAGCGCGGCACGCATGACGTGCGCGTTGACCTCGTTTCCTCACTGTAAAATCGTCAAAGCCGACACGAACGCAGCAACGTTCATGCCGGCTTTGAAATTTCATACCTAATCCCGCCACCGCCCCGGATCGCGCCGAATGTATGCGAAACTTCATACCTAATCCCGCCACCGCCCCGGATCGCGCCGAATGTATGCGAAATTTCATACATAATCCCGCTACGGCTCGGGGAGCGCCGCTTGTTCGAACGAAGGATTTGAATTTCCAGTTCCTCGCTGCCGCTGCTCAATGTCTGCTGACCGACGGCTGCTCCCGTTTGTGCTGCTTGCGGAATTCGCCGGGCGTGATGCCGACTTCGTTTTTGAATTTGCGCATGAAATTTTTCGGATCGATATAACCGATGCGCTGGACGATGTCGTGAATCGGGCATGCCGTTTCGGCGAGCAGCCGCTTCGCTTCCTCCATGCGCAGATCGGATAAGTATTGGGCGAAGCTGACGCCGGTTTGCGCCTTCACGAGCTTGCTTACGTGCGAGGGCGATAGCTGAAACCGGTCGGCGACCCAGTCGAGCCCAAACTCGGCGCGGGTATATTCGCGATCGATGCCTTCGACGATTTGCGCGGCCAGCGTCGACGTATGCCGGGACTTGCGCAGCGCCACCTCGGCGCAGATCGCATGCGCGATTTGCGTCAGCATCGCCTCCAGTTCGTCGATGCCGGTAAACTGCAGCAGGTGGTGCAGCCGCTCCGGGTCGTAGTCGAGCTTCTCCTGCTGCAGCGTGCGGATCACCTGTGTAATGAGGTCCAGGCATACATACTTGGACAATAGAAACGAGGAGGCGTGCCGGCGAACGGTAGCGACAATTTCGTCCAGACACGCTTCCGCCTCCTCCGCATCCCCTTGCTTCAAGCTGTGCAAGAAGCGAAGCTGCTCCTTCAGCGGGAACCAATCGACGTCCGGGGCGGCGATCGCCTTCATTTCCACGAATGCCACGATTGCCGGCTCCTCCTTTGTCAAGCTGTCCGCCTTGTCAAGCGCCGCCGACGCCTCCACATAGGAGCGGTGAATGCCGTCCGCCCCGGCCTGCCAACTGCCGATGCCGAACGCGCAGCGAAGCTGCCGGTCCGCCAGCGATTCGCGAATCGCCGCGAGCCGCAGGCGCAGTGCCGGCAAGTCCGGTTCCGGCGCGTTCACGAGCAGTGCGCAATCGCTCAGCCGTTCGAGACCCGTGCAATACAAACGAATGCCGGCTTCGGCGTGCTCCGCCTCGAGCCGGTCCATCAGCGCCTCCATCTCCGCATTCAGCAGCCCCGCCTCTTCCTTCTCTGTACGCATCAGCACGACCGCCGTCCATTCGCAATCGAGCAGCAGCCCGGAAGCGACATAATGGCGTTTCGCCGCATAGGTCTCGCGTTGATGCAGCAAATTTTCGATGATTTGGCGCCGTGTGACCGCCTGACGCGTACGGAGCGCGTCGAGGTTCGCTTCGATTTCTTTCCATTCGCTGCGCGGGCGGGTGCGTCGCGATTCCGGAAAATGCCGGCGCAACGCATGCCGGAACCGGTTCATCGGCCGATAGTGCAGGAACGACAGCGTGCCGATCAGCAGCAAACCGATCAGCAGCAAGCCGGCGCCGCTCAGCAGCAGCCCGGTTTGCTTCTGCGAGACGGGCTTGTAGAACGCGGATTGCGGCAGCAGCGCCCAATACGTCCAGCCGTTGCGGTCGGACACGCTGCGAATGTACGTATAGGAACGGCCGTCGATACGAACGGACGAAATGGCACGATTGTCATCCGGACGAACCGCTTGCTGCGTCTCCGCGCGGTCTCCGAATACCGCCAGCGACCGCCCCTGTTCGTCCAATATGCCCGCGCTGCCGCCCGTCCGCTGCAGCAGGCTTTGCGTGATCGCCGCGAAACCGGACTGCGGGACAAAATAGAGCAGCGACGCCTGCGGCTCGTCGACGTCGGGAGGAATCGGGAACAGATACATCATGATATCCGACTGAGCGCCCGTGCTCGTGAAGACCGGGCCCGACGGACGAACGTAGGGCGCTGCCGCCGTGCGCATCATGTTCAGAAACTGCTCCTGCTCGGCCGACGAGGAGCGCAGCGAGGAGGCGGCCAGCGCCTGCAGCGTAATAATGCCGCGCGAAGTGAAGACGAGGTCGCTTCCTTCGCGCACGTACAGCATGATTTCCTGCACGGCGGAATCGTCGGCTTTGTACATATTGAGGCGATCGATCGCGCGCAGCTGGGCTTCCGGGCCTTCCAGAATCGAATAGTGCTGCAGCGTGTAATCGTGACGGATGCGTTCGGTCGTATACTGCAGCTCGCGCTGCCGCGAATCGGCATAGCCGCGCAGCTGAACGAGCGAATCGAGGGCGGATTGCTCCAGCGTCGACTTCACTTTGACATAGGAATCGCGATAAATAACGAAGCCGAGCAACAGCATCGGCAGCATGAACACGGCAAGGAACGAGAGCAGAAATTTGAACAGTACGCTTCGGGAAATAACATCCGGCATTCGCTTCATCCTTATCCCCACTTCATATTGAGTCGAATGCGAGCTTGCGCGGGCTTATGGGCCGCGACAGCATCATTGTAACAACGTTGCGTCCCGGGAAGCAACCGCTTTCAACCGGGCAAACGGCCGATCCCCGCATTTACAACCTATCCCCGCTTTTACAACCTTCGCTTGTTCGACCATCCGCTCGTTATCGCCACCTGCCGTGGGATTCACAACTATACTGCCGCACGACCGGCAGCTATAGTGAGGGAGCAACAGATCGAACGAACAGGGGATGAGATTCGCTTGAACGCACAACCGCTCGATTTGCCTGCGGACGTTACCCGGATGAGACGCCGCTCCGTATTGGTCAAGGCGCTGCGCAAGCACCCGCAGTTGTACCTGCTGCTGCTGCCTGCGGCGCTGTACTTCGTGCTGTTCCATTATGTTCCGCTGTACGGCATCACGCTTGCCTTCAAAGACTACCGCATCGGCGACGGCTTGTTAGGCGGCGGCTGGGTCGGCTGGGAGAACTTCCAGCTGTTTCTTACGCGGCCCGTATTCATGCAAATACTGACCAACACGCTGCTCATCTCCGCCTGCGAAATCGTCGTCACGTTCCCGCTGCCGATTTTGCTTGCGCTTATGCTGAACGAAGTCGGCAACGCCCGCTTCCGCAAAGCTGTGCAAACGATTACTTACGCGCCGCACTTCATCTCGATCGTGGTCGTCGTAGGAATGGTCAACCTGTTCCTGTCGCCGACGTCGGGGGCGGTCAACAACGCAATGGCCGCGCTCGGCATGGAAAGAGTCAACTTCCTGCTCGATCCGGACAACTTTTTGCCGGTGTATTTGCTTTCGATCGTCTGGCAGCATACCGGCTGGAACGCGATTATTTATTTGGCCGCGCTGGCCGGCGTCAATCCCGAGCTGCACGAAGCGGCGACGATCGACGGCGCCGGCAAGCTGCAGCGCATCCGCTTCATCAATGTGCCGGCTATTTTGCCGACGATCGTCATTTTGCTTCTGCTCAACTGCGGTCACATTTTGAACGTCGGCTTCGAGCGCATCTTCCTGATGCAGAACCAGGTGAACCTCGGCGTGTCGGAAGTGATCCAGACGTACGTGTACAAGTCGGGCATCCTGAACGGGGAGTTCAGCTACACGGCGGCGATCGGCCTGTTCAATTCGGTCGTCAATTTCATCCTGCTAGTGCTGCTGAATAGCGCGGCGAAGCGGGTCAGCCAAACGGGCTTATGGTGAGGAGGGCAAGCGGTGAAAGATTCGGCTCAAGATAGAACGGTCACTGTCGTCATCTATGCGTTCCTGCTGCTGGCGGCGCTTGTCGTTGCCTATCCGCTGCTGTTCGTGCTGAGCGCTTCGGTCAGCGAGCCGCAGATGGTCAACAGCGGGCAGGTAGTGCTGTTGCCCGCCGGCTTTAATCTGGAAGGATACAGGGAAATACTGGACTATGCGCCGATCTGGCGCGGGTATGCGAACACAATTGTATATACGGTCGTCGGCACGCTCATCAATCTTGCGGTAACGCTGAGCGCGGCCTACGCGCTGTCGCGGCGTGAGACGGAAGGCCGCAACGTCATCGCTTTTCTGTTCGCGCTTACGATGTTTTTCAGCGGCGGTCTCATTCCGACCTATTTGCTCGTCACCGAGCTCGGCTTGCGCAATTCGATGTGGGCGCTCATCTTGCCCGGTGCCGCCAGTATGTACAACATCATCATTTGCCGGACGTATTTTGCCAGCAGCATCCCGTACGAGCTGTACGAATCGGCCAAAACGGACGGCGCCTCCGACTTCCGCATGTTCGTCGGCATCGCGCTGCCGCTGTCGGCGCCGATCGTCGCCGTCATGGCGCTGTTCTATGGCGTCGGCCACTGGAACCAGTTTTTCAGCGCGCTTATTTATTTGAATGACGACGCCAAATACCCGCTGCAGCTCGTCCTGCGCACGTTGCTTCTGCAGCAGCAGTCGAGCGGCAGCCTTAACGATTCTGTGGAGGCGTTGACCGACTTTACCCGCAGATCCAGGCTGGCCGACATGATGAAATACGGGCTGGTCATCGTCGCTGCAGCGCCGCTCCTGATCGTGTATCCGTTTCTGCAGCGGTTTTTCGTCAAGGGCATGCTGGTCGGCGCGATCAAGAGCTGATGCGCGGCATCGCGCAAGGGAGGTGAGGCGGGCAGGAGAACCGGCAATGCGGCAAGAATGTATTCGCAAGGCACGGAATCGGAAGCGGAACCGGAAACGGGCAACAGCGTTAGGTGCAAACGAAAACGAGGCAAACCGGAGGGGAAACGGAATGAAAACAAAACGATTGGCAGCGGTGGGGTTGTCGCTTGCGCTTGTCCTGACGACAGCCGTTGCATGCTCCAAAAGCGGATCGTCCGGCAGCTCGGCGCCATCGGCGTCGCCGCAAAGCACGGCGTCCGGAGCGACGCCGGCCGGCGGCAAGTCGGCGGAGCCGGTGACGCTCAAGGTGATGATCGCCAAAGATACGGTGACCGGGCCGCTGGAAAAGATGAAGGTGTTCACCGAGCTGGAGAAGGAGTTCAACGTCAAGTTCCAGTTCATCCCCGTCGAACGCGAGGTAGCGAAGGAGAAGGTCAATCTGGCGTTCTCCGCCAGCGATTTGCCGGATTATATCATCGGCAGCCTGCTCAGCAAGCAGGATATCCTGCGCTTCAGCCAGTCCGGCCAAATCGTGCCGCTCGGCGAACTGGTCGATAAATACGCGCCGAATGTGAAGCGGGTCAATCAACAGTATCCGAAAATGCTGTCGTCGCAAACGGCGCCGGACGGCAACATTTATACGCTGCCGTTCGTCGACAACGGCCGCCACAATCAGGTGCGCTCCCGCATGTTCATCAACCGGCAATGGCTGACCGAGCTGAAGCTCGACATGCCAAAGACGCTGGACGACTTCTACAAAGTGCTGCAGGCGTTCAAGACGGAGAAAAAGGCGATTCCGCTGTCCGGTTTGCCGGGCAACGGGATGTACAACGTCGGCACGATCGTTTTGACGGGGCTCGGATTCCCGGTTGTCAACGATTTGAACAATTTGGGCAATTTCTTCTTTACGGACGCGGACAAAGTCAAATTTGTCATGACCGATCCGCGCTACAAGGAATATTTGACTTACATGAACAAGCTGCAGAAGGAAGGGCTGCTCGATCCGGAATATTTTACCCAAACGGACGCGCAGCACAAGGCGAAGGGCAACGCGCTGAAATATGGAGTGTTCGGCTACTCCGCCGCGCATACGATGCTGACCGATCCGGCCCAGCAGCTGCAATACGCCGTGCTCCTGCCGCTTACGAGCCCGTCGAACCCTGCGCCGATATGGCCGGTGACCGACAACAGCAACAACATCGCGTTTGCGATGACGAAGGCGAACAAGAACAAGGAGTTGACGATGCGGATTATCGACAAGGGGTACGAGGAAGACTTTGCCTTTGCGATCCGTCATCCCGAGCCGATATACAAGGACGGCATTCTCCAGCCCGACAAGCTGCCGGAAGCGTTCGCCGGCAATAACTTCGGCTGGGTCAATGCGGAGATCGCGCCGATCGCCGCGCCGTACCCTTACTATTACCAGACGGACAAGGAGCTGAAGGCGACCGCTCCGAAGACGGGCGCGCAGAAGGTGTTCCTCGACGGGTTGTACAATTTGTTCGACAATTACGGCCGCGTGGCGTATCCGGACATTTTCTTCTCGGAGGACGATCTGAAGCTGATCAACTTGACGTCGAACGACATCCTGACCTACGTCAAGGAGATGGAAGCGAAATTCATTCTCGGCTCGGAGCCGCTCGCCAACTATGACAAGTTTGTCGACAAAATCCGTTCGCTGGGCTTGGACAAATTGCTGGCGGTATACCAGAAGACGTACGACAACTATAAGGCGACAGCCAAAAAATAACGGGAGCAGCCGATGAAACGATCCGACACATCTGCAATCGAAAGCGCCTTGCCGCTCGCGCCATCGTACACGACGATATGGCGCAACGACGACGGCGAACGTTACGTCGAAGGCTGCGGCATGACGCTGGCGGGCGACGGGTCGCTGCTTGCGGCGGTGCCGGTCGTCCCGCGCTTCCGCTGGAGCCGCGAGCGCCGCGCGGCGCAGAGCCGCACGCATATGCTTCGCAGCACGGACGGCGGCGAAACGTGGCAGCAGCTCGGCGAGCTGCCTTACTACTCCGCTTGTCCGTGGGGATACGGCGGCGATCTGTACTTGTTCGCCTTCACCGGCGGAACCGAATACCGCAACGACGACTTGCTGCTGCTGAGGAGTGGCGACGGCGGAGCCACCTGGTCGGCTCCGGTCACGCTGTTCAAGGGGCACTTCTGGAACTGCCACACCGGCATGGTCATCAGGGACGACCGCTTGTATTGGGCGATTGACGATCTGGGACTGGGCGGCGTATACGAATCGCCGACGGACATTCCCCGCGGCGGCGCCCGCGCGCCGCGCGCGATCGTCTGCGACTTGACGGGCGATCCGATGGATCCCGGCAATTGGCGTATGTCCGATCCGGTGCCGTTCCCCGGCGCGCCGGATGCGATTGTCAACGCGCAATTCGAGGAGCGCGGCACCAGCCATTATCTCGAGCCGAACGTCATCGATGTGTACGGCCGGCTGCGGCTGCTCGCGACGGTCAAGCTGCGCGGCCAATCGGCAAGCAATTTGTGCGCTGTGCTCGACATAACCGACGAAGGCGAAGGCGGAGACGGAGACGGCAAGCTAGGCCTGACGTTCCGCCAGTATTCGCCGATGCCCGGCGGCCAGCTGAAGTTCTGCATCGTCCGGGACGAAGCGTCGCGCCTGTTCTGGGCGGTCGCCAACATGGCCGCCGACAGCCAGGGGCTCGTCGACTGGAACGACGCGGAAGGCAAGCGGGACGAAGTATACGCCCATGTGCCGGGAGGCGACGATCGCCGGTTCCTGATGCTGCTCTACAGCGCGGACGGCTTGAATTGGTTCCAGGCGGGCTGCATCGCCCGCGCCGACAAGCTGACGCAGTCGTTCATGTACGCCGTGCCGGTCATCGCCGGCGACGATCTCGCCGTCATCGCCCGCTCCAGCATCAACGCGCCCAACCGGCACGACGCCGATTGCGCCACGTTTCATCGCGTGCGCGATTTCCGCCGACTGGCGCTGAAGTTGTACCCGGATTGAGGCGGCCAAACGAGCCAGGGCCGCAACGCCCCTCCCCCGGAGCGACAGCGTCTGTACCGGACATGCGAAGAAAAAAGGAGGGCCCATCGGGCCCTCCTCCTCTAGCCAACCTACTTCTTCACCTTGTCTTTGTGGCGGAAGCGCAGCGCCGACCATGTCGCGTCAACGGCGACATTCGAAACCGGCCGGTAGCTGGAAATCGATTCCATCAACACCCACAAGCTGTCGCGGTTGATGTCCGGTTTGAACTTGCCCGATTGCTTCGGATAACAAATCCAGAAAATCGCGTCGTCCTGCAGCGCCGGAATGATCTTCGGCACCCATTCCTTGACTTCGCCGGAATCCTTGGCGAACAGCTGAACGAAGTCGAACTTGCCGTTTAGTTCCTTCTCCGCATCGATGCCGAGCTCGTAGCCTTCTGGCGCTTCGAGAACGGCGGCGCGGCCGTTTTTGTAATGCAGCTTCTGAAACATCGCCTTCTCCACGTGGTTCATCTCCGTATCATCGGCCGGCTCTCTCGGCCGGTCCATAATCGGGAACATTATAGGCTACCGCTGATTCCCTGTCAACTGATCCGGCGTTCCGCTAGTATAACGGGATGCGGCTTCGGTCTCCTGGCCGCAATTGTCTTGACACCTTTGTTCGCAGAAAGGTAATATGGTTTTGCAATATAGCAGATGAAAGACCTGTTTGGATAAGAGCGGCGAATGAGAGAAAGCTCTTCACACACGGGATGCATTCGTGCGCCCTGGTGAAGAACTTTCTCTTTTCTGTTTTATCGTTGCCACGTCGGCAGAAAACTTGCGCTGGAGGAAAAGCATGGAGAAGCGGGAAACGAACGGCGAAAGCATGAATCTGCGAAATGCGGCGGTCTATTTTTTCGATCTGGACGGATGCGTTTATCATCAGGACCAGCCAGCTCCGGGCGCCGGGGAATTGTTTCAATTATTGCGGCAGGATAGGAAACGGATCGGCGTCATCACCAACAACTCGCGCCAGACGGCTGCGGAAATTGAGCGGAAATTGCTCCGAATGGATCTGCATATCGCAGCGGATGAAATCTTTACCGCAACGGATTTGACGGGAGCCTATCTCATGGAACGATACGGACGTCAGACGGTGGCGGTTATCGGTTCGGAGAGCCTGACGCTTTCCATCCGTCAATGCGGGCATGAAGTGGCGGATTGGGAGACGGCTGGCCGGGCAGATGCCGTCGTCATCGGCAGAGATACCGATTTTAGCTTCGATAAGCTGCAGCGGATTGTCGACCTGGAAAGCGCAGGCGCTCGTGTCATTGCCGCCAACCCCGATGCGTTCCATCCCGGCGGGCAGGGCCGGAAAATTCCCGAAACCGGCGCTTTGACCGCAGCGGTAGAGACCATCCTGGGCCAAGCTGTGAATTACGTAGGCAAGCCCGGTGCTTATATGTATGAGTACGGCATGCGCAAGTACGGCGTTCGGCCGCAGCAGTGCGTCATGGTGGGAGATAATTTGCTTACAGATATCGCCGGGGGCGCGCAGGCCGGCATGCGAACGGTCTGGATTCGCGGGGCGGGGATGAATCAACGCATCGCCGCAGAGGAGGAAGGACGAACCGGTCCGATGCCCGACCTGGCCGTCGATCAGTTGGCGGACTTGCTGGAGGCATACCGGGGAACTCGAATATAAGAATGGACGAATTTGTCGGCACGGACGAAAGCCTGTTGAGCATCCTCAACAGGCTTTCGGGTTGTTGGCATTACCGCCGGCAGCCGTCGGGAAGCGGCGGATCGAAAGGCAGATCGGGCGATTGGATCAGACGGTCGCCCGGCGCAGCATCGCGTACGCCGCCGCGGCCTGCACCACGATGACGGCATCGATCCAAAGCGCAAGCTCGATCATGGTCGAACCGGCGAACCAGTCGAATATCGCTCCCCACCAGTTGTTGTAGGTCACCACATAGGAGCCGATCATGCCGATCAGCGAAAAGGCGATCGCCGCTGCAAACATGCCACCCCGTCCAAAGCGGCGAAAAATGCTCGAGATGAAAAACCCGCATACGTACATCCAGAAAATAACGGTAAAGTTCACCCACAGCTGCTGCGCGGCCGAACCGTCGCTCCAATAGGGCAGGGAGAAAAAGTGCAGCCCCAGGTTCCAGCCGCCGGACAATCCCCTTTCGATTGCCGCAAGCATGTAAAGCACAACCGCTACAATAACGCTGTTCACCAGCACGGCGCCAGCCGTTCCCAGCATAAAATCTTTGCGTCTGACGCTCATGCCGAGCGCGAACGGGAACATTTGCGCCAAGCCGATAATGCCCGCCACGAAAAAATAGATGAAGATCGACATGATCCCGCCGGTATAGATCTCCTCTTCCACGAAGTAGGCGGTTGCCAAATTCACGACGAAGCTGGACAACAATATGATCCACGGGAGCATAAACCATGAAAATTTGTCCCGATAATACATGCGAACGACGCCTGTGATCCGATTCATCGAGCGTTCCCCGCCTTTCGTTCGGTTTTGCCGTTCGTTGTGTAAACGATCAGCTGCTGCAAGGAAACCGGCGTCACCTCAAGCCCTTCGGCCGCCGCATTCCCGCGTTCCCGCGCGCTTAGCTCGCCCAATGCGGCAGCGGACAGCAAGCTTCCCAGCGGCTGCTTGTCGATGACGGTTTTGCCGGCGAGGAACGCTTCGACCTTGCTGGCCGAACCGACGACCGCAAACGCTTTGCCGCGCAGCGTATCGGCGTCTTCATCGATCAGCACCTTGCCTTTGTCGACGAGGATGACATGCTCGAGCAGCCGGCTCACTTCGTCGATCAGATGCGTCGAAAGCACGATCGTCCGCGGAAATACGCTGTAATCCTCAAGCAGCCGGTCGTAAAACATCGCCCGGGCCACGGCGTCGAGGCCGAGATAAGGCTCGTCGAACATCGTCAGCGGCGCCCGGCTGGCCAGTCCGACGATAATGCCGACCGAAGAGAGCATGCCGCGCGACAGCTTCTTCATCCGCCGCTTGAGCGGCAAGCGGAAATCTTCCGCCAGCAGGTATGCATAATCGCGATCCCAGTTCGGGAAAAACGTGCCCGCCGACTCAAGCACGTCGACGACGCGAAACGTATCGGGGTATTTCTGGCTCTCTTTAATGAAGCAAATCTGGCTCAGCACCCGCTCGTTTTCGTACGGTTGCTCGCCGAATACGCTCAGCTCGCCGCTCGTTGCAAACAACTGCGCCGTCATCATGTGCATCAGCGTCGTTTTGCCCGCGCCGTTGCGGCCGAGCAGGCCGTAAATTTTGTTCGGTTCCAGCACGAAGCTGACGTCGTCGACGGCTTTGACGTTGCCGTATAGTTTGGACACATGCTTCAATTCTGCCGTAACGTTCATTGTTTGCCATCTCCTCTCCGTACCATTTCGGCCAGCTGCTCCGTTGTGATGCCGAGCTTTGCGGCTTCCCGTTTCATCGCCACCACGTAGGTTTCGTAAAACTGCTGCCGCCGTTTTTCCACCAGCACCTCTTTCGCACCTGTTGCCACGAACATGCCGATCCCTCGCTTTTTGTACAAAATTTGTTCGTCGACCAGCAAATTGACGCCTTTCGCCGCTGTAGCCGGATTGATCTGATAGAAGGCCGCAAATTGGTTCGTGGAAGGAACTTGCGACTCTTCGGGCAGAACGCCGGCAATAATGTCGTCTTCAATGCGTTCCGCGATTTGCACAAAAATCGGCCGGCTGTCGTCCATCATTCCACCCACCGCCTCACCGCCTAACTGGTTAGTTACTCATGTAATTAACTATATAGATAATGAAGCTGGAAGTCAACTGCTTTTTGATTGCCGAAAAAGAATTGGGTTGCCGGTCGCACTCACTCCCTTTTCCGGAAGTAAAAAATGCGGTACGCTAGGGTGAGACTGAGAACTCCGAGGACAGCAGATTGGGCCGAATTTTCGTTCCATGCAAGGAAGTTTTGCGCAGGCTTACCGGGGGTAAGTCAAGCAAAAGTGACGCAGCAGGGGGCGAAAAGGCGGTGCAAGATGCACCCGAGCGGGTTTTCAGTCACGCCCAATGGCGATGACTGTTGCGGGAGGAAAGATTCGTGGATCGATCCGAAGAAGAGTGGAGCCGGCTGGGTGCGCAATTGCCCGCGTGGGTCGAAATCAGCCGGGAGATGACGGCGTTCGGCCGCCCGGCTTCTTATATTCCCGAGCTGGCGGGTGCGCCGGCTCATGCGCTCGGCATCGCGGTCATGGAGCCGTCCGGGCGTATCGTCGCCGCGGGCGATTGCGGGCTGCGGTTTACGATGCAGAGCATCTCGAAAGTGTTCACACTGCTGCTTGCGCTGATGGACAACGGGGAAGAGGGCGTATTTCGCAAGGTGGGCATGGAGCCGACGGGGGACGACTTCAATTCGATGCTGAAGCTGGAGCTGGTTGAGCCGGGCATTCCGTTCAACCCGCTCATCAACGCCGGGGCAATCGCGATTTCGTCGCTTATTGCCGGGGCGACGCCGGCGGAGAAAACGCAGCGAATTTTCGCTTTTTTGCGCCGGCTGGCGGGGGACGATACGATCGTCGGCGACGAGGCGGTGTACGCTTCCGAGTCGGCGACGGCGTTTCGCAATCGTTCGCTGGCATACTTCCTGAAGGACAACCGTGTGCTTGAGGACAAGGACGATGTGGAAGAGGTGCTCGATGTCTACTTTCGGCATTGCTCCGCCTTGGCGACATGCCGCCATATCGCCCGCATGGGGCTTGTTCTGGCGCTCGGGGGCGTCGATCCCGCGACGGGCGAGCAGCTTGTGCCGCGGCGGTTCGTGCAGATCGCCAAAACGTTCATGTTCAGCTGCGGCATGTACAACGCCTCCGGCGAGTTTGCGATTCGTGTCGGTCTGCCGGCCAAAAGCGGGGTGGCGGGCGGCATCATGACGCTCGTACCGGGCCGTTACGGCATCGGCGTCGTCGGACCGGCGCTGAACGGCAAAGGCAACAGCACGGCCGGCGTCCATCTGCTGGAGAAGCTGTCGCGCGAGTTCGACTGGAGTTTGTTCTGAAGAAGCGATGGCGGGAGGGCCTGCTGCCTGCGCTTTACGTGTCGTCGAAATCCGCGTATTCGTTAGTGGCGGCGTCCCGCTGCTCGTCGGCGATCGTTTGCAGTTCCTCCGCGCCGATCTGGAGGAGCGGGTAGTCGCGCGACCTGCCTTCGCGCAGGGCCAGTTCCTTGATGTATTTGGGCGAACCTTCGTTCTCCTCGTCGTACACGAGCAGCAGGCCGTCGGAATTGCGCAGCAGGAACGTATCCTTGGCCCGGAATTGCCACGGTCCGGCGTACTTCGTTTTTGTCACGCTGTTCACATAATCGGCTTGCTGCAGCAAGTGCAGGTAGCGGTCTTTTTTGTCGTCGCTCCAGTTCTCCTCCTGCTCGAGAAATGGCGTAATGACGGCCAACTGCAGGCCGCAGCCTGCCTGCTTCAGCTCGATTGCCGCCTCGGCCGCCCACACTTCGACGCCCCATTGCCCGCTGACGATCACCCATTCCAGCCCTTCGTCCTGCATGCTCAGCAGCCGGCTTTTGACAGCTTGTTTGATAATGGCGACACCCGGATGCTTGGACGAAAAAATGCCCAACTCCGACGCCTTGTACCCTGCAATCAGCAATCTGTTGATGATGAAATTCTGCCTCCTTCCGCCTGCGCATCAAGTCCGGGATTGGACCGGCTACACCTTTAGCCGCTCGACGGACCGGCGCATTTCCTGCGACGCCACGCTTACTTGCGCGGCGGACTCCGCGATGTGGCGCGCGGCTTCGGACTGCTGCTGCGTCATTTCGTAAATGCGAAAAATTTGCTCCGACGCGGACTGGGCGATATCGGCAATATTGGCCACGGCCGCTGCCACTTCTTCCGATCCGGCGGACATTTGCTCCGCCGCCGCCGACACTTCTTCCATCTGTCCGCCAACCTGCTTAAACTTGTCCAGCATGTTGCGAAAGGAAACTTCCGCACTGGCGGCGATCGCAACCCCTTGCGTCATTTCCTGCACGCCGGTCGTCATTTTGCCGCCGATGCCGGTTGCGCTGAGCCGGATGTCTTGCAGCAGCGCCCCGATCTGACTGGCGGCCTGGGCCGACGCTTCGGCCAACTGGCGCACTTCGCCCGCAACGACGGCGAAGCCGCGTCCGTGTTCGCCGGCGCGCGCCGCTTCGATCGAGGCGTTCAGCGCAAGCAGCTTCGTTTGGCTGGCGATGCCGGCGATCATGTCGAGCGCGCCGCCGATTAGGGCGGAGGAGTCGTTCAGCGTCCGCGCCATTGCCAGCACGTCGCCGCCTGTGGCGGAGACGGCGCGCACCTGCCGTTCGAGCCGCCGCATCGTCTCCGCTCCCTCTTCCGCTTCGCCGAGCGCGGCTTGGGCGGCGTCGGCCACGGCTTGCGCCGCTTCGGAAATGCGCACGATGCCCTGCGTCATTTCGCCGATTGCGCGGGCACTGTCCGCGGCGCCGATGCGCTGCGTCTGCGCGCCTTCGGCCACTTCCTGCATGGCGCCTTGCACCGTTTCGTTGCTGGCGAGCAGACGGTCCGCTTCGTCGCGGAAACGGGAAGACGAGGCGGCGGTTTGTTCGGAGGCGCCGGCGATGCCGGCCACAAGCGCGCCCATCGAGCTGCGCAGGCTGCCGGACATCTTCGTCATCGCCCGGTAGGTGGCGCCAATCTCGTCGGCGGATCGCACCGGGTGGTCGGCGAGCAGCCGCTCCGCTTGCGCGAGTTCGCCGGCGGCGATCAGCTCGGCGCCGGACTGGATGAGCCTGAGCGGCCGCAGCGAGCGCACGATCAGGAAGACGATCGCCGCCAGCGCCGCCGCGGATGCCGCCAGCAGCAGCGCGTAGAAGCCGAGCGATCCGCGGATGACGGCGCCGGAGATGCTGGCGATGACGCGCGCGTCGGTGTCGACGCCGAGCGCGCCGATCACGGCGCCGTCCTTGCTGCGGATCGGAGCGAAGGCCGACAGGTAAGAGCCGTATTCGGGGTTGTCGAGCAGCTTGGTGGCGGCGGTGCGTCCTTCCTTGACGTCGGCGATGGCGGCTGCCGGCATATCGGTCACTTCACCGATCGGCGACGCGGCGTCTGAGCCTTTCGGCTGGCCGTCGATCATGATGATCGGCTGGTCTTGATCGCCGAAGCGGACCAGGTAAACGTACAACGCGCCGATCTGCGTGCGGTATTGATCCAGTTGGCCGCGGATCGCCCAGTAGCCGTCGTTTTCTTCCGGCTTCTGCAGGAACGCTTCATAAGGCTGCGTATCGAATTGTTGCGCATAGCTTTCCGCGAGACGCATGCCGTATGCGGCGATCGCTTGTTTGGCCGCGGTGCGCGAGTTGCCGATTTCGAGCAGGATGTAGCCGGCGGACAGCAGCGCAATCAGGGCGACGATGGCGGCGACAATGCGGGTGAGCACACTTTTTTGCAGCAGGGCGATAGGATTCAATCGCGAACGTTCCTCTCGGGATATAATGGATGGATTTGCTAAGGCTACGCTCTATTATAAGACAAGCGGAGGGAAAGGTCAGCAGGCGAATAAAGAAGCTTGAGGGTGAAAGGGCATTTGCGGATGAAAAATAAGCCATGAAAAATGGCTTATTGCCTCCATTTTTTCTGCCACGTCGAAAATAGCCAGTGAAAACACTAGCTATTTCGATCAAAACTGGCTTCAATCGGCCTTTTGGGCAAAATAGCCAGCGATTTCACTGGCTATTTCATTGCTGAGCGTTATTTTTACTCGAATAGACCATAAAAAGTGGCTTATTTTCTGATCAGAGGCGTTTGCGCCGGAAGTTGACGACGAAGACGCATGCCAGCATAAGAATCGCTACGGCTCCAAGCGCGGTGTACGCTTCTTTGGCGGAGCCGGGTTTGGCGCTTGCGGCAGGCTGACCGAACATGTCGCCGGGACCGCCGAATCCGCCGCCCGGGAAGATTTGCCCGCCGCGGCCGCCGCCCATGTTGCCGCCCGGGAAGATTTGCCCTTGATCGCCGCCGGGAAAGCCCTGTCCGCCGCCGAAGTTGCCTTGCCCTTGCGGTTGCTGCCCTTGTTGCTGTTGCCCTTGCGGTTGCTGCCCTTGTTGCGGTTGCTGCCCTTGCTGTGGCTGCTGATTTTGCTGAGCCGGCGCCTCGTCTGCCGCCAGCTTTAAACCCGCCGCGGCATTCGCTCCAGCCGCCGCTCCCGCGCCGCCCTGCGCATTCGCTCCCGCGCCGCCTTGCGCCCCGGCGCCGCCGCGGTTGCCGCGGCCGCCGCCCATGCCGCCGCCGCTGCCGTTGCCGTTGTTGGTCGAAGCGGCGGTGCCGTCGAGCTGCTGCGAGATGTTTTGCACCCGGTTCGCGTTGCCGGAGATCAACTGCTTGACGCCGTTCTCGTATTCCTCGAACGTGTAGAACGAGGTAGGATCGGCTTTGACATAGTCGCCGATCATCGCCGCGAGCTCGTTCACCCGCGCCTCGAACGTGTCGGACGCGAGGAAACCTTCAACCGCATCGCGAATCAATTGATGGTATTCCTCCTTGTACTTGTCGTTCGCCAGCAGCTTGGCGACGAGCGGCCGTTCGCTGACGGCGCCTTGCGTCGGCTCGTCGATCAGCAAATTTTGGCTGCCGAGACCGCCGAACGCCATGTTGTAATCCCACGGCAAAATGGAGAAAATACCGTCATCCTCGTACAAATAATAATTTTGCTTGTTGCCGCCGATGTAGCTGTCGGTGTTCGCCGTTACGACGTTGAGCGCGATATATTTCAGCGCGTCGTCGATATCGAGCACGCGGGCGTAATCGCTTCCGTTGTTCAGCTCGTTCAGCATGTCGACCAGCACGTCGCCGTTCGACGATTTCGATTTCATCGCCAGCCCCGTGTACAGGGACGGATCTTCGCCGACCCATTTCAAATCGCTGCCGGAGCCGCCCATTATGCCTTTGTACAGCGCGCCGTACGAATTGCCGAAGTTGCGCTCCAGATACGAATCGCCGACCTGCTCGATCGCCAGGTAAAATCCCCACAGCTTGCCGTTCACCGACACATTGACGTACGAATATTCGGGCGTCGGCAGCTCCATTTCCCGGGCCAATTCATATGTCAGAAACTCGCGCATGTAGGTGGCGTCGCTGTAGTTGTTGTTCAGGTTGATTTTGCCGATGCCGTACAACGTCTGGCTCGAAATGTATTCGTCAAACGACAGCTTGAAGCTGTAACGGTCCGAATCCGGCATGTTGACGACGCTGCGCAGGCTCAAATTGCCTTTGGTGCGGACGCCGACATTGTCGTAATGGATGCCGTTGTAATCGACCGACGCGGAGTGAAATTCCTCGGCGGACGCGTTGTCGAGCATCGATTGGAATTCGTCCTCGTCAATCGTAATGTTGACGTCGACCACCTTGTCGCGCGGAAACACGGTTTGTTCGATCAGCTTCGTATTGGCCGACGCCTTGTCGACAGCCAGCCCGAGCGCGTTGTCCGGGTGCAGCAGCTGATACAGTCCGGTGACCCCGACGACGAGCAGGGCGACGACGAAGCTGGCGATCACCGGCCACGCAGAGTTTCGTTTGTTCATTCCAAACACCGCCTGTCGCTTCAGGATACGTAGTCGCCGTTGTAGCTGATCAGCACCGCGTCCCGGACGCCTTCGATCGCCGTCAACTGGTTGACGAAAGCCGGTTCATTTTCGCCAAGCCGCAGTTCTACTGTCATTTCCACATTGTCCGCCGTCACCGTTTTTTGTTTCACATTGTACCGTTTGACCACGGCTTTCAGCTTCTGCATGACGGCTTGTTCGCTTCGGTCGCCGCTGCAGTTCAGGACGAGCAGGTACGGCGTTTCGAACGAAGCGCGTTTGATGAACAGGAACAGCACGATGCCGACGACAACGGAGCCGATCACGGCAAGAGTGTAAAAGCCGGCGCCGGTCACAATCCCGGCAACGGCGGCCCAGAACAGGAAAATCAGGTCGGTCGGATCTTTGATCGGCGTCCGGAAACGAACGATGCTGAGCGCGCCGACCATCCCGAGCGACAATACGAGATTCGAGTTGATGGCGATAATGACGAGCGCCGTAATGAGCGTCATGCCGATCAGCGAAACGTTGAAGCTTTTGGAGTACAACACGCCGCTGAATACCCGTTTGTAGAGCAAATAAATGAACAAGCCGATCAAAAATGCGATACCGAGCGTAAGCAATATTTTGCTGATGCTGATGGAAGTGTTGAAATTGTCCACGACGGAATTTTTGAGCAAATCGGTAAAGCTTGTTTTTTCCTGGTCCATCTTATTGGTCCTCCCAGTCGTTCGTTTTAATGAATTTGCGGCAAATGACGTATTTCGAGTTCGACTGCCGGATCAGCCCTTCGGATTGAATCGCAGCCCGCACATATTCGGGCAAAAACTCGTCGTACTTCACTTCGAATACGATTAAATGGTCGTCCAGCGCACGAACGGTGCCGAGGTTGCGGTTGAAAATATCGGTTGCGCCGAGGCCCGTCCGCAGCTGTTTGTCGAAGGTGACGCGTACGTTTCCGGCTTTGGCCACATACGCTTCGCGCACGTAATCGACGATCACTTTCGGCCGCAGCAGCTTCGTTTTCATTTCGCGGTACATGTCGTACAGCAGCGGCCGGTCCGGCCGGTTGAGCACTTCGCAGTCGCCGGCCATAACCGCGTCGCACATGTTTCGCGTCAAAGACTCTTTGCGTTTGGCGATGTACTCGTTGCGTTTGATTTTTTTCTCCACATGAATGATGGTGTCGGAGAAATTGTAAATCCGGATCCGGTACTTTTCCCGGTCGCGTACGCCGCCAAGCTTCTCATGCAGCGCCTTGTTGTCGATGTCGTCGAAATACAGGCTGCGGATATGGTAGTCGCCGGTTGCGCCGGCGTTCTTGTCCGGGTCCAGCAGATGCCGCAGCTGCTGGCGAACGATGCGATACTGAAGCGGATTCATGTAAAATTTCAACTCGTGGCGGTATTTCAGTTTGTTCTCCATGGTTGCACCTCGCTTTCGACTCGGACCTTTACAATGGCTTAACAATCACAAACCCAATGTACCGGACCTACTTGATTATTCGCTGAGTGTCACATGAGAACTGGATTAGAACGCCGGCAACAACAAAAAACGGGGCTGCTCCTGCCGAGAGCGGCCCCGTTCTGTTGGGTATGGTTATGTTATGCGCCAAACCGTTTGCGGTAGCCGCACTTGCGGCACAGCTCCTCGACCGCTTCGCGGCGGGAGAAGCCGTCTACGAGCCGGTTCGCGCGTTCGCCTTCGACAATGACGGAGAACGGCGTTTCATGCACGTTGCCAAGATCGATGACGCCTTCGCCGTCCAGGCAGCACGGCACTACCGTTCCGTTCGACAAGATCGCCGCCTGGCTGCGCAGCGCGTGGCAGAAGCCGCGGCCCTCGTCCTCGGGGGCGTGCAGGCTGGGCCATTCGAATTCGTGGTCCTGATTGAGGTAGACGTTCGGGGCGATGCGGACGCCGCTTCCGGGAATGACTTTTTCCTCGATCCGGTAGTCCAGGCCGAACTCCCGCTCCAGCATCGACAGCGTTTCGCGGTTGCGCTGCAATTCCAGGTTCGTTGCGTTGTCCCGCCGCAAATTCCACAACCGGAACGACACGATGACGCCTTGTTTCACGACTTCGCGCACGAAGGCGAAGATCGCCTGCAAATAACCTTCGCGATTGTTCGAGCCGATATGGCCGTCAAAGCTGTGCAGCGAAAAATTGATTTGCCGCAGCGCCGGTTTGCCGAGCAGCTTGGCGCTGTTTTTGGCGATCAGCGTGCCGTTGGTCGTAATGTTCACGCGGAAGCCTTTGGCGGCGCTTTCGTCGAGCAATTCGTCGATGCGCGGGTGCAGCAGCGGTTCGCCTTTGACGTGCAGGTAGATGTGGTTCGTGTACGGCTTGATTTGATCGAGAATATGCGAGAAGGTGTCCCGCTGGATAAAATTCGCCTTGCGTTCCGTCGGCGGACAGAACGTGCAGGCGAGATTGCAGACGCTTGTAATTTCGACATACACTTTTTTGAACGATTTCATTGCCGCAGGCTCTCCCCATTTCGCCTTTCGCCGCCGAAACGGCTGGCGCTCGTACCCCCGATTATAGCACAACGCCGCCGCCGGCAGGGGAAAACCGTTGCGCCGCGCAGGGCAATCGCTTACGAATGGTTACGATTCACCGTCACCCTGCTCCTGAGACACAATTCCATGATATAGCGGAAGGAGGTTCCGCTATTGCGCCAAGGTGTCTTTGAGGCCCTGGACTATGGCTGGCTGTGAATCGTAACGATACATTTTCAGGAAGCTGGAGGACGTTTCGTACATCATTGGGATCCAAGCCGCAGCTTTACACAGGTCATGTCCAGCTTCTCGTGCAGGGTGTTTTCAATTCTCCGGTGACTGCGGCGGACCTGCAAGCGTGGCTCGGCGGTTGTCCCTTTTCACTGTGAATGAAATAGCTGGTTTCAACCGATTGGGCTCCCGTTGTCCCGCGGCTTGCAACGGAGCTTTCACTTGGAGGAGCACTTCGTGTTCCCTGTAATCCGCCATGTCTTCTCGCATCGTTTTTATCGTTGACTTGCAGGACATAGTCGGCCCCTTGTTCGATGATCGTGGCTGCAATCTCTTTTTGCGTGCGCATCGCATCAATCGTGACGATACTTCTTTTGAGATCGAGCAGGTGTGATCAACGGCAACTCCCCTTGTCTTTTCCAGCTTGGGTTTACTTTCGTAAGCGATTGCCCTGGTGCGCCGCGGCCGCAGCTTCGGTTTTAATACGCGCGGCGGTAATGGGAGGGGGCGACCCCTTCTTGCTTTTTGAACGCCCGGCTGAAATCGTGGATGCTGGAAAAGCCAAGCTGGTACGCGATTTGCTGAATCGGCAGCTCGGTGAACCGCAGCAGTTGTTTCGCTTTCTCCAGGCGGGCCAGTTGATGATAGCGGATCGGACTCATACCGAATGCGTTCTGAAACAGCCGCGCTAGATAAAATTTGCTAATGTGGAATTTATTGGACAACTCGTCCAGCGATATGTCGGCGTCATGATGGTTCAAATATTGTTCCACCTGAAGCAGCAACGGCATTTTATCGCGAACGAGCGGGGTGCGGCCCCATTCGTATTCGCGGAGCAAGTAGGCGAACAAGTTGAGAAAATGTCCTTGCATCCGGAGTTTGGCAAAAGGCAGCTTCATCCGGTATTCCGCAATGAGGGCGAACAGCAGCTTCTCGAACACGGCAGGATGGCGAAGACGCATATGGTCGGGCAACTCGAACGGCCCGGCCGACAACAGGTCCTCACGAAACCAGCCGATTTCCGCCGCGCTCATCTCTTCCTTTCTGAGGAACGATATGGTTACATCCCTGCTGTCCGGCCGCTCGACCAAGTCGAAATGAACGTTTGGCTGCCTGACCGTCGTTTCGCCGACGGAGCGGATGGTGTGTCTGCGGCCGGGCCGCAAAATGAATAAATCGCCCGGAACGCCGCAGCAGGCATGACCGGCAATCGTTACGACGATTTCGCCTTCCATCAGGTACAGAAATTCGTAGTCCCACAGATCGCGCTCCCTCATATACCAAGGCGACTGAATCACGCTGTCGGAGGCAAAACGAATGTAGGGAGAAAGCGAGATAGCCATATGCGGCTCCTTCTGTCAGAGGGTCATCTATCCTCTTCCATTATAGCAAGGAATGTTAACATGTTGGCAGCATTGGTTAAAGTCATTTGGTTCCTGTTTCGCTATGATTGTAGGGTACGAACGATTATTGATGGAGGTGCTGTAAATGCATAGTCCGCTTGGCGGCATTGCCGAATTGCAACAAGGGATAAAAACGAAACGAATTTCCAGCTACGATCGCAGCGGAGGCAATGCCGATTGCATCCGGATCGCTGCGGGCGAAACCGCAGAGCTTGCCGCGATCGAAGGAGCTGGCATTATCAAGCATATCTGGTTTACGCTGAGTTCGCCCGACAAGATGATCAGGCGCAATGCGATTCTGCGCATGTACTGGGATGGCGAAACCGAGCCGAGCGTCGAAGCGCCGCTGGGCGACTTTTTCGGACAAGGCTGGGGCGAAGAGTATTCGTTCCAATCGCTGCCGCTTGCGGCGGCGCCCAGGGAAGGAAGGGCGCTGAACTGCTATTTCCCGATGCCGTTCGGCAACGGCGCGCGCGTGACGCTGGAGAACGATTCCGAGCATGTGATGCAATCGTTCTACTTCTATATCCATTACGAGGTTTATCCGTCCATGCCCGATACGAAGGGGCGGTTTCATGCCTGGTGGAACCGGGAATTGACGGAGGTTCATCCGGCGGAAGGGGAGACGGAATGGGCGATCGTGGCGAAGCAGGCCCCCAACAAGACCGACGAGCACAATTACTTGTTCGCCGACATTGAAGGGAAGGGGCATTTCGTCGGGGTCAACTACTATGTCGACAGTCCGGGACCGATGTGGTACGGAGAAGGCGACGACATGTGGATGGTCGACGGGGAAGCATGGCCCGGTTCGCTTCATGGAACGGGGACGGAGGACTTCTTCAACACTTCGTGGAGCCCTAACGAAATTTATATGCACCCCTATTTCGGCAGCGCGCGCATCCCGGACAAGCTGGGCTGGATGGGGCGGACGCATATCTATCGTTTCCTGTTCGAAGATCCGATTTATTTCGACAAGTCGTTGCGCGCCTCGATCGAGCATGGACACGACAACAATTTGACACTGGACCTTTGCACGGTGGCCTACTGGTATCAAGCGGAGCCGCATAAGCCGTACCCGGCAATCCGGTCGCGAGCCGAGCGGGGCAACATGCCGGAAATTACGCCGAGTGACGTTCATCTTTGGCGGCATGCCTGGCGGCAGTCCAAGGGGGCGTCGCCGACGCTGTGGGGGAATGAACGGGACCCCAAGAAGTAAACGGCGCGTTTATTTCATTCGCTTAACGTCGAATCCGCAGGCAACAGGCTTGCGGGTTCGACGTTTTTGCGTATAGACGCCGTCCTCACCGCTTGGCAAACTCCGACGGCGATATGCCGGTTATTTTGCGAAACACGCGGCTGAAATAAAGCGGGTCGTCGAATCCGACAAGGGAAGCGACTTCCTTGAGCATCAGCGTCGGCTTTTCTTTCAGCAGTATTTTGGCTTGCTCGATGCGGTACTGCGCCAGATAATCCATCAGCGTGCTGCCTTTATGTTTTTTGAACAACTTGTTGATGTAGGAGCCGACCAGGCCGAATTCCGCTTCCAGCGTCTGGTGGCTGACTGCGCTGCGATAGTGCTGCTCGAGATAACGTTCGACGGTTTGCACGATGCGTTCGTGCTCCGACAACGGACGCGCCGCCGACTGCGTTTCGCCGCTTGCGGCGCCGTGAACCGCGTGCTCCGGACGCGCCTGTTTGCGCTGCTCCGTCAGAGCGGACGCCTTGTCGAACAACTCGCGGAGCTGCTTCGGATGCGGCGGTTTGAGCAAATAGTCCATTACCTCGCTCTTGAGCGCATGCAGCGCGTAGGAGAAGTCGGGGTATGAGCTCAGCACGACGCGAAGCGCATCGGGGCACACCTCGCGCGCCAGGTCGAGCATATGCAGGCCGTCCATGCCCTGCATGGCGATATCGCTGATGAGCAGGTCCGGCTTGTCATTCGGAAGCGAAGCCAGCGCCTGTTCGGCTCCCGTGTAGCTGCCCGCAATCTCGTGCTCGGGGGCGATCTGCGCGATCATTCGCTCCAGCATCGATAAAAACAACGGCTCATCATCCACCAGTACGATCCGCATAGGCGGGGATCTCTCCTTTCGATTCCGTCATGCCGATGCGAAGCAAGGCGCCGCCGGAAAAGCTCTCGGCATAGGAGAAGCGGACATCCGGTCCGAACAAAAAGCGCAATCGCGCCATCGTATTCGTCAGCCCGCGGTTCGCTTCCGGCGAAACGCCCGGTCCAAGCGAAGCCCAGTACGCCTCGAGCCGTTCGCGCGCTTCCGCGCTGAAGCCGCGCCCGTTGTCTTCGATTTCCAGCCGCCACCCTTCCGGCGCCCGTTCTCCTCTGATCGCGATGATCCAACGTTCCTGCCATTCCGTGAAGCCGTGCTTGAACGCGTTCTCCGCCAGCGGCTGCAGCAGCAGCTTGGGCACTTTCAGCGCAAGCATGTCCTCCGGCACCTGAATTTCGTATTCGAGCTTGCCGCCGTACCGGATGCGCATAATGCGCAAATAATCGCGCAAGTGGTCCAGTTCTTCGGCGAGCGTGGACGTGTAGGAATCGCCGTAGGTCACATATTTGAACATGTTGATCAGCGATTGGCACAATTCCAGAATATGCTCGTCGCCCTGATCGAATCCGAGCATGCCGATAATCGACAAGGTATTGTACAGAAAATGCGGATCGACCTGCTTCTGCAAGGCGATCAGCCGCGCCCGCAGCTCCGCTTCCCGTGCGCTCGACGCTTCGCGCTTCGATTGCTGCAAGCGCAGCAGCATGTCCCGGAACGAGGCGTGCAAATCGCGGATTTCGCCGATCTGCAGCTGATTCGGCCGCAGCCGCAGCAGCGAATCGGTGACACTGGATTCGATCGACGCCAAGTCAAGCTGGGCCATCGCTTTGCGCAGCCGGTGCAAGGGGAGCAGCGTACGGCGAGTCAGCAGGTAGATCAGTGTCATGCCAGCCGCGCTGACGAGCAGGCCGAGCGCAAACACGGTAATGGAGAGACCGCGAAGCGAACGGTTCAGCGGCGAGGTCGTCATGGTCATGGCGTACAGCCAGCCGGTGTTGCCCGAACGCTGGATAAATTGCAGCGCGTCGCGCGACTTGGCGAAATAGCTGTCCGGCAAGTCGGCCGGCTGCTGCGGAAGTTTGGAGACGTCCGCGGAGTCGCCCTGTACGGGATGCCAGCGGTCATCCGAGCCGTAGACATAAAGGGAACGGCTGATGCGATCGTTTCCTTGCAGCGCAAGCGCGGCCATTTTGGCGAAAAATTCGTCCGAAAGCTGAATTTCGACGATGGAATGGGCGAGGCCGGAGTAAGTGATTTTGCGAATGAGCGAAACGACCGGCGGGCGCTGCGGCTCCAGCAGGTCAACCGCCGGGTAGCGCACGAGACGGAACGAATCGTCGAACCAATACGATTGCAGCGAAACGAGCCGTTCCCGCATCACTTCCGGAGGCACGTCGGGAGCGTTGATGCCGGTGCCGATATAGGCCCCCGAACGGCTGATCACCGTTACGCGCTGGAACACCTGCGGATCGAGACCGTGAATGAGGTCGATCGTCTCGCGAACGGTGGCGATCCACTCCGGATTGCTTTTGATCGCTTCGTAAGCGTTCTCATGTAGCGACAACGCGAGAAAGAGCGAAGCGATCGTCTGGCTGGACTTGATCTGCACCAACTGGCGGTCGGCATTGGCGATCGCGTTGTCGACGCGTCCCACATAAGCGTTCAGTTCGCGCTCGAACGAATTGGCGTACAGCTTCTCCTGCTGCCGGCTTGCATGCTGGTAAAAGACGAGGAAAGAGGACGTGACAACAGCCAGCAGCAAGGAGGAATACAGCAGGAACAGCCGCCGATGAAAGCTGGAGGGCTTGCGCATGCAAGGCGCCCCTTTCCGTCCAACGATTGATTTTGATTATAGCAGATCGCCTTGCGGATGGACATGACCGGGGAGCAAGATCTCGAAATCGTCCATATGGTGTTTGAAATGTTGCATGTACACGCTTACAAATGTGCCGTAACATGTGGAATGTGCATGAGCGGGGGCAACCGGCGAAGCGGAGCGGAACCCCTGACAACCAAAAGGAGTGGATGCCATGAACCGTGCACCGACGCAATCTGCTTCACCGCATCCTGAAACGGGGAGCCGATTTGCATCCGGCGAGGCGAGGGCGCTGAGGAAGCTGATCGATAATATCCGGCGCAACCCTCATTTATACATGATGGTGCTGCCTGGAGTGCTTGGATTCCTGCTGTTTCATTACGCGCCGATGTACGGCGTTGTGATCGCCTTCCAGGATTACGATCTGATCATGGGATTTTGGCACAGCGATTGGGTGGGGTTGAAGCATTTTACTTCCTTCTTCGCCGAACCGACCGCCTGGCGCATCGTTCGCAACACCATGCTGCTCGGCTTCTATTCGCTGCTGTTCGGCTTCTGGCCGCCGATTGTGCTGGCGCTGCTGCTGAATGAAGTGAAGCGTGCCAGGTTCAAGAGAATCGTGCAGAGCATCAGCTATTTGCCGCATTTTATCGCGATCATCATCGTGGTCGGCATGCTGATGCAGCTGACGAGCGACCGGGGGATTATCAATCTGCTGCTGAACCGATTCGGCATTGAAAGCATTCATTTCTTCACCGACATCGCGTACTTTCGGTCGATGTACGTCATCAGCGATATTTGGCAATCCGTCGGTTGGAACTCGATCCTGTTCCTCGCCGCTCTGACAGGCGTCGACCCCGAGCTGTACGAGGCGAGTTATATGGACGGAGCGGGCCGGTT
Source organism: Paenibacillus cymbidii (assembly GCF_004764705.1). Lineage (GTDB taxonomy): Bacteria > Bacillota > Bacilli > Paenibacillales > NBRC-103111 > Paenibacillus_AN > Paenibacillus_AN cymbidii. The sequence goes on along the minus strand of NZ_SHLX01000025.1, from coordinate 71,249 downwards.
CCGGCGGATGTGGCATATCAGCTTGCCGGGCATCCGGCCGACGATCAGCATTGTGCTGATTCTGAGCGTCAGCCATGTCGTATCGGTCGGGTTCGAGAAAGTGTATCTGATGCAGAATCCGACGATTTACGAGGTAGCCGACGTGTTGGCGACCTACGTGTACCGCAGGGGGATTGTCGGAGGCGACTTCAGCTTCGGCGCAGCCATCGGCCTGATGAACAACCTCGTCGCGCTGCTCATCCTGTGGATTGCCAATCGTACGGCGAGCCGCTTGCGGCAGGAATCGTTCTGGTGACAAGGAGGATCATCGATGAGAAATACCGGGTTAGCCAACCGGGTGTTTGACACGCTCAATTATACGGCTCTTGCGCTGCTATGTGTCGTTATTGCGTTCCCGTTTCTCTATTTGTTCAACTTGTCGGTCAGCGCGCCGTTGCCCGTATCGAACCAGGAAGTCGTGCTGTGGCCGATCGGGTTTCAACTGGACAGCTACCGCAAGGTATTTGAAGACAACCTTATTTTAACGGCATTTTGGAACAGCGTCCGTTATACGGTGGTCGGCACGTTTTTTGTTCTTACCATCGGCTGTTTGACCGCTTACCCGCTTTCCGCCAAACGAATGCTGCTGCGACGGCCAATCATTATCATGATGACGTTTACGATGTTTTTTGGCGGCGGTCTGATTCCGTCGTTCCTGCTGATGAAACAACTGGGCATTCTCAATTCGATTTGGGTGCTTGTCGTTCCCGGTGCGTTTTCGTTCTGGAACATTCTGCTGCTGCGCACCAATTTCCAGAGCTTGCCGGACGAGTTGTTCGAATCGGCACGCATCGACGGCGCTAACGACTGGCACATGCTGTTCCGCATCGTGCTGCCGCTGTCGAAGCCGATCCTCGCGACCATTGCGCTGTTCGCGGCTGTCGGGCAATGGAACTCGTTTTTCGGGCCGCTTATTTATCTCAAGTCCGAATCGATGTATCCGCTGACGATCGTGCTGCGCCGCATTCTCATTACCAAGGAAGTATTTGACGATGCGGTGACTACCAAGGGAGTTGATCCCCGGTATCAGATGGGCATGAACACCTCTCTTCAGATGGCGACCATTTTTGTCACGGTTGGTCCGATTGTGCTGCTGTATCCTTTCCTTCAGCGTTACTTTGTCAAAGGTGCGCTTGTCGGTTCGATAAAGGGATAAATAACTCCGGGCGGAGTACGTACGGGAGGTGGGAGGCGGGTTGTCAAATGTCGCTTTCGCTTGTATGCGTTAGCGTGCATCGTTTATTGCCGTGGTACAATACACCCAAGGAGGTCAAGCAACAGATGAAAAAAACCGCCCTTACCGCATTGGCCGTTTTGCTCTCGGCATCGGCTCTTGCCGCTTGCAGCGGGAAAGGCAATCAGGCGGGAGAAACCAAATCGCCTTCGCCGTCTTCGGCGCAATCGGCCGCTCCGGCTTCGCAGAAGCCGAAGGACCCGCCAACCGTCGAGCTGACGCTGCCGATCGACGCCGGCGCAACAATCAATAGCGATACCTGGTACATCAAGGAATGGGGCAGCAAAACCGGCGTCAACTTCAACTTGACGACAGTTCCGCGCGACTCGCAGAAGGAGAAGCTCAATCTGGCGATCGCTTCGAACGAATTTCCCGAGCTGACGCGTTTTTTCTCGGACGATACGACATACAAGAAGTACGGCTCCAAGCTGTTCGTGGCGCTCGATCCGTATTTGGCCGGCGGGAAGCTGCCGAATTTGCAAGCCTATTTGAAGAAGTACCCCGATATCGAAAAGGCGATGCGCAGTACGGAGGACGGCAAACTTTACGGCTTTCCGATGATCCAGGATTTCGAATGGGTGTCGCGGGTGTGGTGGTTCAATAACGATGTGCTGAAGAAGGCAGGGATGGATGTCGGCCAGATCAAGTCGCTTGACGATTTGAAGAAGGCGATGTTGGCGCTGCAGAAGGAGAACGGCGGCAAACCGATTACGTCGTCCCGTCTCGGCTGGTCGTATTACTTCTGGACTTCGTCAACCCCGTTCGGGATTGCCGGGGAGAACAACGGCAAAGATCCGCGCTACAATGCGGAGGCGAAAAAGTTCGAGTACGGACCGACCGCATCGCCGCAACGGTTCAAAATGTGGGTCGAATTCGAACGTTGGATGTACGAAAACAAGCTGCTCAGCCCGGACTTCATTACCATGAAAGACAACGACCTGTTCACCGGTTATGCAAGCGGCGCGTTCCCGCTTATTCGCGAGCAGAACACGGCGGGCACGGCCGGCCCGAACGAACCGGCGATGGAGGCGATGCTTCCTTTTGCGGTAGACGGCAAAATTCAGACGCAGCCGCTTGCGCCGCACTACAACATCTCCTTCCGCGGGCCGTGGGTGATCAGCAACAAATCGAAGCACATCGACGACATCGTCAAAGCGCTTGATTGGATGTACAGCGTGGAAGGCGTGCAAACCTTGTTTCTCGGCAAAGAGGGCGAGCATTGGGTGAAAGATCCGAAGACGCCTTCCGGTTTCAAAATTACCGGCTATCAAAGCCTTTGGACGGCAGGCGCAGACGGCAAACAGCCGGCCGGTCTCAAGACCGGGTCCGAGCTCGGCCTGTCAAGCTGGTGGCTGGCAGGCGTCATTCCGGAATTTAACCGTTACAATACGATTTCCGCCAAGGAAGGCGAAGACGCCAAGGCGAAGAAGTACCTCGTATCCCGCGATGCCATTATCAAGACGGGCGGTACGAACGAAGCGCCGCCGGCCGTATCGTTCGACACGGAAGGCTTGAAGCGGGCGACCGAGCTGAGCAACCAGATCGAGACGTATACGTCGGAGAATGCGCTGAAATTTATTTTGGGTCAGAAGCCGATGAGCGACTGGGACAGCTTCTTGGCCGGCTACAAAAACCTGAAAGTGGACGAGTGGGTGAAGCTTTACAACGATTTCATGGTGAAATAAGGCAGATGAATGTGCGGCAGCGGCGGGGGAGCGAACATCGGGTTCCCCGCCGGGTGGCCCGTTTTATTGCTCGGCAACCAAATAGCCCATGAAAAATGGCTTATTTGCCCTCTTTCGCCCGGCTTGTCTGCAATAGCCAGTAAAAACACTGGTTATTTCGTATGGACGGCCCGTTTTTGGCGAAACAGGCAAGAAAATAGGGCCTATTTTGCAAGGGGGAAGTTGGCGGATGGGGGGATGGCGCGCATGAAGCAAAATCCGGCCAGCGGCGACGATTTAAGGCGGATTTTCCTGCTTATTTGCTCCGATCTGGGTAACGGCAGCGAATTAAGCTGGTTTTTCCAGCTTATTTGCTCCGATCCGGCCTGCGACTGCGAGTTAAGCCGGATTTCCCTGCTTAACTCGCCGCCGCTTTCATGACAGTTGTTCCGATCGTTTGCGCCTAGATCAAGTTCCACTGTTTGCGCGCTTCTTCCATCGGGCGTACGTTAGTCGGACCTTGGTAGACGGGATTGCGGCCGACCCACCTGGCATCCGCGGGTTCGCTTGCCAGTTGGTAGCGGGTGTCGCAGCTGATGCGCATGTGCGGCGTAACGTTCACCGTCGATGCGTGCATGGTGTACATCCCGAACAGGATCGCGTCGCCGGCCTGGAACGAGGTAGTGGCCCATTGGCCGCCGAACTTGTCGACCAGCTCGATCGGATCTTTCGAGAACCAGCCTTCCGTTTTGTCGCGGTCGACGTCCATTTTGCCGTAGGTGGCGATGACGCGGTCCCAGCGATGGGAACCGAGCAGGATGCACAACGTGCCCATGTCGATCGGCGTATCGCCGAACGGTGTCCATAACGTATACAAATTTGGGGTGCCCGCGCCCATGTAGACGATGTCGTAATGCGCGCCCGTGTTGCCTCCGTTCGGAATGGCGCGCAGCCATTTGTAATCGTAGGTGATGACTTCCCCGCCAAGCAATCCGGCAAAAAAGCCCATCGTCCGCGGCGAATCGACCACTTCGCGGAAGGCAGGGAACGAATCGTTGACGCCGCCCCAGAACGCTCCCTTGTTATCCGGGCCGATCCGCGCCTCCGCCGCTTCGGTGTCCGGCGCCAGCTTGCCGTCCCGCTGCAGGCGCTGCAGGATTTCCTCCCTCGCCCGAAGCACCTGCTCGCGGTCGTGAAACCCGCGGATCAGCAAATAGCCGTCTTCCTCCAAACGCTGCTTCAAGGCGGCGGGATCGCCCAGCAAGCTGTTGGCATCGCGCAGCTCCGTCAAATAACGGCCGCCCATCTCCAATTGTTTCGCGCCGATCGTGACCATCATTGGCGAACCAGCTCCTTTTTCGAATTGTCTCCAGCATAACAGCGGCGACGGGCAAGCTCCATGACGATTTGTTGCGAAAATATATAAATTTGTGGTTTGATGGAGGAGAGAATTGGCGGAGGACGGGGTGGAGCGGAGCATGGAAACATTTTTGATGCCGGATACGAGAGATGAGTTGTACCTGAGCTACTACGGCCAGCATCGCTGCGACCCGGGGCTCGAATACGGTCCTGCGGTGCGGGATCATTATTTGCTCGTGTACGTGAGCGACGGCGGCGGCGTGTACCAGGCGAACGGCAAGGAAACGCCGCTGCGCGGCGGCGAGTCGTTCGTGTTGTTCCCGAACGTGTTGACCCGCTACAAGGCGGATCTGATGGAGCCGTGGGACTACAAGTGGATCGCGTTCTCCGGCGCGGCGGCCGGTCCGATCCTGAACCAGGCCGGGATTACGACGGCCCATCCGGTCATTCGCCATCGCCGTCCGGAGCGGATCAGCGCGCTGATCGACAGTTTGCTCGATTATGAACCGGCGCGGGACGAGAAGACCGACAGGTTGTTTTATTCGGGCAACCTGCGTTTGCTGCTGGCGGAACTAAGCCGGGACGGCGCCGGTACGGGCGGCGGACGACAGGTCGACAACCGCATGATCGCGGCGCGCAATTTCATGCAGCAGCATTTCGACAATAACATCACGGCGAGCATGGTCGCCGAATATGCGGGTATGGAACGAAGCTATTTTACCAAACGGTTCAAAGCCGAGTTCGGCCGCAGTCCGTACGATTACATTCTGGAGCTTCGTCTGGCCAAAGGGAAACGGCTGCTCGCGCAAACCGACATCCCGGTCGAACATTTGGCGCTGCTGCTCGGCTTCAACGATTCGTTCCACTTTTCGAACTTTTTCAAAAAACGGACCGGCTGCGCGCCGTTGGTTTATCGCAAGCAAAACATTGGTATGGAATAAGGCTGAAATCAGCCTGACAGAGAGAGGGACAGTTATTGCCGCTTGTTGTCGGCCCCCCGGCCCAACAAAAAAAGCGCCGAAGCGCTTGGAATGTGTTCCTTAGACGTCGAGCCGGTTTTTCAACCCGTTGCCGAACCAGCTGTAAGGCTGAATCGCCGTCGTTTTGTTCCTGCCGTGCTGCGCGGCCGTTACGGTCTGCAGCTTGCCGGTCAGCTCTTCGAACCACGCCTTGTCGTGCGTATCGAGCGAAAGCCCGATCAAGTCGTGCAGCTCCTCCGGCGCCGAGGGCGAGTATTCGGGCAGCTTCTTGACCCGGTGCAGCTTCGTCTGGATCATCTCGCCGACGATTTCCTGCCGGTCCGACTGCGTCACCCATACCTTGACGACGCCTTCCGGCCCGATCGATTGCACAAACCCGAGAAACTTCTCATCTCTATGTGAGGCGCCGCCGATCCAGTCGCCTTCTTGAATCGTTTCGCTCCATGCCGTTGTCATATCGACACACCGTCCTTTCCCCCTGGTTCGTTCCTGTCCGGAACAACCGATTCCGCTGTTACAACAGCCCTGCGGCTGCCTCCTTCTTGCCTTGCGCTGCCTGGACGCTGTCGAGCACGTCGCGAATTACGGTATTCTGCAAGTAAAGCAGCATTTGCCGTTCGGCATCGATGAAGATGCGTTCCATGACATCCGCCATATTGCAGGCGACCATACAGCCTTCTTCCGTATTGCCGGAGCACCAGTTCGGTTTCATCGAACCGATGGAAGTGGCGAGGTATACGTCGGCCAACGTCACTTCATCGGGGCTGCAGTTCAGAAGGAAGCCGCCTCCGATTCCTTCCTTGGTGGCAATGAGGCCGTGCTTTCTCATGCAGCTCAGCACCTTGCGCACGCGGGACGGGTGGGTGCCGACATTGTGGGCGATCATCTCGCTCGTCGCCATCCGGTCCGTCCGATACGCCAGAAACACCAGGCTGTGCACGGCGATCGTAAACTCGCTGTTCACCCGTCGCCCTCCTTCCCGCGCTATCTACTGTTAGTATATAAGTTACAGTTAAAGTTGTCAAACAATTCATGAAATTCAGACGAAAAATGGGCAGCCGCCGCGTGAGCCGCAAACGGTCGGCCGTTCAGTCCGCCGCTCAGCTCGCTTGTGACAGCTTTTTGCCGAATACGAAACGAAGCAGGAGCATCAGCAGCGGCAAGCCGAACGCCACCGGATTGGCGATACGCGGCCAATAATGCTCGAGGTAATAGATGGCGCGAAAATGGTCCTCGACGATCCAGTAGCCGAAGGCGCCGACCGGAAGGCAGGCCGGTGCGATCAGCTTGCGGTAGCTGCGCACCCCGAGCAGCTTCGACAGGCTGAACGAAGCGCCGTACAGGCAGAACATGACGCCGAACAAGATCGGCAGCGAATAAAGCGCAATCATAATCATTTCATACCGCTGCAGGAAAATGCCGATATGGGCGTTGCGGGCGAGCTTCATGCAGGAGACGGTGTATTTGCTGGTCACTTCCGACGAAAGCACCGCGGCTTCCAGTATCGCCCAAATGCCGACGAGCAGACCGCTCAGCATAATCCCGGCAACACCCAACTGGCCGCCGCGTTTCTGCACATCCTTGACGTGCGGCAGCACGAGGGCGGCCATCATCGTGGCGAGCGCCCAGTCTTCGTTGTAGTGGACGCTGGCCACTACGGTTGGAATAAACCCGAGCTCCATCACCGGCAGCAAATTGCGGATGTCGAACTCGTTCATGGACCCGAGCACGATCAATACGTTTAACAGCACGATGCACAACACGCCGATCAGCGAGATGCGCGCCATCACTTCCAGCCCGTAGAAGCAGCCGACCGCGCCAACGATTAAAGCGGAAACGATGAACAGCATGATCGGCGCTTCCGGCAAAAAGTATTCTTGCAGATGGTACACGAACGTAATCATCAGCGGGCCGAACGCAGCAAGAAAAAACAGGAATATCACCAAGGCGACCAGTTTGCCGAACCATTGACCCAGCAGCGCCGCGCCCAGGCCGATAAAGTCCCGTTCCGGCGTATGCCGGATGGCCAGGTAGGTGATATAAATCATGACGGCGCCCTGGACGGTGCCGAACAGCGTGGCGATCCACATGTCCTGACCGATCACCATGGCAAGCACGCCTTGTGTGACGCCGATCGCTTTGGCATAAATAAAGTTGACGATCATCGCCACGTACATGCCGTTCGTAATGCGCAGCTTCGTCATTTTACCCCCATTCCCGCCGCCTTCAGGACGCCGCTTTTGATCGTCGCCTTCACTTCGACCGTCGTTTCCGCCGCGGCGAATACGTCGTCCCACGATTGCTTCAATGTCCGCCATTCGAGCGGGTATTCGTTGCGGAACACATCGCCCAGCTTGAGAAAATCGGATTTGTACTCCCGCTGCGCTTTGACCAGCACGCTGGTAATGGCCGATTCCAGCTCCTGCGTCAGTTCGGCTTCCGTTCCTTGACGAATGTCGGCCTCTGTCGCCTGGCAGCCGTTCTCCACGATATCGGCCTCTGTCGCGAGCCGGATGCGGAATGACGCTTTTCCATTGCGATACGCCGGATCGACATGCAGCTTGGCATGGCGAAACTCGAGCGTTGCCTGGCCGGTTTTTTCATTGGGGCAGGGAACGACTTCAATGCCGTTGTCCAATTGTTCGAGGAAAAACAGCAAACCGCGCGTCTCTTTGATCGTCAGCCAGCCGGCCATACGATCCTCGGCGAACGCGGCGGCTCCCGCCAGCTCGACTTGTTCGATCGAGCCGTGCTCCTCCGGCTTCTTGTTCGAAATGCCCCGCCGCACGAGCTTGAGCTTGGCCAGGACCGGATGCGTGGCTTGGGTCAAGTACGATTCCTCGAGCACCATCATGTTCGTTCTTGGGGCGACGCCGACGATATGGTTGTTGCGGAACAGGCGGTTGATCGCTTCCCCCGGTACGATTTCCAGACCGGTGATCGTCGAAATCAGCTGATCGGGGCTGTCGGGCGTAACCGCTACCCAGGTGTTCATTCGCAGCTCGTGGTTGCGGGTGAAGAAGTCGATCATGTCCCCGATGCCGCGCCGCGCGTAACTTTCGTTCATGACGATGAGGAAATTGTGCGCCCAATAGACGCGCCTCGAGGAGATGCGGCCCAGGTTCCGGATCGCTTCGAATATCGTTTTGCCTTCGGCGCTGATCGAGTAGATCGGTTCGCCGGTGCCGCCGGAAGGAGCGCCTGTCTGGCCGCGCGCGTCCGCGGGCCGGATGATTTGGGCCGACAGCAGCACCGTCCCCGGTTTCTGTCCCACGTCCAGTCCGACGGCCGTCACGAGCGCCAAGTCGTTTATTTGCCATTGGCCGATACAAGAGGTAAGCGGCACGATCGCCAAAAGCGTTGCCAGCAGCCGGATCCAGATTGCCATTCGTTTCTTGTTCATTCGGGTTGTTCCTTTGGCGGTTTCGGTTGTTGTCCGCTCGCCATCCGGTGCCGGTTTTGCGCGAAGCCCGGCCGGTCGTCCAGCATCCACAGCGGCATCCGCAGCATCATGTCGCGCTGGTCGCGCGGCCGGAACGGGCTGAGCGGCGCCAAGTACGGTTCGCCGAACGAACGGATGGAGAGCGCGTGCAGCAGCAGCAGGAAAAACATCGTGGCGAACCCGAGCAGCCCGAGCGAGCCGGAAGCGAGCAGCAGCGGGAAACGGAAGATGCGCAAGGCGAGCGACGACGAATAGCTCGGTATGGCAAAGGACGAAATGCCCGTAATCGCCACGATAATGACCATAAACGGCGACACGAGGCCGGCCTGAACGGCGGCCTGGCCGATAATCAGCGAGCCGACGATGCTGACCGCCTGTCCGATCGGCTTCGGCATCCGCAGCCCCGCTTCGCGCATCAGCTCGAAAGCAAGCTCCATCAGCAGCGCCTCCAGCAGCACGGGAAACGGCACCACTTCCCGGCCGGATGCGATCGTCAGCGCAAGCGAAGTCGGAATCATTTCATGATGGAACGACACGAGCATGACATAGGTGGAAGGAAGAATCAGACTGATCAAAAAAGCGAAATAACGAACGATGCGGAAAAACGTGCCGACCCAGTAGCGGTGGTAATAATCGTCGGGCGCCTGCATGAACTGCCAGAAGAATGTCGGCACAATCAGCGCGACCGGCGTATTGTCGGTCAGAATCGCCACGCGCCCTTCCAGCAGCGCGGAAGCGACTTTGTCCGGACGTTCCGTGCTTTGCACCGTGTTGAAGGGAGAGAACGGCGCGTCATCGATCATTTCTTCGATGAAGCCGCTTTCCAGTATCGCGTCGAGACGAATGCTGTCAAGCCGCCGCTTTACTTCCTCGACAAGCCCCGGTTTCACCAAATCGCGAATGTAGAGCACACTCACGTCGGTTCGCGTTCTTGTGCCGATGACCGTCGAGTCGATCCGCAGCTCCGGGTCCTTGATCCGTCGGCGAATATGCGCCGTATTGGTGCGAATGCTTTCCGTGAAGCCGTCCCTCGGTCCGCGCACGTTATTTTCCGCAGAAGGCTCTTCGACGCTTCGTTCCTTCCAGCCTTTGGAGCTGACGAGAACGGCTTGGTCGAGTCCTTCGACAAACACGAGCGTATCGCCGGACAAGATGCCGAACACCGCTTCCTGCAAGCTGCCGCATGTCTTGGCCGCAGCGTTGAACATCAGGTGCGTGCGCAGCATCTCCGCCGTCGGCAGCTGCTCCGGGTTCCAACTTAGCTCGCTTGCGTGGATGAGCAGCGCTTTCAGCACCGCGTCCACGATCGCCCCGTCGGCCATGCCGTCCAAATATACACATATCCCGGGGGAAGCGGGGTTCGCGCAGAAGCTGAAGTCCCGCATCACGAGATCCGCACTATTGCCCAGGATGGCTTCCAATGCCGCAGCATTGTCGGCCACGTTCGGCACGATGGCTTCCTGCATCAATTGCTGTACCGACGGCATCGGCCATCACCTCGCTTAAGTCGGCAGTATAAGTCGACGATCCGCGGCCCACACTACGATCCATCAGCCGAACGTACGGAGGGGCGAACGATGGACGTTTATCATTCCTGGATTTACCGGCACGTCGTCAACACGGAAGGGTTTATGTGGACGGTTGTTTATTTCGTATTCGCGATCAATATGTTTTGCCCGCTGATTGTCTGGGGCATCATCAACTGGAACCGCGTCCAAGGCTGGTTTCGCCAGCCGAAACAGCCATCGCCGCAAGAAAATGGAAATCAGGCGCAGCCGTGATCGTAGTTTTCCTCGGAGCAGCGGAAAATATGCCTGATAAGCAGCGAAAAGAGGACCGCTCGACAGAGCGATCCCCGATAGGCCATCTTTTATTGCTTATTTGGGCTAAAATGGGCAGTCGACGCAAAATAGCCAGTGATTTCACTGGCTATTCGTATGAATCAACGCGAATTGGGGCTGTTTGGCCGAAATAACCAGTGTTTTCACTGGCTATTTTTGAAAGGACGGCCGTGGTGAAGCCAATAAGCCATTTTTTATGGCCTATCGGCCGGACTTGCCTCCGCCGGAGAACCGGTTGTTGCCGGACTTCGCTTTTGGCGGTTGGCCGCCTCCGGCGCGGGCCGGCTGTTTGCCGGGCTGTTGGCTGTTATGGCCGCCGGGCTGCTTCCCGGTCAATCGTCCGTTGTTTGCTCCGCCTTGTTTGCCGCCGGCTTGCGCGGTTTCCGCTTTGGCGGCGGGGGCCGTTTGCGTCATCGGGAACGGATGATCGTCGACGCGCGCGATCGTACGGCCGATCAGCTTCTCGATGTCCTTCAAATAAGGAATTTCCTCGTATTCGCAAAAGGAAACCGCTATGCCGCTCAGCCCCGCGCGGCCCGTTCGGCCGATGCGATGCACGTACGTTTCCGGAATGTTCGGCAGGTTGAAGTTGAACACGTGGGAAAGCTCGTCGATGTCGATGCCGCGCGCCGCGATGTCCGTTGCCACCAGCACGCGCGTGGCGCCGTTCTTGAAATTGTTAAGCGCGCCCTGTCTGGCGTTCTGCGACTTGTCGCCGTGGATCGCCTGCGCGGAAATGTTGGCCTTGTTCAGCCCGCGCGCTACCCGGTCGGCGCCGTGTTTGGTCCGCGTGAACACGAGCGCGGAAACGATCGACGGGTCTTGCAGCAAGTGAGTCAGCAGTCGGATCTTGTTTTCCTTGTCGACAAAATACAGCGTCTGATCGATACGTTCCGCAGTCGAAGAGACGGGCGTAATTTCCACCTTGACCGGATTGACGAGCAGCGTTTGCACCAGCTGCGCGATTTCCGGCGGCATCGTGGCCGAAAAAAACAACGTTTGCCGTTTGGCCGGCATGCGGGCGATAATTTTTTTGACATCGTTGATGAAGCCCATGTCGAGCATCCGGTCCGCTTCGTCAAGCACCAGAATTTGCACATGCTGCAGATCGACGTGCTGCTGGTGAATCAGATCGATCAAACGGCCGGGCGTGGCGACTACGATGTCGACGCCGGCTTGCAGGGCGCGCTCCTGGGCCGCTTGCGAAACGCCGCCGACGATCGACGTGCAGCGCAAATCAAGGAAGCGGCTGTACGCGCGGATGTTTTCTTCGATCTGTATGGCCAGCTCGCGCGTCGGCGTCAAAATCAGCGAGCGAATGCGGCGCAGCGTATGCGGCCGGACTTGTTGCCGGCTGAGCAGTTGGATGATCGGCAGCGCAAAGGCGGCGGTTTTTCCGGTGCCGGTTTGCGCGCAGCCGAATAAATCGTTGCCGTCAAGAACGGCGGGAATCGCCTGTTCCTGGATCGGCGTCGGCGCCCGGTAAGCTTCTTTCTCCAGCGCTTTCAATATCGGGGCAATCAGTTTCAAATCGCGAAAGTTCATACATTCTCCTTCATGGTCGCTAACGATTGGCATTGCCGGCAAGTTGTGCCGGATGACTTATTATAACGCACATTGGCCAACTTGTCCTTGCCCGGGAGACCGCATGAAAAAAACGCCCCCCGATCGGGAAGGCGTTTCATGCGTCAGAACGGGAAAAGCGATATTTTGCCGAGCAGAAGCTGCAGGTCCTGGCGATCGTACGATCCGTTCCGATTCACGTCGATTTGCAGCGCAGGATTGGCCGCGATCCGCACAAGATCGTCGATGCCGAACCGGTAGTCGGACGTTTGGTCGAGCATCGCAAACGTGATGACCGGCACGGCCGGGATGGCGAGATTGCTTTGGCCGGCAGCCGTGCGGATCGCTCCTTCTGACAAGCTCAGCGTATGCGGGCCGCTTCCCAGCAGCGCACCATCCGGGAGGAGCAGCATCAACGTATGGCCGCCCGGGTCGAACGGGTTGTACAAGGCGTCCACGATTTCAATTGGGACGCCGTTAGCGGCGAGTTGGAACCGATCGGCTTGCATACTGTAGGCGGCGTCCAGTACGGAAGAAACCGTGACGGAGACGCTGCCGCCTGCCGAGCTGCCGAAAGCCGTCAACAACTTCGTGTCGGTCGTCGGCGGTCCGAATATTTCTAGTTCCACCAGGCCGACGGAAGCGGTGACTTTCGGCGTAAGCACGATCCGCGCTTTTGTTGACGTCACGGCGTCGAACAGCGCTGTATTCAGCGTGTTGACGGAGTTCGCCGTCAACAGTTCCTTGGCGGTCGGAATCGCCGGCGTGTGGGTTTCGTTGGCCACATTCGTCCAGGCGCCGTCATCCCAGAATTGAATCGCGTAGCTGGATGGCGGTTGAACGCCGCCGCCGTCATTGAACAAATAAAGATTGATCTGGTTGAACGTCACCGGCTGGCCAAAATCGATGTCGACCGTTTGCACGGTAGTTTGCGGCCATGAGGTCCAGCGGTGATGCGCGCCGTCATTAAAGTCGTACAATCCATCATTCAAATAGGAGACATTATCGCCGCAATTGCATGTGTAAGACGCGGTAATCGACGGATAGGCCGCTCCGTTCGCATGCAAGGCAAAATTGGGCGAACTTTCGGCGGAAGATCGCGCGGATGAAGCGAAAAAAAGCGCAATGGCGATGAAAGCTGTCAATCCGTAGGCGATAAGCTTTTGTTGCGAGCGGTGTTTCGACATCTTGGCCCCCTGTAGGAACGGTGTTGGAATTTGCTTCTATAACAAAGATAATTCCACTTCCGGCTTCCGCTCTCCTGCAACGACGACCGCTTTATTTTTCTTTTACAAATAGCGCGAAATGGCGCGAATCAGCTGCGCGGGAAATTGCCGCAAATCGGCGATGTCGAGAAACCGCTCCCCGCCGTAGATGTCGCCGATGATCTCTTTATCCTGGCCGATAGCAGCGGACAAGAAGGTCACGCCCTTGCGTTCGTATTCGGCGATCGTTTGCTTCATATCCGCGATGGCGCGGCTGCCGGCATAGTCGTCCATCGCTTTGGGCTGTCCGTCGCTGACGCTGATCAGCAGCTTTGTTTGCTGCGGCGCGCCGGCGAGTTTGTCGGCCATAATCCGCAGCGCCATCCCGTCGCGGTTGTTGCCGCGCGCCCGGATGCCCATCAGCTTGAACCTGTCGTCCGGGTCGGGTTTGTCGTAGTCGGCGTATGCGTAAATCGACATTTGCTCCAGCCGCGATACGTCCGCCGTATCCCCATAGACGAGGAGCGGTATATCGCAGAGCCGGCAAAATTCGCAGACGGCAACGGCGGCGCGTTTGGCCGCTTCCAGCCGACCCTCGGCGGTCATCGACGCCGATTCGTCGATGCGCAGGCCTACGGCAAGCGAAGGCGATTCGGAAGGCGGCAGCTTCTTGGCAAAATAGCGATAATCCCGGTACGCCGCGCGTTCGGCCTGGAATTTGCCGCCGTACAGACGGTTCCCCGCAAAGTCCGCGGCAACGTCGTGCGAAAGCAGCGGCAGCACGTTGCGCGCCGTTTCCCGGATGACGGGCACCAGCTCCGCGCATAGCCGCTCATAGGCTTCCACATCTCGCGCTTCGAATCCGGGCCGATGCACCACGAGCTTCACTCCCTGATGCATCGAGCCGTTGACCGCGGCGCGCGCCTCCCGATTCCGCTGTTTGCGGAAATCCCGTTCCCGCTGCTGTTTCTGCGCCGGCGTTTCCTCCGGCTGCTCCGGGCGATAGAAGGGAGCCCCGTCCGCTCCGAGGTCGTCGCTTGCCGCATCGCCGGATCGTTCCGCGCGGTCCACGGAACGGTCTTCGCTGTCCGGCGACTTCTTCAGTGCAATCGCCCGTTCGTCGACTTCGCCGAGCGGTTCGTGTTCGGCGTTGCTGTCGCCCGACGTCTGAATCTCTTCCGTCTGTGGCGGTTCCGGCCGTTTCGGCCCCCGTGCCGGTTCCCGCTCCGCGTCGGCCAATTGCGCCAGCATGCCGCGACCGGCCAGCGCTTGCTCGAGCAGCTTGACGTCATCCGGGTCGGTGGATATTTTGTAAATCACTTTCGGGTAAAGCGTTTGCCCCGCTGACGCGCCCGCGGCCACGGCTTCCGCCCAATAGAACAAGGAACGCATGCCGGCCACGCCTTTGATCGCGTTGGCTCTTGCCGTTTGATCGAGCGTAATGATGATATCCGCCAGCAGCTCAAGCAGCGGCCGGTTGCGCCAGCCGGTTTTGGCTTCCGTCCGTTCGACCATCACCTCCCGGGATGGCAAATCCATCTTCTCCGCATGCTGCACCCGGTCGCGCAGCGCCTCGTTTAGCGGACGGCAGCCGGCGTAATGACGGTTCGTCGTAATGACGGCGACAAAATCCGGATGCCGCCGAATCGTTCCCGTCGGCAGGTTGAGACAACCATCGGGTTCGAGCGCCGAGTTCAGCGCCATCAGCACCCCGGCGTCGCGAATGACGGTCGGTTCCTGGATTTCGAGCAAGTACCCGTGCTGGAAAGCCGTCACGATTTCGGAAGGATAGTACCGGTATTCCACGATTTCCCGGCCGGCGGACGCCGAAGACGAGGACACCACCGGCAAAATCGCTCCAACAACGTCGGACTTGTCCATATCGGCGAAGCAGGTAATTTTCGTGTAAGGCAGCCCCAGGTTGGCAGACAACGCTTTGGCCAGCTGCGTTTTGCCCGAGCCGGCGTCGCCTTCGAGCAGGATCGTGGCGATTTTCATTTCGCCGCGGTGCCAGTTGCGTTTGATTTCTTCGCTGATGCGGCGTTCTTCCTCGCTTATCCGATGGGAGGCGGGCGCTTTCCACACCATCGTTTGTTCGGCCTCCGTAAGCTTGCGATCCGGCGATACGATGCAAGAGGGGAGAGGTTGATTTTGAACGGATGACATGATGGATCCCTCGTTTACTATTTACTAAATTACTAATTTACTAAACAATTAATAGCACGTGCGGCGCACAAAGTCAACGACAACAAAAAAACGACGAGCCGCTGCGCTCGCCGTTTCCGGATGCCGGTTATGATTTTTTCGCTTTTTTTGCTGTTGCCAGTTCGCGATTTTCCGCTGCGCGGAACTTGACGATTCTGCCGATCAATTCGTACGGAATGGGCTTGTCCAGCGGGAATTGCACCGAACCTTTGGCCCCCTTGTAGGCGGCGAGCTCGTCCTTGAAAACGGCGATGCCGTTCGCCCCCGGATAGAAGCCGATATGCTGCTTGAACGCGGCAAAATGCACCAGATTGATGCCATGCAGCGCGAAGGTTGGCATTTGGTAGCTGATTTTCTCCGCGGCATCGGGCTCGGCTTCCTTGATGACGGCACGAACCTTTTGCAGCAGGGTCTGGATTTCGGGTGGAAACATGCTTATGTATTCATCTGTCGTTGTGTACACAGCTGCGTTGCTTTCCATGGTCGCCATTCTCCTTTTTGCGGAAAATCGAACGTCATCCCTTATTGTACACTACCGGATATGGCGGAATAAAGTGAGCAGACGGTCGGTTTGTTTTTTCAGGCGCGAACGGTTGTCCGGGGGCAGCCGGAGTCCGCTTCTCGCCGCAATTTCTTCCACGACGCTGTCCACCGGTTTGCGGTCGGTGACGATTTTTTCGTCCGGGATGACGGTGTTGAACGCTTCCAGGCAGCGATCTACCTGCGCCTTGGCCCAGGTTTCGCCGAATTTGGCCCGCTTGTTCAGCCGCTTCATAATCACCTCTTTGTCCGCGTACAGGATGAACGCTTTGACTTCGAGCCCGTCCGCTCGCAGCCGCGCGATGATCGCATCGTAATAACGCCTGTCGACGACGGTCATGGGCACAATGATCGTTCCGGGATAGTCGCGGGCCAGCCACGCCAGCATCTCGTAATTAAATGAACGCCATAACGGGTGGTCCTGAAAATCCGGCTCGTGCAGAAGCCGCGGCGTATTGCGCCGGATGAAGTAGCCGATGTTTTCGGGATCGTAGACGAATGAATCGGGCAGCCGGCGATGCAGCTCGAAAGCGCATGTCGTTTTGCCGGCGCCGAATGCGCCGTTCAGCCAAATAATCATGGGCGCGCTCTCCTCTGTGGCGAAGGTTGATTGGATGGATGCTTCTTATTCATTAGACGGGACAGGCCGTTCATTCGGTAACAAGCCCCCGTCAGCGCAAAGTCCCCGGCTCGCGCTGGCAAGCGGCGAGGGGGACCGTGGCGACGGCAAGGCGATGCGATTGTTTGCGTGAAGGTTCAAGCGATTATTCCGCCTCCAGGCCGTTCAGCAGCCGTTTGACGACAACCGCCGCTTCCGCCCGCGTTGCCTGGGACAACGGGGCAAAGATGCCGTCGGCTCTGCCGTTCATCAGCTTCGCCGCCATGGTTTGGCGGACGATTGTTTTGGCCCAGTCGCTGACTTCCGCTCCGTCAAGCGGTTCGGGCATGGACGCGAGCGCGGCGACCGGCTGCTTCCGGCCGCCGGCATACGCTTGCGCCCGCAGCAGCATCGCTGCCATCTGTTCCCGCGTAATCGCAGTCTCCGGTTCGAATGCCGTATCCGAAACGCCTTCCACAATGCCGGCGGCATACGCCCCACGAACCGTGTCCGCGTACCAGGCGTCGTCCGCCACATCCGCAAACGGCAGCTTCGCCGCCTTGTTCTCCAGCTTCAGCGCCACCGCCAGCAATTTGGCGAATTGTGCCCGCGTGACATTCGTATCGGGACTGAAATGCTCGTCGTCCATGCCGTCGACGATTTGGCGGTCGACCATCCACATGACGTCGTCTTGCGACCAATGATGGCGCAAATCCGGGAACAGCTTCAGCAGCCGGACCGTCTGGTCCGTTTCGATCAACCGCTCGCTCTTGTCGCTTCCGACCGTATTGACGGCAAGCAGCCGCAGGGAGGTGGAGCCGGGCTTCTTCGGTTTGATCGTCAACGTTTCGAGCGCCACGGATCCGGATTCGCCTTTCACTTTGCCAACCTTCGTGTGGGCAAGGACGAGCTGCTTGTCCTTCACGGAGGGCGCAACCGAAAAGCCGTCCAGATTGGACTTCGAGCCGATCAGTTCCATACGATCCGGATCAAACGCGAACCTGGCTTCATAAGCATACAGGTCGTTGATATGTTCCCCTTGCAGCGTAATGGTGAGCAACTCGTGGTTAGGGTCGTTGTCGGCAACGGACAACAAAAACGTCGGCGCATCCGCCGCCCGGGCCGCCGGGACGGAGGCGGCGAGTCCCGCCCATACGAGCAGCAGCGGCAGAAGCAGGCCGGTAGTTCGTTTCATCAAAATATCCCTCCGAAATGGGTTGGTTTCGATACGAATTGTATCGGTTCAAGCGAACAAGAAGATCAGAGCGATGTTCTCTGATCCTCTTGTTTGTTGCTTGCCGGTCGATTATTCGCCGACGATTTTTTGCGCCATGGCCGCCAGGTCGGCAATATCGATGACGTGGTTGTCGTTCGAATCGGCGTTTTCGACCAGCGGCCAGTTTGGATTCAACCAATCGATGCCGTAGTAGGCGGCAACCAATGCGAGATCGCCGATGCTTACCGTGCCGTCCTGATTGACGTCGCCCGGGATGGCAACCTGGATCGATACGCTGAGCGAGCTTGTTGCCGCCAACTGCTCATGGCCGGTTCCGTCCGCCACTTTGGCGGTTGTTGCGGCAATAACGCTCGTCGTTTGCTCAGCCAGCGACTTCGCTTTGAAGTTCAGCTGCAGTACCGGCGCAGTGCCGGAAATCGCATGTTCAGCGCCTTGGCTGACCAGAATGAAGCGCATTTGCCCCGGCGCGGTTTGGGTGGTGCTGATCAGGCTGAGCCCGGTCTGCGCGGATGCGGCCGACTCGAACTCGACCTTGAGCGGATCGAAGCTTACTGTAATATCCTGGGCATATACAGCGTCCGTCACATTTTTCAGTCCGAGCGTTACGGTGAACGGTTTGCCCGCCCCTACGCTGGCCAGCCCGTTCAGCGTCGTCGCCAGTTCGCCCGCTTGCGCCACGATTACGGTACGGGTGACGGTGTCTGCTGCGTTCCCGGCCGCATCGGCCACGTTATAGCTGACCGTATACGTTCCGGCGGTCGACGTATTGACGCTGCCGCTCGGGGTCACTGTCAAATTCGTATCGATATTGTCCGTTGCCGTTGCGCCTTGTTCGGTGTAAGTTTCCCCGAGATTGAGCGTAACCGTTGCCGAGCCGTTCAAGGCAATGACGGGCTTGCTGTTGTCGAGCAGGAAACCGTTCGAGACGAACTGATGCTCCTGCGCGTTCTTCGTGTACTTCACATGCAAGTACCAGTTGCCGTTGCCGAACAGTTGGCCGATCGTTTCGCCGCTGGCAAACGAAGTCCAACTGCCGCCTGCCGGTTCTTCGCTGCTTTGCGTCCATTGGTAGCCGAGGTCGCTGATGCCCGATCCCGTCACCGTTGCGACGGTGGATGCCGTCTTGTGGGCGGTGGCGTCGCCATTAGGTGCGAAGCTGTGCGATACGGCCGTATCCTGCACATGAACCGTGCGAGTGACGGCGGTTGCCGCATTGCCGGCCGCATCGGACACGTTGAAGACCAGGCTGTACGTGCCGACTTGGCTGGTATCGACCGAGCCGGATGGCGTCAGCGCGCCAAGATCGCCGTCGACATTGTCAAACGCCGTTGCTCCGGCATCGGTGTACGAGCTGCCCAACTCGATGGTGAGCGAATCCGGACCGATCAGCGTAATGACCGGCGGCGTGAGATCGGCAACCGTAACGGTGCGCGTTGCGCTGGAGCTGTTGCCTTCCGAGTCCGTTGCGCTGTAGGTCAGTGTGTAGCTGCCTACTGCGGCGGTGTTGACGGAGCCGCTGACAGTAACTGCAACCGCGCCGTCGAGGTTGTCATTTGCGGTAGCGCCGGGATCGGTGAATGTGCCGCCGAGCGCAACGACGAGCGGGTTGGCGCCGTTCAGCGTGATGACCGGAGCGTCCTGGTCGGCAACTTGTACCGTGCGCGTTGCGCTGGCGTTGTTGTCAGCCGAGTCCGTTGCGCTGTACGTCAGCGTGTAGCTGCCGGCTGCGGCGGTGTTGACGGAGCCGCTGACGGTTACTGCAACCGTGCCGTCAAGGTTGTCCGTTGCCGTAGCGCCGGGATCGGTGAATGTGCCGCCGAGCGCAACGACGAGCGGGTTGGCGCCGTTCAGCGTGATGACCGGAGCCTCCTGGTCGGCAACTTGTACCGTGCGCGTTGCGCTGGTACTGTTGCCAGCCGAATCCGTTGCGCTGTAGGTCAGCGTGTAGCTGCCGGCTGCGGCGGTGTTGACCGAGCCGCTGACCGTTACTGCAACCGAGCCGTCGAGGTTGTCATTTGCGGTAGCGCCGGGATCGGTGAATGTGCCGCCGAGCGCAACGACGAGCGGGTTGGCGCCGTTCAGCGTGATGACCGGAGCGTCCTGGTCGGCAACTTGTACCGTGCGCGTCGCGCTGGAGCTGTTGCCAGCCGAGTCCGTTGCGCTGTACGTCAGTGTGTAGCTGCCTACTGCGGCGGTGTTAACTGAGCCGCTGACAGTAACTGCAACCGCGCCGTCAAGGTTGTCCGTCGCCGTGGCGCCGGGATCGGTGAATGTGCCGCCGAGCGCAACGACGAGCGGGTTGGCGCCGTTCAGCGTGATGACCGGAGCGTCCTGGTCGACGACTTGCACCGTGCGCGTCGCGCTGGCACTGTTGCCAGCCGAATCCGTCGCGCTGTACGTCAGCGTGTAGCTGCCGGCTGCGGCGGTGTTGACGGAGCCGCTGACGGTTACTGCAACCGTGCCGTCAAGGTTGTCCGTTGCCGTAGCGCCGGGATCGGTGAATGTGCCGCCGAGCGCAACGACGAGCGGGTTGGCGCCGTTCAGCGTGATGACCGGCTTGGTGTTGTCCAGCTTGAAGACGTTGGAAGAGGGCGCAATATAGGTGGTGCCGGAAACGACGTATCGGACGTGCAAGTACCAATCGCCGTCGCCGCTATTTTTCGTTATCGTTGCGCCATTGCTGAAAGTCGTCCAACCGGAGCTGCCCGGATTGGCGCTGCTTTGCGTCCACTGGTACTGCAGGGAGCCTGCTCCGCTCGGATAAACGTTGACGGCGGTGGAAACGCTTTTGGCCGGTACGGCGCTTCCGTTAGTGGCGAACACAACGGCGTCGTCATACACATTCACATTGTCGAATTGCACCGTTCCGTTTGCATAGTTCACATTGTTTTTCACCCCGAGGCCGAACTGGCCGGAGCTGTAAGCGGTGTCGGCAGCCGTCAGGCTGGCGGTAGCGGAATTGTTCCAATAGACGTTGATACTGGAGCCGGATGCGACGATCTTCACATGATAGCTGCTGTCCGTGCTGATCGAGACATTGGCTGAGTCCAGGGAGGAAACGGTCGACCCTGTCGTCTTGTAGAGGACGATACTGTTCGTATCGTTATTCACCGCCACACTGTAATAATTCGTATACCCGCTGTTGCTGCGGAAGAGCAAATAACCGACCGCATCTTGCGACTTCGGGATCACATCGGCTTCAAACGTAAAATTCGTGCCCTGATCTGCCCGAGTCAGTTTTCCGATGCTTGAGTTGCCGTAAATTTGGCCTTGGGCGGCATTGCCCGACTTGCTCCATGTTCCTCCGCTGGTCGTCCAGCCTGTCAGCGCGGACCCCGCCGCACCAAAATCATCGCGGAACACTTGGCCAGCAGCGGAAGCCACCGGCACTACATACATAGATCCAGCCACCAGAATGCACGATAGTGCGACAGTGGCCAAACGTTTTGTTACCGTTTTTTTCATCGACATAGCTCCTCGTGATAAAATGGATACACCTGCCTTTCCTGTTCTTCCCGAGACCTGCGAGCAACGTTTTTTTAGTTCCTTGGCACCTCATTTCATTATTGGGACTATGGATGCAAAATACATCTGCTTGATACGTATCGTATCATAATAGATACATTTTGTACACAACATTCCGCAAAATTTTCACCTATTTTTTTGCGGGAGTCTCTTTCGCATCTATTTTCATCGCAACGGGTCAAATGGGTGCCGTAGTAGGCCATTTAATATGGGCTATTTCGGTTCGGCAACATCTAACCAGGCAAAAACATGCTCACTGGCGTAATGGACTGCAACATAATGATGACGTCATCGCGATTAAACAGGCCGTCGCCATTCAAATCTTTCTCTTCCAGAGTGCCTTGTTGGATGACATGCAAGGCATCGACAAGATGAAACTGTCCCGCGCTGTCCAGCGGCAGCGGCTTGACACGGACAGTCGTGCGGTGCTTGCTTTCGATATTTCCGGCGTGATCCGTGCTCCAATATTCGAGCGAATGGTCGCCAATCGCCGCAATCGTCACCGACGTGCCCGTTTGCGGAACGCCGTCGTCCACAGTGTAGAATGTAGAAGCTACCTCGGAACCGTAATCATATGTGCTGAAAGTAACGGTTACGGTTGCGTTCGCCCAGCCCGGGGACGCAGCGCTTGTCGTCCACGGCGCGGTTTTGTCGATTTTGACGGTTGTTGTGCGCGGTGCCTCGACCTTTCCTGCCTGATCCACGCTCCAATACAGAATCGTATGGATGCCTTCCGTGCTTACGGCAATAGTCGTACCCGATTGCTCCCCGTTATCGTCCAAGTTATAGTATGTAGCGGCTACCCCCGAACCGGCGAGACCGTCCGTCGCGGACAAATTCACCGTCACCGCGTGATTCACCCATATGGTCGGCGCATCGTCCGATGTTACGGGAGGCGTCTTGTCTCCGTTTTTGTAGTAGCTCTTCTTGGCGGTTCCGCCAATCGGATCGCCAAAGACGCCATTCGTACACGGTGTGATTGACGTAAATACTCCAAAGGCATAATGGCCGTTTGCGCCATAAGCTACAACTCTTGTTCCTTCGAAAGTGCATGTACCGTTTTCATTCGCGCATTCCGTGTAATTACTTGCGTCGAACGTCTCCGAAAACGCCGCTGCGGGTATCAGCGAAAGCAGCAGACCGATCAGCAGGGCAGCAAGCGCAAGCTTCCTTCTCAAATCTATCAACTCCACGAGATTGATTGATCGGGCATCTGATCGTTTGGGACTATTTTCCGCTTGACGAAACGATTACGTTGGACCCACATTTATTCAATCACATGATCCTTTGAAAGACAACGTGGAAATCGCGTTACAACCCGCAACGTTACAATAGTTTCAGCCGCCGCCTTGCCGTTCCTTCAAATACTCCATCAGAACAGCCGCCTGATTGTGTTGTTCGTCTTTGGCCGAATACAGCAACGTCACGTCCCGCGCTTGCACCCGTTCCAGCAGTCGGTCCACATACGGTTGCAACGCCTCGCTATTCAACTCCGCGACATAACGCGTTCGAAACTCATAGTATCGTTCCGGCCGATGACCGAACCAGCGAATCAATTCGGGAGTGGGGCCAATCTCTTTCAGCCAAACGTCCGCGCCGACGCGCTCCTTGGTCATTCCCCGCGGCCACAGCCTGTCCACCAGCACCCGATCCCCGTCGCTTCCGTCCGCCGCTTCGTAAACCCGCTTCATTTTGAACTGTCCCATCCTTGTGCACCGCTCCTTTCTTGGGCGAGGACAACAGAGGTATTACAATTAGTGTACCAGAAGAAGGACTTCCAAATATATATGAACACGCCAAAAAGCCCGCCAAAACGGCGGGCTTGCGTTTTCCTCATTTACTGCATCGATCTGAAGTTCGTATTCGTGTGCATGCCTGTGCCGGTATTGGCACCGGTGAACATGCCGTGCTGCTGGCCAAACATCGGTTGCTGCTGTTGCGTGTTTGCGTAAGGCGAATAGACGGTATTGAAGGATTGTTGTTGAACCTGTTGCTCCACTTGTTTGCATAGCTGCGTGACGTGCTGCAATTGCTGGATGCATGTTTGATGTCCTTGAAGCGCGGTCTGAATCGTTTGTGCAGCGCGTTGTTCCCGCTGGGCCAACTCTTCGAGGCGCTGCGCATTTTGTTGCTCCTGCTGCAGCAGCAGTTGATAATTTTGGCTGGCTTGCTGGGTTTGCTGGATCAACTGTTGAACGATTTGCTCGCATTGCTGAAGCGCTTGTTGAGTGCCGTTGTTGGCGTATTGCATGGATGAATACCTCCTTTGATTTGACGAACGGACTTATAATCCCCATTCATCCTCATCCTATCCAGTTCCGGAAAGTCCCTTGGCCGGACGACGACAAGTGAACCTTCGCTCAATTGGTGTATACTGAAAGAGATGGAATACGCGGAGGCGGAGGCGATTACGGATGAGCACGGAGGGATGGATTCTCGCGGGCACTTTGGAGGAACTGAAGCAAATACACGCGAAAGTGATCAAAGGCGGAATTGCCGTATTTTACCACGAACATGAGTTCCGAGCAATTGACAATCGATGCCCGCATCTCGGTTTTCCGCTTCACTTGGGAAGTGTCTGCGACGGGATATTGACCTGCCACTGGCATCATGCGCGCTTCGACATTTGCAGCGGCGGGACATTGGACCCGTGGGCGGACGACGTGCCGGCCTATGAAGTCAAGATCGAGCGCGAACAAATCTGGGTCAACTCGAAAGCAAGGAACGTTGGTCATACCGAGAAACTCAAACAGCGTTTGCGGGAAGGGCTTGAACAGAACATCGGCATCGTAATCGCCAAGGCGGTCGTCGGCTTGGTCGAATCCGGCGTCCCGGCGGACGAAATCGTCCGGATCGGCGTTGCGTTCGGCACGTCGCAAGGAAATGGATGGGGAGCAGGTTTGACCATCCTGACCGCGATGAGAAACGTGCTGCCCAAGCTCGATGCGTCGGATCGTTTCCTCGCCTTGTATCACGGCTTGGTACAAGTAGCCAGAGCCAGCGCCGGCCGTGCTCCCCGGCACCTGCTTGGGGCGCTGCCCGCCTCGCCGGCCTCTATGGAGAGAGTGATGGAGTGGTACCGGAACTGTGCCCGGGTTCGCGATACCCAAGGGGCGGAGAAAGTACTCCTGACGGCAATCGCCAAGGGAGCTTCGACGGAGCAACTGGCGGATATGCTGCTGATTTCGGTGACGGACCATTTTTATTTGGACGGCGGCCATACGTTCGATTTTCATCATAAAGCTTTCGAGGCGCTGGAAAGCTTGGGAACTTCGCTCGCAGAGCCGATTCTCGCTTCGCTTGTCCCGCTGCTCCGTTCGCCCGTCCGCAGCGAGGAGCTTCATCACTGGCAAGCGCCGGTCGATCTGGTCGCACCGCTGCGGTATGCTTTCGCAAAGCTGCAGTTGCGGGAGGCTACGAACCAATCCGACACACTTGATGAACTTGACGAACAGGCCATGGTGGATCAACTGCTCAGCGATCGGGTATTGGAGACGGTCGATCAGTTGACCCGGCTCCTGCTGGGCGGAGCATCGCCGGAACGGCTGGCGCAATTGATCTGTCTGGCCGCTGCCGAGCGGATCGTCCGGTTTCACACCCAGAACGAGTTTGGCGACTGGATCGCCGTGCTGCATACTTTTACTTACGCCCATGCGGTACATGAACGTCTGCGTCGCTCCAAGGAGCCGCTTCTTAATCGGGCGCTTTATTACGGGGCGATGGCCATTTATCATGACCGTTTTCTGAATGTGCCGCGAGCGTCGAAACCGAAGCCGACAAGCGGGCGCAGCTACGCGCCGCAGGAACTGCTTGACTTGATGGACCGCAGGCAGCAAGTTGATGAGGCGGCAAGCTGGGTAACCGGCTATCTGGGCGAAAATCGCGACCCGCAGGTTCTGCTCGGCATATTGGGGCACAGTTTGCTTCGCGAGGATGCGGACTTCCATACCTTTCAGCTTTATGAGGCCGCAGTCACCGAATACGAACATTGGGACGCACGCGCCGATGCATTTGCCGGTAAGGCCAAAGAAACCTGTCTGCTTGCCTGTGCCCGCTATTTGGCAGCTCATGCGCCAACGGCGCGGGAGCTGCCGCATACGGCGAAAATCGCCTCGCGTTTGCACCGCGGCGAAAAGTTGTTCGAGGAAGAATAGTCGGCAAGAGCCGCCGCGGCCGGTGACAATGCAATGCCCAATTGGCGAATCGACGCTACGGCGTTCTTGGCCCAAGCCGGAATCTGCTCATCGTCGGCATATGATCAATAGAGATGTTTAAAGTTGTAAGGAGAACTTGATCGTATGAGTGTAACGTTATCCAATGTGGTCATGCTGGTTTCCATTGTGCTCATGATCGCGTTTTTATGGTACGCCTTTCTGTATAGCCGGGAACGGGGAATCCGCTACTTTGCCTGGGTCATGGTGTGTCGCGTGATTTATGCCGGAAGTGTGATTATGGAAATCAACAGCGAAAGTTTATCGGCCAAAATGCTGTTTCGAAATATGGAACAGTCCAGCTTGTTGTTAGCGGTGCCGATGGTGATTTTTTTTGTGCTGGCCCTGTTCGGGAAAGACGACTATTTACGCCCGTTTCGCATGATGCAGATCCTGTCGATTTTCGTGTTCTGGTTGTTGCTTATATGGACGAATCCGTACCACCATCTGCTTTTCCGGAGCATGGAACTCAACGAAGGGCATTTGGAAATAACGAAAACCGTTTATTCGCTTGCGTTTACTATCATCTGTTACCTGATTATTGCGGTTTGCGTCTTTTATTTGTTCGTTTATCTGCGGCGTGTTCGGCCCGAGCTTCGCAAGCCCGGCATCTGGCTGCTACTGTGCGGCTGCATCCCCGCTGCGATGGAAATTGCCAAATCGACTTATCCCGGCTTCGCTCCGTGGCTGCTTCCTGTTTCGGTTTATAGCGGATTTGCGGGAATGACCATGCTGTGGATTGTGATCCGTTACCGGATGTTCTCCGTCGTACCGCTGGCAAGGCAAGTTGTAATGGAGACGATGGAAGAAGGGATTCTCATTGTCAATCACAGAGGAAGCGTGATCGATTGCAATGCGTATGTGGAGCCTTTATTTGCGGGTTCGGGAGAAGGTTCGATTGCGGGACGGCATATTGACAGCTTGTTGGCCGATTGGCCGGAATGGCATCGTGCCTGCAAACGTTTGGAGACGGGCATTATCGAGATTGACGCCCGGGTGAACGGAGAAGAGCGAGTCTATTCGGTCAAGGTGTATCTGCTTGCTTCCCGGGGAAGGGCCGGCCAAGGAACCGTATCCGTATTGTTCGACGTGACAGAAAAGAAACGCCAGATGGAGCGGTTTATGAAGCTCAATCAGTTGAAAGACCAATTGTTTGCCATCGTTTCCCATGATATCCGCAACCCGTTGGCCGTTCAGGCCAGCTTGATTGAAGTGCTGGAAGCCGATAAAACGATGTTTACCCGCAGTCATCGGGAAGTGATCGACGCTTTAAGCGGACAAATTCAAACGACATTTGTGATGATCGAAAATTTGCTGGAATGGTTTCGCAGCCAGAAGGAAGGCATGCAACTGCACCCCGAACGATTGCCGCTGAAAGAGGCGGTCGAGGAAGTATGCCGAACGCTGCGCATCAAGAGCGAGGCCAAACAAATCGCCATACATACGGAAATCGACAGCGACGTGGAAGTTTATGCGGATCGGGAAGCGGTCAATTTGATCGTTCGCAATCTGCTGACGAATGCGATCAAATTTTCCGAACGGGGCGGGAGCGTTCAGGTTGGCGCTGAGACGAATGCCGGGCGGGTGATCGTATCGGTCAGCGACAACGGTGTGGGTGTGGAGGAGGAGCGGGTTCAGGAATTGTTCGATCCGCTGAGACTCGTGTCCACAACGGGTACTGCCGGGGAGAGAGGAACCGGACTGGGCTTGCAAGTTTGCCAACAATTCGTGCGGATGAGCGGCGGACAAATTTGGATGGAGAGCGTGCCGCGCCAGAAAACGGTGTTTTACTTTTCGCTTCGTGCAGCAGGCTCGGAAAAGGAGATACGGGAATGAATAAAAGCTCGTAGTTCCCCGTCGGATTCCGGCAGGAAATGCGCCACAGCGCTGCAAAATATGGTAAACTTAGACACAATCCCAGCAAAAGGAGAGATTCCGGATGTCGGATCGTGATGAACTGGCCGAACGACGGCGCAAAAATTTGAAGCTGATCTCATTCAGTCCCGAGGATCAGACGTTAATTGAATCGGAGAAGCCGAAAACGACGTTTGCCGATGTCGGCGGGCTCGAGGATGTGAAGAAAAAAATCCGGATGAATTTTATTTTGCCGTTGCAGCAGCCGGAGGTGTTCGCGGCGTACGGCAAGTCGGCCGGCGGAAGCTTGCTGCTGTTCGGCCCGCCGGGCTGCGGCAAAACGTTTCTGGCGCGCGCGGTGGCGGGCGAGATCGAAGCGAACTTCATGCATCTGGAGCTGCAGGCGATTCTGTCGATGTACGTCGGTCAAAGCGAGCACAATCTGCACGATCTGTTCGCGAAGGCGCGGCAGAACAAACCTTGCGTCATTTTCATCGACGAATTGGACGCGATGGGCGGAAGCCGCCATCACATGCGGCAGCATCACGACCGGATGCTGGTCAACCAACTGCTGCTTGAGCTCGACGGACTTCAGGCGCAGAATGATCAGGTATTCGTCATCGGTGCGACCAATACGCCTTGGTATCTGGATTCGGCGCTGCGCCGTCCGGGCCGGTTCGATCACCTGGTGTTCGTACCGCCGCCGGAGGATGCCGAGCGCCGTGCCATTCTTGAGCTGAAGCTGGCGGGAAAGCCGACCGAAGCGCTGAACACGGCGAAAATCGCTGCGGATACGCCGCTTTTCTCCGGCGCCGACCTGGAGCAAGTCGTGAAGGAAGCGGTAGAGTCGGCCATGGAGCGTACGTTCGAATCGGGCCGAATCGAGCCGGTGACGCAGGACGATCTGAAGAAGGCGGCAAAAGCAAGAAAAGCAACAACGCTCGAATGGTTTCAAACGGCCAAAAGCTATGCGACGTTCAGCGATGTGAACCGGGACTACCAGGTGGTAGTGGATTATATCAAGAAGCATGGGATCAAATAGCGTAAGTAACGCCTGCGAACGAACGGGAGGTTGTGAGCGTTGGAGAGGCAGCGGATACAAGCCGTCTATGCAGCGGTCCAGCAATTGATGGAGTGGCGTCGGTATAAGGAAGCGTTGAAGGAAGCGGAGAACGCGCTGCGGGACAATCCCGAGGACCCGGATCTGTTCGCGCTGATCGGGCGGATTTATTTCATGCAGAACGAGCATGAGAAGGCGCTCCACTGGGCGAACGAAGCGCTGAAGCGGGAGCCGGAGCAGCAGGTGGCCTGGTATGTGCGCGTCGGCGTCTACTACGAGACGAACCAGGAGCAAGCATTCCAGGAGGCGATTCGGGAAGCCGTCCGCATCGACCCTAACGAATCGCTTTATCCGTTTATGAAAGCGACCCGCCTGCTCAAGAAGGGACAGATCGGGGAAGCCCGGGTGCAATTGCTTCATGCGCTTGAGCTGGTGCCGGTGTCATCGCTGTATTTGGCCGCGCTCAGCTATGTGGAAGCACTTCGAGGAAACGATGCCGAATCGAGAAGGCTCGACCGGCAAGCGGTGCAGTATGAGGCGGAGAACCCGCATGCGCTGTTGTATTTGGCATGGGCGGCGAATCGGCGCGGCGAATTCGGTCTGCAGGAAGCGTATATGAAGAATGCGGTTCGGCTTCATCCCGAGGACAAGCAGTTTCAAGACGAATATTTGGAGGCGCTGCAGCATAACCAGCCGTTGTTCCGCTTGGTTATGTTGCCGGTGCGGTTGATTCGCAGGCTGAAGCCGTGGCAAATTTTCCTCGGTTGGCTCGCCGCCGCGCTGTTGTTCAAACCGTTGTTGGTCGTATTTATCGTCTTGTACGTCGCGGCGCACTGGTTGACCAGGGGGATAGTGCATGTGCGCGTATTCGGCTGGAGGCGCAGAGGCTCGTAATATCAGATCACCGAAGCTGGCGAATCAACTCGCAGCCGTTAAAGGATGCGAAACGTTGAAAACAACTGTTCAAAGCGGTTCGCAACGGTTTGGTCGGCTTGATGCCGTTCTCGTACCAGATGTTTTTGACAACGAGCGTCCCTGTTTTGCGTTCCGCGATGATCTCCGCCCGGCCGATGAAGCGATCTCCATACAACAGGGGCAGCACATAATAGCCGAATTTCCGTTTGATTTCCGGTGTGTAAATCTCCCACGTATAATCGAAGCCAAACAATTCGTTGATCAGCTTTCGATCCCATAACAAGTTGTCCAGCGGAGCAATCAGCTCGCAGCGCAACTTGGGCGCCGGATGCTGCAGAACGGCTTCCATAAGCGGCAAGTCTTCCGCGCGGCAATATAGTATATCCTTCATTTGTTCTACGGTAACGGCAACAATGCGAGCTTCGTGTTGCAATTGGCGGAAAACCTCATTGCGCTGCTCCGTTTTTAATCCCCATATATTCAGCCAGGCATCGGATGCACGATTCCATAAAAGACCAATAGCGCCGATTCGGCGCAGTACCCGCCACTTGTAATGCTCAAGCTCGTCTTCCAGCGGCTCCGGCGCATTCAACAGATGGGGCGGGAAGTAATTTTCGGCGACATCATAATATTTGCGCGTTCCTTTCTTGCGATGGATAATCAGTTCGCCTGTCGAATACATCTGCTCCAGCACCGACCGCGATACATTGTTGCCGCTGCTCCAATGGATGGCGGATTGCCAGGTGAAATCTCCGTCCAATTTCAGTTCATTCGAGCTTATCGCACCGTTATGCTGGATATAAGTCCGTGCTTGGGCTGTCAAAGCCTCCATTTCGGGATAACGCCCGGCATGTCGCCTTGCAGCTTGCCTGTATCGCTCAAAGTACGGCCAGTCTTCGGCAAGGATAATAGCCAAATTCTTGTCGGGATAATCGACAAGGTAGCGATCTTGATACAGCAACTCGTCGAGCAGGGGCTTGGTAAATCCTTTGATTCGCGACTGCAGCACCAACTCGGCGTTTTTGCCGCAAACATCGATGGGGTCATATTGAATACAGCCGACCTGCCGCACAAAGTCCATGATGCCTTGCTTTCCCGTAAAGCGATAGTTGCCCAACAGCCCGTGCTTCAATAACAGAAACTGCCGCGCTTGGCGATTCGTCAAATGGATCATGGACGTGTCTCCTTAACGATACATGCAAACAAATGTTCTTAAAAAATTTTACCATTGTCTGAAGAATAAAATCAAGTGCAAATTGTCAGCTCAACTGCTGACTGATCAGGTAATAATAAAGCCCTTTGGCTTCGATCAGCTCGGCATGGGAACCGGTCTCCACAACAGCTCCGCGATCCAATACGACGATTAGATCCGCCTTCTGCACCGTGCTGAGACGGTGAGCGATGATCAAGCAGGTGCGGCCCTTCAGCATCAACTCCATATTTTGCTGAATGATTCGCTCCGACTCCGAATCGAGCGCGCTGGTCGCCTCGTCGAAAATCAAAATGCCCGGCTCGCCAAGCAGCGCTCTCGCAATGGCGATTCGTTGCAGCTGCCCTCCGGAGAGGCTTAAACCGCCTTCTCCGATCATCGTCTTGAACCCGAGCGGCAAAGCGGCAATAAAATCGTAGGCCCCCGCCAGCTTCGCGGCCGCCTCGACTTCCTCCAGCGTAGCTGACGGAAATCGGATCGCAATATTGTCTTGAATCGTGGCGCGGAATACCCGGTTCTCCTGCTGGACGATCCCGATCTTGCGGCGCAAGGAAGCGGCATGAATTTGCCTGATGTCGTGCCCGTCGACACGAATCGTCCCGCTCGAAGGAGCGAACAGCTTGGTCAGCAAATTCGCGAACGTGGATTTGCCTGCTCCGCTCCTTCCGACAAGCGCAACCGTCTGCCCTGGCCCGATCTTCAGATTGATCTGCTGCAAAATGTCGGGACCGTCCTTGCTGTAGCGAAAGGAGACGTTGTCGAACTGAATGTTTCCTTTCAGCGCGGCCAATCTCCGCATATTTTGCGGCTCCAGCTCCTCCGGATTTGCCCGGAATACGTCGTCGATCCGCTCCATCGATACCCGAACTTCCATCATATCATTGAGCATTTGCAGCATTCGGGTAATCGATTGGGTCACCGTAAAGTAAACGGATAAAAAAGCAACGAATTGTCCCACCGTCAGTTGACCGCGCATGACGAACACAGCGCCCCCGTATAACACCAGGGAGTTGCCGATCATCTTGATAAAATCCGCGACAGTCTCCGACACTACCAGCAGTTGAATGGCTTTGATTCGCTGTTTCAGCGCAAGCTGCAGCTTGTCCATCAGCTTCCAGCGGATTGTCGGTTCCGCTGCCAGCGCCTTCACGGTCGAAATCAGCTTGATGGCTTCAACCATCGTCGTCTGCGATTCCGCCTCCGCTTCGAACTGCTTGCGGCTGTTCCGACGCATCAGCGGAGAGAAGAGAAGCACAAGCGCGATGTAGCATGGAAGGATGGCGAACGCGAGAAACGCCAGCTTCACATGATAGACGAGCATGAGCGTCCCATAAATGACGATCGTCAAGGAGTCCAGCATCAACTGGACCGCCCCGGTCGTCAGCATTCTGCGGATCTTCTGATTCTCGCCGACCCGGCTTGTCAGATCGCCGATCGTTCGAGCGAGGAAGAAGGACAAGGGCAGGCTCAGCAAGTGTTTATAGAAATCGCCCAACATGCCGATGTCGATCTTCAGCGCGATTCGAGCCGCTATGAAAGTTCGGAACGAATTGGAAATGATATAGCAGAGGGATAGAGCAAGCATGCCGACCAGCAGCATTCGCAGAATGTCACGCTGTTCATTGACGAGCACCTTATCCACGATAACTTGCGTAACAATCGGAATCATCAGCGCGGTCAATTGGACGAGCAGCGACGCGATCAGCAGCGAGATCAACGCTTTGCGATTCGGGGTCACATAGGCGACAAATCGGGAAACCGGGCTGCGCATACGCTCGCTTGCCGCAAGCCGGTCCGTCGGAGTCAGCGTCAAAATAGCCCCGCTCCAGCCCGCTTCGAAATCGGCTTTGCTTTTTTTCTCCAGGCCGTAAGCGGGATCGCCGACTATCACGTGCTTCGGGGTCACCTCGTATACAACGATGAAGTGTTCGCCCTTCCAGTGCGCGATCGCGGGCAGCCTCATCCCGGAGAGAGCATCGAGCTGCGTCGTAAAGCCTTGTGCGGCCAGCCCCAGCGATTCCGCCGTTTCCATCAAGCCGTACAACGTGCTTCCGGAGCGCGACATCTCCGTCTGCTCTCTGATTCGGTTGATCGAAATATGCGAACCGTAATACGCCATCACCATAGCAAGACAGGTTGGGCCGCAATCCATCTCGTTCTGCTGCAGGCGTATCGGGTATTTATGCAGCCGGAATCGTCTGCTTCCCTTCTTGACAACCGATTCCAGCTTCATCGATAGATCAGAAGGCGCCTCCGATCGTTCTAATTGATCTTCTTCGTCATCGTTATACATGGATGCTTTCGATACATAATGGGAAGAAATACTTTCAATGGCCGTGCGGAGCGCCGGGTACTTTACAATCATGACATCGAAATCGTCCCTGCTTAGCCGGAACAATTGCGCAGGTTCGACAGCGATCACAGTCGCTTGACGCCGCGCCCCGGTGAGCAAAGCCAATTCACCGAAGAAGTCGCCCGAGAGGAGGCGGTTGAGAACAGCGCCATCTCCTTCCTTAACGACCACGCAATGACCCGAGTGAACGATGTAGAATGCATCTCCCACGTCCCCTTCGCGCACGATCGGCTCCCCTTTGTCCGCATGAATAACGGTCATCCGTTCCAGAAACGTACGAACGGCATGATAATCTTCCGAGGACAGCAACGACGTTCTTCTCAGAAACATCGAGACGGCCCGGGACGAAGCGTAAGTAGCCAGCAGATCTTCCAGACCCGGATTATGCGCCAGCACCTCGCGAAGCATCTCAACAGGAATGGCCAGAAGCCGCACACTTCCCGCCGCGCAGTAGGTGACGGGCTGGTTGGACAGCTTCGTCCCGTTCTCCCAGCCGAAGCAGTCCCCGTCCTTCAATAAGCCGAGGCTGATCTCCGTTCCATCCGCCCGCTCGTCGATCATGCGAACCTCGCCCGAAACGACGACATACATAAATTCCGCCAACTCATCCTTACCCTGTACCGTCTGACCGATTGAGAACGGAACGATCCGCGCATATTGGGCCAGCTTTTGCTTCTCGCGCAGGCTGAATACAACGCAAAAAGGACTTTTCTCAATGTAGTCAAGCAGCTTGTTCGTCTCCATGGATCCCGTTCCCCTAACTTAATTATGCGCCCATAATGGCGGCATGGATGCGTTCGCTTCCTTGCGTCTGGATGTTAGCCAGTCTTCGAATAAGAGATGTTCGATCCGCACCCTTGTGTCGGCATTCAGTTCTGCCGGGTAAACTTCTTCGATCTTGACGACAAAAAATTTCTTGTCGATCTCAAGCGGGCCGACGATCGTTCCCGGAGCCGACCGGAACGCTTGCGAAGCAATTGCATGAGGCAACTGTGCTCTCGTCTTACGGCCGATATAACCTCCTCCAAGCCTGGACGACTCTTCTGTCGAGAAAGTGCGGGCAAGCCCCCAAAACGGTTCCCCCTCCATGAGCTTGAACTTGAGCTCTCTGGCAATCCCTCGCTCGTTCACGACGATTTGCGAGAGGGCGACCGCTTCGAATCGAGTCCGGTGCTCGGCAAAATACCGTTCGACCTTGCCGGCGGCCACGTGGTTGCGGACTCCTTCCTTTACCGCCTCGGTCCTGGCGAATTCGGCCAGGTCCGCCATCGACAGCGAACGTTCATTCAGCCAAGCTGTCACTTCCGACGCTTGATACAGCGAATTCGCTTCTCTCCAGCGAGTAACGGCTTCCTGGATTTCCTCCTGGCTCGTCAGAATACGCTGCTCCTCGGCATAAGCGTCGATCAGCACGACTTTAAGGTAATCATGAATCGCGCCGAAGCCGCCGCGCATTTGGGCCGATCTCAACACGGTCTCCAGCGAGAAGCTGCTTCCCTCAATTTGCAGAGCAATGACTTGATCGAGCGACATGGCGCCAAACCCCTTTATCTGTCCGCAGTTAAAATAAAAGCGCGGGAATCGCTCCCGCGCCATCTTCTCTTTTCCGTTAAATAAATCTGCCGCCAGTCACGTTTTTCGCTTCTTCCTCGGTCAGCTTCTTCGGCATATCGCCGAGCTTGATCTCGGTCGCCTTGTTCATCTCCAAGGACTCCTTCGTTGCGTCCGTTTTCTTTTGCTCTGCCATCGCAGGTCACCTCCTTTGCATAGTAATCTGAGGCTCGCTTTTGGCTTCTGTCTCGCAACTCTACCACGCCGGCTCGTTTATTGTCGTATAACCAAAGGTGTATTTTTGCGCATATTTGGCCTAAAAACAAAAAATACCGCAAACAAAGCCCTTTTTTAGGCTTTGTTTGCGGATAATTTCCTTGGATTCAATCAGTCTTTCAGCAGCTTCATTCTTTTGCCTTCCAGTACGGCTTTGGCTCGCCGGTGAACATTCATTTTGCTGAAAATCCGGTTCGTGTGCAATTTAACGGTACTTACGGCAATTTGCAGTTGATTCGCAATTTCCTGGTTGGACAATCCGAGCGACATGAGCTGCAATATTTCCAACTCCCGCTTCGTCAATGGATCCATCGGTGCGGCGAGGGCAGACGCGACCTCCGATTGGGCGTCGTCCGCT
The DNA here is from genome assembly GCF_004764705.1 of Paenibacillus cymbidii. GTDB lineage: Bacteria > Bacillota > Bacilli > Paenibacillales > NBRC-103111 > Paenibacillus_AN > Paenibacillus_AN cymbidii. Next base: position 36,029 of record NZ_SHLX01000025.1, on the reverse strand, counting down.
TCATCGATTTCCGCTATATCGTCCTGCGGCTTCTGTTCGTCTTCCTGTGGAAACAGCTTGAGCAAAAACACCGTTTGCGTAGCCAACATGCGAATCATATCCAGCCTCTCCAGGGTAAACGCAGCTGGAAGCCTGTTGTTCTCCAGATATAATACCGCTGCAAGTTGATTTTGAAATGGCAAAGGCAAGACCAGCATGGATTGGATTTGACAGCTCGTCACATAAGGATCGCGCGCGTAGCGTCCAGCAACCGATGCGTGCTCCAGCAGCACCGTGTCGCCCGTATTCGCCGCATACCTGATAGCTGGCAAACACGCCTCGTCGTATCGCTCCAACGGCGTTCGCGTTCGCCCAATATTCCCTTCGCTATCTACCGACAATTCGACCGTGAGACATTTCGGATGCTCCATGACGAAACAGCCTCTTTGCGCCCCTGCATGCTCGATAATCGTTCGCATCAGCGTTTCAATCAGCGTGCGCTGATCGGACTCCGCGGCGATCGATTGAAAAGCCTGCTGAACGACGTACAAATCCGGCGCGTCCGGAACGACGCTTTGTTCCGATAAACCCGCGGGGACGGACAACGCGCCTGCGGAGGTCGCAACGAAATCGTCCCAAGCCGATTCCTTGCCATAATCCGCGTAGCAATCGCTTAATTGTTCGGTTTTGCGCGAAGCGCCCCATTGCCGATAAAGGGTGTATGCCTCAAGCAAATATCCTTTGGCCATCGTTTCTCGGGACTGCGCCAAATACAACCGACCTGCACATTCGCATGCCATCGCTGCATGATGCATATATCCGCTGCGTTTGGCTTCACGAATGGCATCGTCGTATAAGCGGCCGGCAGCATCGTACTTTCCTCGAAAGCGAGCGTACTCGGCGTCCAGCAGCAACGCTTTGTGCCGGATATGCTCGGGGCACTTATTCGCCGAACGGCGCAGCTTTTTTCGGCAATCGGCAACGATTCTCGCAACGCTCGGCTCCGAATTCGGCCACCCGGCCAGCAGTTCCAGGCCATAATACAGCTCATATTCGGAAAGCTGCAGGTAATGCATGGCGTCAAGCGTATGGCGCCCGGCAATTTCGGCGCCGCGAAGCGCCAACTGCCGCTCGCCAAGCAAGTATCCCTCTTGAAGAAGGCCCAGCCCGTACTGAAAAAGAAGATGCGACTTCATCGCCGAGCTGCCGATTTGGCTCAACAGCTCTTGATCGTCGGGGGCGGCATTCCTTTCTTTCCGATTTCCTGTTAACGCGCGAACCCAGCGATCGAACATCGTCCAATAAGGAAATAAATACTCGTTATGCGTGTCTGCGAGCATCGTCTTGTATTCGGGGAGAACCGACTTGATCTGCTCGAGCTTTCCCGTCATATGCAGATGGACGAGCAGCATGATGACGGCATGACCGGCAAAAAACAAGTCGCCGGCTTCCAGCCCGTAATCGATCGATTTCTGAAAGCTCGCGCGGAAATCCCGATGATCGTCATCCATAATAAAAAACATGACGCCAACGGTCAGATAGGCCCGGCATAAGACGGAGGGCTGATGGAACGTTTCGGCAATTTTTACCCCTTCGCTTAATGCGGCTCTCGCCAGCTTGCGTTCGCCGCTCGCGTGATTGAGGATGCCGCCGAAGCTGCCGAAAACAGCCGCCGCCTGAGAGAAACTCCCATATCGAAGGGAAAGCCGGACGCATTTAAACGTCAACGCCCGGAAAAGCGGCTTGTCGCATAAAAACGCCGAGCCGGATAACAAAGTCAAAACTTGCAGCGCGGCGCTGATGGCAGGGTTCGATACCGAGCGACCGGCATTTATTCGGCCTACTTTACGGCGGAGCTGCAGCCCGGTGACCAACCGTTCCACGAACAGCTTCTCTTTTCCTGGCCTGGAAGAAACATAAATGCCCAGATCGCGAAGGCATTGCAAGCCGAGCGCAATTCCTTCGGTCATTTTCTCCGTGTGCAGGAGGCGTTTGATTTCGAATTGTTGCACACGCATTCTTTCATACGCGTTGCGGGCCTTGTCCAGGATAGCGGCAAGCATATCGTCGGCAGAAGGCAGCCAGCCGTTCATATAGTCGCATTCCAGAAGATCGACGAACATATCGAAGCAAAAGTCAAAGTCCCGCTCCCACATCTCCCCGTTCATGCTTGCCGCAGCCGCACGGAAGTAAACCGCCGCCGACTCGTAGGCAGTGGCAGCCTTCGCTTTGCTCCCGGCGCTGGCATTGGCTTGAACAAGACGTTCTCCGTCTTCGGGCAAACGTGCCAATCGGCATCCTTTATTAAGATGGTCTGCCGAGTCGAACAGATGCCGCTCGCGAACGAACGGATCGGGATGATCGAGCCAGTAATTCCCCGCATGCCAATGGATGCTTTCGTTCATAGAGGCGTCGAGCAGCGCGTTCGCCGCTTCTTGCAAGCGGTCGTGAACAAACCGAATTCGGCTTCCCTCAAGGAGAATGATGATTTGCCGTCGAACAGCCGGTTGCAGCACTAACAGCGTTTGATCGGGCACTTCCTTGCGCCAGGACGAAAGCAATTCAAGCTCGATTTCGCCACCCAGACAAGACGCCTCCAGAACCGCTTGACGCGTGTCAGGAGGAAGTCGATTGACGCTATCGGTCATATAGGTCAACAATAAATCGGCATCTGCGAGGTCCCCGGCAAGGTGATTATCGTTCCAATGCCATACCCAGTGATCCGTTGTCTCATCGAATCGAAGCGTTTCTTCTTCCAGACTTCGCTGCAGCCATCGCCGGAACAGAAGCGGATTGCCTTCCGACTTCAGCAGCAGGGCATGGGCTATTTCTGCGGCGTTGCTCTCTTTCACGCGCATCGTATCTTTAACCATACGCGTCAAATGGGCAGAGGCGAGCGGCTGGAGAGGCAACGACTGCACCGCGGCGCCGGAAGCGGCAATTGCCGCTGCTTCCTCCTTGATTCGGCTTGCCTGTGCATTGTCCGTGTCGCGAAAAGCGCCAATAAGCAGCAAGCTTTGGCTATGCGGGTCTGTCATGAAGGAGCGAATGATTCGCCAGGATGCCTCGTCAGCCCATTGCAGATCGTCCATGAACAGAATGAGCGGGTGCTTCTGATGGCAGAACACTTGAATGAAGCGACGAAAGGCAAACTGGAATCGCTCAATGGATTCTTCGAGCGGCAGCGGCTCGACTGGCGCCGGTTGTCCGATAATTCGTTCGATCTCGGGAATGACTTCCGAAATAACGGCAGCGCCCGCGCCAAGCGCACGGGTTATGGATCCCCGCAACCTATCCAGGCTGATCTTATCCTCGCTCAATAATTGTTCGATCAACTCGCGAAAAGCGGCAATGAGCGGTGATTTAGCGTGATCTTGTTGCAGGGGTTCGAATTTGCCGGAAATGATATACGCTTGTCCGAGCGCTATTTGCCGAGTCGCTTCCTGTATAAGCGCTGTTTTCCCGATTCCCGAAGGCCCCGATACGCAAACCATCTGCGTGGAGCCAAGCGTTGTCCAGTGGAATGCTTCTTTAATACACTCCAATTCGCGGTCGCGTCCATACAGTCGATCAGGCAGGTTGTGCAGCGGCATTCGATACTCCGCTTGAGCCGGCGGGAGAGAAGGGACATGCCACGAGTGCTCATACGAATTCGCCATTTGCCTGATATCCATTTCCGTTCGCCAATTTGGTTATTCGAATTTCCGCCATCAACGCAGAACCCTCCCAGGCTCTTCCTAATCTTTCAAATGGATTCTATTGAAATAGTATTCTTTTTCCCAATCGCTGTCCAGTGACCAACAGTCGCATTTACCTCATGAGCGGCCGCCTTTGAACGACCTTACAATAACCCAAATCTTCGGGCTCGCGCTACGGCTTCGGTGCGGCGCCCAACCTCCAGTTTGCCAAAAATATTTTGGTTATGTCCTTTTACGGTGCTCAGAGCAAGAAAGAGGCGTTCGGCGATTTCCTGATTGGACAGCCCAAGGGCAATCAAGCGCAATATTTCGAGTTCCCGTTCACTGAGCGGTTCAATCAAATCCGATCCGCGTTTCTCGTTCAATGCCCCTTCCGCTTTAAACGCAGCCAACACTTTATTGAACAAATCGGATTTCAATCCTCGTGCGGATAATTGTCGCAAAAGGCCCGCAATCCATTCGCCTTCATCAACAAAAATACGAATGAACCCGCCCTGCTCGGCGGTCGCAATAGCATCTGCCAGCACTTGCACGGATTGCCCGGCGATGGCTTGAAGCACGAGCGTTTGAATTCGAGTATCCTCGTGCTCCCTTTCCTCCGCTTGTTTCCTTACAGGATTAAGCACTGCCAATGCCTCGGCGGAATTTCCTGCTGCCAGATGGATACGAGCCATACTGAAGGGGAGACAATAGGTTTGCGCCAATTGCATAGCATCCTTCAATCGGCCTTGTCGAATACGGATTCGCACTTGGGCTTCAGCAATCGGAGGAAACTGATGGGGATATGAATGCTGACGAGCGGCCCGAAATGCTTCGTCCAATAAGGCGGATGCGACGCTTTCTTCTCCACACGCAATGTTCATCCGGGCGAGTACGACCTTCGCGGCAATCGATCTGTCTGAAGGGTGAATCATTTCGGCGAAACGAACGGCTTGCCGTCCATATTTCATGCCCTCGTCCAGGTCGTTCCATTGATAATAAATTCGAGCCAATCCCATGTACGCCTCGCAAGTAACCGGAAACGGTACGTTCCCCGCCAGTTCCAGTGCTGAGCAATACCTGTCGGCAGCCTGCCGGAGCTGATTTTGTTGCTCTTGAATATTTCCTATCCCAAGCGTAGATAAGATGGCCATGATTCGATGTCCTGTTCGCTCGCTCATCGATAACGCAACGGCGTATGCATCGGCAGCGGCGGCGCGATCCCCCCGCAGTTGGCAGGCATAACCCAAGGACCAGCTTGCTGCCGAACGGGCGGACAAGTCATCGGGACGAAGATATAGAAGCGCGCGGGTCGACTCGGCTACAATCGTTTCCACTTGATGCTGACTCACGGCAAGCGTCGCACGGGTGGCGGCGATTTGACCGATTATTTCCCGGGTTTGCTCGTCATTGTCAAAGGTATGCAAAGCGATTTCGGCAGCCCTCAGTCTGGATTCTACTTCGCCAAGCTGTCCTATCGCCATCCGCGAAGAAGCATCGAATACCCACAATAGCGGCCGTTTATTCAATTCATCCTTAGGCAATGTATTCAACCAATTCCGGACAGGCGTTATGGCTCCGCGAAAGAGCAGAGGCATCCCTTTGCCCTCTATCAGACGTGCGGCTCGCTCCATATCATGCGCAGCCGCCGCATGCTGAAAGGCTTCGATCTCAAGCCCGTTTTCCTCATACCACTCGCTTGCTATTTCATGCAATTGAGCAACAGTGTCAGCGGTCGATGTAAACTTGTGGACCCTCTGTAATCGATTCCTCAATAAATCGGCGAAAAGATGGTGATACCGGTACCACTTTCTTTCGTTATCTAGAGGGATGACGAACAGATTGGCTCGTTCCAAATACTCCAAGGTTTCTTGCCCGCTTAAAGGAAATCCGGCCTGTTTTTTTAACATGGCATCACAAAGAGGACCGCACATTCGATCCAGAATCGAAGTATGCAGCAGGAAAGCTTGAATGCTTTCAGGCTGCCGCTTCAACACTTCTTCAAGCAAATAATCGAGGACAAAAGGATGGTTGCCGGTAAAGGACCTAACCGAATCGGCAGGATTTGAGGGTTGACCCTGTATGGATAGCGCAGCAAGCTGTAACCCGGAAATCCAACCTTCCGTGCGGGATTTCAGCTCATCGACATGCTTCTGCGCAAGGTTTAACCCCATCACCCGATTTAGAAATTGTTCTGCTTCGTTGGAAGTAAATTGCAAATCTTCGACGCGGACCTCCGCCAAATGGTTTTGGACACGCAAACGTGCCAATGGAAGAGGCGGATCCTCGCGCGTGGCAATAACCACGTGCATCCGGGATGGCATACGCTCGATCAATGTTCCCATCGCTTTATGAATCGATTCCTCGCGGATCACATGGTAATCATCCAAGACAAGAACGAAAGGGGAGGCAATGGCATGAAGTTCGTTTAGGAAGATGGAGAATAGAAGCTCGGCAGGCGGTTGCGGAGCATCGAATAGACCGGCAGCGTTCTCTCCGAACGTCGTTTCAATTCTGCGCATGGCAGCAAAAAGATAGGCGAGAAAACGTGCGAAATCGTTATCTTCCTCATCCATGGAAAGCCACGCGGAAGACAGGCCGCACTCCTGCAGCCATCCGCTCAGAAGCGTGGTTTTTCCGTAGCCGGCCGATGCGGAGACCAACGTCAATCTGTGCTGCAAGCCATCATTCAAGCAATCGATCAATCGCTGACGGCGAACGGCTTTCGGCCTCGTCCCGGGCAAATAAAGTTTTGTCGCGATAATCGGAATATTCATGAATCCATTATAGAAATCCATGTGATTCACCGTCAACAAATACTAATGTAAAACCATACTTAAGTATCTGTAGGCCGCATGGAACAATATGTATAATTCATTGTGATTGATCCAATCGTGTGGAGGGGAATCGAATGTCCGGCAATAATAATAGGACTGCAAAAACTATTGGCGTGTTATTTATCATTGGGACAGTTGCAGGCGTCCTCAGCGGTGTGTCTACGGGAGACATTCTTGGAAAAGCTAATCTGCTTGCGAAAGTTTCAACAAATGAAAACCAGATCTTGCTAGGAACGTTCTTTTTGTTGATCATGGCAATATCACTTGCTTTGGTACCGGTTTTCCTCTATCCAATCGCAAAAAAGTATAATGAAGTTTTGGCTCTGGGGTATGTTGTTTTCCGGGGAGCCCTTGAGACCTTCACCTACCTTGTGACGGCTATAAGCTGGTTATTGCTTGTGGTATTAAGCAAGGAATATGAAAGGAATGTTTCCGCCGACAGCGCCGGCTTACAGCTCATAGGGAACTTTATATCGGATTCGGGGGAATGGGTTAATTCCATTACAATGATTATTTTTAGCCTTGGTGCCCTGATGTTTTATTATCTGTCGTACAAATTCAAATTAATTCCAAGATGGCTGTCAGGTTGGGGAGTTATTGCAGGCATACTCTACTTGGCTACAGGTATGTTCGCCTTGTTTGAAACTCCATTTACGATTTTATTGCTTCCGCTTGCCATACAAGAAATGGTTATGGCTGTATGGCTTATCGTCAAAGGATTCAACGCTTCTGCAAACGGTTGACTCGTTCCTTCATGGTGTCGAATTATGGTATGCTTCAGGTAAAACTTTAGAAGTAAATAATGAAGAAGACCGCAATGATTATCACCGTTTTGACGGCAATTCTTTCTGGTTGTGGTTCAACCAATTATACGGGTAGTTCTGTTGTACGAGCTGTTTCTTCTAAAACCCCAGCTGTCAATGGCAATGACGCTGATAAAGCGGCTACAAGTACTAATACAAGCGAACCGGCAGTCACACCGGCAAAAGACGGGACAAAGGAGAAAAAAGAGGAACCTCCAAAAGAAGATAAAAAAGCTGAGGACAACGTTCCCAAGGAATATAAGTCTGCTTTGAAAAAAGCGGAATCGTACGCAAAAACAATGAACATGTCCAAAATGTCCATTAATGACCAATTAACTTCGGAATATGGAGTGAAGTTCTCTCAAGAAGCCGCTACGTATGCAATAAATAATCTTGAATTCGACTGGAAAGCAAATGCTTTGAAAAAAGCGGAATCCTATTCAAAATCGATGTACATGTCGAAGCAAGGAATTTATGACCAACTTGTTTCCGAACACGGTGAAAAATTCACAAAAGAAGAAGCCGACTATGCTATTGAGAATTTGGATAAATAATTCGGATAGAAGGGTAAACGGCAACCCTCCTTTATTTCATCACGATAAAGTTAGGGAGATTTTTTTCAAGATACTTCATTCTTTCCGAATAATCTTGTTTGGCAAAAGTTTCCGAAAGTATATTGTTCGACACTAACAAGTCATAAAACGATTTCAGCATCTGGGCTGATATAGCGGAAGTAATCATCATTCTTTGACCGTCGATCAGAACAGAAGATATTTTTTCAGGCTGTACAAGTTCAATCTGTACGCCGTTCCTGTCGATGATGAAATACATCTCTTTTCCATTTTCAAACACCAAATGTTTTACTTCTGCCCCGTTTGCCAAGCGACTCTGAACTTCTTCCATTGAATAGCCCGGTATCGGATCATTGATCAGCAGCCATTTTGCAAAATCTTTTGCATCGATTTCATCGGTATCATATTTTTTCCAAACTGCGCCATTATCTTTGCTTATCTGTATGGTGTTATCCGTCATGACACGAAGATATATTTCGTTGTCCATATAAACGGCCCGATACTTTGAAGCCATAAGGCTGTCTATCATCTTCGGTACATCATATTTCTTGTTGAATGTTAAATCGTGCGGCATTAACTCTGTAGTGGTGGCACCATGATATAATGCGGGCACAACTTCGGCTACAGGATGGTCGACACCCGTTGGAGCTTCCGTTTTGTCCAATGCAGAAGTCGCAAAGATGATAACGACACCGGCTGCAAGCCCAGTAGCGAGCAGCATCGTAGGGATCGTGATTTTCTTGGTTTTCATGATCGATATAATCCTTTCTTCCGTTGAGTTTTTGGAAAAACTGCTAATCATCGGCGACAAACCGATTTTCTTTTCTTCCAAACGTACGAGTGCTCTGGCATACGTAGATTTCGTGTTTTCCCCCAATTTTCGTATGACCGCTTCATCGCAGAATAGCTCGATATCGCGGTTGGCAAGGATATACATGGCCCATACAAAAGGGTTGAACCAATGGGCGCATACGCTAGCGGCAAGAATCCATTTTTTTAGTGTGTCGAATCGTTTGACGTGCGTAAATTCGTGGGTCAGGACAAGCGCAAGTTGCTTCTCATCGTCATAATCTACATTTTTAGGCAAGAGTACAACAGGTCGAAAAATACCGTAGGTAAGCGGCGTTGAAATATTATCCAGTTGCAGGATTTGAACATCTCGCCATAACAAATTTGAATGCTGCCATTTTCTTATAAAATCGTTTCTAATAGGCACAGCCATTTTGTAGATTTTGCGATACCTTACATGCGGAATAATAAAAAATATAGCACACCCCATAAAACCAACTAACCACACCCATACAATAGGCGATATTTGTGAAGCCGTCTTCAGTGGTGCAAGCGGTTCTGTTAGATCTTCTGTAATTGGCGGCATGATTACCGTAGTTCCATTAATAAATGTTGAACTTTCCGGCGTGGGAATCAATTTTGGCACTGTAAACATTTCGCTTAATTGTTCCGCAGCCGTAAAAATACTAAATTGCGATTGAACGGAAACAGGTACAAGCAATTGAATTAATGCAACACCCCAAAGAAACAGAAAGGTCATTTTGGGCAGCTTGTGAATAAACAAAGAACGTAAGAAAATAACGGCAAGAATAAGGACGGAAGCCGAAATACTCATTTGAAGCAACGACATTCCCTCACCTCATTCCATGCTATCGATGAGACGTTTCAAGCGGCTGATTTCTTCAATCGACAATCGTTTCTGTCCCAACAATGAAGCAATCAGCCTGTCTGGAGCGCCATTATACATTTTATTTATTAATTCCGTTGTTTCATGTTCTTGCGCTTGCTCTCGTGTAACAAGCGCATGGCAAATGAAATTAGGTTCCCGTCGCTCGATTGCCCCTTTATCAAGGCATCTCTTGATGACGGTATACGTTGTTGTTTTACTCCAATCGACGTTTTTTTTTGTAATTTCTGCAATTCGCTTTGCGGAAGTGTCGCCTTCATTCCACAAGATTTCCATAATATTAAGCTCGCTATCGAATAACTTCATAACCAAATGAAAACACCTCGTCCATTTATTCTACTGCTGTAGAATCACATAATAACATTCTACTTGAGTAGAATCGTTTTGTCGATAGAGTCCTGTAATTTTCCATACTATTTCTCTTTTCCACCTGTCCTGGCGAATCGCCCTTTTAGTGACCCGATTTCTTGCTCGGCAACGAAAATAGCCCATGAAAAATGGCCTATTTGCCCGATTTGGGGTGGCGCGTCGGAAATAGCCAGTGATTTTACTGGTTATTTGCCCTAAATCGCCTTCAAATCGGCATTTCGAGCGAAATAGCCAGTGATTTCGCTGGTTATTTTGAAGAGGCTGCCCGTTTTTGGCGAAATAGGCAAGAAAACATGGCCTATTTGGCAAGGGGGGAGTTGGCGGATGGGGGATGGCGCGTATGAGGCAAAGTCAAAACTTAGGGGCATAGGTTATTCCCGCCCCTTCGCTTTTAGCAACACTGTACACTCCACATGACTCGTCTGCGGAAACATATCAACCGGCTGCACCCATTCGATGCGGAAGCCGGCGTCCAGCAGCACGCGGCAGTCTTTGGCCAGCGTCGACGGGTTGCAGCTGACGTAAACGAGGCGCTGCGGCTTGGCGGCAGCAATGGCGTCGAGCAAACGGCGGTCGCAGCCGGTGCGCGGCGGGTCGACGACGACGACGTCCGGCCGCACGCCGGCGCGTATCCATTCGGGCAGCAGTTTCTCTGCCTGCCCTTCGTAGAACGTGACGTTGGCGGCGCCGCTATGCGCGGCATTCCGCTTGGCGTCGCGCACCGCCTCGGGGATCGCTTCGATGCCGCGCACCTCGCGCGCATGCGGAGCGAGCCACAAGCCGATGGCGCCGGAGCCGCAATAAGCGTCGACGACCAACTCGCGCCCGGTGAGCGCCGCCGCTTCCTGGGCCGCCCGATAAAGCGGAATCGTCTGCGCCGGATTCAACTGAAAGAAGGCGCGCGGGGAAAGCGACAGCCGGACGTCGCCCAGCGTTTCGTCCAGCCGCTCCGCGCCCCAGAGCAAGCGGGTCGTATCGCCGAAAACGAGCGGCGTTTTGCCCGCATTAACGTTGTGCGCGATCGCCGCGACCTGCGGCACCCGCTTGCGGATAGCCGCTACGAGCCGGTCCTGCTGCGGCAGTTCGCCCGTGGCTGTAATGAGCGTCAGCTGCAGCGCTCCGGTTGCCAGTGCAATACGGGCGACAACGGTGCGCAAGCAGCCGGTGCGTTTGCGCTCGTCGTAGACCGGGATGCGCAGCTCCCGGACGACGGCGGCCACTTCAGCGACCGCGCGGTTAATGGCCGGATGCTGGACGCGGCAGCCGGCGATGTCGATGAGCTTGTGGCTGCCGGCGGCATACAAGCCGGTGATGACGCGGCCTTGCTCGAAACCGACCTGCAGCTGCGCTTTGTTGCGGTATCCCCACGGCTCTTCCATGCCGATGATCGGCCGGATCGTCAAGTCCGCCACGCGCGCGTAACGATCGAACGCTTCGCGTACGAGCGCTTCCTTGGCCTGCAATTGGCCGGCATACGCCATATGCTGCAGCTGGCAGCCTCCGCAAGCTTCGTAGACAGGACACTCGGGCTCTTTGCGATGCGGCGAACGTTTCTCGATACGCTGCAGTTCGGCATGCAGGAAGCTCGGTTCGACGTGCGTGACGGCGGCATGAACGACTTCGTCCGGCAACGCGCCAGGAATAAACACGGCTTTGCGCTTGTAGTAACCGACGCCTTCGCCATTGATGCCGAGCCGCTTGACGGTCACGACGACACGTTCGCCGACACGAACGTCTTCGGCGGTCACAGGCGCCGCAGCGGGAGCCGTGCCGGTTTTTGCCGTATCGCCCTTCGCCGTGCCGCCCTTCGCGGGGCCATTTCGCTTCTGACCGTTCATGAAATCCGTTTCACTCCGATGCTTGGTTGTTCGTTCCGGCGGCAGTTGCCATTCGTTTGTTATAAGCGTAGGCGCCGAACAGCGCCGCCGGGATTGTCAGCAGCAGCGTTCCGGCTTGATGCCAGACCGGCATCAGGCTTTTGCCGTTGTCTACCGACATGAGGCCAATCAAAACGATGATGATGCCAAGGAACAGCGCGTGCCGATTGCCCGGCTCGCCTGACACTTTGCTGGCCGAATAGCTGCCGGCGGCGACCGCCACCAAACCGAGGAGCAGCGCGATCGCGATATAGCCGTTGTGGGAATAAAGCGGATGCGTGGTGCCTTCGGCCGGTTGGTGGATGCCGATCAGCAGCAGCGAGAACAACGCGTTCAGCAGCATGCCGACAGCCAGTTGAATAATAAACCCGATAACGATCGCTTTCATGCGTAAGCCTTTAAAACGGTTCATGATTCATCCCTCGCAGCATGTAATGGGGGTTGACGAGCCGTACCGATTATAATGATCACTATAGCGCAATGCGGGTGAAAATGCACCTGTGCCGCCGGAAATGGTATAATCATGAAATGGCATCAAGCGAAAGCGATGAATCCGATTTCACGAAAGGGCGAGGGCATGGCATCGGACAAAACGGTCATCGAAGCGGCAGGGCTCGTCAAGCGGTACGGTACTTTTACGGCGGTGAACGGCGTCAGTTTCAACGTATACGAAGGGGAAATATTCGGCCTGCTCGGACCGAACGGCGCCGGCAAAACGACGACGATGGAAATGATCGAAGGGCTGCGCAAGCCGGACGGCGGATTCGCGCGCGTGGCCGGGTTCGACACGCAGCTCGGCCAGGTAAAGGAAGTGATCGGGGTGCAGCTGCAATCCACTTCCTTATTCGATCTGCTGAAGGTGAGGGAGATCGTGCAGATGTATGCCAGCTTCTACACGCATACGGTGCCGATCGAACCGCTGCTTGCGGACATGCTGCTGCGGACAAGATCGACGGCCGGGTCAAAAACTTGTCCGGCGGCCAGAAACAACGGCTCGCGATTGCGCTTGCGCTCATCAACGACCCGAAGGTCGTGTTTCTCGACGAGCCGACGACGGGGCTGGACCCGCAGGCGCGGCGCTCGCTCTGGGACATCGTCGAACGTCTGAAACAGCAGGGCAAAACGGTCGTGCTCAGCACGCACTACATGGATGAAGCGCACGTTCTTTGCGATCGCATCTGTCTGATGGACCGCGGCGAAGTGATCGCGCTCGACACGCCGCGAAATCTGGTGCGCAGCTTGCAATCTTTCAGCGCGATCGAATTCCGGCTGCCGGAGCCGGTCGTTCCGGAGAGGGAAGGTACGGCCGGCCAGGCGCAATACGCCTTCGGCCAGCGGATCGTGACGGCGGCGGAACGGCATGGCGGCGACGCCGAGCGGGATGCGCTGATCGGCCGGAAGCAGACGGCGGAGCCGCAAGAAGGCGAGAGGCGGCGGGATCACACCCTGGAGCTGCTGCGCAAGGTGACGGCGGTGAAGCAGGCGGAGCAACGCGGCGACACGTTCGTGCTGTACACGGATCGGCTGCAGGAAACGTTAACCGATCTGGTGCGAACGGCGACCGTGCATCAGCTGCAGTTGACCGATCTGCAGACGCGCACGGCGACGCTGGAGGACGTGTTCATTCATATGACGGGAAGGAGCCTGCGGGAAGCATGAAAGCTTATTGGCAATTGACGCTGGCGCAGCTGCGGCTGTTCGGCCGCAACCGGCAAGTCATGTTCTGGTCGCTGCTGTTTCCGATCGTCTTCATGATCATGCTCGGCACGTTTTTCGGCAAAGGCGGCTCCGGCACGGTTGACGTCGTCGTTATCGACAAGGACGGCACCGCGGCGTCGCAGTCGTTCGTGCAGGCGCTGCAGCAGACGAAGGTGGCCGTCGTCACCCCGAGAAGCGACGAAAGCAAATCGCTGGACGAGCTTCGCCGCGGCGACCGCGAAATCGTCGTCATCGTCCCGCAAGGCTACGAAACCGCCGTCAATGCCAAATCGGGCGAAGCGCGCATCCGGTTGTACTATGACGATACGGATGCTGTAACCGCGCAGCTCGGACAGACGGCCGTCGATTTGGCCGCGGACAGCGTCAGCAAGCAACTGACCGGCTACAAGCCGATCGTGACGGTGCAGGCGGAAGGAGTGCAGTCGCTTCATTTAAAATATATGGATTTTCTCGTTCCCGGCATCGTTGGCATGATGATTATGTCGAACAATCTGAACGGCGTCGCCGCACAAATCGCGTCCTGGCGGGAACGCGGCATCCTGCGCCGGCTGCAGAGCACGCCGCTGCGCTCGTCGACGTTCATCGCCGCGCAAATTACGGCCCGGCTGCTGCTGAACGCATCGCAAGCGGTCATTGTGCTGCTCGTCGGCAGCCTCGGCTTCGGCACGAATATCAACGGCTCCTGGTGGCTGCTGCTTTCCTTCGTCATCGTCGGCACGCTCGCCTTTATGGCGATCGGCTTCATCATCGCATCCCTGGCGCGCAACCCGGAAAGCGCCGGCCCGATTTCCGGCTTTATTTCGTTTCCGCTCATGTTTCTCGGCGGCGTCTTCTTCCCGGTCAAAAACTTGCCCGATTGGCTGCAAGCGCTCGTCAAACTGATCCCGATCACGCACCTGACGACCGGGCTGCGCCAGGTGATGAACGTCGGCGCGGGTGTCGGCACGCTTTGGCCGGAGTTGACGATTCTCGCGGGATGGACGATCGTGGCGTTTGCCGTTTCCGCTTTTACGTTCCGCTGGGAGTAGACAGCAATCTTTTGAAACCGGATCCCTTTCGCGCCGTATGGAATGCCAACACGCTGTGCAAGCTACATTAATGAAAGCGTAACAATTTGTCACCGGATGTTCACGCTTTATTAATGAAGCTTTCATCCGCCATTAATATAGCCCGGGTAAGATGGATACATCAAGCAAGCGGTTCCAAAAGGGCAGCGCAGCCCGCACCAAAAGCGGCGCAGCGCATATGGATAGCAAGGTCGGCAGCGTGGCGGCGACATACACGGCAGGAACGATTTCAACAGGCGAAAGGGATGACGACAATGATCTTGTACCAACTGGCGAAATGGATGGAGGAACGGACGCGGCTGAACCGGACGATTCACGAAGGCGGCGCAGACATTGGCCGTTTGAAGCAGCGCAAGGAATTGGTCGAGGAACGCATGATGGAACAGGCGACGCTTTGGCTCGAAGGAAGCGGCAGATTGACGGCGCTTGAGCTCGAAGAAGCCGAAGAGGCGGCGGAGTTCCCGGTTGCGGCCGCGGCCTACATGCATCCGGAAGCAACGGAGGATTTGGCGGTTTTGTCGACGCGCTAACAAGGGTAACGGTTGTCCCGTTTAGCGTCGCTTTTTCCCTGTGAGGCCCCTTCTGTGGTAAAATAGGCGGGAAACACACGGGAGGATGGAACAGCCATGAACGTCGTTCTGACGACACTTAACGCCAAATTTATTCATACTTCGCTTGCGCTGCGCTGCTTGAAAGCGTATTGCGCGGACGAGTTTGCAGTCGATATTGTCGAGTATACGATCAAAGACCCGGCTATGAACGTGGTGTCCGATTTGTTCCAGCGGCGCCCGGACGTGGTCGGTTTTTCGTGTTATATATGGAACATCGAAGAAACGATCGGCATCGTGCGCATGCTGCGCAAAATCATGCCGAAGCTGACGATCGTGCTCGGCGGCCCGGAAGTGTCGTACGACACGGAGCATTGGATGAAGCGGCTGCCGGAAGTCGATTGTATTGTTGTAGGCGAAGGCGAGGAGACGTTCCGCGATTTGCTGCGGGAGCTTGCCGGCGCGCGCAAGTTTCATTTTGTGTTCGGGCTCGCTTACCGCAAGGGCGACGAAATCGTGATCAACCCGGGAAGACCGAAGCTCGATCTGGCGACGCTGCCGTCCCCGCACCGGTTTCCCGAGGATGTGCCGCATCTTGGCAGCCGCGTCGTTTATTTCGAGACGAGCCGGGGCTGTCCGTTCAGCTGCCAGTTTTGCTTGTCGAGCATCGAAGTGGGGGTGCGCTATTTTGACCTGGAGCGGACGAAGCAGGATTTGCTCTACCTGATCGGCGCCGGCGCCAAGCTGATCAAGTTCGTCGACCGTACGTTCAACATCAAACGGGACGTGGCGCTCGATATTTTTGCATTCCTGCTGGAGCATCACCAGGGCTGTGTCTTTCAGTTCGAAATTACGGCGGACATCATGCGGCCGGAGGTGCTCGACTTCCTGGCGGAGCATGCGCCGCCGGGTGTGTTCCGCTTCGAAATCGGCGTTCAGTCGACGAACGACTTGACGAACGAGCTGGTGAAACGGCGGCAAAATTTCGCCAAGCTGTCGCGTACGGTGACGACGATTCGCCAAAGCGGCAACATCGACCAGCATCTCGACTTGATCGCCGGCTTGCCGGAGGAAGATTACGCGTCGTTCCGCCGCACGTTCAACGATGTGTTCGCTCTCGGGCCGGAGGAGCTGCAGCTCGGCTTCCTCAAGATGCTGCGCGGCACCGGCCTGCGCGCGGACGCGGACAAGTACGGCTACGTATACATGGACCACGCGCCTTACGAAATACTCGGCAACGACATTCTGCCGTTCTCCGATCTGGTGCGGATCAAACGAGTGGAGGACGTGCTGGAAAAATATTGGAACGCGCACCGGCTGGACCACAGCGTTGCGTATTTGATCGGCGCCGAGTTCGAAACGCCGTTCGACTTTTTTCAACAGTTCGGCGATTACTGGGAAAGCCGCGGCTGGCAGAAGATCGGGCACCAGCTGGAGGATTTGTTCACCCGGCTGCAGGATTTCCTTGTTTTCCGCGGGACAGGTGTGTCAAATCTGGCCACAGCGCTCGGGCTGATGAAGCTGGACTACTTCCTCGGGCACAAGTACAAGCCGCGCAAAATATGGTGGAACGACGCGCCGGACAAGGCGCGGCAAAGCGCGTATATGCGGCTGCTCGCCGAGCGGCCGGAACTGGCGCGGACGGGACAAGCCGGGCAAGCGGATTTTGCCGCGTACGGCTGGGGAGAGAAGGAACTGCACAAGCACGCGGTTGTCGAGGTGCTGCCGTTTGACGCTGCGGCTTATTTCGACAGCGGTGTCGCGGGCCGCGAGCGGCAAACGCTTCTGCTTGTCGTTTACGATCCGGAATCCGCCGGCAAACCGGCTTCCTATACGGTGCCGCTTGACGAAGGCGGCAATCCGGCGGCGGCTGCCGCAGGCGATTCGGTTGCACCTTTGATTCAAACATGACAGCAGTTGACATATTCGCCCGCTACAATGAAGGTGAAATCGATGGCGCCAAGCGCCGCGAAAGGAGAGCAACCATTGATGAAACCATTGCAAGGCAAAGTGGCGCTTGTCGCCGGTGCGACGCGGGGAGCGGGCCGCGCGATCGCCCTCGCGCTGGGCGAAGCGGGAGCGACCGTCTACTGCACGGGGAGGAGCGTCAAAGGAAGCCCGTCCGACATCGGGCGGACGGAGACGATCGACGAGACGGCGGAGCTGATCGTTGCCCGCGGCGGCGTCGCTTATGCGGTGCGCACCGACCATACGTCGGAAGCCGACGTAAAGGCGCTGTTCGAACGCGTAGCGGCGGAACAGGACGGGAAGCTCGACATTCTCGTCAACGATATTTGGGGAGGGGAGAAGCTGACCGAATGGGGCGTGCCGTTCTGGGAGCATTCGTTGTCGAAAGGGCTGACGATGCTCGAGCGCGCCATCGATACGCACCTCATCACCAGCCACTATGCGGCGCCGCTGATGGTGAAGCGGGGCAGCGGGCTGATCGTCGAAATTACCGACGGACATGACTACCGGTATCGCGGCTCTCTTTTCTACAGCTTGTCCAAAGTGTCGGTCATCCATCTCGCCGAAGGCATGGCGGCCGATCTTCGCCCGCATGGCGTTCATGCACTGGTGGCGACGCCCGGCTTCCTGCGCTCGGAAGAGATGCTCGATCATTTTGGCGTGACGGAAGCGAACTGGCGCGATGCGATTGCGCAAGATCCGCATTTTGCCCAGTCGGAGACGCCGCATTATTTGGCCCGCGGCCTTGCCGCGCTGGCAGCCGACCCGCAGCTCGCGGACAAAAGCGGCAAAGCGTTCACGAGCTGGGGCTTGTCGGACGAGTACGGCATCGTGGACGTGGACGGCAACCAGCCGCACTGGGGCAATTACGCGGCGAAGATGGGCTTCTGAACCCGCTGAATCGAAACAGGCATCGCTCGCGTCCCTTTGAGGGCAACGAACGATGCCTGATCATTTTGAAGGCGAGGCCGGTTACGGCAAGTAGCTGCGCAGTACGGTCAGCTTGCCGCCAATCGCATAGCCGCCGAGCGCAGCGGGCAGCAAGTAGCACTGGCCTGCGGCAAGCGGCTGCGCAGCGGCGCCGCCCTCCCACTCCAGTTCGCCTTTGCCGTCGCAGACGACAACGATCGTGAAGCTGTCCGGCGTTGTCGCAGCGGCCAGGCTGCCGTCAATTGCCGCCTTCTCGACGATAAAATAGGGCGAAGCCGCAAGCTGCAGCCATTCGTTCGGCGCGCTGCCCGCCGTGCTGCTTCGCGACGCGCCGGCGTTGTCGAAGGCGGTGACGCGCAGCGAGTCGGCAATGTGCAGCTCGCGCGGCTTGCCGTCAAGGCCCGGCCGGTCGTAATCGTAGAGCCGGTAAGTCGTGTCGGAGTTTTGCTGGATTTCCGCCACAAGCACGCCGGCGCCGAGCGCATGTACGGTTCCCGCCGGAATGTAGAACGTGTCGCCGGGGGCCACGGACACCTCTTGCAGCGTATCCAGGATACGCCCCGCTTCGACCGCCGCGGCGAACGACTCCCGGGTGTTGCCCGGCTTCAGGCCGTAGATGATTTTGGCACCCGGTTTGGCGTCCAGCACGTACCACATTTCCGTTTTGCCGAGCTCGCCTTTCGGCAGCCCTTCGTAGTTGTCGCTCGGGTGCACCTGGACGGACAAGTCGTCCTGGCAATCGAGCAGCTTGATCAGCAGCGGAAACCGCCCATTGCCGGAAGCGACTCCTTTGGCGCCGAACAGCTCGGCGCCGTATGTACGCCTTACTTCGTCCAGTCCAAGTCCGGCCAGTTCGCCGTTCGCCACGCGCGTCGTGCCGTTCGGATGATCGCCGATCATCCAGCCTTCCCCGATGTGGCCCGGCGGCAGCGTAAAGCCGAATTGCTCGAGCGCCCGCCCTCCCCAGACACGTTCCTTGAACTCGGGCGCAAATTGCAGCGGATACGGTTTCATCACAGATTTCCTCCCATGTCGATCATTCTTCTTTGGAAAATAGCCCATAAATAGTGGCTAATTCGCTTGATTTTACGCTGCTCATCGAAAATAGCCAGCGAAAACACTGGCTATTGCAACCCCACAGCCCCCAAATCGACCTTTTCTACGAAATAACCAGCGATTTCACGGGCTATTTTCTCACTGTCGCTTATTTTTCGCCCAATAGCCAGTGAAACATAGCCTATTTTGCCTGCAGACGTCACCCTAATTTCTCAACCGCAAGCAAATAGGGCGGATCTTTGCGCTGGTTGGCAAACCGGTACAACAGCGATTGAAACTCGCGCTGCGGCAGCGAAGCCGCCCAGCGTTCCACCGCATCCGCTTCCTCGCGTCCCCCGGCGTGTCCGGGGTATACGACGACGGTCAGCAAGCCGCCGCGCCGCAGCAGGCGCAGCGCGGCAACCAGCGCCGGCAGCGTCGTGGCCGGCGTCGTAATCGCGGCGTGATCGCCTCCGGGCAAATAGCCGAGATTAAACATGACGCAAGCGACTCGGCCGTGCTTCTCCGGCGGAATCCACGTTTCCATCCGTTCGTGGGAATCGGTGATCAGCCGATAGCGCTCCGCTTCTATGCCCGCTTCTTGCAGTCGCGTTTCCGTACGGGCAATCGCCTGCGGCAGCACGTCAAAGCCGTAAGCGCAGCCGCTGCGGCCGACGAGCCGGACCAGCGCGAGCATGTCGTTGCCGCCGCCCGCCGTGCCGTCGACAACCGTGTCGCCCGGCTGCACGCGTTCCTGCGCCAGCCGGTGCGCCATGCCCAGAATCGATACAAATCCCATGCCTGTCCCTCCGCCGCTGCTACCGCGTTCGTTTTACCGGCCAACCGTCGGCAGCAGCCCCTGCGAAAGCTTACCCTGCCACGTATTTCGCCGCACCAGCTCGTCGTCGATCGCGTTCAGCACTTCCCACTTGCGCAAGCTCCACATCGGGCCGATCAGCAGGTCGCGCGGCGCGTCGCCGGTGAGCCGGTGCACGATCATCCCGGGCGGCAGCTGCTCCAGCGTATCGACGACCAGCGCCACATATTCGTCCTGCTCCAGAAAGCGCAGCAGCCCCGCCTCGTATTGCTTGACCATGGGCGTTTTGCGCATCAGGTGCAGCAAGTGGATTTTGATCCCTTGCACATCCATGCGCGCCACCGCCGCGCCGGTCGCCAGCATCATCTCGCGCGTTTCGCCGGGCAAGCCGTAAATGATATGAGCGCAGGTACGAATGCCTCGCGCCCGCAATTTGGCGACCGCATCCGTGAAGCAGGCGGTATCGTGGGCCCGATTGATGAGCGTCGACGTCGATTCGTGAATCGTCTGCAGCCCCATTTCGACCCATAAATACGTGCGTTCGTTCAATTCGGCCAAATAATCGAGCACATCGTCCGGCAAACAGTCCGGGCGCGTCGCAATGGACAGCCCGACAACGCCGGGCTGCTGCAGAATGGCTTCGTAATAGTCCCGCAGCACGTGTACGGGCGCGTACGTATTCGTATACGCCTGGAAATAGCCGATGTAGCTGGCGTTTGGCCACTTGCGATGCTGGAGGTCGCGGATTTTGCCGAATTGGGTAATCAGATCGTCCCGCCGGCTGCCGGCGAAATCGCCCGAACCGCGCGCGCTGCAGAATGTGCACCCGCCCGCGGCAATCGAACCGTCGCGGTTCGGACAAGTGAAACCCGCGTCCAGCATCACCTTGAACACTTTCGTTCCGAACTGCTTGCGCATTTCCGTATTCCATGTATGAAACCGTTTGTCGCCCCATAGCGGTGGCGTTTGTTCGTCAGGGAGCATCATGCAGCCCCTTTCCCACTCATTCGCACCCTTCATTTTAGCGGAAAACGCGGCAAAATGCGAATGCGAGCCAAGGCGAGCGGGCGAGGGAGAAGCCGAATTCGTCAAACATTCCCGGCATAACGGCGCCTTGCGAAGCGAATGCTAAACCTGCTCGACAATAATCATCTTCCGGAAGGAGCGTTACCTTGAAAAAGTCGTCTTCGCTTCTCGCTGTATCGGCCTTGTCGCTCGCCCTTGCGCTTCCGGCTTCCGCCGCAGGGACCACGTCCCCGGCGCCGGCCTCGCCGGCTCCTGCGTCTTACTCGTCTCCCGCCGCGGTGCCCGGGACGATGGCATCGCCGGGAACGACCTCGTACACGACGAACGGCAATCCGTCGATGTTCGGCACGAACGGCACGAATACCACTTACGGGACGAACGGTGCAACGGCGTCCCCGAACGCCCACATGGGCGCGTCGCGCGGCTACGGCACCGACGGCATGACGAACCGCTATCATCTGAATTCTTATCGCACGAACGCGGCAACAACGACGAACAACAACGCCAATTGGGGCTGGCTCGGTTTGCTCGGCCTGATCGGACTGTTCGGCATGCGCAGCAGGAACGATCGTCGCCACGAAGCGAAATAGCTGGTTGCAAAAAAGGTCAGGACTGCCCGGCGGCAAGGTGGGGCGGTCTTGATTTTTTTTCGCGCTGGAGGCGCTTTCCCACTTGCAATACCTAACATAATGTGTTATATTGGAAATGAGCAAAATCAACACTTTCTCTCTAATCCTTGCTCGAAAATCAGGGATTTCCCCAAGGAGAGTGGCCGACATGCAAACGCACACCATGATACCGGATGGCGACCGGACGATTACTCTTGAACTTACGGTGAAGGAAGCGATCGCGCTTAGCGGCATCCGTTTCAACGATCAACCGCAGCTTGCCACCGTTGCCCGCAGGAAAATCAAACAAACGCTCGACCGCCGCTTTTTGCCCGAAACCGACAAGATCGATTATCACGCGCTTGAGGTATAAGGCGAATTGAAAGAAAACGCGATAAGATTGAACGAGCACTTTCCGCGCCGATGGCCTGCGGAGGTGCTTTTTGTATGCTGCGATTTCGTTTTGATTTTTGCCGGGTGATCGACTATGCTGTGTAACGGATGAAGTATGAATCGACGGGGGAAAATGGCATGCGTTTGCGGGGAAGAAAGGGCATTCTGGAAGAAATCGAGGCCCAGCCGGAGCTGATCGTCCTGAATCCGGCCGACTACAGAGGGAAATGGGCGCAGCGGTTCGGCAACGACAAGCCGATTCATGTCGAACTCGGCATGGGAAAAGGGAAATTTATCGGCGATCTGAGTATGCGCAATCCGGATATCAACTACATCGGCATCGATATGTACGACGAACTGGTGCGCCGTGCGGCGGAGAAGGCAAGGAGGTTTCGCGAGGGCGCCGAAGGGGCGACGCTGGCCAACCTGCAGCTCGTGCGATTCAACATCGAGCAGATCGAGCAGGTGTTTGCCGACGGGGAAATCGAGCGTATTTATTTGAATTTCAGCGATCCCTGGCCCAAAACGAAGCACATCGGCCGCCGTTTGTCGCATGCCGGGTTCGTGACCAAATACATCAAGATGCTGAACGCGGAAGGCACGATTCACATGAAAACCGATTCGAAGCTGCTGTTCGAATTTTCGCTGAATTCGTTCGCCGATCTGGGGCTGCGCCTGCGCAACATTTCGCTCGATTTGCATGCGGCGGGCATTCGCGAGGATCTGGTGCTGACGGAATACGAAACGAAGTTTATCGAGCGGGGCATGCCGATCTATCGCTGCGAAGTCGTCATTGGCGCGAATGCGCTGCAGCGAGCGGTTGTGAAGCCGTAAGCCGCAGCGCGCGGCTGCTTGCCGCAATCGGTCAGATGGCTGCAGCAGCCGCGGCGGCTGCGGCCGTGCCGATCAAGGCGCCGGCGGCGCAATCGGACGGAAAATGCAAGCCGAGATAGATGCGCGAATAAGCGACGGTCGCCGCGAGCGGAAGCAGCGCAACGCCGAGCGCCGGGGCGGTCATGACGAACGGGACGCAGACGGAGAAGATGGCCGTCGTATGCCCCGAAGGAAACGAATGGTCGCGCAGCGGGTTGGCGCAAGTGATCGCCTGCGGCAGCACCAGATACGGACGCAAACGCGGGTATTTGCGCTTCAATATCGCCACCGGCACATGGCTCGCGGCCAGAGCGGCAAGGCTTTGCAGCGCGGCGACGCGCCATTGTCCGGGGGCGAGCAGCATGGCCGTGGCGGCGGCGATCGTGGCGGTGGCCCCGCCGGCATGCGTGATCCAGCCCAGCAGACGGTCAAGCGCGGCGCTTCGGCTGCGTCGGTTCAAACGCAGAAACAAGCCCGTTTCTTGCTGCTGCAGCCATTGTGCAACCCGATTCATGGTTCAATCCCCCTGTAATTTTGACTTCCTGCTCATTTTATCCCCCGAATGTTAGCCCGGTATCAACATTTTTGCGTCATTTCGCGCATTTTCGGTTAAATAAGGAGATTGTTTGAACGATTTGTTTTCTGGGTAACGGTGAATTATAATAAAACTGCTTGAAAAATGTAATGAAACTGTAATGTTTGAGATGAAAATGTAATGTAAATTGTGAAAAACGATGGAAAACCGGGCAATCGGGCCAGAGAAAGAGAATTTTCGGTACCAAGGGGGGCATTTCCCGTTTTTGTCAGAAAAGCGGGGAGATCATCCGCCACAGTGCTTTTGACTTTTGCGCGCGATGAGAGGAAAATCAAATTCGGCAATCCATCGCCATTCTGCCGTGCGTATAGAAAGAGAGCACGGAACGCCAAAGGGGGATAATACTGTGCTCGACGTTGTACTGCTCATCCTGCAAATCCTGTTCTCGGCTATCGGCGTGTATCAACTGGCGCTTACGTTTTTCGGCTGGTACAAGCCCAAGCTGAAAATGAAGCACGAACCGCGCAAATCGTTTGCCGTACTCGTAGCCGCACATAACGAAGAGCAAGTCGTCGGGGCCCTCCTCGAAAACCTGAAACGTCTGGACTATCCGAAAGAGCTGTATGACGTTTTCGTCATTTGCGACAACTGCACCGACAAGACGGCCGATATCGTTCGCCAGCACGGCGTAATCGCCATGGAGCGGAACAATCCGCAGCTGCGCGGCAAAGGCTACGCCATCGAGTGGATGCTGAAAGAACTGTGGAAGATGCCGAAAAAATACGATGCCGTCGTCATGTTCGACGCCGACAATTTGTGCAACCCGGACTACCTGAGCTTGATGAACAACGACCTGTGCAACGGCTCCAAAGTCATTCAGGCGTACCTGGATACGAAAAATCCGACCGACTCCTGGATCACGGGGGCTTACGCGGTTACATACTGGTACTGCAACCGGTTGTGGCAGCTGCCGCGCACCAACCTGAAGATGGCGAATTTCCTTGGCGGCACCGGCATGTGCTTCGACGCGGCGCTGCTGAAGGAGATGGGCTGGGGGGCGACAAGCCTGGTCGAGGACCTCGAGTTCACGATGCGCTGCGTGCAGCGCGGCATCAAGCCGACGCTCAACTTCGACGCCAAAGTGTACGACGAGAAGCCGCTCACGTTCAAAGCGTCGGCGAAGCAGCGCCTTCGCTGGATGCAAGGCCACTTCGACGTGGCGCGCCGCTATTCGTTCCCGCTGCTGTGGCAAGGGATCAGAGAGCGCAGCTGGACGAAGATCGACTGCGCGATTTATGCGCTGAACGTGTACAATTTGTTTTTCGGCTCGGTTGTGACGATGATCATGTGGGGCGATCTGGTAATGCCGGGTGCCGCGCGGCTGACGTCGCTGTTCGATATGGCGCCGGCGTTCTTCATGGCCGTTACGGCGTTGAACGTGATCGTGTTCCCGCTGGCGATGCTCGTCGAGCGCGCGCCGCTTAAGGTGTACAAGACGCTTATTACGTTCCCGGTTTACATGCTGTCGTGGTGGCCGATCACCTGCTACGCGTTTTTCACCCAGAACAACAAGCAATGGAGCCACACCGAGCATACGCGTGTCCTTCGTCTCGAAGACGTGCGGAGCAAACAGGCGAGCTGAGGGCGAACCAACAAAGCGGCCTTGCTGCATATGCTGCAGGGCCGTTTTTCCACCAGTTGACATGCCGGGTGGTATCGTGCTATAGTAACGAAGTATGTTTTGGAAGCAGAAGCGCCCGCTTCTCACCTGCCCGACGCCAAGTTGGCTGGTCAATGATCTAGGCATGGAATTATGACGCAAGCCATTGCGCCGTATATGCGATGTCGATCTATGACGATGGGGGCAGCCGGATGCTCGCATCTTTTTTTGTGTGTTGCGGAACAAGTGGTATTCAATCGATACGGAGGTGGACAGTTATCAGTAAGGACCATATGATCAATGATGAGATTCGCGTGAAAGAAGTGAGGCTCATCGGGCCGGGCGGCGAACAGTTGGGCATCAAGCCGATTCGCGAGGCGATGCAAATCGCCGCGGATGCAAGTCTGGATCTGGTCAATGTGGCGCCGACGGCCAAACCGCCGGTTTGCCGTATTATGGATTACGGCAAATTCCGTTATGAACAGCAGAAGAAGGACAAGGAAGCCCGCAAAAACCAGAAAGTCGTCGAACTGAAAGAAGTGCGCTTCAGCGCTACGATCGACGAACACGATTTTCAGACGAAGCTGCGCAACGTGCTGAAATTTCTGGGCGAAGGCGACAAGGTCAAATGCTCCGTCCGTTTCCGCGGACGCGAAATTACGCATGCCGAGATCGGACAGAAGGTGCTCGACCGCGTCGGCGTCGAAGCCGAATCGATTTGCGTCATCGAGCGCAGGCCGAAGCTTGAAGGCCGCAGCATGATTATGATTTTATCGCCGAAGTAAGAACTGATGCGGTAACGAACGACACGATTATGAGGAGGATTCACCCCTATGCCTAAAATGAAAACGCACCGCGGCGCCGCGAAGCGCTTCAGCAAAACCGGTACCGGCAAGTTGAAAAGAAGCCACGCGTTCAAACGCCACATTCTCGAAAGCAAGTCGGCCGGCCGCAAGCGCGGATTGCGCAAGCCAGCGCTCGTATCGAGCGGAGACGCCAAACGGATCGCACAACTGCTCGTATACGTGAAATAAACGACGCGCGCCGCACGTCGATCATCCCAAGGAGGTAGAACAGTATGGCAAGAGTAAAGGGCGGGTTCACCACTCGTCGTCGTCATAAAAAGATTTTGAAGCTGGCAAAAGGGTATTTCGGTTCCAAACACCGCATTTTTAAAACGGCAAACGCGCAGGTCATGAAATCCCTGCTGTACGCATACCGCGACCGCCGCGCCAAGAAGCGCGACTTCCGCAAGCTGTGGATTACCCGCATCAACGCTGCAGCCCGCACGAACGGCCTCAGCTACAGCAAGTTCATGCATGGCCTGAAGCTGGCCGGCATCGACGTCAACCGCAAGATGCTCGCCGACCTCGCCGTCAGCGATGCCAAAGCATTTTCCGACTTGGCCGTAGCCGCCAAGCAAAAAATGAACGCGTAAGCCGTCCGGATCTTTGCGTCGCGACCTTTGGGTCGCGGCGTTTTTTCGTTTGGTCGTGGGGTTCAGACCCGCTTCGCGAGGAAGCGGAGCGGGCGGAACCCCCCCTCTGTTATTCATTTCACCGAAATAGGCCATGAAAAATGGCTTATTGGCCCCGTTTTATCCGCTTCGAGAAAAATAGCCAGTGTTTTCACTGGGTATATGGCTCAAATCACCTCTAAACGGGACTTTTCTGCGAAATAGCCAGCGATTTCACTGGCTATATTGTTGTGGGTGCCCATTTTCACCCCAATAGGCAATAAAACAGGGCTTATTTGCCGGTTCGACTGGCTATGCGCCCATCGGTTCCGATCGGGCGGGCATATTTTTGCGTGTTTTTGATCATTCTTGTAAGACTTTTGTAAGTCTTTTGTCCTATAATAGAGATGATTACTTGGTGAAATAGGGGAGCTGGTGCCGCGAATAAAGCGGAAATATGGCGAAGTATGTCATTTTTAGTTGATTAGTAGGAAAATCCAACAGGGGAAGGGACTCATCATGAAAACATATTTGCAACGCCTGGTCGCCAAGATGGCGGCTATCGGTACGATAGCGGCGATGTTCGCCGCCAGTTTTCCGGCTGCGGTCGCTTGGGCCGACAGCAGCTTGCCCGCGCCGACGGTATCGTTGTCGTCCGTCGAATCCGCTGCCGCTTATTTCGTCCGCTCCGCGGACGGTACGGGCAGCCGGGTCGCCGCATCCGACGGATTGGCGTATACGACGGACGGGACGACATGGACGGCGATCGGCGACAGCACGACGGTCGATTCGACCGGCGCCAAAACGATTCGGGTGCGCCAGCAACAGCCGCTGTCCGCGGCGACCGACAACCTGGACAGCACCGTCACAGCGGCGGATTCGACCGCGCTGCGCACGTATTTGGACGATGCGAACGTATCGGTCATTTCGTTGAAGGCGGCGGCAGTATACAACCTGGATTATGCCGAAATTACCAGGCAGGTGGCCATTCACGGCAACGGCGCCACAATCGTGGCGGGGGAAGGCAAATATTATCCGGTCATCGAAGGCTCCAGCGTCTATCACGGGCACGGATTTCTGATGGTGATGCAGGACGGCGACCTGCGCATCGACAACATGACGCTGTCGGGCGGCGGATATAAAATTTTGACGGTCATCAACGCGGCGTACAACGCACAAGTGAATGTGAACGGCGTGAAGTTCCGCAATTTTTTCGGGGAGCACGACGCGGTTACCGACAACAATAACGCCGATCATCCCGAGAAGGACACTCCTTTGTCTTTCGCCGTACATACGGAAAGGAAATTGGGCTACGCCCCGGTCATTACGGTCGAGAACAGTTCGGTCGACGACTCGAACGCGTTCCGCAATGCTATTGCGGTGCGCGAAGGAACGACGGCCGTCATCCGCAACAACACATTTGTCGGCGCAAGCGACATCATGGCGCAGAAGCTGCGGGACTCGGACGGATACGAGTACGCCCTCTTCCTGTATGGCGGCACCGCGACGGTGACCGGAAATACGGTTTCGGGCTACGATAATTCGTTTCTTGCGGACTATACGAGCTCCGGCATTGCAATTACGCCGTTCTTGACGGCCTCGCTTACCGTAACACTTGAAAACAACTACGTGCATCACAACTATATCGGCATCGAAATGGACGGCGTTTGGGCGGAGGTGGTGGCGTTCACGATCAATGGCATCGCGATCACCAACTATGACCAGGCCTATGCGGCCGCTATGGATGTCGCCGGCAAAAACGTGTCCAAGCAGAACACTGCGCGCGATTATTTGGCGGCGCGCGATTCCTCCGTCGAATTCTACACCGACGAATTGCTGCAGTTCCAGGGGAGAAGCGTCGACGGCACGGAAGCGACACTGGCCTTTAAGCCCAAGGATACAATGAGCGACATGTCGATCGAACAATCCGCCGACGGCGGGAGCTCATGGTCGCTATCGCAAATCAGGCCGGTTTCCGCAACTGTCAATTCCGTCGTTTATGACGTTTACGGACTGAACGCCGGCACGGCCTACAAATTCCGCATGACGATGGTTCACGCCGATGTCGTTTTCCACACGACGACGCTCCAGCATTCCAATGTCGTGCCGAATGCCGACGGCAAGCTGCATGCGTTGGAGTCGGTCAGTTTCGGCATATCGCCGGCGTTCAGCCGGGATACGACGGAATATTCGGTGACGATGCCCGAATATATCAACGCCGTGACGCTTAAAGCGGAGTCGTGGAGCCACGGGTCCATTCGCATTAACGGGGTCGCGGCCGAAACCGGCTTGTCGCAGCAAACGATTTCGGTCGGCTACGGCTGGTCGCGTATTCCGATCGTAGTGACGTCGCAGGATGGTACGAGCGCGACGACTTATTACGTGAACGTGTACCGCAGCGAACCGGAAGCAACACCGTCGCCGACACCGACGCCGACGCCTGCGGCAACGGCCAAGCCGAATGCGGCTACGCGGCAAGTCGATGTGGTCGTCGGCGAGCTTGGCGGCTCGGCCGCCAAAGTCGACATCACGCGCAAGCAGGAAGCGGACGGGACGAAGCTGGACGAAGTCGTCTTCGAAGAGAAGAAGGCGCTGGAGGCCGTGGACAAAGCGAAGCAGAACGGGCAAAGCAGCGTGCGCATCGTGATTGACGATTTGCCCCAGGATCCGGCTGATGCCGTTGCGGTGACGCTGGCGAAACAAGCGATCGGCGCTACGGCCGGCCAAAACGTCGATCTTTCCATCCAAACGAACGATGTCAAAATTACGCTGCCGCAGGCGACCCTCGGCGAACTGCAAGCCGACGATCGCGACCTGTATTTCCGCATCGTGCCGATCGTCAAGCCGGACGAGCGGCAGCAGGTCGAAACCCGCGTGACCAAGGCGGAGGAAATCAGGCAGGAAACGAAGGCGGCCACGATTGTCGTGCTCGGCAAGCCGATGACGATCGAAACGAACTATGCCGACCGCCGGACGTTGGTCGAGTTCCCGTTGCCGGCCGGCTCCATCCCTGCCGACCCGCAGCAGCGGGAAGCGTTCCTGGCCCAACTGGCCGTTTACATCGAACATAGCGACGGCACGAAGGAACTGCAGAAGGGCACGATCAAATACGATGCGGCGGGCAATCCGGCCGGCATCGAAATCGCCATCGACAAATTCAGTACGTTTACGATTGTCCGGGCCGACAATACCCGCGTGCGGGAACCATATTGGTTCGGCTACGAAGACGGCACGTTCCGGCCGGACCAGCCGGTGACGCGGGCGGAAATCGCCGCTTTGATCGACCGGTCGCTGGGCGACGGGGCCGCAACGGAAGCGGACGGCTATGCCGATGTGCCGGACGCGTTCTGGGCGAGCGCAGCCGTGGCCCGCTTGCAGGCAGCCGGCATTATGGCCGGCGACGGCGACGGGCTGTTCCGCCCGCAAAGTCCGATCACGCGAGCGGAAATGGCCGCCGTGCTGGCGCGCTGGAAGCAGGCCGGCGAGGCCGCTGCGCACGATTATGCCGACACGAGCGGGCACTGGGCGGCGGACGCGATCGACGCGGCAACCGCAGCCGGCTGGCTGGACGGCTACCCGGACGGTTCGTTCCGGCCGGAGCAGTCGCTGACGCGGGCCGAAGCGGCGAAGCTGATGAATCGCGCGCTCGGACGCCCGGCGCTGGAAGGCGCGCCGCAGCCGACTTGGCCCGACGTGCCGGAGAAACATTGGGCGTACGCGGAGATCGAAGCGGCGTCAACCGGCTACCGCGCGATTCCGCTTGCGAACGGCAACGAAAAGTGGGTCGGCCGTCCATAACGCCGCCGAGCGCTTGCCCGATCATTTTGCAACCGCATCTTGACTTGGGGCTGCTCCTGTGCGTATAATACTTTTATCGTTGTTACATGTTATCGGCTATGAAGAGGACGAAGTTTTAAGGGCCCTTATGTTTCAGAGAGCAGAGGATTAGCTGAAACCAATGCCATAATCCCTTATTACGAGCTCACCTCGGAGCTGTTTTCCTGAAAAGCGTGTTCGAATGGATCCGCGTATTAGGGAGAATCGGATTGGCACACGTTACCGTGCCGAAGGTTCGGTCCGAGCTGCGCGCTCCGGTCGATACCTGTCGAGGTCGTATGCTGTGAGGCATGCGGCAAATGTGGGTGGTACCACGGAAGCTTAACCCCTTTCGTCCCGTCGAATGTTTGTTATGACATTCGGGACGCGAGGGGTTTTTTGGTATTTGCGCACCCCGCTATTTTGAGAGGAGGGTTTTGGAATGAGTGTTATCAATCCGTCGAAAGTGCTGAAGGAAGAGCTGCTCGACAAGCTGCGGCAGCCGGACGTCATCTCGGGCTCCGACATGCTGTTGCGTTCCTTGCTGCTGGAGGGGGTAGACTGCGTATTCGGCTATCCGGGAGGCGCCGTGCTGTTCATCTACGACGCAATGCACGGCAATCCGGATTTCCACCATTTGCTCACCCGCCACGAGCAAGGCGCCATTCACGCCGCGGACGGCTACGCGCGCACTACCGGCAAAGTCGGCGTCTGCATCGCCACTTCGGGTCCGGGCGCGACGAACCTGGTCACCGGCATTGCGACGGCGTATATGGACTCGGTTCCGCTGGTCGTCATCACCGGCAACGTGGCGACGAATTTTATTGGTACGGACGCCTTCCAGGAAGCGGATATTACCGGCATCACGATGCCGATTACGAAGCACAGCTATCTGGTGCGCAACGTCGAGGATTTGCCGCGCATCATTCACGAGGCGTTCCATATCGCGAATACCGGCCGCAAAGGTCCAGTGCTGATCGATATTCCGAAGGACGTTTCCGCGCACAAGGCGGTGTTCAAGCCGGTAACGGGCGTGAACATTCGCGGCTATCAGGTCAACAACGACCCGAACAAGGCGCAAGCGGACAAAATGATCGAAGCGATCGCCGCGGCGGAACGTCCGGTCATTCTGGCCGGCGGCGGCGTCGTGTATGCCGACGCTTCGGCGGAGCTTATCGCTTTTGCCGAGAAGACGCGCATTCCGGTCACAACGACGCTGCTCGGCTTAAGCGGCTTCCCGAGCGCGCACGAGCTGTGGATGGGCATGCCGGGCATGCACGGCACGTACACGTCGAATATGGCGATCCAGGATGCGGACCTGCTCATTTCGATCGGCGCCCGTTTCGACGACCGCGTCACGATGAAGCTGGACGGCTTCGCGCCCAAAGCGAAAATCGTGCACATCGACGTCGATCCGGCGGAAATCGGCAAAAACGTGGCAACGGCCATACCGGTGGCGGGAGACGTCAAAGTGGTGCTGCAGTACGCCAACACGAAAGCGAAGCCGGCCAAATCGGAAGCGTGGGTCGCCAAGATCCAGCAGATGAAGAAAGAGTTCCCGCTGCGCTACAAAGATTCCGATACGGAGCTGAAGCCGCAGTTCGTAATCGAAATGATCAACGAAACGACGAAGGGCGAAGCGATCGTGACGACCGACGTCGGGCAGCACCAGATGTGGGCGGCGCAATACTACAAGTTCAAACGGCCGCGCTCCTGGGTCACCTCGGGCGGACTCGGCACGATGGGGTTCGGTTTCCCTTCGGCGATCGGCGCCCAGATGGGCAACCCGGATAAGCTGGTAGTGTCGATCAACGGCGACGGCGGCATGCAGATGTGCTCGCAGGAGCTTGCGGTGTGCGCGATCCACAACATTCCGGTGAAGATTGTCATCATCAACAACCAGGTGCTCGGCATGGTGCGGCAGTGGCAGGAAATCATTTACGACAACCGCTACAGCCATATCGATCTTGCAGGCAGCCCGGATTTCGTCAAGCTGGCCGAAGCCTACGGCGTCAAGGGCTTGCGCGCAACGAACAAGGAAGAAGCGCGCCGCGCCTGGCAGGAAGCGCTCGATACGCCGGGACCGGTCGTGATCGACTTCGTCGTCCGCAAGGAAGAAAACGTGTATCCGATGGTGACGCAGGGTAATACGATCGGGCAAATGATAATGGGGGATTCGGAATGAGCGCGAGAAAGCATACGATATCCGTTCTTGTAAACGATCAGCCGGGCGTCCTGCAGCGGGTGTCCGGTCTGTTCGGCCGGCGCGGCTTCAATATCGAAAGCATTACCGTCGGCTCGTCGGAGGAAGCGGGCTTGTCGCGCATGGTTATCGTCTCGACCGGCGACGACCGCATGCTCGACCAGATCAGCAAGCAGCTGTACAAGCTGATCGACGTCATCCGCGTCGTCAACATCAGCGCGCAGCCGATGGTCGCCCGCGAGGTGGCATTGATCAAGGTCGCTGCCGAACCGTCGCAGCGTCCGGAAGTGCTTGGCGTCGTCGAAACGTTTCGCGCGTCCGTCGTCGACATCGGGCCGCATTCGTTGATCGTGCAGGTCATCGGCGCGCCGGACAAGATCGACGCCATGGCCGAGCTGCTGAAGCCTTACGGCATTCAGGAGTTTTCCCGCACCGGCGTGACCGCGATGATCCGCGGCGCCGCGCAGTAAACCGTCGTTATTCGTCGATCGGATTGTTACTTGGGCAAGCAACCGCTATAATCTTGTGAGCGGGGGTCGGAACGGACCCTCGCGCCGGCCTGGAAACGCGCACGGCTTGTCCGTGTCCGGTGTCGCCGGGTGAGTGCGGGTCCGCTGCGGCACCCGCTCACAGGGTTCAAAATCAAAGGAGGAACTACGAACATGGCAGTCAATATTTATTATGAAAAAGATGCAGACCTCAGCGCGCTGAAAGGCAAAACGATCGCAATCATCGGCTACGGCAGCCAAGGCCACGCCCAAGCGCAAAACTTGCGCGACAGCGGCCTGAGCGTTGTTGTCGGTCTTCGTCCGGGACGTTCGTGGGATCAAGCGAAAAACGACGGCTTCGAAGTGCTGTCTGTAGCCGACGCGGCTCGTCGCGCCGATCTGGTGCAAATTTTGATGCCGGACGAAACGCAAGCCAGGGTATATAAGGAAGAAATCGAGCCGAACGTCAAAGCCGGCGTCGCCATCGTTTTCTCCCACGGCTTCAACGTGCATTTTGGCCAAATCAATGCGTCGGCCGACAAGGACGTGTTCCTGGTCGCTCCGAAATCGCCGGGCCACATGGTTCGCCGCGTATACGTCGAGGGCTTCGGCGTTCCCGGCCTGATCGCCGTTCACCAGGACGCTTCCGGCAAGGCGAAAGAAATCGGCCTGGCTTATGCCAAAGGCATCGGCTGCACCCGTGCGGGCGTAATCGAAACGTCGTTCAAGGAAGAAACCGAAACCGACCTGTTCGGCGAACAAGCCGTATTGTGCGGCGGTACTTCCGCGCTGGTCAAAGCGGGCTTCGAAACGCTCGTGGAAGCCGGCTATGCGCCTGAGATGGCTTACTTCGAGTGCTTGCACGAGCTGAAGCTGATCGTCGACCTGATGTACGAAGGTGGCCTTGCCAGCATGCGCCATTCGATCAGCAACACGGCCGAATACGGCGACTATGTAACCGGCCCGCGCATCATCACCGACGAAACGAAGAAAGAAATGAAGAAAGTGCTGAGCGACATCCAGCAAGGCAAATTCGCCCGCGACTTCATTCTCGAGAACCAATCGAATCGTGCGTTCCTGACGTCGATTCGCCGTATCGAGTCCGAGCATCCGATCGAAGTGGTCGGCAAAGAGCTGCGCGACATGATGCATTGGATCAAGAAATAAGCCATAGCATGATAGTAAGTACCGGCGGGCACCGAGCTGTCTAGTGGCAGCGTCCGATGTCCGCCCTTGTGCAGGGAATAGATTCGGGCCGGCAAGCCGCGGCCGGACCTATTCCCTGCAAGCTTATCGCAACGCTACAGGAGGTGACCGTTATGCGCAAAATTTATATCTTTGATACGACGCTGCGCGACGGCGAGCAGTCGCCGGGCGTCAACCTGAACGTGCAGGAGAAGGTGGAAATCGGCCTGCAGTTGGAGAAGCTGGGCATCGACCGGATCGAAGCCGGGTTTCCCGCCGCATCGCCGGGCGATCTCGCCGCCGTGGGCGCGGTAGCGCGCGCGGTGAAAAACGCAACTATCATCGGCCTTGCCCGTTCGCGCGAGCAGGACATCGAGGCGGTGCGCGAGGCGCTTGCCTTGGCGCAGGATCCGTGCATCCATCTGTTTCTGGCGACATCGCCGATCCACCGCAAGCACAAGCTGCGGATGGAGAAGCATCAGGTGCTGGAAGCGGCCGAAGCGGCGATCAAATACGCCAAAAAGTATTTCAGCAAAATCGAGTTTTCGCCGGAGGACGCCGGCCGCACCGAGCTCGATTTTCTGTGCGAAGTGACGGAAATGGCGATCCGCGCCGGCGCGACGGTCGTCAATATCCCGGATACGGTCGGCTATATGACGCCAAGCGAATTCGGCAATATTTTCAAGACGCTGAAGGACAACGTGCGCGGCATCGAAAAGATCCAGCTCAGCGCGCATTGCCATGACGACCTCGGCATGGCGACGGCGAACGCGCTCGCTGCGGTGCTGAACGGCGCCGATCAAATCGAAGGCACGATCAACGGCATCGGCGAGCGCGCCGGCAACACGTCGCTCGAGGAAGTGGCGATGGCGCTGGAGACGCGCCAGGAGTTTTTCCAGGCGAAGACGGGGCTGGTGCTGGGCGAAATTTACCGCACGAGCCGTCTGGTCAGCAAGCTAACCGGCATGGTGGTGCCGGGCAACAAGGCGATTGTCGGCGCCAATGCGTTCGCGCACGAGTCCGGCATTCACCAGGACGGCATGCTGAAAGAGAAGACGACCTACGAAATCATGTCGCCGGAAACGATCGGCTTGAAGGAAAGCAAGCTCGTGATGGGCAAACATTCCGGCCGTCACGCGTTCCGCGAGAAGCTGGTCGACCTCGGCTATGAGCTTGAGGGCGAGCAACTGAACGTGGCGTTCGCCAAGTTCAAGGATTTGGCTGACCGCAAGAAGAATGTCAGCGACGAAGATTTGCGCGCCTTGATCGAAGAGAAGCTCGTGGCGACGCCGGAAGTGTTCGCATTCGACGCCATTCAGGTGTCGTACAGCAACCAGTCGGCGCCGAGCGCAACGGTCCGGCTGCACCACGAAGGACAAGCGATCGAGGTGTCCGCCGAAGGCAACGGTTCGGTCGACGCGATCTATATGGCGATCGATAAAGCGACCGAAGAGGAAGTCGAATTGGACGATTATTCGATCCAGTCGGTTACGCAAGGCAAGGATGCGCTCGGCGAAGTGCATGTCGTGCTGAAGCAGAACGGCATCTCCGTGTCGGGCCGCGGCGTCAGCACCGATATCCTGGAAGCGAGCGCGAAGGCGTACATCGATGCGATCAACCGGCTCATCGACAAGCGCAAATCGCCCGGCGCCGGCCGCCGCGACAACGTATCGCTGATCTGAGCACGGCATAGGATGCAGGAGAGCGGAGACGACATGCGTCTCCGTTTTTTTTGAACCAGGAGCAGAAGCAGAGGCAGAACCCCGAACCCCGAACCCCGAACCCCGAACCCCGAACCCCGAACCCCGAACCCCGAACCCCGAACCCCGAACCCCGAACCCCGAACCCCGAACCCCGAACCCCGAACCCCGAACCCCGAACCCCGAACCCCG
>NZ_SHLX01000024.1 GCF_004764705.1 Paenibacillus cymbidii | reverse complement strand
TTTCCGCTATAGTAGTCATCGAGTAGGGTTCCTTTCTTGGTGACTTTGACCATCCCGAGAATACCCTACTTTTTTGTTGCCTGGCTAGGCTCCAAATCTTGGTTACACACACTATTGTACGTCATCGTTTTCACTGGCTATTTCCCCTGACACGATAAAATGAGGCCAATAAGCCATTATTTAATGGCTATTTTTGCTGCGGAACCGACTACTCTTCCGGCACGCACTGCACGCCCAGCTCCCACACGGCAATTTGCCCGAAGCAGGCGGCGCCGCCGTGCGATTCGCGCAGCTGCTTCGCCATCTCCGCAAATACGTGCAGCGCATCGGCCCGTTGGCCGTTCTTCAAATAAACGAGCAGCGACGTTTCCCGCTCCTTCGGGTAGAACACCGGCGGCTGCGCTTCCAGCCTGACGTCCTCGATGTAGATCACTTCGCTGCCCCCGGCCGCCAGCGTGCGGTAGCTCACCGCTTCCTCCGCTTCGCGGAATGCGCGCGGCAATTGGCCGATTTCGGCGCAATAGCTGCCGATGCCGATCGTGCACGAAACGCCGTGCCGCTCTTCCAGCAACCGCCTGATTTGGCCGGCAGTCTCGAACACGAGCGAAATCGCGTTTTCGCCGCCGTTCATCAAGACGACCATATCTCCATCGAACCATTCCATCACGATGCGCGGATTCGCCGGATGAATCGCCGCCGATATCGTATCGGCCAGCAGCAAACGCGCCATTTCCGTCGTTTCCACATCCGCGGCGGCGTCCATAGCCGTGTCGTCGACCGCGATATACATTACTCCGATGCCTTCCGGCCGCATGTCGAAGCCGAAATAAGCGAAGCGTTCCGTTATTTCCTGCGGCGTGAAGGAATGGCCCAGCACCAGCGAACGGACGAATTTCTCCTGGTACGCCGGCAAGCTTTCGCGCAGCCTTGTCTGCAACTGCTCCCTCGTCGCATAGGCCTCGCTCAAACGGTCGCCGATTACCCGGAACTCGCCGCGCGAGCGATGCATGGACATCGGTTCGCCGGTGGCCAGCGCTTGCATCAGCCGGGTGATCGGCCGGTACATGCTGCGGCTGGTGAACAACGTCAACCCGCCCATGCCGAGGATGAGCGCGGCGGCGACAAGCAGGAAAAAATCATGCAAATAAGAAGCGCTTTCATAAAGCTTGTTCAATTCGGTCGTGCTGGCGATCTTCCAGCCAAGCATCGCCGACGTCTTCCACGAAATAAGCAGCCTGTTCCGTTTCTCCCCGCTGCGTTCGTCCGGCGTTGCGCTGCCGCTTGCCGGATCGGCCGCGGCGGCGATCGTTTGCTCGGCCTGCCGCATCAGCTTCATTTTGCCGGCTTCGTTGTCGTAGAACAGCGGCACGCCGTTTTTATCGAATACGGATACCGTCGTGCCGCTTCCGCTTAATTTGCTGACGAAATTGCGATACAACGCCTCCGCGTCGAGATTGATGACGATGCGGTATGTCGCCTGGAACGGTTGGAACACGATCGGCACCACTCGCAACGAAGTGCCGTCCGAACGCGGCGCATCGCGCACGTCCATAATTTCGGGGAAACTTGGCGCGTACGGAGGCAGTTCCCGATTCCAGCCGCCGTCGTAAAACTGCGCCTGCGCATACTGCTTGTAGCCGGAAGTAAACACGAGACCCTTGGCGTTGTTGATGTAGTACACCGAGTCGATGAAATCGCTGGTGCTGCGCAGCTTGTCGAGGCTCTCCAGCAGCTTCGCCTTGCTTTCGATATATTTCATCAGCGCGGGCATATCGTCCGATTTGTATTTGTCTTCGAACTCATTGTAGTAGTTGCCGAGCGAATACAGCTCGAAATCGGTTACTACCCGATCCGTCATGAACAGGCGGAACCCTTCATTAATCTGTTTGACGACAATTTCCAGCGAATTGACGGTCTGGCCCAGCTGTCTGTCGTTCGCCCGCTCCACTTCTCCCCGCATCGCGTCCTGCACGTTGTTGTAGAAGAACAGGCTAAGCACGAAGATCGGCGTCAGCGCCGCAACGAGCAAATACGTCACCAGCTTGAAATAGTAATGCTTGTGCCGGACGAAAGACCATAGTTTGTGCGCCATCGGATTCCCCCCAGAATACGATCATCGGATGCGTCCCGTCGTTTGCGACTTCAGCATAACTTACCGCCAAGACATCCCGACATAGCAGAAAAGCTACTTTTCCGGCGGCCGAAAGTAATAAAAACACTATTGGCGGCGGCATCCACCATGTGGAGAAAGAAAAAAGAGCGCTACAAGCGCTCCTGAAGGGAGGAATGTGGATGTAAAGCCGCAGTCCGGTCAGTCGGCCCGTTCCACTTCGGCTTTGATGCGGCGCAGCACTTCGTCCCAGTGCAGCCGCATCCGCTCGCGCATATAGACGTCCTCCAGCATCTCCTGATGGATGGACACGGTCGTTTTCCCGCCGCTTGCGGCCAGCAGGATCAGCTGCAGCCGCGACGGCTTGTCCCAGTCCGACCGTTTCCATGTCAATCGCAGCTTGCTTCCGGGATCGACAACCGTAAGCTTGCCCGTAATGCCGTCCCGGGACGCGAACTCCTCCCCTTTGTGCCAGCTCAACGCCTTAACTTCCCCCAGCCAAAGCGTCGCCCCCTGCGTAGACAGCAAGAATCGCCATATCCGCTCTTTGCCGGCATCCATCGTGCGTCTGACGCCGATTTGCACGCCGGCATCCTTGGTCGTTCCGATCGGCACCCGGCCGAGCAGCGGTTCGTACAGCAGCGCGATCCATTCGCTCCACTCTTCCGCCACCTCATATGTCTGGCCGATATAGCCGGCAATCCGTTCATGCGACCACAGCTTGTCCACCTCGCCGTCGAGCCGCCGAATCCATTCCTCCCACGCGCAGCCCGTCGCCGCTTCCACATCCCGCCTGAACGTCGTCCCCGCCAAAAGCCATCTCCTCCTGTTGCGCTTGTTTGGTACCATTATAGGCTGAAAACACTGACAGGGGCGGTCAGTCTTCATGAAATCAGGTACTGTAAAAGTCAAGCAAAGAAGACGCGATGTCGATCATGCGCTGCTTCAGCGCTTCCGGCTCCAGAATGTGCAAGGCGCTTCCGAAATAGAGCAATTGGTGGGGAAACGGGCCATACAAGCTTTGTTCCTCCATGCGAAAATGGGCCTCGTTCGCCGTCCGTTCCACCAGCGTCCGGCTCCACAACGAATGACCGCACAGCTCGTCGAGCGCCGGCGCGCTGCCGCGCAAACGAACGGACACCCACGCTTCGTCGTCGGCTTTCCCCGCTTGCGGCAGCAAGCTGTCCAGCAGGAAGTCGCGGGCGGAAAACTGCGGGTCGCGTTCAAAATGGCGGTCGGTGCGCTCCATGCCGCTCATCCGGTCGACGCGGAAGCTGCGGATTTCGCCGCGCAGGTGGCAGTAGCCGACGGCATACCACTTGCCGTTCCAGTAGACGAGCCCGTACGGATCGATCGTGCGCCGCTTGCGCGCCTCCTCGTATCCGGTCCGGTACAGCACGGATACGCCCACTTGCTGCTCCTGGCACGCTTCCAGCTCCGCGAGCCGGGCCGCCAGTGCGGGAGCGGACGGAGGCGGTATCACTTCCAGACGCCGCTCCTGCCGCAGCAAACGTTCCTCCTGCGCCGGCGTCGCGTGCCGCTTGATTTTGGCGACCGCCCGGCCGAGCGCCGCACCCGACGCCAATCCCGCTTCTCTCGCCATAACGGCCGCCTGCAGCAGCGCTTTTTGCTCATCGCCGTCAAACAATAGCGGCTCCAGCTTGACCGACTCCGGGATGGAATAACCGCCGTCGCGACCCGTATCCGCCACGATCGGCACACCGGCGATGCACAGCGCGTCGATCGCCCGGTAGACGGTGCGAATATGAACTTCCAATTGATCGGCCAGCTGCCGGGCGGTCATTCGTTTGCGCGATCGCAGCAGCCACAGAATCGCAAGCATGTTGTCCGCTTTGGACATAACAGGCATGTTCCTTTCTTTCGTTATATCGGCGGCCGGGAAACCGCCGCTTTGCTTTTCAAACGACGTTTCCTGCGTTAGGCTAGAGAGTAGCAACACCAATGACAGGGCATCCCGGCGAATGGATTCGGACCTGCTGACTGCCCGCAACTGGAGTGAGGAACATGTTTTACGGCATCGGCCTGTTCGTCGTGCTGCTGGATCAACTGAGCAAGGCGTGGGTGCGCTCCCGGCTTGCCGTCGGCGAATCGCTGACGTTAGGGGACCATCTGCAACTGACGCACTATCAGAATACAGGCGCCATGGGCAGCACCTTCGAAGGATACGGCACTTATTTCATCGTGCCCGCCTTCCTGATTGTCGGCTGGTTCGTGTACATGCAGCGCAAAGGGCAGTTGGACAGCTTCGCCATGAAAGCCGGGGCTGCGTTTTTTGCCGGCGGCGCGCTCGGCAACGCGGTCGACCGCCTGCTGTTCGCCAAAGTGACCGACTTCATCGATATGGGCAGGGGCATTTCCAACCTGGCCGACCATGCGATCAACATCGGCGTCCTGCTGATCGTTGCGGCCCAGCTCGTCATCGACCCGCTGCGCCGAAAAAGCCTCGCCAGGCGTTGTCCGTAATTCCCGGTCGAGGTAAAATGGAAGCAAACAGGAGGCGATCGCCATGAAATCGCAGCAATACCACAATCACGCCCGGATTCATCCGCTCTATCATTATATTCTGCTGCCGCTCGCCTTCCTCGCGCTGGTCGGCACGCTCCTGCACCTGTTTCCCCACCTTCGCGGCGGGTTGGCGCTGTGGGACGCGGTCGTGCTGCTGATCGCTGCCGCCGCGCTCGGCATTGCGGTATTGCTGATCCGCAGCTATGCCGCCAAACTGCAGGACCGCGTCATCCGGGCCGAAGAGAACTTCCGGCATTATGTGCTGACCGGCCGCACCCTTGACCCGGCCTTGACGTTGTCCCAGATCATCGCGCTCCGGTTTGCCGCCGATGAACAATTTCCGGCGTTATGCGAGCAGACCGTTCGCGAGCAGCTTCGTCCGGACGCGATCAAACGCGCGATTCAATCATGGAGGCCGGACTACCTTCGGGTGTGAGCGAGGCCGCGCAAGGAACTCCTACTCCTCGTATTCGATATTGCGGTCCATCCATGACGCGGCGCGGGCGAGCAGGGACGCCTTCAGCATAATCAGATCGTCGTAGGCGTAGAAAAACGTCACTTTCCGGTCGGCGACCGATTTGCCCTTCGGGCGAGGGGTCATCACAAAGTAAGCCCACGATTCGGCAAAATCTTCATATACGCTGGACATGGCATATTCCGTCACATAGCGGTTCTCGTCCTCGTCCTCACCATCTTCCCAGAATTGCTGGTAAAACTTGTAGATATACGAGTCTTTCTTCGGACATCCTTCGTCCAGCATGTACGTTTTGCAGTTTTTGGCGGATACGTTCGGGTCGACCTGTTCGGCGTTCAACGAAAGCAAATGGCCGAATTCGTGGATATCGGTCATGACGCGCTCGGTTTCGTACGTCGCCTGAATCTGGTTGGCCGCGTACGTCCATTTGTCGTAGTCTTCGTCGTCCTGCACGACGAACGCCATCAGATCGGCATGGTCGTACACTTCAAAACGATTGATCATTTGCCGCCGTTCGTACGGAATAATCCAGGCGAACCGATCCCAAAGCCAGGCGTAGTATTGTTCATCCTCGTTTTTCGGCTTCAGCTCGATGCGATTGCCTTTGACCTTGTAGGAGGCGATTTCATCGGGGTCCAGCTCGGCTGCTTTCTCGTCGATATCCCATTCTTCCGAGTAAGTAAGCTCCCCGAACCATTTGTCCATATTTTTAATCATTTTGGCTTCCCAAAGCTCGCACGACTTGGCATCGTCGCAGTCGATTGTATAGGCGCATACGCCGGGCTCGACTTCCTCTTCATACGATTCGCATCCGGCAGCGTCCGTGTCGTCTTCATCGCCGGCTGCGTTTGCCTGCGTGGCGGCTGTCGAATCGGCTTCTTCCCACTCGGCGCATCCCGCCGAAACTAGGCCGAATACAAGCAGGAGAACGAATAATACGAGGACGCTTTTTTGCTTCTTCATGCGAAACCCCCATCTGCCCATTTGTCGACCCGACCGGCTGTTTTCCGGCCGGTTTGTTTGTATTCGACAAGTTTCTACCCGTTCCTTTCCATGGGGCGGAAACGTTCAGCGAAGCGCCGCGTTTTTGCGATAGGTTGCAGGGGTTTGACCCAATACCGATTTGAAATCTTTGCTGAAATGCGCCTGGTCAAAATAGCCCAGTTGCGCCGCCAGGTCCGCCCATTGCGCCGATTCGTCATTCTCCATTCGTTCCGCCGCTTCCTGCAGCCGAAACCGTTTGATGACCCATTTGGGCGTCACGCCTACGTATTTGCCGAACAGGCGCTGCAATTGCCGGACGGACAACCCGCTTTGCTCGCACAGCTGCTCCACCTTGATGATGCTTCGGTCGGTCATCGTATCCGCCACGATCCGGGCCGTCCGCTCGCCCTGTGCATCGCGGTCCGGCAGCCGCGCCAGCAAGGCGCGTTCCGCCTGCGCCGCCATCTCCTCGTCGGAACCCGCGCCGAACACCGCAGCCAGCCAGTCGTCCGCAACGGGCCCGAAGATGTCGGCTGCCGGGACGGTCTTTCCGGTCAACTGTGCCACATCCCGCCTCCAGAACGGGTAAAAGCCGCCAGCGCGAAACTTGACGCCGAGCACCTTGCCCGCGCCGCGCAAAACCCGGACGAACGGACGGCTCGGCACGCCGTACAGCAGCGCCCGGCTTCCCGATTCGTCCCGCTCGAACGCCAGATGCACGTTCGGGTAGGACAGAACGGTTTGGGTATGGGTCATCCCGTCAGGCAAATCGTAATGAATGATCCAATAATGTTCGATGAACGGCTGAAGCGGAGAAGCCGGTTCGAACCGCGCCAGCGCAAACTTCTCCCGTCCTGCGGCCGCATGGACGATGCCGCGCGACGAATCGTTTTCTTTTGGTTGCATTTCCGTTTCCTCCTTGTCGGGGCGGCCGATGTCGCCTTTTTACAATACGACTGCCGGGACCGGCTCCTATAATGGAGACTAGCAGACGCCGGCCGATTCCTCAACACGGCGCGGGCGTCAATATTTATGGCGGAGGAATCATAATGGAACAAACGAACAAACAACCAGGCGCAACCGGCAACTATACCCGGAACGGATTGCCGAACGGCTACACCGCGATTACGCCGTTTATCGTTGTAAACAGTCCCGCTGAAGCGATTGCGTTTTACGAAACGGTATTCGGCGCCAAAGCGAAAAGCGTCACGGAATTCGGCGAAGAAGGCAACAAAATGATCGTGCACGCCGACATCGATTTCGGCAACGGTTATTTGCAGCTTGGCGCTGCCAATCCCGACTATCGGCTCGTTCCGCCGCCGGGCGACAATATGGCCTGCTATTCCTTGGGCATTTACGTGCCGGACGTCGACGAAGCGCTGGCCCGTGCCGTCGCCGGCGGGGCCACCGTCCGGGAGCCGGCGGGAAACTTCGTTTCCGGCGACCGGTACTGCAGCATACTCGACCCGTACGGCATTCGCTGGTCGATCATGACGCGCGTCGAAGACATTTCCGAGGAAGAAAGCTTCCGCCGCGTCGCCGAATGGAGCAAAAGTTTCGGCGGATAAGGAAATGCTGCAGCGTCTGCCGCGGCTTTGCACGGCGAGTTTAGCGCGTGTGTTGATACTTCTTGATCACGCAAGAAAACAGCCCCGCTCCGGAAACGTCCGAAGCGGGGCTGTTTTCTTAT
Source organism: Paenibacillus cymbidii (assembly GCF_004764705.1). GTDB lineage: Bacteria > Bacillota > Bacilli > Paenibacillales > NBRC-103111 > Paenibacillus_AN > Paenibacillus_AN cymbidii. The sequence continues at coordinate 143,623 of NZ_SHLX01000024.1, read as the reverse complement.
CGTTCGCTGAGCTTATCGCCTCTCGGAGCCGGCCGCCTGGATCTCACCGAACGCCCAATGAGTAGCCGGCACATCCGGCCACATCGGCGCCGCGGCGAGGAGCGCCGGACGAGCGATCGTCCGGTTGATCAGCGCCGCCGCTTCGGCGCGGGACAACTCGCGGTCCGGCGCGAAGCTGCCGTCCTCGTAGCCGTTCACCAGCCCGGCCCGCGCGGCTGCTGCAATTTCAGCCGCGGCCCAGTGCCCGGCGGTATCCGTGAATCCGCCTGCCGCTTCGACGCTGCCCAGTTTCGCCACTCGGGCGATGATCGCTGCGGCTTCGGCGCGGGTAACGGCTTGTTCGGCCCGGAACGTGCCGTCGGCATATCCGTCCATGACGCCGAGCCGGGTCACCCGGTCGATCGCCGCCGCCGCCCATGCCGGGAATTGGCCGGCATCCGCATACGCAGCCGCCTCTCCAGCCACCGCAGCAGCGGTATCGCTGTAAAGCCGATCAAGCATCGCCGCCAGTTGGCCGCGCGTGACGGCCGAACCGGGACGGAACGTGCCGTCTTCAAACCCGTTCACATAAGCTTGCGTCAACGATGCTTCAGGAGTGACAGGCGTGACCGCTTCTTCGCCAAAGTCGATTACCGTAAAGGTGCTGAACTTGGCGATCGTGAACCGGATCGCGGTTCCGCCCGCTTCGTCCGCAACCGGCTCTCCTTTCAGCCACTCCTTCGTCCCGTCGCTATGCTCCACATAGATGCGCAGGCGCTCCGCTTGCGCCGCCGGATAATCGCCCAGCGGCAGCGTAATCGCAACCGGCTGCGACTGCAAATTCGTTTCAATCGTCATCGGCCGGCCGACGACCGACGAATGGTCGGGCGCGCCGTCCGCTTTGGCCCGGGTCTCCGCGTCCATCTGCTCTCCGTCAGCTTTTAACGGCACCACATGGAAGTACAAATCGCCGTCGGATGCTGCGAGCGAGCCAGCCGGAATGTCAATCGTCGCACCGTGCAGCTCCAGCGTCAGCCCGATGCCCGCTTCGGTCAGCTTCTGCAGCGCTTCGCGCGGCAGCGACACATCGACGGAAGCAACTTCGTCCTTCGCGTCAGGCACGACAATTACCGCCTGCTTCGCGCCGGACTTTTTCAGCGCCTCGACCGCTTGCGCGGCAAGCGACGCCGTCAGGCTGACCTGATCGGTTTTGCGTCCCGCGCTGTCGGTCGTACGCACAATTTCCGCCTGGGACACTACGTTGCCGTCACGGGAACCACCCAGCACGTCGATGCGAATGATCTCTTTGCCGGAGCCTGTGCCCGGCGTGTTCGCTCCTGGCGACGGAGTCGGCGACGGCGATGGCGATTCCGGCTCCGGCCGGTTCACTGCGCGAATCGTCTGGGTGACCGAAGCGTCCGGATAACCGCCGCCCGCCTTCACCACAATGTCCACATTCCCGAGCGGCAGCATTCCCGCGCCGAATACGAGCTGGCCGGATGACAGCTGGTACGAGCTCGGATCGGCCGTCGTACCGTTGTAAACGACGCTCGTTACTGCGCTGCGCCATACGGCGTTGTCGGCAAACGTGATGACGATATCGTGTTCGACGTCATTGTCCGTCGTATCGGCCGTCAGTATCGGCGAAGACAACGTGACGGTTTGGGTGACGGATGTTTTTTTGTACCCGGCCGCGGTAATAGCAATCGTATACTCGCCGGCAGGCAGCGCTTCAATATGCAGGTTGCCCGCGCTGAACTGGTAAGCGGCAGTCACAGCCGAACCGCCCTTCGTGATGGTCACTTCCGGTTCCAAGCCGCGCCAGGCGGAATCGTCGGCAAACGTCACATCCAGCGGGTGCGCGTCGTCGTTGTCCGTGCTGTCCGCGGTCAACGTCGGCGGCGTCAAGCCTTCGAAAAAGTTCGGATTCGTCGTGCGGATCGTTTGGGCCAACATATCTACGATGTAGTAATAGCCGCCGGCATAGGCGATGCCGCCGCGGGCCTGATTCACGTCATCCAACGTTTCCGCATTCGTAAAGCCGCTGGCGTCGACTCGATAAACGAATGCCGGCGGCTGCGGTTCCATAATAAACGGCACGCTGGCTGCTGCATGCAGACCGCCCGCTGCGTCCCCATACAGCCACACGAAGGCGCTCGGGCTGGACGTCAAGGCATTCCATGTCGAATGGTCAGCATCGTATTGATAAACTTTGGAGGTCCGGGAACTCGCCTGAAGGACGTTATACTCGCTGATGTTGGCGTATAACACGTCGCCTTCACCTACTGCAATTCCCGTAAAATCATGACCTACCGACATGGTGTCCGGCAGTACCGGAATCGGCTGCGACCAATTCCGCGATTCGTCCAGCTTGTATACGTTTTTGCTGTCGGACATGTATACGGCGCCATTCGAATCGACAGCGAGCGGATACAGAAGGCCCACTCTGGCATAGGGCAACGGATACGAATCCCAATGGGCGCCGCGATCCGTGCTGATACGCAGTCTGGTCGCGCTTAGATTCATCGGCTGCGCATCGGCGGCATACCATACGCCATCGCGCGAGACGAACGAAAACACGGTATCGAACCCTTCCTGCGACCAGTCGCTGAACCTCCATTCAAGATCGTTGACGCTGCGATAGTAAACGCCTGGCGTCCCCATGGCCAATGCGTAAACAGCATCGTCCACGGACAACCCGATGATCGATTGCGGCAAATTGCTCGTAATGTTATGCCATGTGGAAGGAGCCAGATTGATCTGCTGGCTGACCGCAGCATCGATGTAACCGGCGGCTTTGACGGCAATTTCATAGGTGCCCGCCGAAGTCAGCCCGTTAACTGTGACAATGCCGGCCGTCGCCGAATAGGTCACGCCGGTAACCGTCGTCCCGTTTCGCTTCGCCGTCACGTCGGTGATGGCCGCCCGCCAATCGGCATCGTCGGCGAACGTCAGTTCGACGGCATGGGCCGTGTCGTTGTCGCTCGTATCGGCTGTCAGCGTCGGCGGCATTTGATCCGTGCCGAAGGTCGGATGCAGCGTGCGAATCCCATCCGGGCCGGCAATAAAATAATAAATACCGTCATACGCAATGCCGTTCGCCGTCCAAAAGTAGTAATTGGTAGGGGCGTTCTGATCGAATCCGTTGTCGTCAAGCAAATAAATGTTCGGTGCGGTCGTCAAATTGCTCGGAAGGCCGGCATGAGCAACGTGAATGATGCCGGCCGCATCGCCGGTAAGCTGCATCGCGGTACCGAGCGAGGCCAGCGATGCATTTACCGGTTCCCATGCCGAACCGTTCAAGGCGTAGATAACCGACGTTTGCTGTGAGCTGTTTAAACTGTTTTCCTTGAGAAAGGTGACATACAACTTGCCGTTGCTGTTCACGGCTCCGCTGGTGAACGTGTATGTATAGTTCGGATCGACGGGAACGTTGCCGATTTGGGTCCAGTGCTCGCCCGAATCGCCGGTTATGGAAATGTAACTGCCGCTTAAAGCGTACAAATTGCCCGCCGGATCGAAAAATATCGTCCGCAACACATCGAACGGGCCGACATACCCGTTTTCGGGCGCGTTTATTTCGGACCAGTTGGCGCCGTTGTCGACGCTTTTGAATATTTTGGAGTCAATTCCTTCAGAAGTAAGCACGCCTTGATCAAGTACGTACAGCTCGCTTCCCCGCACGGCCAGTTTGATCGGGTAGGTCATGCTGCCTGGCAAATCGGCCAGATTTGACCAGACGGTGTCGCCGCTCCCCCGAACCATAATTTTATCATTGTAGAGCAAGTATACCTTCCCGCCCGCCAATGCGATGTGGTTCGCATTCTGGCTTGCATTGCCCGTAATGACGCGCCATTGCGAAGTATCGGCCGAAACGCGCTGCGTCCCCCAGATGACGACGGGAAATGCAAGCAGCAGCGCCAGCGCCAGATGAATCGTGCGGCTCCAGCGCCAAATGTGTTGTGCCTTCATGAATGTCTCCTCCTTCTGTCGATGCAAGGCATGATCTCCCCTACTATAACAGAAGGCGTTGAACCGATTCTGAGCATCAACCGGCGGCGCCGGCAGCGCACGCTATTCGAATCTGTCGATCAGTTGCCTGCCATACGCCCGATAATCGGCCGACGGCTCCGTCCCCCACTCCTCCTCGTACAGGTCGCAAAAAGCAGCGTAGCTGCGGCGCAGCTGCTCGGCATCGCCGACATCGGCCAAACAGGCGAGATGCTCCTTCGCCAGCCGCTCCGAATACGGATGCATCCCGCAGGCGCGGCCGGCCCGCCGCAGCGCCGACTGGGACGCCCCCGCGGCCCGTTCGCCGGCGACAAGCTGCAGCGTAATCGCGACATACCCTTGCAGCAGCCGCTCCCGGCGCGGTTTGGACCAATCGTAATCCTCCTTGTCCAAATAGTGCCCCGCGTACAGCTCCCATGCACGCGCCGCTTCCGCAAGCGCCAGCTGCCCGTGCGCGGCTTCGGCCGCCGCCTGCTGGAACCGCTCCGCGTCCGTTTCCAATCCCGCTCCTTGCAGGCAGTAGCTTTCCAGCGAATAGTCAAGCACGGCGTCGATCCCGGTTTCCCGCAGCATGCGCCTGATCTGGTAAACGGCGGTATGAAGATGGACCAGCGCCTTGTCCAGATCGAAGGCCGGCCAAATTTCTTCCAGCAGCACATCGCGCGACATCCAGACGCCGCGATGCTCCAGCAGGTAAGCGAACAGCTCCTTCGATTTGAGCGTGCGCCATTTGACGGTGCCGCCGCCCGGCGGACCGACCGACAGCTGGCCGAACATCTTCAGGACGGGGCGGACGTCGGCCTTCGTCTCCGCGGGCGGCGGAGCGGCCGTGATCGTTACCGATTGGCGCACCCGTTCGAGCGTAATGGCAAAACGAGCCGGATCGATCGGCTTCATCACGTAATCGAGCGCACTTACCCGAAACGCCTCAAGCGCGTAGGACGAAAATGCCGTAACAAACACGATGCGCACTTCCCCGTCAAGCGCGTAGATCGCTTCGGCCGCCTCCAGCCCGCTCATTCCGGACATTTCGATATCGAGAAACACGAGCTGCACCCGCTCCCGGGACAGATGCACCAATGCTTCTTCGGCGCTTTGATAAGCGCCGACAATGTCCAGTTCCGGCTCGTTCTCCAGCAGCCACTTCAGTTGCAGCAGCGCATTGCGCTCATCGTCGATCAGAATCGCTTTCATCTTCCGCCTCCTCGGGAATGGTGAAGCCGACTCGAGTTCCTTGGCCCGGCTTGCTCTCCACAATCAACGGCACGTCATAAAGCAGCCGCAGCCTGCGGCGTATGTTGGCAAGCCCGATGCCGCCCGCCTCGGCGAGCGACGCCAGTTTGTCCGGCGGCATGCCGACCCCGTCGTCCTCCACCGACACTTTCCAGCCCGCCGCCGTAGCGCGAATGCCGATGCGGATCGTGCCGCCTTCGGGCTTGCGCATAATGCCGTGGCGCACGGCATTTTCGACCAGCGGCTGCAGCGACAGCGGAGGCACAGGAAGCCGATCGTCGCATTCGATGTCGAATTCGGCGCGCAGCCGATCGCCGAAACGGGCGGCTTCCAGCGCCAGGTAGGAACGCACCAGCACCAGCTCGCTGCGCACCGGCACGCGTTGGGCCGTACCCGCAAAATCGAACCCGGCGCGCAAATACCGGCTCAGCTCCAGCAGCAATTCTTCGGCTCGGGGCGGGTCGAGGCGGCAAACCGTTTTGATCGTATTGAGCGCGTTGAATAAAAAGTGCGGTTTGATCTGCGCCTGCAAAAAAGCGGTCTCCGCGCGCACCAGGCTGCGAATCGAGCTGCGCAGCTGCAGCAGCGTGCCGACGCGGGCTTTCAGCTCCGCCGCATCGTACGGCTTCGCCAGCAAGTCGTTTGCGCCGGCGCGAATGCCGGCCAGCGCCTCCTCCGGGCGCCGCCCGTCCGACAGAAGCATCACCGGCAGCTCGGAGAGCAGGGAGCGTTCGCGGATGCGGCGCGTCAGCTCCGGCCCCGTCATATCCGGCATGATGCAGGCGGCGATGACCAGATCGAAGCGGGGCGCTCCTTCCAGCAAACGCAGCGCCTCCTGCCCTCTCGCGGCAACGCGCACCGGCACGCCGACGTCGCCGAGCAGATGCTCCATCGCCCGAGCCGCGAGCCCATCGTCGTCGACGAGCAGAATCGCGCCCGCCTCGCTTCGCCGCGCCTGCTCTTCGCCCGTTGCCGGCGGCAGCCATTCGCCGGCGTCGACCGGCGAACCCGCCGTCGCTGCCGCGCCGGCAGCCGCGTTGCCGCTTGCGGTTTCGGACGCTGCGGAAGCGGTCTCGGCCAGTCCGGCTCCGGCAGCGGACAACTCGCCGGCTTGGGGCCATGCCACATGCAGCGCTTCCGTGCCGTCCGCCGCCGTGCTCCGCTTCCAGCCGCCTCCCCCAAGCTCGATCAGTTGTCTCGTCACCGACAGCCGGACACGTTCGTCCGCCTCTTCCGCCGAAACGTCCAGCGGATAAAACTCCGTTTCCCCCCGGCCCGCCTCCATCGCGGCGCCCAAGCCCGGCCCGGCCACGACCAGCGTGACGAAGCCGTCTGCCGCATAAGCCGACAACCGTACGGTTGTCCCGCCGGCCCGCCGCAGCGCGCAAGCGATGAGGTTGTGCACGATTTGTCCGAGCCGGCGTTCGTCCGCAAGCAGGGGCGGCAGCTCGGCCGGCAGCGGCTCCAGCACCCAGCCGGCCGGTTCCTTGGACGGATACAGCTCCAGCACGGCGCGCACCGCGGGCCACAAATGCATGACGCGCGGCCGGTAGTCGGCATCGCCGCTCTTCAGCAGGCTGAAATCGACAAGATCGTCGACCAGGTAGGCCAGCCGTTTGGCAATGCCGGCAATGACGGCAAGCCGCTGTCCGTCCTCGCCTTCAATCGGTTTGCGCTGCGCGGCCAAATTGACGATGCCGCGCAGCGGCTCGCGGATTTCGTAAGACGTATTCAGCATCCATTCGTCTTTCAGCTCGTCTTGCCGCAGCAGCCGTTCCGACATTTGCTCCGCAGCCCCAAGCACGCCGGCGAACCGGTCCACGATTATATACGCCTGCGACGCGCTGAAGATGAGAATCGCATAAGGGATCGCCGCCTGATTTTCCAAATTGCCGAAGATGTGGAGCAAATAAACCGCCAGTATGCACATCACGCTCTGGATCGTTGTCGCCAGCGCCAGCGAATGGGCGCGGCGGCTGCGGATGGCGCGGACGAGCACGGACAGCACATAAGCGACCGACACCAGCGAGCAGACGAGCAGCACCGCCTCTCCGCGGGAAAAAACCACGGTCGGCAGCGTCACTCCCGCCAGCCCCGTTCCAAGCGCCATGACCAGCATCAGCCTGTCCATCGCACGAACGCCGAAAGAAGGGTACAACAGCACCACGTAACGCACCAAAAAATAGTAGACGAAGCCCGATGAAATCAGCTGGGTGCGCAGCACTAGCTCGTAGTCGACGGGCAGCAGCGCCAGCACCGCCTTCTCCCCGTGCGTCAGCGCAAATACAAGACCGCATACGCAAAAACCGCCAAGCTGCGGAAGCGGCGCCTCCCTTCTGCGCAGCCGGTAAAACAGCAGCAGAAACAGGGCGGGAATGAGGAACCCTCCCGCGGTGAGCCAATATTCGAACAGCTGCCATTCGCGTCCGTAAGCGATCGCTTCCTGCGTCCCGAACCAGAGCGGATAAATCAAGCCGCCGCTCGCGTAGCTGTAGTTGGCCACCTGAACGTCGATAACCGCTTCCGGCCCCTGCAGCTTAAAATAGCCGACGTACGGGATGTTTCCGGCAGTGGTAGTGTTTTTGTTCAGTCCCGGTTGGCCGCTGCCGCCGATCGCTTCGCCATTGACATAGATGCGGCTGGCCGTGCGGATGTTGCTGGTGCGAATGCCGTAAACGCCGTCGGTCCGTTCCGGCAGCAGCAGGCGCAGGCGGTAAGTGGCGGTGCCCAGCCCCGATGTCAATCCCGGTTGCCCGTTCCAGTCGCCGGGGACCGCCGCCAATTGCGGCTGCTTGTCCGTTGCCGCGGGTACCGCCGGTTCTGGCGCCCCCACCGGCAACAGTTGGCCGGGATACAGCAGCCATTCGCCGTTCAGCTTCGTTGCGGCGTCCGTATCCGCGCTCCAATCGCGAAGATCGAGGACGCCGCTCGCCGCCTTCGTCGCATCGGTATGCGCATGACGCAGGTCGGACACGATCCAGCCGGCGGGCAGCACGGTAATAAGCAGAAAACTTGCCAGCAGTTTGAGCCAATATCGTTTCATCGTTGATGTCCCCCGCCCGGAAGTCTATTTGCTATACTACCATAAAAATCGGGCTGTGGGACCTTTCGGCCTTAGCTTACTGACTGTGCAAGAAACGGAATACGAACGTTCCTCTGAGTAATCGCGGAGAGCTGCTTTGGCAAAAAAGTGCCACTTTGGCGAGGACTGATAGGGCTGGAAGGAGCTTAAATGCAAAAATACATTTAACTGCTGCTATAAAGACTCATTCGAGATTTCTAAATGTAAAAATACATTTAAATTCATCATTTGAACTTAATTATGGGAATGAATCAAGAAATTAAATGCACTTTTGCAGTTAAGTTGCCCGAATCAACTGGTTGGGGCGAAATTAAGTGTATTAATGCAGTTAAAGTTGGGCTTCGGGTTCGGGTTCGGGTTCGGCTTCGGGTTCGGGTTCTGCTTCTGCTTCTGCTTTTGGTTCTGCTTCGGGTTCTGCTTCGGGTTCTGCTTCGGGTTCTGCTTCTGCTTCTGGTTCTGCTTCTGGTTCTGCTTCTGGTTCTGCTTCTGGTTCTGGTTGCGGCGAAACCGGCTTCCCGCTGCGCGCGAGAGTCGGTATTCCTGTCGCTTCTCCATACCCACTCGCTCTCCGCTCCCGCCCCTTCGCCAAGCAGACACGATGCACAACCCGCGGCATTCTCCCCTCCGCCAACTAACAAATTCGCTTTTGTGCCACTCCGATAAAGCTTCCTGAAAATAGGCCATCTTTTATTGCCTATTTCGCCAAAAACAAGTAGCCTCTCCAAAATAACCAGTGAAATCACTGGCTATTTCGGCTAAAATACCTGATTCGGGGCCAGAAGGAGCGAATAAGCCATGTTTTCACTGGCTATTTCCGCCGAAGCGGGTAAAATCGGGAAAATAAGCCATTTTTCATGGGCTATTTTCGCCACAGCCGCAATCGGCGGTCGCAATGAAATCGAAAAGTAGCTTCACGTCGGATGTTATCCTTTCCGATAGGCGCAAAACGAGCAGCCAATCGCTCGGCTGCCCGCTTCTTTTTACTCATACACCCGAATCTCCGCTACCTCCGCGTACGGACTGCCGTTCGTCGACTCGACGACCAGCCGCAGCCGGCTCGTCGCCGCAACCCGTTCGAGCCGGTGCACCTTTTTGCGCTTGCGGTTGTCCGTTTCGCGAAACACGCACACCCACTCCCCATCGGCAAACGCCTCGATCCGATAGTGCTTCGCCAGCTGCGGCATCGTATCGAACGTCGTTTTGTGATGATGCAGGTTGATCAAATCTTCGTTCACGTCGTCGTTGAACGTCACGTGAACTTCGGCTGCCGCCACCGGCTGCTCCCACTCCAACTGCAGCCATTCCTCCCGCTCCCCCATCGGAGCGGACAGCCACAGATGCGGCCCGCCGTAAGGCCGGTTGTAGCCGTCAATCGCCTTGGACGGTTCAAATGCCCGGCAGAAGGACGGCAACCGCATGCACAAGGCGATGCAGCCCGTGCGCCAGTTCCGGTTTTTCCGATCGTCCGCCGGAATCAGGTCGCGCATGCTCCATTCCAGCAGCGGCTGCTTGCGGTCGGGATTATGGTCCTCCGTTTCGACAAACAACAACACGCCCGTCAGCGGCCGGTCGGACAAATGAATGCCGACATGTTCATTCGGCCGCAAAATCAAAAACGCATTTTGCGGCTGCTCCGGCCGCCATCCGATCCCCGTCTGCACCCACTGCCCATCGCCCGGCTGAACGGGAATGTCATAGCGCCGGACAAGCGTATGCGGCACGTAATTTTCCGCCCGCCCCGTGTCCCATAGCTCCACCTGCAGCGTCGTCGCCTTCGCGACATCCAGCAGCAGGTCGAAGCCGCCCAACTCGGGATCGACCGGCACGATCAGGCCGAACGCCCGGTCAAGCTTGCGGACTTCGACCGAATGCTCGATGCTCACTTGCGCGAGATGGCTCGATGCCGTCGCCTGCGCCCGCAGCGCCAGGTCGAGCGGATCCTCATTGCGCAATCCGATAATCGACGCGTCGGAACGAAGCATGATTTGCTGCATTTCGGCCATATGCTCCCGGTAAATGTCGCGCGGGCCGCCACCTTTGGCCACGCTTAACGCCGCGCCGACGCCGGCGGCTTCGCCCATAACGGCGCAAGTCGCCATCACGCGCGTCGTGCCGAAGGCGATGTGGGTGGCGCTCACATTCCTGCCGGCAAACAGCAGGTTGGAAACGTTGGCCGAATACAACGAACGGAACGGGATATGGTAAATCCCGTCGGAATACACGTGTTTGGATGCGCCTTCCGTGGCATACATGCCTTTGGGCGGATGCAGGTCGATCGACCATCCCCCGAACCCGATCCGATCCGCAAACGGCTCCTGTGCCAAAATGTCGTTCTGGTTCAATATATAGTCGCCGACAAAACGGCGGTACTCGCGTTTGCCCGGCACGGCCCCGACCCATTCCAGCGTCAGCCGATCGGCGTCGAATTGGCCGGAGTTTTTGATGTAGTCCCAGATGCCGTAGATGACCGCCCACAGTTCGTCGCGAATCGTTTCGTTGTCGTGTACCGTATCCAGTTCGCCGCCCCATTCGATCCACCAATAAAAGCAACCGTTTTGCCCGGTACGAATGATGCGCCGTTCGGAAATCGACGTCGTTGCAATGTCCTTGGCATAACCCGGCGGCACGTATTTCACCGGATGCCCCGCATCCTGGGTGTAGAACAGGATCGTGCTGCCGAGCGTAACCGTATCCGCCGCCTCCGGCGCCCAGTCTTCCCGGAACTCGTGATACGCCTCCCGACCGATGCGGTAACGGGCGCCGGCCATATAACCGATCAATCCGTCGCCGCTGCAATCCACATACACGGCGCTTTCAAACCGTATTTTGCGCTCCGATCCCATCATCCAGCCGGTAACGCTCCTGATCGTCCGCCGTTCCGGCTCCCCGTTCGCCTCGACTTCATGAACGTCGGTGTTCAGAAACAGCCGGATGTTGCGCTCCGCCCGCACGGTCTCCAGCACGACGGCATCCCAGTAATAAGGATTGCCGTCCGGATTGCGAAACTGGTTCTCGACGAACAGTTCGCCCATAATGCCCGTTTCGCGCGCATAGCGTTGGATGCCATGCGAGGTCGCGCCGCATACCCATACGCGGATTTCGCTGCTCGCATTCCCTCCAAGCACCGGCCGATTCTGCACCAGCGCGACGGTTCGTCCCTGTCTTGCAGCCGCGATGGCGGCGCAAACGCCCGCCAGTCCGCCGCCGACAACGGTGATGTCCGTTTGTACGGTTTCGTGTTTCATCCGGTTTCCCCTCCCATTTCTTCCATGCCCGTGCCCATGCCTCGCGTCGCCGCCGCAATGGCGGCATAAATCGTCCGTATGACAGGCTCGAATGCCGCCAACGTTGGCGTTAACGAAGCGATCTCGTCCGGCCCGGCGGCGGTGCGGCCTTCCCTCGCCTCGAGCACTCGATCGATCCAGCTTGCCGCAGCCAAGAGCGGCAGTTCCCGCCCCTTTCCTCCCGGGCTGTAGTACGTCACCCGATCGCCCTCCAGCCGAATCGTGCCGTTCGCGCCTTCTATCGACAAACAACCGATATAGTCGGTCGTTCTCCCTCTGGTACCCCATTCCGCCGTATAACGGAGCTTGTATCCTTGTTTGGCGGAAGCGAGGACAGTCGCCATCGTTTTCGTCCGCACCTGCGCCCAGGAAGGGGCTTCCGAACGCGCAACCAACTCCGTCAACTCCAGCCCGACCAAATCATGGATCACGCTAAAATGGTGCAGCGCCAAATCCTCCAGCGTTACATGCCGGTAAGCGTCAAACCAGGCGCTTGGCGTCAGCGGCCGGTAACATTCGTACGCCACGAACTCCGCCCGGCCGATCATGCCTTGCAGCAGCGCTTGTTTTACCGTACGCACCCGGGCGTCATAGCGGTAATTCTCCCCGACATAACAAACGGCCCGGGAGCAAGCTTGCAGCCCCAGCAGCTTGTCGAGATCCTGCTCCTTCGCCAACCGCAGCTTGGCGATCGCCAGATCGACGCCGGCTTCCAGCACCGCCTGTTCGGCCCAAATCGTATTTTTGGCAGCGCTGGGAACGGTAACAACAGCCACATCGGGCGCGGCATGAATCATCCCCTCCTCAACACTCGCATAGGCGGGGTAAAGCGCCAACAACTCCCGGATCCGTTCGGCAAAAGGCTGCTCCGCCTGCCGATACAGATCGACAATTCCGACGATGCTCACATGCGGATGTCCGTGCCAGCTTCGCACTCCTTCCAGCCCCAGCAGCAGCACGCGATGGGGAGTCCCGATCGGATGGACTGTCATGTACCTTCCCCCCAACTCACTTCCCCGCCGCCAAGCCGGTTGTCCCGTACGGTCACCTGCCGCGCATATTCGATTCGGATTGCGACGGGGCATTGTTCGATCGTATTGCCGCTTACTTCCACTTGTTCGGCGCGGGCAACGATGATGCCGGGCTTGTCGCCCGTTCCGACGATCGCGTTGTCTTGAATGGCCAGCCGCTGATGAACGCCAACCTCCGGGCGATCGCATTCGGCACCGACGACAATGCCGATCGCCTTGCAATAGTTTCCGTAGCCGAAGCCGTTATGGACGAACCGGTTGCCGCGAATTGCGATGCCGCGGGTCGCTCCCGACTCCCACCAGCCGGTCGCCGTGTTGACATGAACGCCTTGTCCCGTGCAATACTCGAACAAATTGTCGGCGATCGTGACGTTCCTCGTTTGCGCCAGCACGCCCCGGCCCCTGATGTTGCGGACATGGCAACGGACGAATCGATAGGCGGCGAGCCGCGATACGTTGGCAAGCAAATCGTCCGCCCGCCAATCGCCGGGCAGCGGGTGCATGAACGTGATGCGGTAAACGTTCTCCTCCAGTTGCTCGCACGTCTCGATCAGCCCCGAAGCGTAAGGCTTCAGCGTATCGCCGCGCACGAATTCGATTTCATCGCCGGCAAACGCCATTTCCGGATAAAAGTCCTGGGTGGCGGCATCCAGCCGGACAATCAGCGTATGGCCGCCTTCGATCCGATCGATGCTCAGGTAGAAACCGTGAATGTTGGAGGCGTCATCGCCCATGCCCTCAAAATAACATTCCGCAAGCGACACCGTTCCGGTACAGCTGATAAAATGGGTCCCGTCCACGTTGATCGACATGAAACGGCCCGGCGACGGCTTGATCTGCAGCCCCCGGATGTCGATATGATGGCAAAGATGGCCGATAATGCCCATGCCGGGATTGGCGTGCAGTACGACATTGTCGACGCGCACCTGCTCGCAGCGATAAAATTGCAGCGCCGGCGCATAGCTGTAGATCGGCCGGATGAAAACGATATTGCCCGCTGTCAGCTTCCCCGCGTCCTTGTGGCTCATGTGAACATAACCCGGCTTCAGCAGCTTCACGTCCGGGTTGTAGTACAGACACACGCCCGTCAGCCGCCCTGCGGACGGATCGTATTCGTGCACGGCAACCGCCGGGGAGTTGTCATCTACGGAGTACGCCGGATCGATCTCCACCTCGTAGCTCTCCCCGTCAATCCGCCTGACAGTGCCCATCGTATACGGCGGGCGTTTCCAGTCGATCGTCAGATTGCGGATGGCGATATCGCGGCAAGCGAAGCAAGCGAACGGCTGCACCAGCCCTTCGAACAGCAGCGTCGAGCCTTGGCCGTCCACTTCGATCCCGCGGCAATCGCGCCAGTCGAACAGCGGGTTGCGGTCGCGCTTCCAGCCGGCATCGTCCCGCGGGTCGCGCTCTCCGCGCATGAGCTCGGCGAAAAGGCGATCGCCAAACGCGTTGCGAACCGGGTACACGCCTTTGGGAATGATCAATGCCGCGTTCCCGCCCGATTCGACGATGCCTTCAACGACGTTTCGGATCATCGCCATGTTCCATTCCCCATCGGTTGACGAGAGCCGGTCGAGCGTGATTATCCGGCGATCTGTCATGCAACGTTCACCCCTTTTCCTGCGCGACGCGCGTTTCCCATTCCGACCAGAACGCGTCCGGAATCGGTTCGCCGAGCGCAACTGCCGACGCCGCCACTTCGTCCGGGGATGCCGGTCCTGTCAACGTAATGGCGATCGACCGGTTCCGCAGCGGATACTGCAAGGCTGCCGCCAATACGGAAACGCCCTGCTCCAGGCAGTAGTCGTAAAACAACGCCGCCCGTTCTTGCCGCTGCCGCTCCTCGGGAGAGCGCGCCTGCCGCGTTCTTGGATCGGCGCCGCTCAGCCAGCCGAAGCATAACGGGCTGCCGTTGATCGCGGCTACCCGGCGATCGTTCGCCGCGCGAATCACCGCCTCGGCGGTGTCGTTGATCGGCGTATAATCGCTGTAAGTCAGAATGGAAGCGAATCTCCCGTCGCGGACCGCCTGCTCCAGCAGCCCGTGCTGCCGGGTCGCCAGTCCGATATGGCGAATGACGCCCTCGCTTTGGAAGCGCAGCAGCGTGTCGACTGCGCCGCCGTCGGCCACCAGGGGCGCAAACGCATCCACATCGTGGATCTGGAACAGATCGATGCGGTCGGTTTGCAGCCGAACCAGACTGCTCTCCAGGTTGTCCGCAAGCGCGGCCGCCGCTCGCTGCGGCGGTGTGTCGCGCGGCACGCGCGACTTCGTTGCGACGAAAATCGTGTCGCGCGGCACTTCCTTCACGAACGCGCCGACTACCCGCTCGCTTTCGCCATAGGCGCTTGCCGTGTCGTAGTAGCGAAACCCTCGCTCATATGCCGCCAGCAGCGTGGCAACATCCGCCTTCGCTTGCGTTTTATCCTCCATCTTGCGTCCGAGCCATGCGCAGCCGATGCCGTAAGCGACGGCGTTGCCCGCGCTTTGCCAACAACAGGCGGCGATGTCGTCCAGCAGCGACGTTTCCCGTCCGGATCTGTCCATTACTCCTCTTCCTCCCACGGGTGCCGGTAAGTAGGTTCGTTGGCGAACCGCTCCATCCCGAGGTTCAGTTCAATCAGCGAGCCGGGGCATAAATGCACCGTCAACCGGCTCGCGCCAACATCCAGATGACGTTGGCGGACGGAACCGTCGCCATCCCTGCTCTCGAACCGAACGCGGGTAAACCGGTGTTCGCCGTATGCACCGGCTTGAACCACAAGCGTCCTCGGTTCGGCCGTATGCAAATTGACCAGTATTAGCTGCAACCCGTCCTTGTCCAGCGACTGCACCAACGCCCCGACGTCGGCCGGCAAACCGGGGCGCTTGCGCTCCGGATCGAAATAGCGCACCCGGGCCATAAGCAGCCCGCCGTTATACACGGGCAGCGGCGCTCCCATCGTCAGCTGCACGAGCCCTTCCACCGTAATCGGGTTGCGCCGCTGCAAATACGAATCGTCGTACGTGCGCGGATCCTGCTCGTCTTGCCGGACAAACGCGAGCCGTTTGGCCACTTGTTCCAAATTGTGCAGCAAAATTTCCTCCGGATAACGGGGGAAGTCGCCCTGCAAATAAGCGATCCAGGCCGCATCGTGCCCGCCTTGATGTTTTTCGGGAAAGGCGAGCACCTGCTCCCAATCCTTGATGTGGTGGTTGCGCAGCCGGACCATTCGCGCCAAATCCGCCGGATCGTTCGTCATCGCCCACAGATGGGCCAAATAATACGGCTTCATCGGTTGAAACTCGAACCAGCCCTCTTTCCACAGCAAGGTGTTGTAGGCCAGATGCCGGCCAAGCTCCAACTGGTCGGTCAATACATGGCGCAGATGAAGCTTGTATTCGTGAACCCCGCGATCCCCGTATTTATAAGGCACGTGCAAGGTGCCGTTCTTTTCCACGCCGCGAGCGGCCAACATGTCCAACTGCGACCGCAGAAATTCCATACAAGTCGGATCGTGCCGCAGCAGCGACGCATTCTCCGATGCCGCCGTCACCGCATCGCCGATGCTCCTCCAGCCGTGCGGCCACGTCCAGCCGTAATAGCCGCCATACCATTTGCCGCTCGTGTATTGCCCGACTTCGCCGCTTTGCCCGACATTGTCGGGAATGATGCCGTCGTTGCGTTCGGCGCGGGTTTGCCAGGCTTCCACATAATCTTTCACCCATGCCTTGTACTTGGGGTCCCCCGTGTACAAATACGCGTTGGTCACCAAGCTCGTGGCCGCTAAATTCACCGGCACGTCGCCGCGCGACATTCGTTCCTTCATGACCCGCCCCATGCGGTCGGCGACGCCCGGATCGCGGATATCCCGAATCGTCGTTGCCCCTTCCACATCGTGAAAAGGAAGGCCGTAATACACCTTCCACTCCGCCTCTTCCCAAGGGATGAACGGATCGAAATTGTCGTAGCGCGGTCCCATGCTGCCCACATGCGGCGCGCGCATCAAACGCCGACGGTCGTCGTAGTTGGGCGCTTCCGGATTTTCATTCATGTACAGGCCGGCAAAACGCACGGCCCGCTCCTTCATGATGCGGGAATCCGCCAATCCGAGCCCGTAAAACAACTGATAGCCTTCCCCCTGGTGCATCCAGTCGTAGCCCTGCTCGTATTCGCCCACGATTTTCGGATGGCCGAAGCCGGTATCGTAGCGGGCGAATTGCGCCGTGATCGCTTCCCATTGCCGGATCGACAGCGTCTTGAACGCCTCGTCCCCGCCCAGCGCGTAAAACAGCGGCCAATTGTGGAAGCTTTCATACGCGTCGTCCAGCGAACCGATCGCGGCATAGTCTGCGGAAGTCGGCCACATCAGGGAACCGTCCGGGTTCACGTATTTCTCCATAACCGGCCCGATGGATTCGTTCATTCTTTCGATCAGCTGCCGTTCCAGCAGCGCCCAAACCGGCGGCGTTTCCCACCCGATATTGCCAGTTGCGATGCTCAAGTCCATCCAGCTCCTCCGGCGTTCCATTCGTGTTCGCAGCTTTCACGAATGATGATACGCCCTCCTTTTGGCGCAAAAAAGTACGGATATTTCAAAAATATACGGGAAAATCGTTTATTCGTCTTCCGCCGCCGGTTTCATGGGGAAGCGCGGTTTACTCGCCGCAAGTCCGGTGATAGTATAAAAACAACTCCACAAAAACCGAAAGGAGCGCGGACCGTGTATCGTATGATTATCGTAGACGACAATCCCGCGGAGCGGAACGGAATCGCCCGGACGATCGACTGGGCCGGCATGGGGCTGGAGGTCGTCGGCACGTACGCCAACGGCAAGCTGGCGCTCGAGGCGATCGACGAAGCGAATCCCGATATCATTTTGTCCGACATTTCCATGCCGATCATGAACGGAATCGAGATGGTGGAGCAGCTGAAACGACTCGGCAAAGCGCGCAAAACGATTTTTATGAGCTGCCACGACGAATTTCATTTGGCTCAATCGGCGGTTGCGCTCGATGTAGAGATTTATTTGCTCAAGCCGATTATCGCTTCGGAGCTGCAGGAAGCCGTGCGCAAGGCGATCACCAAACACGAATACGAATTGACCCGGAACGAGGAGCGGGCCGATATGCTGAAGCTGCTGGAGCAATCCCGCCCTTCGCTGATCGACCGGTTCCTGCGGCAAATGTTGTTCGAGCCGGCTCTGCCCGCGGAGGAAATCGCCCGCAAGCTCGCTTTTCTGCGTATCCCTTGTTCGCCCGCGCAGAAGCTTTGCGTGCTGTCGGTCGTGATCGGGCAAGACGGGCCCGGCAGCCCCGGGGACGACATTCGCGAAACCTATATGAAAGCGTTCTCGGTCCAAAAATGGATCCAGGACCACTCCCGCGAAGCCTTCGCGCTGTACACGGTGCAAATTGCCGAAAACGAGCTTGCCCTCGTTGTGCTGGCCGCAGACGAGTCGGTTTCCGCGCTCGATTTTGCCGTGGACATGAAGGAGCATTTGCTGGAACGAGGGAATATTCAAACCGCCTGGGGCATCAGCCAGGCGTCGGCAGCCGGCTTCGGCGAAGCGGCAGCGCTGTATAAACAGTCCCGGCATGCGGTCAAATCGGGCATCTACAGCGACAAATACCCCATTGTGCTCTACGAGGAAATCGCCGGCCAGCAGCTGTTCGAATACCGGGTCGATTTGAAGGAGCTGTACAGGGAAGTCAAAGACTTGCTCCTGGAAGGAGATCCCGTTTCTCTCGAGTCGTTCTTCGATCGCTATCTCCCGATCGGCTCGGCCGGATATGCGGAACGATACATCCAAAGCTTCGTGCACGCCGTGACGAATATGCTGCAAATCCAGCTGCTCGACATGAACGAATCGTTCGGCAGCGTGTTCGGCAACGAAATGGCCGTCTGGAGCAAAGCGAGCGAATTCGAATCGGTCAACGAAGTAAGGAATTGGCTTCATGACGTATTCGCTACCGTCTCCCGCTACTTGCAAACCGATCGCAAAGCGGAATATTCCAGACTTGTCGAAGAAATCAAACAAATCGTCAAAGCCCGCTACCAGGAGCCGCTTACCGTCAACGAAATCGCCAAATCGATTTATTCCAGTGTCAGTCATGCCAACAATGCGTTCAAAAAAGTGACGGGCAAAACGATATTCGACTATTTGATCGAACATCGGATGGAAGCGGCCAAGCTGCTGCTGCGGGATTCGAGCGCGCGCATTTATGCCGTCGCCGAGCAGGTGGGCTACGCGAACAAATCGCATTTTTGCCTGCTGTTCAAAAAGTACTCCGGCCTCAGCCCGCAGGAATTCAAAAGCAAGGCAGCGGGGAAAACCAGATGAAGCCGTCGGGCCGTCGTTTCGCCGCGTCCTTTGCCCGCTCCCTCGGCAAGCTCAGTTACCGCCACAAGGTGATGTTCGTCACCATCGGCTTCGCCGTCATTCCGATTGTGGCGCTCAGCGTCTTCATCATCTGGACGGCGATCGATTCTTACAACGACAAATTCAAGCAGGACGCCGCGCGGCAACTGGATGCCACGGTGAAGGAGCTCGACCAGTTTTATTTCTACAACGTCAAAAAAGTGAACTACATCATCAACAACCGGTTTCTGAAGGAAATACTGGCGACCAACCGCAACGACCCTCTGCTCGACATCGTCACCAATTACCAAATTGTCGCCGACTTGTTCGGCGTGCTCGAAGCCGATGCGCCGGGTACGCAAATATCGGTTTATACGAACAACGAGTTCATGTTTTACGGACCGTTCGTCAATCCGGTAAGAATGCTGGACGAAAGCGCGAGGCAGCGACTCGTGTCGCTTCGGGAGAATGAAATCGCGTTCGGATCCGATGCGGCCTCGATGAACATTTATTCCAAAGTCGACTCGCTGAGCGCGATCTACGGCATCGTTCGCATCAGCATCCCGCTCAATCGGTTGACCGACCTGTTGGCGCAAAATATGACCGGCCGCAGCTTCCTCGCTTATCTCCCGCACGACGGCGGAACGCCGGTGTGGGCGACGGCCAAGGAAATGGACGCCCGCTCGGCCGCCCAAGCGTACGAGGAGGTCGGCCAGCGCCGGCAAACCGCCGACTACCTGGTGACGGAAGCGGTGTCGACGATCAGCGGGGACCGGCTTGCCCTGTTCCTGAGCAAAGCGACGATCAAACAGCGGACGCTGGCCTACAGCTGGATTTCCTTGCTTGTGCTGGTCCTGATCGTAACGGCGATCGTGTTGACCATCCGAATGGTTTCGTTCTCCCTGACCAAAAAACTGGCTCACCTGGTCGAACATGTGCGGGTGGCGCATCCGCTGCTGCAAAACGCAAACGCCGAAGCCGAAACGCGCAACAACGAATTTACGCTCATCGAGCAAAAATTTATCGAGCTCGTCCATCAGGTGCAGGACGACTACAAACAGATCAGCGACTACGAAGTCAAGAAGCGGCTGCTTGAAGTCGAAGTGCTGCAAGCGAACATCAATCCCCACTTTTTGTACAATACGTTATCGACCATCCGCTGGACGTTTCCGGACCGCAATTTGTCCCGGGTGATCGATTCGCTCGTCAAGTATTACCGCATCGTTCTGAGCAAAGGCAACACCGTCCTCAGAATCGGGGAAGAAATTCAGATGAACCGCGATTACATCGACATTCAGAAATTTGCTTACCAGTCCGATTTCAGCTGCGAAATCGTCGTCGACGCACGAATCGAAGCGTGCTACACTTTAAAAAACATTTTGCAGCCGATTGTCGAAAATGCGATTCTGCACGGCATCAACGGAAGATCGGGCGGCGGCGTGCTTCGTATTGCCGCTTCGGAGGACAACGATCGTGTCGTTATGACGGTCGAAGACAACGGCGTCGGCATGAAAGGGGACAAGCTGGCCCGTTTGCTCGAATTCAAGGCGGAACAGGCGGACGGCATCCACAGCGGGTATGGCATCCGGAATGTGCACGACCGCATCCGGGCTTATTTCGGCCCCGATTACGGCGTCGGTATCGAAAGCGAATGGAACAAGGGCACCAAGGTAACGATTACGCTGCCGAAATTGCCGCATAAACCGGCCTGATTGAATAAATTTGCTTTCGTGCCGCTCTCCGATCAAACGTCTTATAAAATAGGCCATGTTTTATTGCCTATTTCGCTAAAAACGGGTTGCCTCTTCAAAATAGCCAGCGAAATCGCTGGCTATTTTTTTGAAAACGCCAATTTTGAGGCTTCAAGGGTGAAATAGCCAGTGTTTTCACTGGCTATTTTCGATGAAACGAGGGAAATGTGGCGAATAGGCCATTTTTCATTGGCTATTCTGCCTCGTTGATTCCGGGCATCCGAAAACAAGAAGCGATCGGAGGAGAGCATAATGACTACAGGCTGGAGAGTGACGAAAAAAGAGGCCAAACGACAAGTGCTCAGACACGATGCGGAAGCGATTGAAGAAAGCAACACCGTTTCTTCCCCGACACAGCGGGAGCCGCCATGTGGCTCCCGCACTGACTCCGACCGGAATACGGCATCAAAGGGCCGGAAATACTTGCAGTTCGGTCCAGTGGCCAAAGTCGTTGACGCTGTTCCCGCTCACCCAGCAGCGGATATATCTTGCGGTCACCGCCGGGAACTGGAGCTCCAGCCCCGAAGCGCCTTCGTAATATTCGGCGTCCGTTCCGATCCCTTGGCCGGACGAATTATCGTTGTCGTTGTTGAACAATGTCGTGACGCCGGAAGAGAAATCGGCCGTCGTCGATACTTGAATGATCACATCGTGATAAATCCGGCTGTCGATGTAATAATGCCACAGCTTGACTTTGCTCAAGTCGTAATTTTGTCCCAGATCGAGCTGCACGTATTGCGGTCCGGGAACGGTCGGCAAGAAGTAATTGCTTGAGTCGAACTTGTTGTCCGTCAAATAAGACAGCGGCCTTACGGCTGAGGGCAGGAACGACGCGGTAATCGCCGTCTTGTAAACCGCCACATTGACCGTGCCGGCAGGAGCCGCGCCCGGACGGACGATCACCCGATTATCGGAAGCCTGGGGCTCGCCGGGCAAGCTCGTTTCCGTATAGGAAGCGCCGAGCGGATCGACCCGATAAGGAATCGAGGAACCGATCAGCAGGATCGGGCTTCCGTCGATGCGGACGAACTTGTTGCTGTACAGCACGTTGCCGATGCTGTTATGGAAAACGATCCCGTTGGTTGCACCAAAAACGTAGTTGCCGGAGAACATGTTGTAGCTGGCGCTCCGGACTGTGATGCCTCCTTCGGGGACGGCGGTGAACACGTTCATATTCGAATAGTTGTTGTATTCGCCGACATGCGACGGACTGACGACTTTGTTGCGCACGAACGCGTTGCCGAACGCATTGCCGTTGTCGTAGATCGGATCCTCGCCGAAGTTGTACAAGGACGAGACCTGGTTGCGGAACAGCAGATCGCCGGAATTGATCAGCATATTGTTGGCGGTGTAATTGTAAATCGTCATATTGGCCGGCGGCGTCTGCACCATCGACCATTCCATCAACGACCCGGCATTGTAAAATTCGTTGCCGACAATCGCGTTTTCGACCGCAAAGCCCCAAATGAACATGGCCGGCCCGATCGAATCCTTGATTGTGTTGTTGACGAACAGGTTGTTGGTCGACATGCTCACATGCCCGATGACCGAAACCTTGCTTGTGCTGTCCGGCACAACGTTCCACGGTTCGGCGATCTGCAGCGTGGTGCCGACATTGTCGGTCACTTTGCGGAATTGCCCCATGCCGCGTCCGGTCAGCACATACACGTAAAATTCGCTGTTGTTGGCGGCAATATAGTGGTTGGTCCAATTTTTGTAATAGGTGGCGTCGCTGAACGGCGAATCGATCGTCACGCTGGTGTACGTGGCGCTCGTGACGCTGTTCGTCTGCCCTTTGTTGTTGTTTTCCGGCAACACGACTTCGCTGCCGTTCGAGATGCCGCCGATGCTTTCGAACGTATTGTTGTAGATCCAGTTCCGCCACATGCCCGTCTGATTGACGAGGCCGCGGGTCGAATTGTTCACCTCGTTGTAGGCGAATATGGAGTTGGCGAGCGTATAGAGCGTAACCCCCGAATAGGAATTGTTGCTCGGATATCCGTCGAATTTGTTGCCGACAATGTAGGAATATTGATGCGGCGTTGCGTAGGAGTGCCGGGTAATAAGCGGCCGGTTGGCCTTCACCTCGTTGCCGACGATCGTTAGTCCCTTCGTGACGCCGATGACGCTGATGCCTGCGGGAAACACGCTCGCCGTATTTTGCGTTTCCTCATTATAAATGTTCGTATTCTTCACCAAAATGGTTCGCGGATTCACCCGCGAATCGATCGTAACGGCGGTCAAGGCGCCGTCTCCCACCGTAACGGACAAATCCAATAAAGCGGTATTCGTCAGCAGCACGATCATCGGTTTTTCCGCCGCATACGTGCCGGGAACATTTTTGAGCGGGTCCAGCCGGTTGATGCGGAATTCGGTGCTGCCCTTGCCCTGGCCCTGAAGCACGACACCTTCTTTGACGATCAGCGGCTTATTGAGCGCAATGATGCCGGGCGGGAGCGTTACGGTGCCTCCGCCTTGCGCCGATACTCGGTCGATTTGCGTTTGAATGTAATTGCCGAACGTGCCGTAGGTCGCTTCCACCGCAGACGTATATTCGCTTCGCTCGATGTTGCGGGAAACATACGTTTTGTCGAGCGTATACGCGGGCAATACGGTGCCGTCGTTGCTTGGACGCGCCAGCGCCTCGACCAGTGTCAGCGAGCCGGCGATCTGAACGGTCAGCCGGTTGCTCCAGGCGTATGCCCCTCCGTTCAGGTTATGGACCGCCACTTCATACGTGCCCGGCACCGCATCGGCCGGCACCTTGAAGTCCCACGAATATTGGTACCGGTTCGGCCGGTTCTGGTTGCTTGTCGTCAGCACCGTTCCCCAGTACACGGCGTGGGTGGCAACGTTGCGGAACATGACCTGACCGCTGACCGGATTCGTATCCGCATTGGCCAAGTCGATGCCGAACACGCTCATCTCCTGACCCGGAAGCACCTTGTCATAAGAGGAAAAATACAAGTCCGGCTTGTTGAACATGTACGGCGCCGACCAGCCGCTCGCCGATTTCAGCCACAGCACCGTAGGGGCGACGGCTCTGGCGACAAAGAAGTTTTCGCCGATCCCTTTGGCCATCAGCGTATGCGCATTCGGCTGGCTGATGATGCCGACCTTCACCGCATTCTCATCCGGCACGGCGGGCAGCGCCGGCAAGCTGTCGAGATCGTCCAGCTTCCGCACCGCCGCCGTATCGGTCCCCGGCACCCACAGCCATACTTCCGTCACCGTGTCCAGATGCTCGCCCATGATCGTAAAGGGCGCGCCCATATCGGCCGATTTGGTCACATAGGATATTTCCGGCACTTCGCCCGCCGCCGCCGCAGGCGACGGGACCGGCATCAACATGGCGGCAAATGCGCTCACCGCCAAAACGAGTGCAAGTACAAGCGCAAGCTTGCTTTTCATCGTCTTCATCAACAACTTCCTCCTATTCATTATGCGATCCGTTGCTTCCTTGCGCCAAGAAACCGCTTCCAGTTGTGTGCGAGCGTCCTGTCACCTCCTTCATCGTGTCAAGGCCGGATGCCTGACGTCCCTTGCGGAACGTCAGGATCGATGGCCAATACGGTTCAATTCCTCATGCTACTTCAAATTTTTCATCAAATCGGCGTTTTGCTTCTCGAACACTTGCCACATTTGCGGCAGCAAATTGTCCGTGTAACCGAACTTGTCGGCCGTTGCCAGGAAATCGGCGAACAGCTTGTCGAACTGAGTGTCGTTTTCGGCGGTCATCACCCGGGTCAGCGGCTGCTCGAACCCGCCCGTTCTCGCTTTCCACGCTTTGTCCGCGTCGGGAACTTGCGCGACGTAGCTGTAAAATTGCGGCGCCCGGGACAGCACATAATTGACGTTCTCCACCAGCCCCGCGCGAAAATACGTATTGGCGGCCGAAGCGATCAGCTTCTTGTCGTAAACGACAGCCGGCGCAAATTTGCTTGCCCCAAGCCGCATATATGTCGGCATCATGCCGCCGTTCGGCATGTTGCTGGAGTTGATGCCGTTGCGCAAGTTGTAAAATACCGCTTTGTCGGTGGCAGTACCGGCAACCATGTACGCTTCAAGATCCTTGTCCTTAAACACGCGTTTGCCGTTCGTTTCGTCCCACAGGCCGGCGGATTTCGGCCCCCAGGCCGCCAGCTTCTCGCCGGTGTCCGACACCATGAAGTCGATCCATCGCAGCACCTGCGGCACGTCCTCTTCCTTCACCTTATCCTTGAAGATGGCGATGGAAAGCGTTATCTTCGGCATGTTGGCATATACCGGGTACGTATCCGCCTTGAGCGGAATGTTCAGGTACACCTTGCGGTACCGGTACGGCTTGCCGTCCTTGGCGAATTGCGCGTTCTGGGCGGCCCCGTCCGTGCCGCCGTACAGAACGGCGTACAGACCTTTATTCGCCTTTTCGGTGAACACCTGATACGAATCGATGAACGATTCTTTGGCGAAGATGCCGTCGCGAACCAGCTTGTTCCAGGTCAGCATCGCATCCTTGAATTGCGGCTCCTTGAACAAATATTCGAGCTTCTGGTCCTTTTTGTTGAAATAGCTGAAATAGTTGCTTGTCGGGAACCGCCCTTCGAGCCAGCCTTGCAAATTGTTGACCAGGTTCCAGTTGTCCTGTCCGGCGAACGCGTAAGAAGGATATACTTCCTGGTTGCCTTCCTTGACGCCCAACTTCTTGATGTCGTACATAAATTTGATGAACTCTTCCTTGCTGTTGATCGGCACGTCGAAGATGTCTTCTTTCGTGAACTTGCCGTTCTTCAGGTACAGGTCTTCGATTTCCTTCTGGGTTTTGGCGTTCGGATACAGCTGCTTCAGAATGTCGTCGCGGACGACAACGAAGCCTTTGGCTTCCGTTGGCAGCGAAAGCGGATAAACCGAATATTTGTCCTTGTCCAGCGTAGGATCGACCAAAGCGAGCGACTGTTCGTTCAGCCCGCTTGGCGCGGCATATACTTTGCCCGGTTTCCCGCCGGTTACACTGTCGTCGTCCACCCAGATCGTCGTCAGGTCCTTCGGTATTTTTTTCACCAGATTGGGCGCGTACTTCGGCAGCAGATCGGTCAGGTCGTACACCTTGTTATTGTCTACAAGCGCTTTCAAATTGCCCGGGTTCACGACGATGCTGGGCCAATCGTTAGCGGCATTCAGCAGCGCCAGCTTCTGATCGAACGTTTGGCCGCCGCCGTTGTCGTAAGAGTTGTCCTCGTCGAGCGTGATGCCGGTCACCCGCGCCACTTCCGGACTGACCACATCGCCGCCGGATTTCACCACTTTGCGCGCGCCGCCGGCTCCCTGGCCGGACCAGTACGTCAGCTTGAGCTGTTTGCCCGTCCAGTTCGGCAGCTCCGAGCTGTCGTTCACCTTCATCTCGTTGTACGGCACATTCGCCGCCGATGCGCTCGGACTGGCGCTTGCACTTGCGCTTGCGCCCGGTGCGGTACTGCCCGAAGCGTCGTCTTTCGTCTTCTGGCACCCTTCCAATAGCGGCACCGCAAGCAATACTAGCGCACTGCCAACAATCAGTTTTTTTCGGATATTGCCCATGTGCGAACCCCCTGGTTAAGTTAGTATGCTAAGACCACTATCGGTCTGATAGCCGAACTTGTAAAGCTATTCCTTGACGCTGCCGATCATGACGCCCTTGATGAAGTACTTCTGCAGAAACGGATATATGGCAATGATCGGCAATGTGGTGATGATGACCTGCGCCGCCTTGAGCGCTTCCGGGCTGGCGTGGATGACGATGCTCGACGTGTCGAGCCCTTGCATTTGCGCCTCCTGGATCATCGCCGTCATGCGTTCCCCTTCCTTGATCATCTGCACCAGAATGTATTGCAGCGTGTAATACTTCTGGTTGAGGATAAAATAAAGCGTCGTCGTCCAGTCGTTCCATTGCGAAACGGCGATCCACAAGGCAATCGTGGCCAGTATCGGCTTGGACAAGGGCAGCATGATTTTGAAAAAGATCGTAATTTCCGAAGCGCCGTCGATCTTCGCCGACTCCTCCAGGCTGGAAGGAATGGTATTCATGTAAGTGCGGATGACGATCATATGGAAGAAACTGAACATGCCCGGAATGACGTACACCAGGAAACTGTTGATGAAATGAATCTTCGAATACAGCATGTATTGCGGGATCAGGCCGCCGCTGAAAAACATCGGGATCGTCAAATACAGCAGCAGCTGCGTTCTGCCGGGCAAGTCTTTTCTCGTAAAAGCATAAGCGGCGGCGAACTGCGTCATCAAGGCAAGCGATGTGCCGACAATGACGCGCATGACCGAATTGACGGCGGCCGTAACGATCGTATGCGAACCCAGGACCAGCCGGAAATTGTCCCAGGTCGGCATGCGCGGCCACAAATAAATGCCGCCCTTCGCGCTGTCCGACGCGTCGTTAAGCGCCAGCGCCAGCACGTTCAAATACGGATAAACGGTGATCAGCCCGGCCAACGTCAAAATCAAATAATTGAACCAGGTGAATGTTCTGTAAGAAAGCGATCGATCGCGCAAGTTTCTCTCCCCTTTACCAAACTCCTACGCCGCTGACTTTTTTGGACAGGCGATTCGCGGCCAGCGTCAGCAGCAAGGCGATCAACCCTTCGACAAATCCGACGGCCGTGGCCATGGAATAATTTTGCTGCTGGATGCCCGATTTGAAAATCACGGTCGAAATGACGTCGAAGTTGATGAACGGATTTTGCAGGCCATAAATCAATTCGAAATTGCTGGCGAAAATGTTGCCGAGACGCAGGATCAGCAAAATCATGATCGTCGGCATAATGCCAGGCAGCGTAATGTAGCGCATTTGCTGAAACCGGCTTGCCCCGTCGATCCGGGCCGCTTCGTATTGCTGCAAATCGATGGCGGCGATGGCGGCGAGGAAGATGATGCACGACCAGCCCGTTTCCTTCCAGACGGTGATGCCGATCACGTTCGGAATGAAGAAGCTTTGTTTGGTCAGGAAGAGCTGTCTTGCTTCTTCGCCGGCGAAGTAGGCCACAAGATCGTTCAGCGGCCCGTACAAGGAATAGAAGGTGGTCGCTATTCCGATGACGGATATCCAGGACAGGAAGTGCGGCAGGAAGCTGAGCGTCTGCACCAGCCGGCGAAAAATGGCGAGACGCGCCTCGTTCAGCAGCAGCGCCAGCGCGATCGGCGCGGGAAACACGATGACGAGCGATGTCAGGCTGAGCTTGAGCGTGTTCCAGATCGAATCGGTGATCGAAGGCACTTCGAATATTTCCCGGATATGCTTGAGCCCGACCCAGGGGCTGTGCCAGCCTTTGAAAAAATCGTAGTCCATAAAAGCAATGATGATACCCGGCATCGGGATATATTGAAACACCAAGGTCGCGAGCAAGGCGGGAGCCATCAATACATACAGAAACATGTATTTTTTCGCGTTCACCATCAATCGTTGCACAGGATGTTTGCCGTTAGCCATGCTTTCCTCCCTTTCCTTTGCTGCCGCTTTCGCCTGCGCTCTTCTTCACGACACTTATTGTAACCGGTTCCGCTGCGCGGAACAGGCACGAGAATGATTCGAAAACAACACCAAATCGACAAATCCGGCAAACGCCATACTGGGCGCACAACAAAAGGACCGCACGTTCGCCTGCGGCGAAATGCGGTCCTGCGATGAGGGCGACAGCCCCGTTTATTTGCGCCAATACCGGGTTCATTCCAGCAGCTTCCATTGTTCGGCCCGCCGCAGCGCCTGCAGCCGGCTGTTGATGCCGAGCTTGCGGTATACGCTTTTGATATGCGACTTGACCGTTTCCCCGCTGATGTACAGCCGGTCGGCGATTTCCTTGTTCGACAGCCCGCCGGCGACCAATTGCAATATTTTCAGCTCCTGCCCGGTCAGCAGCTCTTTATGCTTGTAATTGGCCGCTTGAGGTCCGACGGCTTCGGCTTCACTGCCGCTCTGTTTCCTTGCGATCCGCTCCAGCGTCTTCGCCAGCCGCTCCGCGGTGACGGGTTTCATCAAATAGTCGAGCGCGCTCAGCTCGAACGCACGAACGGCGAAGTCGTCATACGCGGTGACGAACACAACGTCGATCGAAGCGTCGAGCTCGTGCAACAGGGACGAAAGCCGCATTCCGTTGATCGCCGGCATCGAAATATCGAGGAAAGCAATCCGGATCGGATGTGTTTTCGCGTATTCGTAAGCGGCAAGCGGGCTCATGAACGTTTCGCAGACGTCAACCCCGCCGACCTCGGCCAGCACGCTCTTCAGCCATTTGACCGACAATTCCTCATCATCGACGATAATCGCCCGCAGCATGCCGCCCCGCTCCTTTCGTCTTCTCCGGTTGCATGGGAATGTCGAAAACCACTTTCGTTCCGACCCCTTCCGCACTCACCAGGCCGATACTTCGGCCGTACAGGATGCGATACCGTTTGCTCATGTTCCACAGTCCGATGCCGCCTTTGCCGGCGTCCGGCTGCAGCACTTCGTTCCGTTTCGTTTCGCTCATCCCGCAACCGTTGTCGGCGACGGTAAAACGAATGACCGCGTTCGCCAGCCGTTTGGCCGATATGTTCACCGTTCCCCCCTGCAGATTGGACATCAGGCCGTGCCGGATCGCGTTTTCGACGAGCGGCTGCAGCATCAGCGGAGGGATCTCCATATCCAGGTCGGCATCCACGTCGTACTCGACTTCCAGCCGGTCGCCGAATCGGGCCTTTTCAATGTTCACATAAGCGCGGACGAGCTCCAGCTCATGTTCGAGCGTTGTCATGGCGTTCAGTCGCTTGAAGTGGAAGCTGCTGCGCAAATATTGTGCCAGATTCAGCGTCAAATTCTGCGCTTTGCGCGGCTCGTCGATGCATAGGGCGGCGATGGAATTGAGCGCGTTGTACAGGAAATGGGGATTGATCTGGGAGCGCAAAAAGGCGATTTCCGCGTCCTTCGCTTCCGACTCCAGCCGCTGGTTGTTCTGGATCATTTCCTTGATCGTTTCGTTCAGGTTGATAAAAAACAGCAGCGCCGCCACATTAAACACGATGTGGATTTCATGGATGCGCACGACATCGACGAAGGCCAGTCCCCTGACCAACGCCACCGACACGATGCCGGCCAGGCTGTAATAGAGCAGGAGCAGGAACGCGATGCCGACCCGCTTGTTTTTGCGGGCGGCGATAAAATATTTGCGGCAGTACAGAAACACCGGCAGGCTCAGCAACAGGCTCAGCACTGTCGTAAGCAGTCCCATATCCACGTCGATATACCACCGGTACAGGATGATGACAGCGGACAAAAAGATGCCTGTCAGCGGGCCGCCATAAAGCGTCCCGAGCAGCAACGGCACAATGCGGATATCGACCCGGTAATCGGAGGCAAACACGGCGGGAAACGTCATGCACAGCAGCGTGGACAGCCCGAACAGCACGTTCAGCGCGATTTTGCCGCGGTCGAGACGCGGCCTCCCGGCAAAAAACACCTGGTACGCAAAAATCAGCGTCGTGATTGCTGCCAGCTGCAGCATAAAATCTTTGGCAAAATTCAAGCTCATCCTATCACCCGCATCAAGGTTGGCATCCGGCATTTCCCCTATCATACCATACGGATGGCGGCATCCGACATGCCAAAGACCGTCCCCAAGCCGGGAACCGGCTTGAAGGCGGCCTTAATCATTTCGTGCTTGCCGATCACCGCTTGCCGGTCGGCGTTGCGGCGGCAACTTCCGGCACTTCGACATCGACTGTCTGCTCATTTTCATAAGCGTCGACTGCGGTTACGGCAAGCGTTTTGCCCGGCTGCGGCGATTTCAGCTTGAGCTTGAATTGCCCCGACTTGTTCGCCTTCGCCGTGCCGAGCGTCACTTCGCCGTCGCGTGCGACAATCGTCGCGCCGGCGGGTGCCGTGCCGGTCAGCTGCTTGTCCGTCCCGCTCGCCGTGGCAACGCCGAACGCCACCGAACCGGCCACCAGCCGCTGCGGCGCCAACGGCTCGGCGCGCTGGCCGGCCGGCACTTTCAGCTTCGTTGCCGCGAAGTTTTGCAGGGTGCTGCCGTTCGTCGCATACACCAGCACGTTGTACGTACCGGCCGGCACGTACGCCAGCAATCGCCCGTCGCCGTCCGTTCGGGCAAGCGGCCATACTTTGCCGCCTTGCGAAATTTTGACAACGGCGTCCGGCACCGGCTTGTTGTCCGGATCCACGACGCTGATGTGAACGGCGCCTGTTTTCCGCTCGCCCTTCTCGGCGAACGCCGGTGCCTTCGGATCGACGGCGACCGTCGCGTACCGTTTGTACGTCTTGCCGCCGGTCGTATAGCTGGCGCCGATCGTTGCCGTGCCTTTGGCTATGCCGGTGACGACGCCGCCGGCGTCGACCGTCGCCACCGCCGCATTCGACGATACGAACGTCACGTTGCCCGAAGCGATCGCCGCCGAGCTGTTGTCGGCATCGTTCGTTCGCATGATTGTCGTATGCATCCCGCCGACCGCGAGCGTATACTTCGTTGCGTCCAGCGAGATGCCCGCGATTGCTCCGGCCTGTGTCCCGTCTTCCTTCACCCACTTGGCGTACAAGGTGACGGCGTCCGCTCCCATTACAAGCGTGGCTGTGCCGTCGGCCGCATAGTTGTTGCCGCTGCCGTCGGCGGCCGTATTCCACCCCGCGAACGTATAGCCTGCCCGGGTCAAGTGGCCCGTATTGCCGAGAACTGTTACCGAATCGCCCTGCCGATAGACGCTGCCGTCCGCCGGTACCGTGCCGGCCGTCTGGCCATTGCCGTCGTAAGTGACGGCGTGCGGCTGCACGCTTACCGCAACCGTTGCGGTTTTCGTATCCGTAGTCGACGTATCCTCCCAGGCGTTGCCGTTCCACACTTGTTTCGTGAACGTGACGGTCACCGTGTAGCCGTTCTCGTTGGCAGCCGCGGGCGTATAAACGGCGGTGTAACTGCCTGCGTTTAGGCTGAACGTGCCCGACTTGTCGCTCTCCGTCGATGTCCAGCCGCTTGGCACATACCGTTCGTCGCCGTTCGCCGGCGCCGCCGCGGACTGCCGGTCCCCGCTTGCGGTCAACGTCACCGCCGCGCCGGCGGCGACGCTGACCGGGCTGGCGGCGACGCTGTTGTTCGCCGGTTTGGCGGTTGCAGCCGATTGCACGATCGTTCCCCTTGCGCCCACGGCCACATTCGTGCCGTTGCCGGCGACGATGCCGTTCAGCTGTTGCGTCGCATTCGAAGTGCGGCGCGTCCAATTGACCCCGTCGGCCGAAGAGACGATCGCCCCGCCGTCGCCCACTGCCATGAACAGGCCGTTGCCATACGAGATGGCGCCCAGATACTGGGCGATGCCGGTCGAGCCGGTCGTCCAGTTGACGCCGTCTCCGGAGGTGCGGATGGCCCCGTTCGTTTCGAGCGCCACGAACCGCCCGTTGCCATACGCCACGCCGTATAGGTTGTTGCCGGTGCCCGAAGTACGGTTCGTCCAGCTTGACCCGTCGCCGGATGTTTTGATCGTCCCTGCGTCCCCGACCGCCACGAACAGGCCGTCGTTGCCGTTATTGCCGTAGGCGACCCCGCGCAAATAGCTCGTGCCCGACGTGCCGCCCGTCCAGCTCACGCCGTTGCCGGAGGTCGTAAACGCGCCGCTTTGACCTACCGCCACGTATTTGCCGTTGCCGTACGCGACGCCTGCCAAATGGGCACTGGTGCCCGAGGTGCGGCTTGTCCAGTTCGTTCCGTCGGCGGACGTTGCGATCAATCCCGAGTAACCAATCGCCACGAACTGCCCGCTGCCGTACACAACCCGTTGGAACTGCATGCTCGAATTGACGGTGAATGGATTCCAGGTCAACCCGTCTCCGGAGGTGACGATCTCCCCGCTTTGGCCGACCGCTACGTATTGGCCGTCGCCGTATGCGATGCCGAACAGGTCGACCGTTGTTCCCGACATATGGCTCGTCCAGTTTATGCCGTCGGCGGACGTCAGCACCGATCCGTATAACCCTACCGCCACGTACATGCCGTTCAGGAAGGCAACCCCCAACAAATAATTCGTCGTGCCGGACGTGCGGCTTGTCCAATCCGTGCCATTGCCGGAGGTGACAATCACCCCGTTGTTGCCGACCGCCACGTACATGCCGTTGCCATATGTGACGCCGATCAAACTGGTTGTTGTGCCGGACGAGCGGCTCGTCCAGCTTGTTCCGTTGGAGGAGGTCATGATCATGCCGCTGTCGCCGACGGCCACAAAATTGCCGCTGCCGTAAGTGATGCTGCGAAAATGGTTCGTGGTGCCGGACGAGCGGGAGGTCCAGCTCGTTCCGTTGCTCGACGTTTTGAGCAAGCCGCTCATGCCAACCGCCACAAACATACCGTTCGCGTACAAGGCACTCTGAAACGAATTGGCGAAATTGCCCGACGAACGAACGGTCCAGGTGATGCCGTCGGCGGAAGTCGTAATCACGTCCGAGCTGCCTGACGCCACGAACAGTCCGTTGCCGTACGTGACATTATACAAATATTCCCCGCTGCCCGACGTGCGGCTGGTCCAGTTCACCCCGTCGGGAGAGGTGAAAATTTTGCCGGCCCAGCCTACCGCCACAAACAAGCCGTTGCCGTAGGTGACGCTAAACAGCATCGTATTGCTTTCGATACCCGACGCGTGGATGGTCCAATTCGCGCCGTCTGCGGAGGTCATGGCTGTGCCGCCGATCCCCACCGACACATACACTCCGTTGCCATACGCGACGCCGTACAGACTTTGCCCGGTGGGCAACGGACTGCGAACCGTCCAATTGTCAACGGTGTCGGCCAGCGCACCGACCGGCATCATGCCCGCCAGCAAGAAAATGATTAATGCAAACGAGAACAAACGTCTGACCATGCTTCGTGTTCACATGCCTTTCTACCGGTTTCGCCGTGACGGATATCCCCCGACTACGGATTGCGGAAATATACGTCTTTGGTCCTGTTTTGTACGACGATTACGCTACTTTCCTCCTATACTGTAAGATGATTGCGGCGAAAAAAAAATCCCCCAAACGGGGGAGAACAACCGCGAAGCAAACGCTCCGGTTCAATCGTCCTGGGCCATCAGCAAGGCGGCGCTCGGATGTTGGTGGAAAAAATGCCACGCTCGAAACGGGTTTGACAAATTGTATCGGCAGTAGTAAAGTGATTTTGGTTAAGCACTTAACTATGTGAGGTGGTGTGCGCCTTTGGCAAAGGACCTGCAGGACTACGTGCTAGACTTGCCGCTGCCGAATCGGGCGTTCTTTGCGCTGGTGGAAACGACGGCCAAGCTGGTCGACGTCTCGGAGAAATATTGGCAGGCCCGGGGGATCAACGGAGCTCGAATCCGTATTTTGGTTGAAATCATGAAGGAAGGCGGGACTGTGCTCCCCTCGACGCTCGCCCGCAAAATCGGCGTCACCAAATCGAACATCAGCCTGCTGCTCACCCCGCTGGAAAACGAAGGCTATCTTCGCCGCGAAGCCCACCCTCTTGACGGGCGAAAGTGGGTCATCTCGATTACGCCGGAAGGGCAAAGCCTGCTGCTGCTGCACTTGCCGGAGAATCGCCAATGTGTGGCGTCAAAAATGCAAGCGCTGGACGAGCAGGAACTGCACCAGCTTCTGATGCTGTTGCACAAATTGAAATAACCGCTCTCCGAGCGGAAACTATTGGCATTTACGCATACTGAGGCGCGGCTATTTTGTTAAGCCCTTAACTAAAATGCAACCCCAAGGAAGGATGATCGTTCGTGTCCATCGTAATAACCGGCGCTACTGGCAAGTTGGGCCGTCTCATTATTGAACGGCTGCTGGAGCAAGTGCCCGCGCAGCAAATCGTTGCTTGCGTGCGCCGGCTCGATCCCGGCAAACCGTATGAAGCGCAAGGAATAGAGGTCCGATATTGCGATTACGACCGGCCCGAATCGTTGGCGGCGGCGTTCGCGGGAGCCACCCGCCTGCTGATGATTTCCAGCCCGCATCACGACGATACGATTCGCCTGCGCCAACACGCCCATGTCATCGAAGCGGCGAAACAATCGAAGGTGGAACATTTGCTCTACACCGGGTTTGCTTTTCCCGAGCGGGGGGCCTGTTCGCCCGTTTGGATGCATTTGGCTACCGAATATGCGATTCGTGCGGCGGGAATGCCGTTTACGTTTTTGCGCAATGCGCTGTATACCGACTTTGTCCAAGCGCTCGATTTGCCGGCGGCAATCAGCAAAGGGCGGCTCGACGTCGCCCCCGGCGACTGGTCTTTTCATTCGGTGACGCGTCGCGATCTGGCCGAGGCGATCGCCGCCGTGCTTGCCGCACCCGGTGAACACCACAACCGCACCTACGAGCTCACGGCGCCGGGCACATGGAACTTTGCCGACTTGGCCGCCATCTTGTCCGAACTTTCCGGCCGGCCGGTCGCCGTGCAGCATGACTCCTCGGTTCGTCACTGGATTTACGGGTTTCTCTCCAGGATCGACACCTCTTCCACATCTGACGATCTCGTGCATCTGCTGGGGCGTCCGATCACGACACTGAGGGAAAGCGTAAAGGAGTTGCTTGCACCGTAACGCGGATCGCTGTTCATTTATTTCCGGCTGAAATAGGCCATGTTTTATTGCTTATTGGACCTAAAATAGACGACATCGAAGAAATAGCCAGTGAAATCACTGGCTATTTCAGCTAAATGGCCCGATTTGCGGCTTGGCGAAGCAAATAGGCCCTGTTTTCACTGGTTATTTTCGACGAGGCGGGCCAAATCGAGTGAATAAGCCATTTTTCATTGGTTATTTTCGTTACCCCCCCGGCATGATGTTACAACAGCCTCGGCGTCGCGATTCGAATCCAGCCAACCGATTATAGCTTTCACCAAAGTTGTTGTTTACAGGCAACGATCCGTATATTATGATCGATTCGTATCGTTTTTCTCGTATTGTGAAACTACGTTCTACTATAAGAGACAACGGAGGCTCGACGATGGAAAAGAAGCTGGATTCGAACCCGGACTGGGTCGTTCTCGAACGCGACCGCAAGGCGGTCGAGGAACTGGAAGCGTTTTTGCCCGAGCGAATATTTGACAGCCACACGCACATTTACAGGCAAGCGGATTTGCATTTGACGGGCTCGGGCTTCTGGTCGAAAGGGCCGGAGGATGCAACCATTCAGAAGTGGCGAGAGTGTTTGGCTCCGCTTATGGGGGGAGAGAAGCGGCTAACGGGCGGGCTGTTTTTTCCCATTCCGATGCTATCGGCGGACCTGCGCGCGCAGAACGATTATTTGATCGCCCAATTGGAACAAGAACCTGCCTCGCGCGGACTGATCATCGTGACGCCGGACGACAGCAAGGAGTCGGTCGCCGCGTATCTGACCCATCCGCAAATCGTCGGCTTCAAAATTTATCATCTATACAGCAAAGAGAAGCCGACCTGGCAGTCGTCGATTGACGCCTTTTGCCCGGACTGGATGTGGGAGGAGGCCGACGCACGCGGCATGTCCGTCATGCTGCACATGGTCAAGGACGGGGCAATTGCCGACGCCGACAACTTGCGGGAAATTCGCGACCTGTGCACGCGGTATCCGCGGATGAAGCTCATTCTTGCGCATGCGGCGCGCTGTTTCCACGCCCCGAACGCGGAGAAAGGAATCGCCGGGCTGCGCGGGCTGGAGAACGTCTTCTTCGATATGTCGGGCATTTGCGAGCCGGAAGCGATCAAAGTGATTTTGCAGCAGTTCGGCCCGCGCAAGCTGATGTGGGGCAGCGACTTCCCCGTTTCGCACATTCGCGGCAGGGCGGTAACGGTCGGGGACGGGTTCGTCTGGCTCGACAACAGCTTCATCGCCGACTGGGACAAGGCGGCCCATCTCGGGCATCCGGTGCTGGCCGGCATCGAGTCGCTGCGGGCGCTGCGCACCGCGATCAACGATTTGGGGTTGAACGATGAGGATAAAGACGATATCTTTTATAGGAATGGCGCCCGTCTGGTCGGTCTGCTGCCAGAGCCGGGGAATGTGACGGAGTCGCTCTACACCTACGCAAAAACGCGCATCCCGGGCGGCGTGCAGCTGCTCAGCAAACGTCCGGAAAATATGGCGCCGGGCCGCTGGCCGGCTTACTTCCGCGAAGCGCGGGGCTGCGAGGTTTGGGATTTGGACGGCAATCATTTCTACGACATGTCCACGAACGGGATCGGCGCCTGTCTGCTCGGATACCGCGACGACGACGTGACCCGCGCGGTCGTGCGCCGGGTCAATCTGGGCAGCATGAGCACGCTCAACCCGCCGGAGGAAGTGGAACTCGCGGACATGTTGTGCGAGCTCCATCCGTGGGCGGAGCAAGCCCGCTTCACGCGCGGCGGCGGCGACAGTTGTGCCGTGGCGGTGCGGATCGCGCGCGCCACGACGGACCGCTCCGTCATCGCCATCTGCGGCTATCACGGCTGGCCGGACTGGTACCTGGCGGCGAATCTGGGCGAAAGCGACGCGCTGCGCGGCCATCTGCTGGACGGCTTGAACCCGCTTGGCGTTCCCCGCGAGCTGCGGGCGACGGCGCTGACGTTCGCCTACAACGACCGCGATGCGCTGCAGCGCATCGTCGACCAGTACGGCGACCAACTGGCCGCCGTCATCATGGAGCCGTGCCGCAACGGCGATCCGGAGCCCGGATTTTTGCCGTTCGTTCGCGAAACGACGCGGCGCTGCGGCGCGCTGCTTATTTTCGACGAAATTACGATCGGCTTCCGGCTGCAGCGCGGCGGCGCCCATCTCGGCTTCGGCGTCAACCCGGACATCGCCGTCTTCGCCAAGGCGCTCGGCAACGGCCATCCGATCGGGGCGGTCATCGGCACCACGGACGCGATGCAAGGAGCGCACGATTCGTTCATCAGCAGCACTTATTGGACGGAAAGCGTCGGCCCCGCCGCAGCTGTCGCCACGCTGCGCAAGCTGGCCGCAACCGACGTGCCGGCGCATGTCGCGCATGTCGGCGGCCGCATCCTGGCGAGCTGGCGGCAGCATGCGGACCGCCTCGGCTTGCCGGTGCGTACGGGTGACATGTACCCATGCCTCGCCCATTTCAGCTTCCGCCACGCGGAAGCGGAGAAGCTGCGCACGTTGTACACGCAGCTGATGCTGGACCGCGGCTTCCTTGCGGGCACGTCGATTTATCCGACGCTTGCGCACAACGATGACATCGTCGACAAGTACGATGCGGCGATCGGCGAAGTGTTCGCCGTCATCGCCGAAACGCTGCGGGAAGGCGACATCGATGCCGGCATGCGCGGAGGCGTTGCGCTGAAAGGCTTCCAGCGGCTCATCTGACGAGCCGGCCTTCCGGCACACGGTTCGAAAGGAGGAAACTACGCAGTGAAAGACAAGGATGCGCCCTACTATTTCGTCCAGTCGCTGGATCGGGCGCTGGCGATTCTCGACTTGTTCCGGCAGGAGCGCAAGCCGCTCGGCATCACCGAAATCGCCGACATGCTCGGCGTGCACAAAAGCAGCGTCCATCGGATGCTGGCGACACTGCAGCTGCGCGGCTATGTCGAACGCGAACCGTCGAGCGAACGGTACTGGATCGGCCCGTCGCTGCTCGAGCTGGGCACGTTGTACATGCACGAAACGAGCCTGGTCGACGAAAGCAAGCCGTTCCTGCAGCAGCTTGTCGACGAAGTGGAGGTCCGTGCCCATCTGGCGACCTTGTACGACGGCATGGTGCTGTACTTGCGGCATGCCGCGCCGTCCAGCTCGATGCGGCTCGATACGCTGCTCGGCGAACGCACGTACGTGCACAGCTCCGCGCTCGGCAAGTGCCTCGTCGCGTGGAAGAACGAAACGGACGTGCAAGCCATCGTGGACAAACTGGGCATGCCCGCCCTTACGCCGCGCACGATCGGTTCTCCCGAAGCATTGTTTCGGGAGCTGAGGCTTGTGCGGGAGCAAGGCTACGCGCTCGACGACGAAGAAGCGGGTCTTGGCTCCCGCTGCATCGCCGCCCCGATTCGCAACTATGCCGGCGATGTGATTGCAGCGGTCAGTATCAACGGCTTGACCGATGTGATTACGGCGGAGCGGATCGCGCCCCTCGCCGCCGCCGTGAAACGCTGCGCGGCGTCCATTTCCGGTCGACTCGGGGGCAAGTGAGCCGCCCGAAGCCAATATAAAACCCGCCCGAATGGAGCAACTCCATCCGGGCGGGTTGTTCGGTGACTCAAGAGAGCTCAAAAGAAGCGATGGCCCGTTCCGTTTTTCTCCCATTTCAGCTTGGCATACTCCTTCGAATGAACAAAGGTGCGGTAAGTGTCCTGAATCGCGTTAACATGCATCATGATTTCATCGGCATCGCTATTTTTCACTTCAGCCAGCACGCGGGTCAACGTTTGATTATGGAGCTCAATCGTATCGTTTTTGGTACGGGATTGGCTCAAGGAGCTTTTGTAGGATTCCCGCTCTTGGGCCACTTTCACCGCCTTGTGATACAAGTCGGGAGCATGCTGTTTTAAATATTCCAGCTCGGCGGGCGTCAGTTCCTTGCCGGAGATCAGTTTGGCCCGCAACGAATCCGTATCGCTAACGGGAGTGGCGTTGACCGCTAAAGCCGCACCCTGTTGAGTCCGCGGCACCTCTATCGTCTGCGGTAGGCGAGCGTAATTGCGGGGCATGGGATTGCTGGAAATGTTCATGAGCATCCATCCTTCATCTCCGGTTCTTGTCTATTATTCTTAAGGTCGGGGCGGCCGCCCTCTCAACTGCCGACGGCTTGTTGATAAAAGACCACCCGGTTCCTTCCTCCCTGTTTCGCATGGTAAAGCGCTTGGTCCGCGTGTTTTTGGATCATTTCCAATGTTTCCCTGTACGACGCCGCCACGCCGAAGCTGGCTGTAACGGAAATAGAAAGGTTGTCGTAAGCAACGGGCTGATCTTCGATATTGCTGCGGATACTTTCAGACAGCGCCAGCGCCGTATGTTCATTGGCATCCGATAGGATTACAATAAATTCCTCCCCGCCATACCTGCCCAAAATATCGTGTGGGCGCACGCAACTCTTCACTCTTGCCGCAACCGTTTTCAGAACGGCGTCCCCTGCAGGATGACCGTAAGTATCATTGATCTTTTTGAAATGGTCGATGTCGAACATGATGACATAACACGATTTTGCCGATTCATGCGCTTTGGCAAGCTCGATTTGGGCAAGTTCGGTAAAGTGCCTACGGTTGTAAACGTCTGTCAGCCCATCCTTGGTAGCGGCTTCCTCCAGCTTTCGCAGCAACAAAGTCGGACTTGTTACATCCTGGATCAAAATGATCCAGCCGGCCACTGCTTTCTTTCTGGTGAAGACGGCACTGATGCTTGCGCTGTAAAAACGTTCGCTTTCGGTACGAATCGAAAATTTGATCTCTTCATGCCGATTGTCCATCAGCTTGGACAGTTCCGGCGGCCACTCGTCCAGCCCCGTAATATCACTGCCTTTGCGAAGCTTGGACAAGCCGGGCATCACGATATAAGTGGCCGGGTTTGCGCTTAAGAAGCGCATATCCGCGTCGATCAGCATAAACGCTTCTTTAATCGAATTAAGCGCCATGGCCGTTGCTTTTGGCAAAATGTCGAATAGGTCGTACCGCATAATATTGACATAAAACAAGACGTTGAACACTACCAGGGAAACCGGCGTGTAGTTGATGCCATACACATTCCATTTCAACACGAATAAAACATTGGCTAGCACCGGTGTAATCACACCCAATAGCAAAAGGAGCAACTGGAATCGATACCGCTTGTCCCATTTCAATAGCCGGTGAAAGATGATTCCGCCTGCAAAACACATGCAAAGCAGAGCGTAAGCATGGTTCACATAATACAGCTTCCCCGTTTCCACATTCAAATGTCGGATTGGCGCGTCCATTTCGAATGTGTACGACGTATAGATGAGCGAGTGATAGTCGGTCGTCCAGACAAGCACAACCACCAGGAATGGAATCAAAAACAGAGGGACGAGGATCACCGGTTTGGCGAGACGAACTTCGCAGTAGTCCGACGCAAACAACAAAAATACCGGCGATATGAACGCGGATCCCAAATACATGACCTTGGTCGCCGTAAAGCCGCCGTTATCCGACGTCGCCGTCACTTCCAGCAGGTAACCAAGCACAAAAAGAAATACCGGCACGGACAATAAAATGAAATGTACCTTTTTGGCGCTTTGGCAATAAAACATCGTAAACGTCGTCAGAACGATCGTGATCCCGAGTGCGATCGACAATATTGCTGCAACGGCAATATTGATCAACTTCTTTCACCTGCCTGGATAAGAAAATAGCTGCATATGATTCAACATAACATAAACCGGGGCGGTTTCACTACAATAAAATGGCAAAAAAAAGCCCTTCCCAACATCGAACGTTTCCGTGCATGCATGATTTTCCCTTCCGATTCACTCCGAATCGTTACTATTCAAGCCTGCCATAGTCCCTGGTCTGGAAGACATCTTGGAGCAATAACGGTTCTCCTTCCGCTATTCGGTGCTCAACAGCCAACGTTGGAGATATAACGGAACCTCCCCTGACATCTGAAAGCCTCCACCCGTCAATCGGATGGAGGCGGATGATTGATGCCGGAGACGCTAGCCGTGCAAGCTTCCCTTCAGCCACGCACGCTGGCGATACGGGCCGATCGGAATTTGAATCAAGCTCACTTTCCCGCGCGGCGACAATTCGTAGATGTCGTCACACATCCGCGTATCGAATCCGAGCAGCGGGTGTCCGCCCATCCCGAGCGCGGATGCCGCGAGCAGAAGCCGCTGGACGAGAATCCCCGTCTCCATCTGCCCGATCCGGTATCCCCTGGCCCCCAGCACCGGCAGCAAATGATCCCGGTCTCCCGCCGCATGAAGACAGATCGGCACTTGAAGCAGATTGACGTTGTGCAGCGACATCGCTTGCTGCAGCCATATCCGATGGTCCCCGGGGCGTATTTGCTGCAGCAGATGCGCCGCGCTGTCATAGCGGTAAGCGCCGTCCGGAATCCCCTCCATGCCGTGCAAGCAGCAGTACAGGGAAACGCGGGAAACAAACGTTTCATCCGCACTGTCCAAATCGTTCCGATAGCGGAAGGAAGCCGCCGCCTCTTGCAGCATGGCGGCCAACTGCAGCTGGTTTACCTCCCGCATCACGAAATCCATGTCCGGAGAGCGGCGATTTCGGCTGGCTGCTGCCAGATCGTACGACATTCGCCTCACGTAAGGCAGAACGAACGCCCGCCCTCCGTAACCGATCTCCCTGCCTCCTCCGATCTCCCGAAACGAGTGCGAAGATTCCGCAAACGACGCTTCATTCATCCGGATCAGCAACGGATACTCCTTGACTCTCTTCGAACGCAGGAAAGTAGGATGCCGAACCGTCGGCAATTCCCGGCACAAGTCGCCGGCAGAGACACTTCCTCCCCTGTTTCTCCCTGCGGCAGCCTGCTGGACTGCAGGCACGACCGATAGCGGAATAACCGCATAAACACTCTCTTCCCGTTCGGATAGCCCGAGCAAATGGTTAACCGCCCTGTCAAGAAACTGATAATGAACGCCGGCCGCGAATCCGAACCGTTTCGCCACTTCCAGCAGTTGCCCGATCAGTACCCCGGCGTCAAGCCCCTGAAGCCGGTAAGAAAAATAATGATACTTGAAAAAGTTTTTCCAAAATACCGTCGAGACAAATACCGTGCCAAAACAACCGGAAACATCGCAACGTTCGCCAAGCGCTCCGGAAACATAACGATCGAAATTGCCCTCCCGCAGCAGTATCAGCCGATGATGGGCCGCATCGTAATGGTACACTCCGGCCGGCGCTTCCTCTATGTTCAAATAAACATATACTTCGTTCGGATAGAGGGCTCCGCCGGACGGCACGAACCGCCTGCACCACTGCAGCGAGCCCTTGTCTTGCGCTGCGGAATCCAAGTCGGGACCGGACAGGCACATTTGCGTCAGCCCGTATACGTACCAAAGCATGTGACCGACGCTGTCCAGGCCCGGTTTTTCGGGCAATCTCCCTCTCTCGAGCGTCAGAGGCACTTCCGAAGAAAGCGGAACTACCGGCAGCCCCCGGTACTGCTTCACTTTAAGCGGCGCATCCTCCCAATCCACTTCCCAATTCGGCGGCCGGGCTCGATCCGTTTCATAATGCAAACGATGGATAAAATCTCCCGGATTCATCTTGTTCCCTCCCGGCAACGACTTTACGGAAACGG
This sequence comes from Paenibacillus cymbidii, assembly GCF_004764705.1. GTDB lineage: Bacteria > Bacillota > Bacilli > Paenibacillales > NBRC-103111 > Paenibacillus_AN > Paenibacillus_AN cymbidii. The sequence continues at coordinate 100,695 of NZ_SHLX01000024.1, read as the reverse complement.
GTGCGGATGGGGATTGAGCTGCCGGGGCGTGAGCATCCCTTTTCGATATCCGAGCTCCGCCGGCACACGAAGCACCCGCTCCAGCCCGGTCAGACGCGTAAGATGATAACCGAACGTCATCGGCAGCAGCCCCGGAATGAGCACTTTGACGCAATACAGTCCGTTGCGGGCGATTTCCGGCGTGGTTTGATCCACGACAATCACATCGAGGTTGATCCTGCGGAAAGCTTCGATCAGATCCGTCAAATCGGCGGTCAAATCGGCGTGGCGCGCCTTCGGCCCGAATTCCCCGGCAAATGTTTGCAAGGGGCGGTTTTCGTCCAGCAAAAACCGGAGGCGCTCCTCCGCTTGCGGCAATCCGTACAGCATCGAATGATCTTCCATATGCCTGACTTGATTCGGATCATGGAGCATGCGTTCATATTCCCCGCGATTCGTCTCGAACTTCTCCTCGAACGAGAGCAGCATGCCGGCCAATTCATGGATCGCGCTTTTCACCGCCCGTACCGGATCGGGGTGGGCGCCGGCCGCGCAGAGGAGATTGAGGCCCCGCTGTTTGTTGTTTTTGGCAATCGCCCATATGCTCGGGATACCATGCTCCATCGTCGAGTTGTACAAGTGGACGTCGTAACCTGCAACCGCCCGAAGGCGGCCGATCATCACTTGCAATTCCGGATCGCCTGTGGAATAAGGGTCGATGCGCGGCAGCGGCAGTTCCGCATACCAAGCCATCAGGAACGAATCCCGTTCCACCGCCTCCAGCATCCCGTAAAAAATCGCTTCCTCCATCGTTCCGCCCAGCGCGCAGCCGTTGGACGTTTCGAACACCAATCCTTGCCCGCAGCCCATACTGTAGTAGGCAAGCAGTTCCGGAACGAGAATCGGACGCTCGCGCCCAAACGAATACCCCCATACCCAATCGATCGGATGGTCTTGATCGAACGGTTGGAACGGGAACCCGGCAAGCGCATATTGTTCCTTGGCATGCACCCCGACCTGCAGCGGGTTCAGCGCTTCTGCCTCCAGGTTGCGGTAACTGTCGCGAATTACCGTTCGTTTGCCGCGGGGAGACATGCCGCAATATCGCTCCAGGCTTTCCAATATGGCCGTCAATTCGCTATCCGCATAGGAATGGGAGCGGCCTGCCGTTGCCTCGTCTTGCCCGAACAACGGCAAATTGACGCTCGCGTCAGCGAACGGCGAAACGAGGTCGCGCATTTTTCCGTTCAAAAAGCCGGTTCGGCTGTCCAGATAATCGTTGACCAGAAACGATTTCAGCTCCCCCATGGGACGGCAGCGGAAACTGTCCCCGCTGATCTTGGGGCTTGGCTTAAGCGCGATGCGGGCCGCTTCCCTGGAATCGTCAGGCAGCCGGCCGCAAACCGGACATAACGGGTCGGGCAGGAAAAAATGGCGCGAGCTGTTCAGCGTATTCATCTCGATGATAAAAAGCCGTCCCTCCGTGTGGGCCGGGCTGCCATGAAGCGCCCTTTTCGTTTCCGCCGCCAGCAGATGAGCCAGCTGCAAAAGTCCCGAGCGCGATGCCCACGAATCTCGCTTGGATCCTCCGTGCGCAAAGAGCCGCTGCTGCAACTCCCACGCCTCCTTACGGTCGCGTCCCGCCATGAGCCGTCTCGTGTCGGCGCACTGGGAGCAACCCGGCGTATCCGGGCGAACCAGCGGCCCGACCACCCCTTCGCCCCAGGCAACAAAGCCGCGCAGCCAAGGCACGCGGATTTGCCGCAGCACCGTCTCCGCTTCACGATGAGTCGCAGGATGCCAAGCATCATGCAGTACCAGGGCCAAGTTTGCCGCTTCCGGCAAACCGGCCCGGAAATCGGCTTGTCGAACGATCTCGCATGCGGAAAGCAGTTCGTCGCAAACCAGGTCCGGGAGTTGCCCGCTTCCGATCACCGCCACCAAAGCGCTCACCTTGGCTCCTCCTCTTGCAGCCATACGCCGAATACGCCGGCCAACTCCTCTTTCATGAACGGCTCGATCGACAGATCCAGGATGACAGGCCGTTTGCGATTCCGTTTCAATACTTGCAGCGCCGCTTCCGCCGCCTCCGCCTGCCCCGCTTCTTCATACACGGGAATGGTTACGTGTTGCCGTTGATTTCCGTCCAATAATACGGACGAAATTTCCAAGTTCGGCGAAGAGCGGTTCGCCGCTTCATGTTGCACATGAAGGAGAGCCTGCTGCAACGCGTCCCGCAACGCCAACGTTCGATTCAAGCCCGCACAACCGAACCAACGGCCGCCGGACCCTACCCACATGACGGGGAAACCGGAAAGATCTTCTCCCCAGCCAATAACCGGAGCGCCTTGCAGCGTGGTTAGCGATTGCCAATAAAATCGGCAACGTTCATCCTGGATCGAAATTCCCTCCACGCGACTGGCTGCCTGTTTCCCGTTGGAGAGACGGTTCTCCAGCTCGTTGTTCAACCATTTTTGCAGTCCGCGGCAAACGCCTTCCGCGAACGATTCCCCCGCACCGACTCCGATATTCGCCCCTGCGGGCAAGTTCGCCATCAACGAACTTGCCAATCGCAACGCATACGTTTCCACTCCGGCCAGCCCCGCTTCCCGCCGCGCCCCCTGATGAGTCAGCCCTGCGCAGACGATGTCGGGAAGCAGACCGGCCGGTCCAACAGGCAGCGGATCGACCGCCCGAACGCGGCACAACGAGAGCGGAAGCTGCTTGAGGTCGCCTTCATCCCAAATGTGGAAAACACCGGTTACCTCCGAAGTCAACCGGCTGAAACAGGAGAACAATTCGGCGTTGGAGCGGATGTTCCCCGCACTTTGGCGGAGCCGCGGCTCGACATCCCGTACCTCTTCGATCGCCGCGCCCCCCGTCACCAGCGGATGAGGAAGGAAGGGATGCCACTTCCCTTCCAACGTTTCAAGATCCAGCAGGAACAATCGATGGTTCGGTTCCGCTTCGGCTACCCCGGCGAACCATTTGAGACATTCAAACACCACGACATTCGCGAGCATCGCTCCTGCCGTGGAGGAGAATGCATGCCTCTCCGGGTCCTTCTGCAGCGCGGTTTGATGGATACGGCGCCACGCCGATTCCCAGCCTCCTCCATCCTTCCGTTGAACCAGCGGACCTGCCAAACCTGCCTGCTGCCGGCATAGCGCCGGAAGCAGCACCTTGCCTGCCTCTTTGCATGCTGCATCCAGTACCCGAAGCTCTTCCATATTTCCATCCTCGGACACATACAGAATCGCGTCGAATGGCTGGATAGCCGCAAGCCATCCGCTTATTCCGCGCCGTTGCAGGACAATTTCCTCCATCGCTGCCGCCGGATCGGTACGACGGGCATTTTCGGCAAGCTTCGCGAGCCGCTCCTTGCCGGTCTGTTGCATCGGTTCTGTAACAAGGACGTGGAACCTGGGCAATCCGGATTCAAACAATGCCGAAACCAGCGCTCCTAAAATAGAGCCCGATCCGACCGCAAGCACTTTGGTTTGCCGATAGAGTTGGAAGCGGTAGGCGCCCGATCCCGATACACTGTCCAAATATTCCACTTGGGAAGCAAAGTTTTCAACAATGGCTTCCGGCAATTGATGCGGCCGATCCTGGCTCACATCGCGTACGAAACCATTCTGGTACAACCGCTCCGCAATTTCGTAAACCCGCTCCCGGTACTGATCCGACAGTCCGTCCGTCAATTCCGAAAGCGTTAGTTCCCCGCCGAACATCGGCATCAATTTTTCGATCCATTGATAAATCGTCTTGCCCTCCAAGCTCAAAGATACCCGATTGTTCCGGAAATAAACCCCGCCGTCAGAATTCGGGAGAAAGTAGGTGTCGCCCTTTACTTTCAAACGCATGGAAGGGTTCACACTCGCCATACCGCACCACCTCGCAACCTGATCTCCAATAGGCCCCATCACGCTTCCGTAATTTTATGTACCGCTATTTGTCCTACATGCCTGATTTAAAAAAAGAAAAGCCCCTGCCAGCCTGGGCTTGTGCAGGGACCTTTCTGTTCCGGCATATGCCGGCTGCTAGCGGCAACGTGCGCCAGTATGGCAATTAAAACAATTGTGACAACGAACGCAACTGCAACTGCAGCTGCAACTGCAACTGCAGCTGCAGCTACAACTGCAGCTACAACTGCAACTGCAACTACAGCTGCAATTGCAGTTAAAACATTGGAAAAAACAAACACCCACGCAAAATCCGACGCATAAGCGGGACGGATCGGCATTTTGCTGATCCTGCGCGTTGAATGGCATTGCCTGACCAGCCTGCATGTCGGAAAACTCCAAATTCTGAATCTGGTTCCTGAAGTCGTTCATTTCTATTCCTCCGTTATGATTATTGTCGGAAGGCCATGAATCTTCTACCGGTACACGACAACCGATACCACAACGTATGTGCAACAATCCGCTCTTGTTACTGATTAAGATGCCTAGAGCCTTTATACCTATAAACGCGAAAATTTTGTCGAAATATCGGGATTGGTCTATGACTCGTCCACCATTTAGGTTATTCTTGAGTCTGGGAGGAAACCTGCTCCAATACTGCGGAAGTGATTTGGATGCCACAAGACTGCAATGATGGGGTAATAATGATTAACAAACCTTGTACTTCCATTTGAATGTGAAAATGGAATTGAAGGAACACAACAAGAAAGAAGGTGCACCGATGCCTGAAAATCATTACATGCGAAAAACCATCGCCCTTAAACTCGTCATCATGTTTGTTTTGATTGTTTCATCCGTGTCGTCGTCTCTCTTTCCGTTCGCTCAGAGCGCATATGCGCTGCCCGGGGATGCGGAAACACCGGTAATCACCGTGCAGCCGGTGAGTAAAACCGTATATGAGCTTAAACCGTTCACATTAAGTGTAACGATCGAAGACTTGACGGATAGCGACGGCGCTGTCCTGAGCTACCAATGGTACAAAACCGACAACAGTTCGGGAACAGTCGCTTTGGGCGGCCCGCGGGCCGACAATTCGCTTACTATTCCGGGCCTGGGCGTGGGTGAAGTGAGCTACTACTGCGTAATCACGAATACAGTCACCGACGGTTCAGACGTAAAAACGGCTTCGGTAACGAGCGAAACGGCGGTCATTACCGTGATCCCGGGAACGAATGCGGAAACGCCGCATATTGATACGGAGCCGGGAGATAAAATGGTGGATGAAGGAACTTCATTCCAGTTAAGCGTAACAGCCAGCGGCGGAACCAATCTGACTTACCAATGGTACAGATACGACGGTACCAATACGTTCGCTTACGGCTCTTCGCAATCGACCGGAACGATCACGATTGCGAGCCAGGGTCCGGGCACCGTTTATTTCTACTGCATCATAACCAATACGGATCCGAGCGCAACAGGTCAGACGACGGCTACGGCTACGAGCCGGTCGGCCCAGATAACCGTGAACTCGCTTGATAATGCCGCAACGCCGAACATTAGCGTACAACCGGTGGCCATAACGAAAAAAGTGGGAGAACAAATCACCTTACATGTCGAGGCCAGCAGCACAAGCGGAGTCTTGTCCTATCAATGGATAAGGAATCTGGAAAACAGTCTTAGCGGCGGCGCCTTTGTTATGGGCGCGACCAACGCTACGCTAACCATACAGAATCAGAATTTGGAAGAGGCTTACTACTATTGCTTGGTGACGAACAGAGACGACAACGCGCCGGGGAATACAACGACATCGGTTCCGAGCGACATCGTCAAAGTGACGATCCTGTTGCCGGATCCGCCCGTCACGCCGCAGCATCTCGCTGCCGCAAAAGGCAATAGGAGAGTAACCCTGAACTGGGACTCGGTAACGGGCGCTACGTACTACAACATTTACAAGGCAACCGAAGCTGGGCAATACACGGACACGCCGGCTGCCGTATCGTACAATAACAACGTTTACACCTTGGGAGGATTAACGAACGGCTCGACCTACTACTTTGTCGTCCAGGCAGCCAACTTGGGCGGGGTCAGCTCAAACTCCGACGAAGTCAGCGTCATTCCGCAAACGGTACCGGCCAAACCGACGAATGTTGCGGCGGCTGCCGGCGACGGACAGGCAACCGTTTCGTTTACGGCCCCGACCAATAACGGCGGAAGCGCGATCACGGGATACAAGGTATCGGATTCGTCGGGAAACCATACCGCCACGGGAACCGCAAGCCCGATTACGGTTAACGGCCTGAGCAACGGGACAAGTTATACGTTTACGGTAAAAGCGATTAATGGCGTCGGCGAGGGTACTGCCTCCGACGTCTCCAATGCCGTCGTCCCCGAGGCGCCGAGCCCCGACCCGGTGGAGACACCGTCACCGTCGCCTTCACCGTCGCCTTCACCGTCGCCGTCGCCTTCACCGTCCGCATCGCCCGCACCGGGACAAGAGAACGCAGAAGTTGGCGTTATTGTGAACGGCAAGGTGGATAACGCGGGAACGGCAACGACATCCGAAGTGAACGGCAAAAAAGTCACCACTGTCGTCATTGACCAGCAAAAGCTGGAGGAAAGGTTGACTGCCGAAGGCAAGGGCGCAGCCGTCACCATTCCGGTTCGTGCGAAGTCCGATGTCGTCATTGGCGAACTGAACGGCGAAATGGTCAAAACGATGGAAGCCAATCAATCCGTTATCCAATTTCAAACCGAGCAGGCTGCCTACACGATTCCAGCCCGGCAAATCAATATCGCGGCGGTTTCGGAGCAGCTTGGTCAAACCGTGGATTTAAAAGACATCAAGATCCAGATTGAAATCGCCGTGCCTGCAGCCGAAACGGTAAAGCTGATCGAGGATGCAGCAAACGGCGGATCGTTCACGATTGTCGTACCTTCGGTTGAATTTACGATACGGGCAACGTATAACGACAAGCCGATCGAAATCTCGAAGTTCGACACTTACGTGGAACGTTCGATTGCGTTGCCGGACGATATCGATCCAACCAAAATTACGACGGGAGTCGTGATCGATCCGGACGGAACCGTTCGTCATATTCCGACCAAAGTGGTGCTGATCGACGGCAAGTATTACGCGCAGATGAAAAGCACGACCAATAGCGCGTACTCGGTTATTTGGCATCCGATCGCGTATAGCGATGTCGTCGGTCACTGGGCCCAGGATATCGTGAACGACATGGGATCGCGTATGGTAATCGAAGGGGCCGGCAACGACCTGATTCAGCCGCAAACGGACATTACCCGCGCCGAATTTACGAACATCGTCATACGCGGGTTGGGATTGAAACTGGAAACAGGATCCATTCCATTCTCCGATGTCAATGCCGCGGATTCGTACGGCAGCAAGATCAGCACGGCATATGCCTACAAGCTGATCAATGGCTTCGAGGACGGCACGTTCCGGCCTGATGAGAAGATTACACGCGAGCAAGCGATGGTTATCATTGCAAATGCCATGATGATAACCAATCTGAAGACTCAGCTTTCCTCCGCGGCGGAAGCGACACTCCAGCCGTTCGTCGATGCGGCCGAGGCATCCGCTTGGGCGCAAAGCAGCATTGCCGATAATGTGCAATCGGGCATCGTTGAGGGAAGGGGCGCGTCGCTGGCGCCAAAAGCATACTTGACCAAAGCCGAGGCTGCGACGCTCGTCTATCGCCTGTTGAAAAAGTCGGATTTGATCTAATGACGCAGTTCTTGATACCGGGGAAGTCTCTATGCTATATTTAGGGAAACGGTCATGAAGCACATGCCGCTTCGATACTTTATGTATCGAGGCGGTTTTTCTATTTTTGGAGAAAAGGGGCTATCAGGTATCATGTTTATGAAAGAATATGAGACATGGATACCGGTATCTGGATTTGGCGTTTTTGCCGGGCGGCGATGTCAAGGGCGACATTGAAATTCATGATTACCGCTCGCACGCCAGAGATGTGGACACGCGTCGATTCAAAGACTTGTGCCGCAGACAAAGTTTGTTGACGCTCGATGATTGGATTTATTTACCCATAGCCTATTTGTCGATCCGTGAAGAACCGGAATTTTGCAAACAATTGATCTTGTCTTTCATTGGAAAGTTCATATCCATCGATTTGGATGCGCCGCTGAACTTTATGGAAGCCGAGACGGTGCGATACGCGCGACGGCTTCTGAGGCCGTTTACGCCAATGGAGCTTGCGAAGCATCTTTATGTGACCGATCGTTATGCTCGAAATGTGCTGCATGAGCTGGTTAAGAAAGACCATCTGGCAGTGGTTGGAGGAAATTTACGATTTCGAACGTATCAGCTTAAGAACCGATTAGATATTCAGTGGAAATGAAGAAAGAGCGCTTAGCTTACGGAACTGAGAGGCGTTATTCGGCCGAAAACAGTCACTACTGATCGCTAACGGAAGGGAGTGCCGTTATTGCGTGTAGTTCGAGCAAAATTGCTGCCAATATGAGCTAATAACGGCACCTGGTTCCCTTAGGTCTGCCATACGTCCAATTATGATCGTAATAAGGTCTGTGAGTTCCGTCCCTCGCCTCATGATCCAACGATGCAAAAGCCCAACCTTGCGGTTGGGCTTTCCGCCACAAAGTGACGCCAGCTGTGCAGCCTATTCCGATTTATTTGCCGGGCACCCAAGTACCCGCTTCGCTCCGGCCGCTTAATTCATCAATCCATAAATTCGACCGCCAGCAGGAATCGCTTCAACATGACGGCAGCTTGCGCTCTTGTTGCTTGTTTGGCCGGCGCCAGCGTGTTTTCCGATATTCCCTGTATAATGCCCGCCGCTACGGATTGTGCCATCGCCGTTTTTGCCCAGATGGAGATGCCTGGCTGGTCGTCAAACGGAGCAAGGAATTTCGTTGCCTCGTTGTCGTCCATTTGCGGTTTGCCGGCGATTGACAAGGCATTCGCGATGATCACCACCATCTGTTCTCTGGTGATCATGCTGGCCGGCGCAAAACGATTCTCCGAAATCCCGTCGATTAATCCCGCTTTCACCCCTGCCTCGATAGCGGGAGCATACCAGCTATCGGCAGTTACGTCCTGAAATTTCGTATTTTCGCTCTTTCCGTCCAGCTTTAGCCCCAAGGCGCGTACCATCAGCGCTGTAAATTCGGCTCGTGTAATGCTGTCGTCGGGAGCAAATTCGGTTTCGGACCTTCCGTTTATAATCAGCTTGGATGCGAGCAGCTCCACGTCGCTTTTCGCCCAATGGCCGTTCAGGTCGGGGAATGTCTTCTTCTCCGCTTCCATAATCGCATAAATGCTGTTATGTGGAACCTTCATCGATACTTCCTTCTGCCCGTCTCCCCTCGTGGCCATCACGGCAGGAACGAAGGACAACGTCCGGGTTGCCGGGTCATAAAGTACGGCAACGATATTCTTGTTCGACAATCCATCGTCAAGCACGATTGCCCGGACCAGATACGTACTGCCAAAATCGCTAACCTCAATCGTCCGATCGCCTGCCGTAACCGTCACTTGATAATTCACCGCTTGACCGATCAGCTTCAGTCCCTGGTTGCCTGCGATTTGCTCCAACTGCTCCTTCGCTTGTCCGCTCACCTTGCCGATCACGACATTTACTTGCATATCCTGAATCGCAACGCCGAGTTGTTTGGCCAGCGCTTCCAAATCGAGCACTTGAATTTGCAGTTGGAAACTGGAGTCGTTCAATTCGATTTCGAGTACCGCATCGGCAACGGAATCTTTTATTTTCCCGAGCGAAGCCGCAGAGAACTGCACCTGCACGACTTGCACGGAGTCGTTGATTGCAAGGGTGACAAACGGTTGCTGCGCTTTTTCCAGCGCTTCCCGGATCTGCTTGAGGAGCTCGGGGGACAGCGCAATTTTCTCCATTTCGGTTCCATCGGCCAACGTTTCCTTCACCATGCCGGAAGCATCGATCCGAACAGTGATTCCATCTTGTAAATCGATGACGTACGTTTGTTCTTCGGGAGGAGTTAGAGGCGGGTTATTGCCGCTTCCATTCCCATTCCCGTTCCCATTTCCGCTCCCGCTCGCTCCCGTATCCTCATCTGATGGAGGCGCCGCTATATTGGCAATGGAAATCTCACGCACCGCTTCATTGCCGACAGCATCTTTGGCATAAACCGTATACACCCCGTTGACGGTGACCGAGAATTGCCTGGCCGTCATCAGATCGGTTCCGCTCACACCGCCGGCAAAATCCGCCGCGGCGCGGCTCCCCGGCAGCCAATTCAGCTTGGTTAACGCATTGGCGCCGCCATATACGGCAGCTGTTACACTGACGGTGACCGAACCGCCGGTTGCGCCGGTCGGGCTGTACGACAAGTCGAGCTGCGGCTTCCGCGATTCAATGACTATGTTGTTCGTTCCCGCCGCAGGTACAGCCAGCGAAACGTCTACACCGGACGCCGTAATAGCGGCGCCAACCGGCAAATCGATTTCCGTTCCGATCCCGATGCCATCCGTATCGACAAATCCTTCTTCCACCACATACTTGAACACGAGCTTGTTCCGTTCGCCGGCAGGCTGTTCCGTGTAGTCGGCGTAAACCGTTGTCAAATCCGCCCCTTCTCCAATGACGATCGGCAATCTTGGCGTGCCGACGGGAGCATCCACATCTCCCTCATAACTTACGGTGAACGCCAACGTATTTCCGATTCCGTAATAACCGTCGGATGGAATATCCATGTCGGTTGCTTCAGGTGCGGGAACCTGCAGCTTCAGCTTATACCGACCTTGTGCAATTCCGTTCTCGTCCGTAGTTTCGATTGCGATCTCGTTATCGCCAGGGATCACGGAGACCGTTGCCGAAGCCGCTTCCGTTCCTGCAATTTTGGACTTCGATTGCAATACAGCGAGGCCGGCTGCTATTTGTACGGTTTGTATATAGCGGTTCGATGTAATGGTATATAAGCCTTGCCCGGCAACGAACGCGGCAGGATCCCAATTCAACACGGCTCCGCCAGACGTGACGTTCAAACTAGTCAGCTTCACAGCTTCGTAGTCTTGTTTGAACATCGGATATGTCGTCCCTTCGATCATGGCCCAGGCGGTGGTATAATCCCAGTCCACCCCCGCACCGGTGAAGGTCGATTGTAATTTCATCTCCGCCGTTTGTTTGCCTGAACCCCCTCCGGCCGAAGTGCTTTGATGGCTCGTTTCGATATCCCAGAAGGAGTCGGTTACTGCCGTGCCGGCGCTTGCGCCGATTAACCCTCCTACTCCGGAGCTTGCAGACGAGGTTACATTCCCTGCGGCGTAAGAGTCTGTCACGTTTGCATTGTTCGTCTCCCCAATGAGTCCTCCGATGGAATCGGAGCCGTTAAGTCCGAAGACGTCCGTGGCGGAATAAGCTTCCGTCACATCCCCTTCTGATTTCCCCGCCAAACCGCCCGCTCGCGGACCGGTTGCCGTTACCGTTCCGGTTGTGTAAGCTTTCGCAATACTGCCGCCGTCGCGGAGCTCTCCGACCAAACCTCCCACATTGCTCTTGCCGGTAATCTCCACCCGATGCAGACCGATACTTTGGATCACGCCCGATGCTACGCCAAACAACCCTATGTAATCTTCATCTGCGCGGTCAATAAACAAATTTGAAATGACATGGCCGTTCCCGTTGAATGTTCCGGTAAAAGGATGAGCGTCGTCCCCGATCGGTTTCCATCCTTTGGCGCCGTTATAGCCCCCGCCGGATGCGCTTAAATACGCGGACAAGTCAATATCGTTCGTCAACAGGTAGCGATCGCTCAATTGGTAGCCGTCCGAGGTGCCCGTGCCGATCGTTGCCAACTGCTCCGCTGTCGAGATATGGTGAGGATAGGTGTTCCCGTCCTCCCGGTTGAGTTGAAGGGTGTATTCCAGTTCATAAGTGCCCGGCAGCGTACACGGATTGCCGCATGGAGCCGGGACCGCCGCACCAAGGCTCGAAACCTTGATATGGATCGTGTTTGCTCCTTCGATCAAATCGATTGTTTCGGTGCTGCCCCCGGAATTAACCGAAGCGACACTGTCCAGCGCGTTCACAGATACCGTTACTTTATTCGCGGCATTCGGTACGATCCCCGAATAGGTTGCTTGACCTCTTGAGAAATCCGGCTCGAAGACTACCGGATCGCCGGCGCCCGGAGTGGAGCCTACCGCAACCTCCAGCGTGTCCAGCGTGATGCGGTCGAATGTTCTGCGATGCATGGGGAAGGTTGTCCCTTCGATTATGCCCCATTCGCTGAAGTCGGCGGCATCTTCGGTGAAATACCAGCGTTCGTCATATTTGCTGCTGTCCTTCATATCCGCCTCGGCAAGCGGCGTTCCGCCGGCAGAAACGGCTGTCAGACCCGAATTATAGTAACTGTACTCAACCGTCCCGCCATCACTCTCGCCAATCAATCCCCCAACCTTGGAAGTTCCGGTTGCTTTGACAGACGTGTAAGAATAGCGAACGACATTATCGGCTGTATAGCCGGCCAACCCGCCGATGGAATCGCCGCCGGCTACATTTCCGGTCGCATACGCATACTCGATTGTGGAATTTTGGCTGTATCCGACCAACCCGCCGATGTAGTCGCCGTCTGCGGCATCGATAGTTACATTCACCAGTCCGACATTTCTGATCGCGGCACCCGAAATATAACCGAACAACCCGAGATTGCTCGTACCGGCACCATCGGTGTCGATGGTTAAATTGGAAATCGTATATCCGTTTCCGTCAAAATCGCCTTTGAATGGATGATTGCCGTTCCACTCCCCAATCGGTTCCCAGTTCGGGCCGGCCAAATCGATATTCCCGCCCAATCGATAGTGAGCAGTCAACTCATTTCCCACTTCGTTTAATTGACTCCGATCCGTGATAATATAAGGACTCCCTGACGTTCCTGCCCCAACACCCGAAAACGCATACACGTTATTATTTCCGCCAAGCAGCACGGCCAATATGGTGCATGTAACCATAACGAACAGTAGAACCCACCATTTCCGATTCGATAAAACTTCCATAATCCTCCTCCAAGCAACAAAAATAGATAGTTGATTTCATATAACCACATAATGAAGCAAATTTCTATCCTGCATTGGAAGGAATTGTGCAATTGGATAAAAAACAAAAAACCTTGATCGCTCAAGGTTCTCGTATTTATCCGCTTTGTCTGCCGTCTACCATTAACGGTACTGTTTAATAAACGCAACAGCCCGTCGAATGTCAACCTCCGGACGATCGCCCACTTCACGCTCGATGGTCAGATATCCCTTATACCCGATGTCGGACAATGCGGCAAAATAGCGGTCAAAGTCCACGCCGCCCTCGCCTAGCGGCACTTCACGGAATGCTTCCCCTTCGGCAGCCATGACGGCAATCTCGTCATGCGACATGCCCTGATGACCGAGGAATCCGTATACGGCAATCGGATCGACGAAATTGCGCAGCTTAAGGCCGTCCTTGACATGCGTGTGTACGATATAATCCCGGAGCGTGTAAACGCCTTTTACCGGATCGTCTCCTGTCACCATGACAAAGTTGGCCGGATCGAAATTGACGGCAACCCCTTTGGAGCTGAGCTTGTCCAGAAAAGATTTGAGATGTGCTGCCGTTTCAGGACCCGTCTCGATGGCAAAATGGGCATTCATGCTTGCCGCATAACGGGCCAGCTCCTCGGACGCATCCAGAATCGACGTATACACGGGATGCGATTCATCGGGCACGATCCCGACATGCGTCGTAACGACGTTCGTGCCGAGTTCGACCGCGAGGTCGAGAATTCGTTTTGATTTCTCTACTTTCCGCGGATTTTGCGCAGCGTCCTGAAAACCGTGGCCGCCCAGATCGCCGCACAAGGCGGAAATTTCCAGCCCAAGCGAATCGATATACGCTTTCAGTTCCTTGCGCGCAGCCGGCGACAGGTTGTCCGGATCCATCTCGCCGCTGACCGCATAAATTTGTACGCCTTCCGCTCCGACTTCCGCCGCCTTCTTCAATCCATCGCGCACGCCGATGCCGAAGCTGTCCACGATAACGCCAATTTTGTTCGTCAGTTTCATGATTTAATATTGAACCTCCCGACCAAGCTTCGCCGACTCGTAAATGCCGCACAATATTTTCATCATTTCCACCCCGTCTTCAACCGGACTGAGCGTCTGCGTTCTGCCGAAGCAGGTGTTGACGAAATGATTGATTTCATTGCCGAAGCCCGATTTAAAATCAAAGGATAGGCTGTCCACTTGAGGATGGACGTTCAGAATCGTATCGTGTTTTTCCGTAACCAGCAGCAGCTCCGGTTCCAGCTCTACGCCGCCTTTTTCCCCATACACTTTGACGGTAATCTCGTCCTGCTTGGCATGCAGCGTGAAACTGACATCCACCAGAAGCGACGCCCCGTTCTCGAACCGGATCAAGGCATTGGCCAAATCCTCGACGTCATTTTTGTTCGGGTCGTAATCCGACGATTTGTAATAGGAAAGGTTCTGTATATTCGAGCGGTTGCCAAGCTTCTTGTAGGTGTTGCCGCTGACCGATTTTACTTTCGGACGGCCCATCAGATACCAGCACAAGTCGATGACATGCACCCCAAGATCGATCAACGGCCCTCCGCCGGAACGCTCCATGTCCGAAAACCAGCCGCCGGGGTTGCCGATTTTGCGCAGGCAGGACGCCTTGGCATAATAGATTTCCCCCATGTCGCCGGCTTCGATAAACTGATTGACAATCTTCGTATTGTTGCCGTAACGGCGGACGAATCCGACCTGCAGCACACGGTCGCTTGCCCGAACAGCCTGCTCTACTTCCAACGCTTCCTCGATCGTCATGCAGAGCGGCTTCTCCACGAGCACATGTTTGCCTGCTTTTATCGCCGCGATGCTGATCGGAGCATGACCATTGTTCCACGTGCATATGCTCACCGCATCCAGTTCGGGATCCGCCAGCATCTTGTTGTAATCCGTATAAATCCGGCTAATCCCGTATTTCTCCGCTTTTTTGGCGGCCCTTTCTTCGTTCAGATCGCAGCATGCGTACAGCTCCACTTCCGGATTTGCCGCATAAGAGCTCATATGAATGTCCGAGATGCCCCCCGTACCGATAATGCCTACTTTTAATGTGGCCATTATTGTTCCCTCCCTGTCCGTATCGCCGAACTCCTTTGCAATCGTATCAGGAAGGGCGGCACGAAGTCTTTGGCCCTATCGGTTAATCTGTTGTTCCTTTTTTGCGATTGTTTACGAGCTGTTGATATTCACTAGGGGAGATTCCGTAGCTTTTGCGGAACGCCTTGCTGAAACTGTGAATGGACAAATAACCGAGTTTTTCGGATATTTGCGTGATGGTGTAGCTGGAATCCTTCAGCCACTCCACCGCTTTCTCAAACCGTTTGCGATTGTAATACTGCTTGATGGCCAAGCCGGTTTTTTGCGAAAAAAGATGCGACAGATGCGAGTAGCTGTATCCGAGCTCTTCCTCCAATTGAGGCAGCTTGATCATGTTTCCTTTTTCCAGATTGATGTCAATGAAGTGAATCATATCATAGATGACGGAGTTGTTTTCATCCGCGTTGTTGATCCGGGAATACTGCTTCTCCCAGCTTTCAAAAAAATTGCGGTACGTGAGAAGAATAATTTGATAAATATACGTTTTGATCAGCAGGTCCGAATATTCCTTCAGATGAATCAGCTCATTAAATATGCCGAGAAACGCCGACTCAATCCCGAATCGATCCCGGACTACGGGAATCCGCACTTGATCGAACATGCGCTGTATGTGGGTCAGGTTGTTGTAATCGCCTTTGGTTGTGTCGAAGCCGAATCCAATATAATAATACCGGAACGGGTCGTTCTCATCCGCCTCGCCATCATGATGCTCGCCAGGCAAATTAAGATACAGGTCTCCGGCTTTGACGGGATAGCGGGATTCGTTGCTGCGATAATAGCCGCTGCCGGAAGTAATGTAGCTGATTTCATAGCAAACTTGAATATGATCGCCGATGGAGAACCCGGCATCGCAGCTCAAATCGCCCACCTGGTACAACAGGACGGAATCGTACACTTGCGGATCATTCATATACAAATGGTCAAAATGAAATTTGGCCTTCTCCCGCAAGCGCGGTTTCCCGAATTCCTTCTTGTCGCCCATCGTTACTGGCCCCTCGAGAACGGTTATTTTTCCTCATAAAGCAGCGGCAGTCCATCTCCGACGAATCGTTCGCCGTCTTTGGGCTGAAACAATCTTACATTCATATGATGATCGTTGATCGTGCCGGCTTTATAACGCGCTTCGCCCGACATCAAATGGATGGCCATCGATCTGCGCGGCCGATCCGTTGTATTCGCTCCGCTGCCGTGAATCGTCAGCGCATGATGAAAGCTTACTTGCCCCGCCTTCATTTCGATTGGAACCGGTTTAAACAATCCGCCCAACGATTCCTTTAATCCTCTCTCTTGTTGCTCGATATTTTGCTCGTAAAAGTCGTTCACCTTCATTAACCCCTGTTTATGGCTGCCCGGAACAACCTGCATGCACCCGTTGGCTGCCGATACATCGTCAAAAGCAACCCAAGCCGTCACTAAAGCAGGCTCGGCCACGCACTGCCAATACGAATAATCCTGATGCCATCCAACGTTTGCCTTGACCCTCGTCGTGCCCGTTCCCGGCTTGTACAACAACTGATCGTGCCATAGCCGCGTGCTTTTCGTATTCAGCAGCTTCGCGGCAAGTCGACCGATTAACGGATCAACGGCCAACTCGCGAAGGGTATAATCGGCCCAATGGCAATTGTCCGTTTGCCTGAGACCGGGTGTATCCTTCCAGGCTTTCCACGGAGCCCTGCCGGTTTCAAATTCCCCGTTGTATACGTTGTCCATGTGCCGGTTAAGCAAGGTCAAACGTTCATCGTCGATGATTTTTGGCGAGATCCAGTAGCCGTTTTCGTTAAAGAACGCCATATCGTGATCGGAGGGCAACCAATCATAATCCACCATTTACAACACCTCATTATATTTTTGATGGCTTCATTGTAAATGATCGACAATCCGCTGTCTTTCCCGATCTGACGCAACAATTTAAACATTTGAATCATCTTTTACGTTTGCTTTGTCACGAACAAACTTGCGAAACCCGGCAGGCGACATTTTCGCCCCCTTTTTAAAAAACATGCTGAAGTTATGAATCGTGTTGAACCCCATTCTTTCCGCAATTTCGGTAACGGAATCATTGGTTTCCCGCAAGTAATATTTGGCCCGGTCCATATAGAGCGCACGAATATAGTCGCTGATGGAAATGCCGAGCGTCGTTTTGAATAACCGGTTTAAATGGGAGCGGCTCAGATGTACGGCAGCGCATAAACCGTCAGCGTTATGCCTGATGTTTACTTCCAGATGAAGCCGTTCAAGTGTGCGCCTGACCGCCGGATGAAGAATGGCCGATGACGATTTGCCCTGCTCGACCGCACGGGAGTAATTTCTCAAGACGGTAATCAGCAGCTGAATCAACAGACTTTGAGCCATACGCATGCTCTGCTTCTGCACGCTTCGAATTTCTTCCATGATATTATCGAACATCCGTTTCAGCGTTCCCGTTCGATCCTCGACTACCCGATGATTCCCGATGTCAATGTAATCCAGCTCCAGATTTTTCATTTGATCCAGTTTAAAGCCCAAATAGTACATCTTGAAGGAATCGATTCCCGAAGCCGCGCCATAATGGACTTCCCCGATTTTGGAAAGAAACAGATCCCCTTCCTTCACGTTATAAAAATGGCTGTTGTTATAAAACCACCCTTGCCCCTTCACAATGTAACACAATTCAAAATGAGGATGAAAATGAGGAGGGGTATACCACTTTTTTTGCTCGGCAACCCCAACATAAAGCAGGCTGTCAAAAAGCATGCCGAATGGCACTTCATAACAAAATTCATCCGGTATTTCCATAAGCCGCGTCAACGTGGGCGTTGCATATTCGGGTGCCTGATTAATCAAAGTTACCCCTCCCTGCAAGTTCCTCTCGCTCTCTGTTCATATACTGCAGATCGCCCCGGAAAGTTCCGCCGCCGCAAGACGGAAGCCCTGCCGGACCCGAATACTATACGATCGTATAATATCGGAGCGGCGTCCCCCCATGATACATTGAATCTCGTAAATGAAAGGGAACCAACGAAACAACAAGGAGGTGTTGGAATGGGCTGGCTGGTAACGATTCATGTGCTGTCGGCGGTGCTGGGCATCGGACCGACGTATTTCGGTCATATTTTGCTTCGCAAAAACCAGAGCCGGGAACAATTGCTGGATTCGCTGGCGTTGTTCGGGCGGCTGAATTACTTTCCCAAAATCGGCGGTACACTTGCAGTGGTTTCGGGAATTCTGCTCGTTGCGTTGTCCGACTGGCAGTTTTCGGAGTTGTGGATTCTCGCTTCCCTGGGGTTGTACGTAGTCATCCAGATCATGGTGGTGGGCGTACTGGGGCGAATGATGAACCGGCTTGCGCAATCGCTGAGTGCGGTTTCGAACGTGGTGCAGGCCGACAGCCTGACGCTTCTCTCCCAAGCGAACCGGGTGTACTACACCGTTTCCGCTCTGGGCTTGGTATTGATTCTGCTGATGGTCGTCAAGCCGGCGTGAGGCTTCCATCTGGCAAGTAACCGCGGCATAAACCTTTAGGAGGAATACTCATGAAACGCTTAGAGGGCAAAATCGCTTTCGTATCGGGCGGGGGCCGCGGAATCGGCGCTGCAGCCGCAATAGAACTGGCCCGGCTCGGAGCCAAGGTGGCGGTCAATTATGTCCGCCAGAAGGAGACCGCTCAGGCTGTCGTGGACCGCATTCGACAAGCCGGAGGAGAAGCGGCGCTCGCGCAAGCGGACGTGCGGGATCCCGAGCAGGTCCATGCAGCGCTTGCTCCCATTCGGGCAGCCTGGGGGGAGATCGATATTCTGGTGAGCAATGCGCATATGTCCTTTGTCGTGAAGCCCGTTCTGGCCATGCAATGGGAGGAACTGGCGCAAAAACTGCAGGATGAGATGAAAGCCGCGTTTACGTTGACCCAAGCCATCCTGCCGGCCATGATCGAGCAGCGTTACGGTCGTTTGATCTACATCTCCAGCAATGCGTCCGAAGCGCCGGTTCCCTATATGGCGGCCCATGGTTCGGCCAAGGCGGCGCTGGACGCCTTCGTCAAATATGTGGCGCAGGAGATTGCTCCGCATGGAGTGACCGCGAACCTGGTTTCCCCCGGACTGGTGGAAACGGAAGCTTCCAGCGTAACGCCGGAAGCGTACAAGCTCCAGCTTGCCGCCATGACGCCGCTGCAGCGGGTGGGACTGCCGGAGGATATTTCCGGCGCGATCGCGCTGTACGCCAGCGAAGAAAGCCGGTTTATGACCGGAACCCGTCTGCAAGTAAACGGCGGGGTTCGGATGGATTAGACTTTCAGCCTCGAAAAAAAAGCCCACTTTGTGGGCTTTTTTGGCGTTCCCGCACCGCCAAGCCGCTTAAGCGCGGGCGGAAAAAGGACTTCGGCAAAGGAGCGGCGAATCGCTATAGAATCACGATCAAAGGGAATGGAAACAATGCCGAACGACAAGGACGGATTCACCGGCGCCTGGAACAACGGGCGGGATTCGATAAACCGGATCGAGCTGAGAGAAGATCAATATATCGCGGGCCGCGGCGAACCGTTATCCCGTTTTCGCCGGTTTTTGACCGAAGGAGCGGCTGGCCAAACGGTATGGAGCTTGTACGGCACGGCCGGAATAGGAAAAAGTTTTCTGCTGGACGCCTTCCGCCGCTTGGCCGACCGGGCAGGCGCATGTTTGCTTCAGGTAGACAGCCGCGATTTTAACCATAAAGGGGATTTGCTGCTGCGACAGTTGCAGGGGCTTATGCCGGACGAACCGCAACCGCGCTCTGATTCGCCCGACGCCTGTTTCGCCCGGTTGGAGCGATTGGCCGCGCAAGGCCGGGTGGCGATCGCGCTGGATACGTATGAGGAGATGGGCAGCCTCGACGGCTGGATTCGAGAGCGGTTCATACCGAACCTGCCGGACGGCGTTCTGTTGATTTTGGCGGGACGCTACCGGTTGAAGGACAAATGGATTTTATCTCCGGCGCTGCGGGAACGAATTTTGTTTATGCCGCTAGAGCAGTTGTCCGGCTCGGAGAGCGCCTCCTATCTGCGGCAATGCGGGCTGGACGACGAAGAGCGGATCGAAGCCGTTTGCCGCAGAACCGGCGGCCATCCGCTGGCACTGGCGCTGGCGTCGGTCGTACGTCCGCAAGAGCATTGGGCCGGCAAGTCCGGGGACTGGTCGGAGTGGTTCGAGCAGTTGGCCGCTGCCTGGCTGCGGGAAGTGCCGGATGCCGCACTCCGGGAAGTGGTCGAGACGGCGGGCGTGTTGCTGCATCTTAACCGGGAAGTGCTGCAGGCGGTAATAGGCCGGGACCTGGACGACGGGACATTCGGGCAACTCGTCTCCTTGTCCTTCGTCCGGAAGACGGAGCGCGGCTGGATGCTCCACGATCTGATGCGGATGGCGACCCGCAAGCAGCTGGAGGAACGGACGCCGGCTCATTTCGAACGCCTGCGCAGCCGCGCGGCGCTCTATTATGCGGCGCGGATCCGCAAAGCCGCTCCTTACCGGAGCACGGAATGGGAAGTCGGGGAGCTGTTTTATTTCACGGGAATTCCGCTCATACGCTCATTAATTCAATCTTATTCCCGCGGCCGGTACACGTGGGAGCCGGTGACGCTTGCCAATTTGGGCGAAGGCGAAGCATACATGCACAAACGGCTGGAAGAGGCTACTCCGCTATCGTTATCGGGGATGGACCCCGAGACGGAAGAGCACTTTGACGAGTACGTGAGCAAAGAAGAGATGACCATGACCATCAAGCACCTGGAGCTGCGCACCTGGGTCGAGCTTGATCCGCAGTCGGCGATGCTGCTGCGTACGGCAGAAGGGGAAGCGATCGGACTTGCCGTGATCGTTCCGATCCATCGGGGGACGTTGCCGGCCTTGAGCCGCGATCCGTTCGCCGGCCCTTATTTGCACTCCCTGTCGCCTTCGGAGCGCCGGCAGTTGGAAACCGAACCGCCCGGACAGGCGGGATGGTTCATCCGGACCATCGACTACGCCGATTGGAAAAACCAGGACATGGTGCTTGAGGCGATGTTTCTGATGTTTTCGTATATGTGCTCGGGCGGGTTGTTTTTCGCTTCGCCGCCTCCGTTGGAATTTTTCCACATGTCGCATCTGAATCTCGGCTTTCAGCCGGCCGCGGGAGTCGTTCATCAACATTATGACGGCAAAACGCCTACCCCCACCTTTGTCCTCGATACGAGAGGAGAAAAGCTGGAGTCGTTCCTCCGCTTTTTGCTGAAACGCGGCGGTCTTCCGTATGAGCTTGACTGGTGGTCCGGACCGGGCAGCAATCTGACGGAGCGGGAACGGGAAGTGGTCGCTCTCGTGTTTGAAGGGATGACGAATGGGGAAATCGCCAAAACGTTGTTCATCAGTGAAATCACGGTAAAGAAACATGTCAGCGCCATCTACGGCAAACTTTCGGTGAAAAGCCGCAGCCAGCTGATCAAACTGTTCTCCGGCAAACCTCGCATCGGGTGATCGTGAAATGCCGCAGCAAGCTCGTGTTCCTTTGGAATGCGGGCTTTGTTTCGATTTGGAACTTGTCCTTGTAACATCAAGGTGATATTATGAGTAGTATAGGTTACATAGATGAGGAGGAGATCCATTTGGCATCTGAAGTAACACAGTTGGAAACGAACAGATCCACTTTCATTAAAAGAGCTCTGATTGGTTTTGCAATCTGGCAGTTGACTTATTTGATTCGATATCTTCATATAGACACCGACAAATTAATCACAGGCATGATTGCCATTATTTCAGTGATTGGCGGGATTGTTTGGGCGTACTACCTCGTGAAAATTGTCCTGTTGTCGTTTCGCATGCAGAAGAAGCCCCCTTTGGCCATTTCATTAAATAATGAGTATTATCGAATGATTCGGCTAAAAAGCTTTACGATTGGCTTTTGGGCTATTTTGGTGTCGGTTGGGATTTTATTTACGCTCAGCCTGTATGTTGCTTTAAATATCCCGCTTGTTTTGCACCTGTTGCTCGTCGTTGGTGTCATTTCTCCCCTGGCAAGTTACTTGGTCCTTGACAAAGATGAGGTTGCAGGCGATGAGTGAAGATGTTCTGGAAAATACGATCAAGGTGCAACGAGCCAAAATGAATTTGACGCAAGAACAGTTGGCGGATTTGATTGGGGTCACCAGAAAGACGGTCAACACGATCGAAAATGGCAAGTTCATCCCGAGTACCGTGTTGGCCATCAAGATGGCAAGAGTTTTTAATCTTCCCGTCGAGGAATTGTTTCTTCTGAAATAAGAAAAACCGTCAGTGCAGATCACCTTGACGGTTTTGGGGATCGGTCGGCGATACCCGGATCCTGTTGTGGTGGAACAAACGGCGCGACTGCTCCCGCCGTTCGCGAGGGCCGGGAATTTGATCGTTTCTCCATCCCAACCCCCGCTCTCCGCTCCCGCCCTCTCGCCCTGCGTTTATCCATCTCGAAGCGGCCAGGCCGATGCAAGCGACCGGCCTCGTGGGTTTTGCCGATCGCAAAGCAGACACGTTGCACGACGCGCGGCATTCTCTCCTCTGCCCGCTAACCAATTGGCTTTCGTGCCGCTCCGATCAAACGTCTTACATAATAGACCATGTTTTATTGCCTATTTCGCCATAAACGGGCAGTCCACACGAAATGCCGATTTGAAGATGATCTGGGGCAAATAGGCCATGTTTTCACGGGCTATTTCCGACGAGCTGTGTGAAATGGGGCAAATAAGCCATTTTTCATTGGCTATTTTGGTTGCCGAGCCATAAATCGGGCCATAAGGAGCCGCTCGCCGGATATGATTCTTGCAGCAGCGCGAGTACGTTCGTAACACGCAAGTAGCGGAGCGGAAGGTGATAAAAAAGTCGACCCTCTTGGATCGACTTTTTTTATTTATGAAGCCTCCGCTTCCTCAAGCTGGGCATAGACGAGCGACTTGTATTTTCCATCCAGCCGCAACAGTTCCTCATGGGTTCCCATTTCAGCCACTTGGCCCTGCTCCAATACATAGATGATATCTGCATTCTCTACCGTTGAGAGACGATGGGCGATAATAATCGTTGTTTTCCCTTGGCGAATCGCATCCAGGTTCGCCTGCACCTTCCGCTCCGTCTCCAGATCCAACGAGGATGAGGCTTCATCAAGAATGAGCACCTCCGGATCGTCGATGATTGCCCTCACCATTGCCAGCCGCTGACGTTGACCGCCGGATAGCGTTATTCCGCGTTCGCCAAGCACCGTGTCAAATCTGTCG
The DNA here is from genome assembly GCF_004764705.1 of Paenibacillus cymbidii. GTDB lineage: Bacteria > Bacillota > Bacilli > Paenibacillales > NBRC-103111 > Paenibacillus_AN > Paenibacillus_AN cymbidii. Next base: position 77,414 of record NZ_SHLX01000024.1, on the reverse strand, counting down.
GGAAGGCTGGAAATAATCTCATCGGCCGCACACCGTTTACAGTATTCCATCAACTGCTCATCCGAAATATGATCACGGCCCAGCAATAAATTGTGGCGGATCGTATCCGCGAATAAGTAAGGCTCCTGAAATACAACGGATACTCTGGACGTCCATTCATCCAATGAAATGCTTTGCAAGGAAGCCCCATTCACCCGGATGGTACCGTCTGTCGGACTGAAAAACCGCAGCAACAGCTGCGCAATCGTCGACTTGCCTCCGCCGCTCGCCCCAACGAGTGCAATTTTTTTGCCTGTGGGAAACGATAGACTCATCCCTTTCAGTACATCCGGACGATCCTCCGCATACGAGAAGCGTACTTGATCCAAGGCAAGCTCAACAATCGGTCCGGACAGCTTGCCTGACCCCGTATTCGTGTATTCCCCGTCCAGGACTTCCTTCAGCCGCTCTCCATAAGCGGTCTGCTGTGAGATTGCGGACACCGTTTCCAGCAGACGCTGCATGGAGTCCATCGCCTGATTCGTAAACTGAAACACAACGACGAAAACCCCTACGGACATCGTGCCGTTCAACACCTGATAGCCGCCAACTCCAAATACTAACAAACGTGCCCCCCAGCGAATCGGCTCGCTGCGAAACATCTGCTTGTTGATCCATTTCGATTCATGGACAGCAGCATCAAAATAGTTTTGAAATAACTCCTTATATTTTTTGTACTCCCATGCTTGGCGGTGATAGGCGACCACTTCGCGAGTCGCAGAGATTCCTTCTTCTATTAAAATAACCAGATTGGATTGTTTGGCAGCAACATCTTTACTGATTTCCTTCAGCTTCGGTGCAAAAAAACGGCCAATCAAGTAATAGGCAGCACCCAAAATCAGCAAGATAACCAGCAGGATCGGACTAGCCCAAGCGATATAACCAAGCAGCAAAAGAATGGATACAGCCCCCTGAACCGCAATTGGCATTTCCCGTGCTATCGCATTGGCGAAAAGCATAACGTCATGGGATAAATGGTTCACATATTTGGCAACGCGCTCCTTCTGAAAGCTGGTGAACGGAATGGAGCGATGCAAATAATGCAGAAATTGCTGGGCGAATACTTTTTCGAGCTTGCAACGATTATTATGGAACACCATGGGCCCCGCTACGTTCAACATGCTGTTTAAAATATAAGCTGCTGCGAAAATGGCAATCACCCAGGTCAACAAGCCGAATTGTCCCTGGATGAAAACATCGTCGACGAGCACCTGTTGGATCACAACCGTTGCCAGGTTCGTAATCACTTGCAGGCCTAACAAAAGAAATGACAATATAAACATCCACTTGAATTTCATCACATGTGGAACGACCCATCTTATTAACTGCATAGTTCCTCCCCTGAATCAGTAATTCTATGCACTCTGATTTCCAACAAGCCTTGCGAATGCGCCATCCTGCCGCAGCAATTGCTCATACGTTCCACACTCGATGATTTTCCCATTCTCAAGGACAGCAATACGATCATAATCTTGAACGGTGGAAAGCCGATGTGCGACGGTCAATGTCGTTCGGCCGACGAGCAGCCGTTCGAACGATTGCTGTACTTCGAGCTCGCTGATGCGATCCAGCGCAGAGGTCGCTTCATCCAGCAAAATAATTTTTGGATTCTTCAGCAGCATTCGAGCAATGGCAATGCGCTGCCGCTGTCCACCCGACAGCTTCACGCCTCTTTCCCCCACGACGGTTTCATACCCTTGAGGCAACGTCATAATAAACTCATGTGCGGCGGCTTGCTTCGCTGCGCGAATCATTTCTTCATCTGACGCCTCCGGCTTGCCGAACAAAATATTTTCACGTACGGTTGAACCGAATAAATACGTCTCTTGGAACACGTAACCGATCTCCTCGTGCAGCTGACCCAGGGATAACTCCCGTATGGGCACACCGTCCAGCTCAATGATGCCCCCGGTAGGATCATAGAAGCGGCAGGCAAGCTTCAGCATCGTAGATTTTCCACCGCCGCTTACTCCAACAATGGCAACCCGTTCACCCGGTTTCACATGCAGGTCAAGCCCCTCTACAACCGGACTGCCGCCCGGATAATGGAAGCTCACATTACGAAAGCGCAGCTCGCCCTTGATTTCCGGCAAATGCACAAGCTGCGCCGCTTCCTCCACATCAGGCTTCACCAGCATAAAATCATGCAGTTTCTTCACCTGGAACATATTCGTCCGCTGATTGATCAACACATCAATTAACACCGTGACATTCATGATTCCGAAGAAAAAGTAAAGGATAAAGGCGACAAACCCGCCGACCGTCAAGGTTCCCGCTTGAATAAATACAGCGCCCAAATAGAAGACGCCTATTGCACCGATAAAATAGGAAACATTCGCTACAATTCCGCGGCTATATGAGAAGAAGAGCATTCTCGTCCAAGTCCAATGCATCGTCGATTGAGACTCGCTATGACGCTTCCGGTCCCATTCATCGGAACCGCTCGCACGCAGTTCATAAACAGCGGAAACGCTTTCATACGATTTTTTATTGAACTCATTCCGTAATTTTCCGAAGTTTCGTCCATAGAAGAAAGTGCGGTTTGTAATCGCAGGCGAGCATATCATCGCAAGCAGAGTCGCAGGTACAAGCATCAACGACAATCGCCAATCGATCCATACCATAAAAGCAATATTCGCCACAAGCAGCAAGCCTCGCTCTACCAATACAGGCAATTGCCAGCGGAATACGGCTGTTGCCGCACCCAGCTCATTGTTCATGAGAGACAGCATCGAGCCTACCGTATTTCGTTCATAATACGACACGCCAAGCTTACGCAAATGGTTGAACACATCGATCTGCATATCCTTCGAAGCGTTCTCCGAAACAATCCGCTCCAATTTCGTTCGCAAGGCTCTTGCTGCAAGTACAATAACTACCACTACGACCAGCAAGCCGATCATTTGATAAAACTGGTTGAAATTCCGAGACGGCAGCAACTTGTCAATCGTGTACTGGGTAGCCTTCGGAATGATCAGATCTCCCCCGGCTCTTATTAATCCGGTCGCAATAACAACAGACACCAACCACAGATACGGCTTCAAATACCCCAGTGCCCACAAATAAACAGGAAAAAGCTCTTTAGAGGATGATGCATTCTCTTTAGGAATTCTCGACGCCCCCATTTCAATGTTTAACTTGGAATGTTTGTACATATTATAGGGGGTGATTATGGAATAATCTACAATAAACTTCGCTATAAAAATACTTTCACTTTTCCCCTCTCGCCTGATGCTATTGCACGGAACTTCTTGGCAAATAAAACGCCCCGATATCCCTTCACTGAAAGGATATCGGGGCGTTCTTGCGTTCGCCGCGGCGAATCAGTCTATCTTTCCTAGCGCTTGCAGTGACCTTATAAAACAAAGCCATCCGGCATCGGGAGCCGCACCAGCAGAGCCGGCGCGGGCACTCGAACCTCTCCGCGGTTATTTCTCCAACTCGTAGCGGGCCGCGATGATGCCCGACTTGAACGTTCGGCTGGACAGCAGCTTGAGCTTGATTTTTTCGCCGCCGCCGTCGAATACCGATTTGCCGCTGCCAAGGACGACCGGACAAATCGTCAGCAGGAATTCGTCGATCAGACCGAGCTCAAGCAGCGTCTTTGCCGCACCCGGGCTGCCGAAAATGACGAGATTTTTGCCGGGTTGTTCTTTGAGCGCCTTGATTTCCTCTGCGATATTGTCCTTGATCAGCACCGTATTGTTCCATTCCGCCTTGTCCATCGTACTGGAAATGACGATCTTCTTCACATTCTGCACCCATTTGGCATGCTCCAAACCGTGCTTCGACGCATTCGGATCGTCCAGCACCGTGGGCCAGTAGCCCTCCATCAATTGATACGTTGTGCGTCCGTAAACAGGAGAGCCGACTTCGGCTACGACCTCCTCGGCGTATTTCTCGATTTCCTCGTTGTACGGAATCCAACCCAGTCCTCCGTTCGAATCGGACGCATACCCATCCAGCGACACGTGCATGAACAATACCAGTTTCCTCATATTCGATTCTCCTCCGATTTCGAATGTATTTGGCCGATCTTTCGGCCGGTGGCTCGTCTTTTATCCTGCCGTTATGTTCACTATAAATCATGACGTTACGTTAGGTTCAAGTGGAAAATTAATTTTTTTAGAAGCTTGTCACACAAAATAGGATAGCAGAAGTATTGAAAGAACAAAAAATATCCATTTCACCTGCCATGCAACCGCCCAAGTATCCGTTCTAACGACAATAGACCGTTCTTTTCCGCCATCTGCGCTCTATGAAGGTGACGAATGACGGTCAGTTGGCAACCTCTCATAATGCCGAAGATCGCCTTGCTCACCACTTCATAGTGATCCGCAGCTTCGCCTAACAGACGAATGGTCTCACCATCTTCGAAAGCTCCCGCTGCTCCTTGCCCGATAGGCTGCTTACGCAGAAAAAACGCTGCATAGCCTCGCAGCGCGCCAACATTTCGGATTGTTGCCGCATGCCCGGCCGGATCGACGTCCCCCTTCTCCCAAGCTTGAATCGAAACGTCGAGTACGGAATTTCCATCTCGGTCAATGTGTCAATCGCATAGAACAGCGATGCGCTCTCCCGAAGTAGTTAGATTAACTGCTTTGCGTAGCGGATTCCTTTTTTTCTACAGGGATCCAAATTTCGCTTTTATAGTTTGGACCAATAGAATTTCTATCTGTAAATAAAATCTCAGGTCCTTCTGCAAGTTGATAATTTGATGAGGGAAACCATTCAGCATAAATTTGTCCCCATACTTCCTGTATGTCGGCGGGAATTCCAAATACAGTGAAAATGGCCCAAGTAGAGGCTGCCACATGCAGAGAATCCAGATCTAACAAATCATTTTTTGTTGTAGCTGTACCAATCAGATGATCAAGTTCGGCCTTTTCCTCATTTTCTCTTTCCCAAATATTAAATGAAGCACTATACCCTCCAAGAGGTTCAACATTGGCAAGCGATTTCAGCTTGGAATAAACGTCACCTGTTATTTTCGTCAACATTTCTGTGATAGCAGGATTTTCGCCTTTATAGACGAGAGGGATTCTTTCTTTGATACCTGCGATTGTAAATGCTTCTTTATTTTCAATTCGATAATTTAATTCGCTTCCTCCTGAAATCGTTAATTGGAAAGTCATACGCGGAAAAGATTTCAAAGATTTCCCGGATTTATTAACCTCGGAAGGGTTAATACCATGCAATTGATAAAAAGCTTTCGCGAATGAATCTGGTGAATGATAGCCATATTTGACTGCAACGTCAATAACTTTCCTGGGTTGACTCATTAATTCTAAACCAGCCATGGTCAACCTTCTTCTTCTAACATATTCAAGCAATGTAATCCCCGCTAAATAGGAAAACATTTTTTTGAAGTGAAATTCCGAACAACGAGCTATTTTTGCTACTTCAGCCATATCCAGATCATTTTCAAGGCTCTTCTCTATATACGCTAAAGCATCATTCATATTCTTCAACAAATCCATCTCTTCCACATCCCATCTTTGATTATCATATCGTTTATCAAAGAAGTGTTCCCGACAATTCGCAGCAAATATTTAACGGGTCGTTGTTCTAAACTCATTTTAATGCTGCGAGTCCGACAAAAACAATATCAGCTTTGTCGGGAACATTGATGCCGAACTTGCTATTCTTAGTTTAAGAAGTGAGCTTCATAAACACAAAACTAGGAAAGGTTGAAACTAATGAACTTCCGATTTGTGAGTAGGGAATCCTTCAAATTTATTGGTATAAAAGAGACTTCGTCAATACATAAAAATGGTGTCTTTGTTCCGGATATTGATCAAACAAGATATATGGATATGCAAACATTTTTTGTGCAAGTATCCAAGGAAAAAGTAGATGAAATCCTGCTTGTTGCAATCTACCATACAGACGATCAAGTCGATTGTTATATCGGGTTTGAAACAATGGCAGAATGTCCTTATTCACTTATAGAGTTAATAATAGCTAAGCAGATGTGGGTAGTGTTTGAATTATCTTCAATATCGCCGCGTTCATTGTATAACACCTGGAATTATTTATTTTCAGAATGGTTTTCTGCAAATGGATATGAGCTTGTGGAAAATGCTCAGTTTTTCCGAGTTATCCAAGTGAATGCCCTATACGAGCTATGGGTTCCAATCGCAAGAAGTAAAACTTCATCGGTATTGTAAGGGGAGATAGGAAACGGTGATTTTTAAATATGAAATGGAGAAAGCGGATTATAGAGATTTTGCAAATGGCAGGGTGCTGCATAATGCTCCGAAAACAACGGCATTTCCTGTCAGGTTAGGTAAGGAAATTATGTCTAGATGTTTAGCTCAATTGAGAAACAATAAAAACTTAACTCTGTATGACCCCTGTTGTGGCGGTGCACATCTATTAACGTTTATCGGCTTTCTTTACGGGGAACACATTGCTGCAATCTATGGATCTGATATTGATGAGCAGGTCCTTGAATATGCAAAACGAAACTTAAACCTTTTAACTGAGGAAGGTCTTCTTGCAAGAAAGGAACAACTTCAAAGGGATTATAATCTTTATCATAAAGAATCTCATCTGCATGCCTTGGAAAGTGTTGAACGTCTTGGAAGGTTAAATCAAACAGCCGCAATACAACTGCAATGTTTTCCCTTTAATATTGCAGGCGTTACACGCCCCCTAATTAATAACGTCAATATTATCATGACAGACTTACCTTATGGGAATATTGCCTATTGGAAGGGATCTAATGACAATCCAATACATCAAATGCTGCAAAATATTCATCCATTATTGGACATAAACAATTCGATCGTTGCCATCGTCTGCGATAAAAAACAACTAGTGATGCATGAAGGTTTTAAAAAAATACATGCTGTAAATCATGGTAAGCGGAAGATAACATTTTTGAAGCCATACACCTGATTCGTTAAATACGTTCCCCTGCCCTTATAAAAATAACGGGAATCATATGAAACCAAGAGCCATTAAATCAAAAGAAAAGGATGAGAAATTAATGACGGTATACGAAAAACCAACATTTGAAACTTCGGAAGTGGAAACTGCGCTCAGTAAATATTTTGGTTCGAATGTGACTGGGGTAACGCCACTAGAAGGGGGTAATCTAAGCGCAGTATTCTCCTTCGCGGTTTTGGATAAGGAATACGTTATTAAGTTTAGCGAGTTAGCAGGAAGTTTTGAAACAGAAAGATTTATCTCTAGTCTATTAACATCACAGGGAATTCCGTTTCCTTTCAGTCACGGACTGGGTCACTATAAATCATGTCACTATCTCATTTCCGAAAAGATCAGCGGATTCCATCTGGCAAACTGTTCTCCTGAACAACAACGCCAATTGATTCCGGAGGTCATTCAACTTCTCACTAAAATGAACCACATTGAGGTAGGCAATACACACGGGTACGGATACATTAATTCGAGCGGGAATGGCACGTACAATTCTTGGAGGGAACATGTAATGGCCAGCAATGCAGAGGATCAGACGGGGACTTTCTGGGATGGGTGGTATAGCTTATTCAAAACTTCTTGTCTGGAGAAAGATGTGTTCGATGAATGTTATAACCGATTATTGGACTATTCCAGCTATAATGAACCGCATCGGCATTTTATTCACGGTGATTTTCATCAGTTTAATATTCTATCCGATGGTCAGCATATTACGGGGATTATCGATACTAATAGTAAATATGGTGATTTTCTTGTCGACCTTGCAACATTAGACTGGCACTTACGGAAACTTGATGTGATCCGAGCTTACCAGAATTTTCAGCAGCAGATTGGTATTTCCATTCCTAATTTTAAGGAAAGAATACTTGGTGCAAAATATTACAATGGATTGATCGGATTACGCTTTTACGCGAAGATGGGATGGAATAATGCCTATTTCGGACTTAGAGAAGAGCTTTTGAGTCTGACCAATTAATACTCTTATCATCATCACGACGATCAAGTTTATTGTTAGTTTCCTTGTAACGCCGTGCTCCTCCGCTTCGCTTCGTCCGCCCGGACGAACCCCGGGGTTCGCTCCCCGATTCCGCACAAAAAGAAATAGCCACCCAAGGTGGCTATTTCTTTTATGGAGCCTAGGGGGATGTATGAATCTCGATTTAACTTGCTGACGAAGCATTCTCGACGATGACTACCTTAGCGGTAAATTCAGACGCCGTACTCCTCCGCTTCGCTTCGTCCGCCCTGACGACCCCCGGGGTTCGCTCCCCGATTCCGCATAAAGAGAAATAGCCACCCAAGGTGGCTATTTCTTTTTATGGAGCCTAGGGGGATGTATGAATCTCGATTTAACTTGCTGACGAAGCATTCTCGACGATGACTACCTTAGCGGTAGATTCAGACGCCGTGCTCCTCCGCTTCGCTTCGTCCGCCCGGACGAACCCCGGGGTTCGCTCCCCGATTCCGCATAAAGAGAAATAGCCACCCAAGGTGGCTATTTCTTTTTATGGAGCCTAGGGGGATCGAACCCCTGACCTCATCGCTGCCAGCGATGCGCTCTCCCAGCTGAGCTAAGGCCCCGAAGCGAACAGGATTTATCATAGCACGGACCTGCAATGCTTGTCAACGCGCAAGATCAAATCTTTTTCAAGCACGGCAATTGACATTCATATATATTAAATATAATTTAAATATATACATATATATAATTATATATAAGGATGTGATAGTGTGACAAAACGAGTGGACAGTTTGACCGGTTTACAGAACAATGAGGAGTTCGAGCAGGATTTGAAAGCGGCGATCGCCAAGGAAGACGCGGTAGGTCTCGCATCGCTCGATGTCGACCACTTCGACGTCGTGAATGAACAGTTCGGCCACGAAACCGGTGACGTGGTATTAAAGGCGATAGCGGAATCGATTAAAGCCGCAGGCGTCGGACAAGCCTACCGGATTTCCGGCGATGAATATGCGATTCTGCTGCCCGGCGCAAGTCTGGAGCAGGCATTTCTGAAAATGGAATCGCTTCGCGCCGCGGTGCATGCCAATCAATCCGCATACGGCCTGCCCGCCGATGCCGGCAAAGAAATTACTGTTACAATCGGCGTCGCCCAATACCCCCGCGATGCCAAAGAAGCGTCCGCGCTCAGACGCGCCGCCGACGCAGCACTCGCATCCGCCAAGGAAAGCGGTCGCAACCTTGTCGCGCTTCCGCCAAGCGAAGACATGATTATGAAATCGTGTTATTACCCCGCAAGCATGATTCGCAGCCTGAAGTCCCTCGCCGACAAGTCGAAGAAAAAGGAGTCCCACTTGCTGCGGGAAGCGCTCGGCGACTTGATCCGCAAGTACGATCGCATCGCAGAATAAGGCGAACACGGCACCGACGTCAAATAACGAATGGCCCGCTCCATTGCCTATACCTCCCGGCCATTTTATGGTATAACAATAAAACCGGCCAATCTTTCCGGATGGGAGTGTGATGGCTCATGCAATTCGAATATTTGCTTCGCATCCTCGCAGCGGGACTGTGCGGTGCGCTGATCGGCTTCGAGCGGAAAAATCGGATGAAGGAAGCGGGTATCCGCACGCATTTTATTGTCGCTGTCGGCGCGGCGCTCATGATGGTCATATCGAAATACGGCTTTCAAGATCAGATCGGCTGGAACAACCTGACGCTCGACCCGTCGCGGATTGCCGCACAAGTAGTCAGCGGGGTTGGTTTCCTCGGGGCCGGGATGATTTTTATGCAGCGCCATACGATCAAAGGGCTGACAACCGCCGCAGGCATGTGGACGACAGCCGGCATCGGCATGATCATCGGCACCGGCCTTTACATTGTCGGGCTCGGCGTAACGGCGATCATTCTGATCGCGCAGAAGGTGCTGCACAGCCAGATTAGCTGGCTGGCCTCGCCGAAGACGGAGCAGATCACGATTCGGATGATCGACGAGCCCGGCGCCATGGATCGAGTCCAAACGCTGCTCGCCGGCAAACAAGTCGCAATTCTCAGCTTCCAGGCCGAAAAGAAGCCCGGGAATCCGCCGGAAATCGAGCTCGACCTCGTCGTGAAGCTTCCGGCCAGCGATTCGATCGGCCAACTGATGCCGCTCATCCAAGAACTGCCGGCAGTCCATGCCGCCCGGCTTCACTAAGCAATCTCCACGAAGATGCGGAACAAACCGGCAGCTCCGGCCACAATCAAAATAAGCCTTGTTTGACTGGCTATTTCGCCAAAAAGGGCCGGCCACAAGGAAATAGCCAGCGATTTCGCTGGCTATTTGGCTGATATGCCCGATTTTAGGGCTGCTCGGCTGGAATAGCCAGTGTTTTCACTGGCTATTTTTGATAAACCAAGTAAAAAGGAGCGAATAGGCCATTTTTTATGGCTTATTTTCCGTCCGCATCCGCGTCCGCGTAAAGACTCCGCCAACCCGCCGCTCAGCCACTAATGTCAGCCAACGAAATTTTGCGCATTTTCAGCCGAGTCAGGCAAATGCCGTCGTCCGCCTCGCCCGCGCAGTAGGCAAGCAGCACGGCGTCGGAAGTAAAATGAATCGCCGTATAACAGTAGCCGCCGCCATCCGCCTCGCTTTGCACGGTGAAGATCGATTCCCACGTTTGCCCTTCGTCCTTGCTGATAGCGACGACTAGCGGCGTACGCCCCCAGGAATGTTTGCCGATCACCCGGGTCTGGTAGTTCGGAATCGGGTTCCATACGGCCAGCAAATGGCCGCTCCCCGGCATCCGCTTCATCGACAGCGGCGAATTCGGCGAGCTGAACAGCGACGGCGCAGCCGGCGTCCACGTCTCCCCGCCGTCGAACGAACGCATCTCGTATTGCCAGCCCATGTCCGTCCGCGCCCAAGCCCAAAGCGAGCCGTTCGCCAGCTCGATCAAGCCCGGCTCCTGCAGCCCGCTCTTCGAATGCGGGGCATTCAGCGCGCTGAAATTGCGCGCTTCCCGCCACGTGCGGCCGTCGTCGTCGGACAGGAAGAAGTAGACGACGCCCCTGCCGTCGAACGAACTCCAGTCGCGCGTGCTCTCCCCGCGCATCCGGTGCAGTGCGGTCGGCACGATCAGCCGGCCGCTCGACAGCCGCACGACACGGTCGTTGTTCGTCACGTAATAACCGATGCCCGGCACGCAGCACACCGCTTCGCTCCAAGTCTTCCCTTCGTCGGACGAGCGGCGCAGATGCAGCCGGGTATCGTGCCAGCCATAACGAAAACCGTAGAACAAGCCGATATCGCCGTTCAGCATCCGCATCAGCGACACGCTCATCACATTAAGCGCGCCGTGCTCCTCCGGCGTGGCGATGATGCGGTCGTCCGACCACGTTTCCCCGTCGTCTAAGGAAACGCGCGCCGCAATGCTCGCAATCGCGTCGTCGTTGTGATCCGTGCCGGTAAACCGGCTGTATACGAACAGCAAGCTGCCGTCCCGCAGTTCGATAAACGCGCCTTCGCTGTTGCGCGGATTGCCTTCCGCCGGACGCAGGTCCAGCACGACTGTTCCTTTGTTATTCGTCACTTGCAATCGCTTCCCTTCCACTCTGTATATTGGCTCGTGCCAAGCCAGGATCAACCTTTGATCGAACCGGTCAGCACGCCTTTGACAAAATGCTTTTGCAGAAACGGATACACGCAAAGGATCGGCAGCGTCGTGATGATAATCATCGCGCCTTTCAGCGATTGCGGCGTCGGTTTGCTCTCGAAATGCGCCATCACTTCGGCGTTCAGGTCCTGGCTCGTCATCGTCAGCACGATGCGCCGCATCAGTACCTGCACCGGCATCAAGTTCTGGTTGTTGATGTAGATCGTCGCATCGAACCAGGCGTTCCAGTGTCCAACCGCATAGAACAGCCCGATCGTTGCCATCGTCGGCAGGCTTAGCGGCACAATGATACGAACCAGAATGCGCCACGGAGATGCCCCGTCTATGGTCGCCGACTCCTCCAGACTTTCCGGAATTTGCGAAAAGAACCCCTTCATAATGATAAGGTACCACGCATTAATTAGCGACGGCACGATCATAACCCAGAACGTATCGGTCAAATGCATAAATTTCATCAGCAAATAGTTCGGAACGAGCCCGCCGCTGAACAGCATCGTGATAAAGACGAGCGTGATGAACACATTGCGGCCCGGCAGCGACTTGCGCGAAATCGCAAACGCCATCATCGCCGTAAACAACAAGTTGAAAAAGGTGCCTACCGTCACCCGCAGCAGGGTAATGCCGTAGGCGTGATAAAGCTGCGAACCGTTGGAAAGCAGCGCCCGATAAGACGTCACATCGAGCCGGTGCGGGAACAGGATAAAGCTGCCCCGCTCGATCAGCTCGCTTTCGCTGACGAGCGAAGTCGAAATGACCACCAGAAAAGGCAAAACGAACAATAACGACAACACGGTCAGCAACGCGACGTTAACCGCCTGAAACGCCGTTTCCCCGCCGCTTGGTTTCATCCCGGCCATCAACGATCACCTACCATATTCCTTCTTGGCCGAACTTGCGAGCCAAATAATTGGTGCCGAGCACGAGTACGGCGGCGATGACCGACTTGAACAGCCCGACTGCGGCTGCGAACGAATACTGCACTTCGACAAGCCCTTTCCGATACACGTACGTGTCGATAATGTCGGCCACCCCGTATACGGGCGGAGAGTACAGCAGAAAAATTTGTTCAAATCCGGCGTCCATCACATGGCCGATCGCCAAAATAAACATGATGACCACAATCGGACTGATGCCGGGCAAGGTGATATGCCATATTTGCTTGAGCTTGCCCGCCCCGTCCACCTTGGCCGCTTCGTACAACTGCTGATCGACGCCGGCGATCGCCGCGAGGTAAATGATGCTGCTCCACCCCATCTCCTTCCAGATGCCGGAGCCGACGAGCACCGAACGGAAAAACCGCGTATCGGACAAAAACAGCACCGGTTCGAATCCCAATTTCTGCAGCACCCCGTTGACGAACCCGCCGTCGGTGCTGAGCAGCGTCGTGACGAGGCCGGCAAGAACAACCATCGAGATGAAATGGGGCAAATACGAGATCGTCTGCACCGTCCGTTTAAACGCGACCACCCGAACTTCGTTGATCAGCAGAGCGAGAATGATCGGCGCCGGGAATCCGAACAGCAGCCGGTAACCGCTGATCGTCAGCGTATTGACCATGATGTTTGTAAAATAGTACGATTCGGTAAAATTGCGGAAATGCTTCAGCCCGACCCACTCCGCGGAAAAAATGCCCTTCAGTCCGTCGAACGGCGCGATATCCTTAAACGCGATGATGATGCCGTACATCGGACCGTAATGAAAGATCAGAAAATAAAGCAGCCCGGGGACCAGGAGAAAATAATACAGCTTCTGCCTTTTGATTCTGCTCAACGTTTGCGCGCTCACTAGCATCCCCGCTTCCATTCGCCGTCATGGCGAACTGCCCTAGCAGGGCGTCCCGCTCCGCAAGGGCGTCCGCCGGCGCAGCGGCCGTGGACCGGCCTGCTACTTGACGCTGTTGTACTGCTCGGTCATCACCTGCGTCCAGTTGTCGACGCCTGTCTTGCTGAGCTCCTGCAGAAACTTGTCGTAATCCGCAATCGGTCTTGCGCCCATGACGAACTTGACGATTTCCTGCTCCATCATCCGGTTGATGTCATTCAAGGTCGGAATTTTATCGGCGATCGCCTTCTGATCGAATTTGTAATCGTAGTCGAGCAGCGCCGGCATTTTCATCCGCTTCGTGTTGGTGATGTAATCCTTGATGTAGTCGTTCGCCGGCTTCGAGGCCGGGTCGTTCAGCGAATGCTGCACGGTATAAGCGAACGAACTGCCGATTTGCAGATCGCCGAGGTAATCGCGGTTTAGCCGCTCGATGACATGATTCGCTTTGTCCACGTATTTCCAATGCTTGCCTTCGATGCCGTAGAACGCAAGGAAATAATTTTCGATATCGCTGTGCGCCCAGTTGATCAGCTCCATGGCGGCTTCGGCGTTTTTCGAGTTTTTGCTGATCATCGTGCCGCCCAGGCTGACACCGCCCGCAGAGGTGACATTGCCTTTGGGCCCCTGCAGATCGACGACGATATAGTTCGCATCCGGAGCGGTCTGTTTCAGCGCCGACACCTGGTTCAAAATCGTTGTGTACCAGATGGCCGCAGCACCGACCCGATTTTGTTTCGTCAGCTCGATTTCCTTGTCCTTGATCAGTGAGAACGCTTCCTTGTAGATGTAGCCCTTCTTGTACCAATCGGCCATGACGCCGATAAACTGCTTGTATCCCGGGTTGAACACGATCGGCTTCACTTTGCCGTCCGTATCGATCCAGTTTGCGTAGCCAATATCCATAAAGCCGGCGGCCAGCGCCATGTTCATGCCCTGCAAATTGTTCTGCACGTTGAAATCGGTCAGCAGCGGAATCGTTTGTCCGTTGCCGGCCGGATCTTTCTCCTTGAACACCTTCAGCACATTTTCGAAATCGTCAAACGTTTTTGGCACCGCAAGGCCGTATTTGTCGAGCCAATCCTTGCGTACGAGCACCGTATTGCCCGCAAGCGGCGGCAATTGCGGGACGCCCCAAATTTTTCCGTCCTTCGTCGATAGCCCTTTCCAGCCGGACTCCCATTCCGGCTTCCACAGCTTCTTCACGTTTGCGCCGTATTTGTCGAGCAAATCGTTGATCGGCATGACGGCGCCTTTGGCCTGGTGCGTGCTCATGTTGCCCATAAAAATATCAAGCGGTTCGTTCGAAGCAAGCAGCAGGTTCAGCTTGTCGGCTTCCGAGCCTTTCGGCGGAATGATCGCCTGCACCTCGATGCCCGACTTGGCGAGAATCGCTTGCCGTACTTCCTCGACCGCCTCCGGCTTGCTCGTATCTGTCGTCAGCTGCAGCGCTCCGGTGTTGGCATAAACGTAGACGACCTTCTTCGTTTTGGCCGTGGCCGCAGGCGTTGCCGCATTAGAGCTGGCCGAAGGCGACGAGGAAGATGAAGTTCCGGCGCTGTTGGACGAACAGGCGGCAAGCATGACCGCAGCTATCGCAACGATTGCGGCGGATGAAGCCCATTTTTTCGACAAATGATACCCCTCCCTGTTGAATCGTTCGGATGAAAGCCTTTCGGAGAAAGCCCGACTGCGGACAATCCTCCGCGTCCGTTCCCTTATGCCGGCCGGCCGGAGCGACGGATACATTCATTGTAGGAGGAAGCAGACGCGAACAAAATGGCACTTATTTTACCCGCATGGCCACGTTATTGACATTGTACAATGATCGGCATCCCGCATTTTCACAGCACCGCGGGCAATCAGGCGCCGACATGCAGCTTGCGGTACTCGCCGGGCGTCATGCCCGTATATTCCTTGAACAGCTTGATGAAGTAATTCGTTTTGTAATACCCTACCGTTTCGCCGATATCCTTGATTTTCATCTCGGTGCCGATCAGCAACGCCTTGCTTTTGCCAATCCGCACGCCGGTCAAATATTCCGAAAACGTTTCGCCGTTCTTCTCCTTGAATATGCGGCTCAAATACGAAGGATTGAGGCCGAGCCGGTCGGCAGCGACGGTCAGCGACATCTGTTCGCCATAGTCGCGTTCGATCATGCGCATGACTTCGTCGACGTGTTTGTTGTTTTTTTCCTGGAACGCATGATCGATGTGCGCCGTCAGCTTGACCACCATCTCGTCGAACCAGACCGCAACGGCTTGCCAATCGTCGCTCTTCTGCAGCAGCACGCTGTACAGGTTCGTATCGGCCGCCATCAGCTTGTCGAGATCGAGCCGCAAATCGTTCGAGGCGCCGGCAAGGCTGCCGAGAATTTGGATGAAGCCGTGCTGCACCTGGCGGTAGTGCGCCTTTGTCTGCTGCGAACGGATGTCGCGCATCATGTCGGCGAGCACGCGGCGTGCGCTTTCCGTTTCGCCGTTTATGAGGTAGTTGATAAGCGCCGCTTCCTTGTCTTTCGGATAAACGAACAGCGGCGTGTTCACGAGCCGCACGTCCTCGATGTAGATGACTTCGCACGTGCCGACGATGGTCCGGTAGCGCAGCGCCTCCCGCGCCTCCTCGTAAGCCCGGGGCAGCTCGAGATAATCGCTGCAATAGTTGCCGATGCCGATGGAGCAGCGAATGCCGATCGTCTCCCGCGCGTCGCGGATGATGTGCTCCGCCAGCAAGAAGTGCGCCTGAAAGTCGGATGGCGCGCAGTTGACGAGCGCGATGAACACGCCTTCCGACAGCTCGATGACGAGGCAACGGCGCCCGACGGACAACGTGCCGCCGGCCAAATCGACGAGGCGCAGCTTGTTCATGTCGACGACCTCGGCGCTTTCGGCCGGACTTCCCGCGGCGTGCGGCTCAATGGCGATCAAGAGCAGCATAAGCCCGTCCAGTTCAAGATGCAGGTCCAGATAACGCAACCTTTCGGCCATTTCGTCCCTGCCGATCGCGTGCTTGCGCAGCAAGCTGCGTATAAACTTCTCCTGGCTCGCCGGCATGCTCTCCATCAAGCGCAATTGCAAGCTCGACCGGTCCTCATAAGCGCCTTCGAGGCTGCTGCGGATCATCGTCAGCTCGCTGCTTCCTTTGCCTTCGGCCGCAGCGCCGCCGCTTGCGTCTTTCACGCGAATAAATTGCAGCAAATGCCGGATCGGGTTGTAAATATTCCGCGTCGTCATGAAAACGAGCAGCCCCGTCGCCACTACGAGCAGGAAAGTGATCAGCATGATGATGCTTTTGATATACGAAACGCTGCGGTACATTTCGTCAAGAGCGGTCGCCGTCACAAACGTCCAGCCGAGCGTTTCGGAGGATATGCCCGTAACCAGCATTTTGCGCCCGTCGTAATCGCTTTCATAAGAAAAATGGCCGCTTGCTTCCGTCTGGCCCTTTGTTTGCCAATCGGCTTCAATCATCGCGCTGAGCGTTTTGTTTTTTTCGTATAGCATCAATTTGCCGGCCTTGGACAATACGAACAGCGCGCTGTCCGTCTTGTTGTCCAGCTTGCTGATGAAGCGGTTGTAGATCGAAGCGGCGTCCAAATTGATGACCAAATAGTTGCCGCGGGCAAGCGACATATAAACGATCGGAATGACTTCCTTGACGCTGCCGTCCGGCTGCCGGGCCTGGCGCATCTCCATGAAGGCGGGAAACGAATCGATCGTTTCCGTAAACTGATCCCACCCCGGATCGTAGAACGAGTCGGGTTTGTATTGCATCAAGTCCCAGGTCATGACCATCTGCTTGGACGTGTCGTAGTAGTAAACCGACCAGATGAACTCGTTGGAAAGCTTCAGCGCTCGCAAATTTTCCAGCAGTCTCGCCTTGCGGTCGAGGTAGTTGTAAAGCCCCGGCAGGTCGTCGTCCGGATACGCGCCGTTCAACGCTTCGTAATAGGCGCCGCGGGGAAAGCCTTCAAAATCGCGAATGACCTGATCGAGTGACAGCTGCCGGAAATTGGCGGCGATGTTGCTGGCGACGACTTCCATCGCATTGACCGTCATTTTCAAATAATTGGCGCCTGCGAGCTGCAGCTCCTGCTGCATTTTTTGCTTGGCGTTGTGATAAAACAAGGGGCTGATGACGGAGATGGGCAACAAAGAGACAAGCAGCGTGTACGTGATGAGTTTGTAATAAAACAACCGTGTGCGGGCCGAATGCAACAACCGTTTGCGTACCAATTTCATCCCCCCGGTTTTCATTGGCGCATTTACAATCTATAGTATGGTATTACCAAATAATAAAACTGCTTCCTCCGCAGCGGCAAACGGCGGTCCGCAATCATCGGCTCCGCCGTCTCTGCGCCGCGCGCGCTACTTCCCTTGCTCGTCCATCTGATTTTTGACCAAAATTTGCGTCAGTTCCTTCATGAACATATTGATGTCTTTGAATTGCCGGTATACGGAAGCGAAACGAACATACGCCACTTCGTCAATCGGATACAACTGCTCCATTACCGCTTCGCCGATGTCGCGGCTTTGCACTTCGGGGCTGGCGGTGTTGCGGATTTGCATTTCGACTTCGGACACGATCGACTCCAGCTTCTCCACCGATACCGGCCGTTTCTCGCAAGCGCGGATCAAGCCGCGCAGCATTTTTTCGCGGCTGAATTCTTCGCGGCTGCCGTCTTTTTTGATGACGATCAGCGGCGTTTCTTCCACCATCTCGAAAGTCGTAAACCGCCGTTGGCATTGCTCGCATTCGCGGCGGCGACGAATCGATTTGTTTTCGTTCGCCGAACGCGAATCGAGCACTTTCGAACCGTTATAATCGCAAAAGGGACATCTCACGAGTCATTTCCTCCCACTCTCCTCGACGTGCGATCGCGATAAACGAACGCGTGCGGCCGGCAAAAATTTCCCAGCTGTTACCTGTAATGATCTGTGCGTATCCGAGCATAATAGAGTTACCAACCGACAAGGAGGTGAACAAACATGGCATCCAGTCAATCCCGCAGCAGCAACCAACTCGTTGTACCGCAAGCGAATGCTGCTCTCGACCAACTGAAATACGAAGTCGCTCAAGAGCTTGGCATCGCCATCCCGCAAGACGGTTACATGGGCAACATGGCCACTCGCGATGCAGGTTCGATCGGTGGTAACATCACTCGTCGTCTCGTGCAAATCGCTGAGCAGCAACTGGCAGGCAGCGCACGTTAACAACGTTATTTTCTGACGATACGAGCGCTTAACGGTTGCGATAAGCGCAAGGAAGATTGGAGAAGCATTGGACGACCGGCTCTGTTCAGAGCCCGTCCAATGCTTCTTTTATTGCTCCGAGTAAACCTGGACGTACTTGTCGTAGTAATACAATACCCGATCGACGTATTTGCGCGTTTCGGCAAACGGGATATCCGCGATGTGCTCCGGCTTTCCGTCCCATACCCCCGTCTGCCGCCACTTGACGACGTTGCCTTGCCCTGCGTTGTAGGCTGCAAGCACTTCCGCCAGGTTATGCTCGAACTGCTTGACGAGCAGATCGACATATTTGCTGCCCACCTTGATATTGACCGCAGGATCGTCCAGATCGTCAAGCGTCAGGTTACGAAGGCCGTCCTCCATGCCGAATATCCATTCCGCCGTATCCGGCATCAGCTGCATCAATCCGACAGCCCCCTTGCGCGATCTGGGCTCCGGCTTGTAATTGCTTTCGACGCGAATGATGGCGGCGATCAATAGCGGATCGACGGCGTAACGGCCGGCTCCGGCCTCGATCTCATCCCGGTAATGGATCGGATACATCAGCTTGCCGAGCCACGTGCTCCTATAAAACAGCGTCAGGAGCAGCGCGGCCAACACGATGGCCCAGAATCGTTTGGTGCGGAAGAAGCTCATGTCAGCCCCTTTCGTCGCCAGAACGTGTCCAGCTGAAGTTCGGTTTCGGCAAGCGTGCCCGAATTGTCGATGACGACGTCCGCCTGCTCTTTCTTGCGCTCGATCGGCAGCTGCGCGGCGATGCGGAGCCTGGCCGTCTCTTCGCTTGTCCCGTCCCGCGCCATAAGCCGCTGCAGTTGCATCTGCTCCGGCACATAGACGACCATCACCTCGTCGAACATGGCCGTCAGGCCCGACTCGTACAACAGCGGCACGTCCACCACAACGAGCCGCTCCGGCCGCTCCCGTTCCGCCTGCTCCATGCGGGCGATCATCTCGCGGCGGATGGCGGGATGCAGAATCGCCTCCAAATCTTTGCGCGCCGAAGCGTCGGCGAAGATGATATCGCCCAGCTTCTTCCGCGAAAGCGTTCCGTCTTCGGCGATGACGGCTTGTCCGAACCGCCGGGCGACGAGCGCCAGCGCCGGACTGCCGGGAACGACGACTTCCCGGGCGATCCGGTCCGCATCGATCAGCAGCGCGCCGCGGCGTACGAGCGAATCGGCGACGGTGCTCTTGCCGCAGGCAATGCCGCCGGTTAACCCAATATTCATGAAGATCGCCCCTTACCAGAGGTAGTTCAAAAAAAAGTTGGCCTATAAACTGGATAACATTTTCATCACGCCGATGACGATGAGCAGGCATCCTGGCACAATCGACAGCCGCCGCATCCACGATGCATCCGCGAACAAATACCCTACCCGCAATCCCGCCGCAATGAACAAATAGCTGGAAAACGCAATAACGATCGCCGTCAGCGACGGGGCGAATCCGATGAAGGCGGCGCCGATCCCGGCGCCAAACGCGTCGAGCGACAGCGCCAGACCAAGCAACAGCGCCTCGGAGGCGCTGATCGCGCCCGAACGGTCGACGTCGGCGACATGCGGAGTACGCAATATTTGAATGACCAGTCCAAGCATCTTGATTTCAATATGCACAATGGGGCGCTTTTCATCCGGCTCCCTGTCTTGCGGCTTCGCTTCGGCCTGCTCCGGCGATATGTCTTGCGACGGCGTATCTCCGCTCTTGCGCAAGATCACCTGCACGACCGCCCAGATGCCGATGCCGACCAGGATGACGGCTCCCGCCGCCTTGGCCAGCGACTCGGACACATAATCCGCCAGCCATACGCCGATCTGCATCGAAGCGAAAATGACGGCGCCCGACAACGCGGCGATAATCGCAAGCGACAGCATCGGAATTTTGATGCGCCGGAGCCCGTATGTCACCCCAACGCCAAAACTGTCCAGACTCAAGGCAAACGCAAGCACCGACAGAGAAAGGAAAGCCAGCATGATCGTCCTCCTTCCGGCTCGCGCAGCAAGCCGTATCCCTTACTAGCTTATGGGAGAGAAGAACGATGGGTGACTGCCCAAAATCAATCCTGCTTGCGCTGCCGCGGCCCGGGCGGCTGGCAGCGCGGGCAGAAATGGGTGCCGCGGCCGGCAAGCACCGTCTTGACGACCGGCTCGCCGCATGTATGACATGGCTCCGCCTTGCGGCCGTATACGTTCAGCTGCTGCTGGAACATGCCCATTTCGCCTTGGCCGTTGACATACGATTTGATCGACGAGCCTCCGGCGTCGACGGCGCTTTGCAGCGTCGTTACGATCGACTCGTGAAGACGAGCCAGATCGGCGGCGGTAAGCGAGGAAGCCTGCCGTTCCGGATGAAGGCCGGCGCCGTGCAGCGCTTCGTCCACATAGATGTTGCCGAGTCCGGCGACATATTCCTGGTTCAGCAGCAGCGGCTTGATTTTGGTCGGGCGTTCGCCGATCGTGCGCTTGAACGCTTCCAGCGTAAACTCGCCGCCAAGCGGCTCCAGCCCCAGCTTGCGCAGCGGCGGCGACACCAGCTCCTGGCCGGGAAGGAACAGGTGCATCGTGCCGAATTGGCGCACGTCCCGATACCGCAGTTCGGTGCCATCGGCAAAATGGAACACGACATGCGTATGCAGCTCGATCGGCTCGTCCGCGGCATAAACGCCGTAACGGCCTTCCATCCGCAAATGCGAGACCAGCACGAGCTCGCTCATCAGAAACCGGATAAACTTGCCCCGCCGTTCGATCGCTTCGATCGTTTGGCCGCGCAGCGCATCCGCAAACTGTTCCGGCTCCTCCGGCTTCTGGATAATGCGGGGCAAACGAACCGACACGCGTTCGATCGTTTTGCCGACGACGAGTTGCCGCAGCGTTCTTGTTACCGTTTCTACCTCCGGCAATTCCGGCATATTCATTCACCTCTAAAATGCGCCCGAAGACGTCGGCAGCCGTCAACAAGACACGCCGCCGCGTCTTCGCGCGGTTATTTCGCTTCGTACCAGTTCCAGCCATCGCTGACATCCGCCTTCAGCGGCACGTTAAGCGCGATGCAGTTTTCCATGACGTTCGGCACCAGCTCGCGCATCGTCTCGAGCTCGTCCTCCGGCACTTCGAACACCAGTTCGTCATGCACCTGAAGCAGCATGCGGCTTCTCAGCTTGCGCTCCTTGAGGCGCGCCGCCAATTGCACCATCGCCTGCTTGATAATATCCGCCGCCGTTCCCTGGATCGGCGTATTCATCGCCGTCCGTTCGGCGAACGAACGAAGGTTGAAGTTCGATGCCGCAATTTCCGGCAAATAACGCCGGCGCCCGAGCAATGTCGTCACAAAACCGTCCATGCGCGCTTTCAGCACGATGTCGTCCATATAACGGCGCACGCCCCGGAAGGCGGCAAAATATTGCTCGATAAATTTGGCCGCCTCGGCACGGGTGATGTCAAGGTTCTGCGATAACCCGTAGTCGCTGATGCCGTACACGATGCCGAAGTTGACCGCCTTCGCCTGCCTGCGCATGTTGCTGTCGACCTGCGACGCTTCGACGCCGAATACGTCCATCGCCGTCTTCGTATGAATGTCCATGTCGTTATGAAACGCGGCGCTTAAGCCCTCGTCGCCCGAAATGTGCGCCAACACGCGCAGCTCGATCTGCGAGTAGTCGGCGGCGAGAATGTGCCAGCCCGGCTCGCGCGGGACGAACACTTTGCGTATTTTGCGTCCTTCCTCAAGCCGGATCGGGATATTCTGCAAGTTCGGGAACTGGCTGCTGAGCCGGCCGGTGGCGGCGATCGTCTGCTGGTAATACGTATGGATGCGCCCCGTATCCTCGCGCACTTCCTTGAGCAAGCCTTCGACGTAGGTCGACTGCAGCTTGGCCAGCTGCCGGTAGAGCAATATATTGCCGACGATTTCATTTTTCGGCCGCAGCCATTCCAGCACTTCGGCGTCGGTCGAATAGCCGGTTTTCGTCTTCTTGTACACGGGAAGCCCGAGCTTCTCGAACAATACTTCGCCGAGCTGTTTCGGCGAACCGATATTGAACTCCATGCCGGCCTGGCGGTAGATCGCGGCAACGATCGCTTCCAGCTTGACGGCGATTTCGTCGCCGTGCTTGCGCAGCTCGTCCTTGTTCACCTTGATGCCTTGCTTCTCCATCGCGGCAAGCACGGACGAAAGCGGCAGCTCCAATTGGCGGAAAAGGCCGAGCATGCCGCCTTCGCCGAGCAGACGCTCCAGCGACGGCGCCAACGAGTGAACGGCCGCCGCTTTGCGGCCGAGATGCGCGGCCAGCGTCGCCTCGTCCGGCACGCGGAACTTGGCGCCTTTGCCGAAGACGGCTTCGTCGTCCTTCACGCCGGCATAACCGTGCTTCGATGCGATCAAATACAGCGAATGGCCGGACGAATCGGTCGGATCGAGCAAATAACCGGCCAGATGCACGTCGAAGACGCATCCGCGCAGCTCGATGCCGAGCCAGTGCAGTGCGATCTCCGCGCGATGCAGATCGAACAGCTTCTTCGGCTTCTCCGCATCTCCCAGCCAGTCGCGAATCGGCGCCGCCGCCGGCGACAGCAGCTCGGCTTTCGGCACGAACCAGCTGTGGCCCGCCACGTAAATGGCCAGGCCGATCACGTCCCCAATGTGCGGGTTGTCTCCCGCCACCTCGACGTGCAGCGTATCGGCAAGCGGCAGCTCGTTTGCGATGAAAGCGGCCATCCCGCTTTCGTGAAGCGTTTCGACGGCGAGCTCGTCCGCAGGCTCGTTATCCGCGTCGTCCGCTCCCCCGCTGAAATCCATCTTCTCCAGCATCGACTTGAACTCCAGCTTGCGGAACATCGCGGCCAGCGCCTGGCCTTCATAGCCGGCGTAAGCCAGCTCGTCCCACGTCAATTCGAGCGGCACCTCGCGGTAAATGGTCGCCAGGTCCTTGCTCATGCGCGCATCGGCTTCGTGGGCGGCGACCTTCTCCTGCATTTTGCCCGCGAGCTCGTTCGCATGCGCCAGTACGCCTTCCACCGTCTCGTATTGGTGCAGCAGCTTGAGCGCCGTCTTCTCGCCGACGCCGGGAATGCCGGGGATGTTGTCCGAGGCGTCGCCCATCAGCCCTTTCAGGTCGGTGATCTGCTTCGGCGCCAAGCCGTACACCTCGCGGATATGCGCCGGGTCGAACAGCTCCACTTCGCTGATCCCTTTGCGCGTCAGGGCGATCGTCACATGCTCGGATGCGAGCTGCAGCATATCCTTGTCGCCGGTGACGACAAGCACCTGCTCTCCGCGCTCGTCGGCGAGCCGCGTCATCGTGCCGATGATATCGTCCGCCTCGTAGCCGGACAGCTCGAATTGCGAAATGCCGAACGCCCGCAGCAGCTCCTTCACCAGCGGAAACTGCTCCGAAAGCTCGGAAGGAGTCTTCGCCCTTCCGCCTTTGTAATCTTTGTATTCGCTATGCCGAAAGGTGATCTTCCCCGCGTCGAACGCAACGAGAAAATGAGTCGGCTTCTGGTCGTCCAGCAATTTCAGCAGCATCGTCGTAAAACCGTACACCGCATTCGTATGCAATCCGCTTGAATTGCTCAGCAGCGGAAGCGCATAAAACGCGCGATTGGCAATACTGTTCCCGTCAATGAGAATCAACTTGTTCATCCAAGCACCTCACGCACAGTCCATTTTTCGCACACTTTTCATCATAGCATACATAGCGCCGCGGCGCATATGCTTAAGGCAAAGGGCGCCGCAAGGCACGGTGCCGCAAGGAGCGAACAACATGAAGACGGCGTTTCATCCGGAGCACAAAAAAGTCATCTTTTTCGATGTCAATCATACGCTCGTCGATCCGCAGCTGTCGTTTGAAGGAAGCTTCCTGGAAACGTTGCGCGAATATATGGGAAGATGGTCGGGCGACCGCGAGGCCGGGGCCAAACAGGCCTATGCGGCGTATGTGCAGGAATGGAACAAACGGTCGTCCCAGCGCGGCAAATCCGTCACCGCCAAGGATCGCGCCGCGCTGCAATCGGCGTGCATGCGCCACGCCCTGCAAGATTTGCCGCTGCCCACAGGCGATGCGACGATCAAAGCGATGCTGCGCAGCATCCGCGACAAGCAGACGCAAACGCCGAAGCTCGTTCCCGGCGCCATGGAAACGCTGCGCAAGCTGGCGTCGTCGTACCGGCTCGCCATCATCAGCAACGGCAACCCCGAGAAGCTCGACATGCAGCTCGAGCGTTTGCAGTTGCTCAAGCTGATCCCGCGGCAGCACGTGTTTGCGTCGCAACGGGGCGGATGGCGAAAGCCGAATCCCGCGCTGTTCCGGCACGCCGTCTCGCATATGCACATCGCGGCATCGCAAGGCGTGATGATCGGCAATTCCTGGCGCAACGACATCATCGGCGCCGTGCGCTCCGATATGGACGCGATATGGATCCACCCCGAGCACAACAAAAAAAGCTCCCAACGCAAGGTTGAAAGCCGCCGTGTTTTTATTCTGCGCAGGCTCGATCAGCTCGACAAGCTGTTCGCTTCGTCGTTGCAGGCGCATACGTAAACGCTGCCGCGCTTCGATTTCGCTTGTTTCTTGAGCGTCGCCGCCGTTTGCGAAATATGCTCCAGCGACGTTTGATTGTGCCCCGTCTCGCACAACACGAGCGACAGCGAAATCGTCACGCTCCCGCCTTCCACCCGATTGCCGTGCCGATCCTCCATGTACGAGGCCCGCTGCTCATCGTAAAAAGTACCGACCCCTTCGTCGAAGCGGCGGACAATATCCTCGCAAAGCCGTTCCGGGCGCTCCGTGTTCGAAATCGCGATAAAATCGTCGCCTCCGATATGGCCGACGAAGTCGCGCGGCGTTCCGTGCAGCGCGATCGATTGCTGAATCACCTCGGCCGTAAATTGGATGAGCCGATCCCCCTTGCGAAAACCGTACCGGTCGTTGAACCATTTGAAATAATCGAGATCCGCATAAATAACGGAAAATTTGCCGTCCCCCGCGATTCGCTCGCTCAGTTCGCGGTCGATTTCGCTGTTGCCCGGCAGCCCGGTCAGCGGGTTCGAAACGCGCGCATGCTCCACTCTCGCCTTGGTGATGCATTCGAGAATCGATTGAATCGACGCCACGCCGGCGAGCCGCCCCAGCTTCGTAATGACGACAAGATCGTACAGCCTGTGATTGTCGCGCGCCATCGCCATTCGCGATACTTGTTCGACCGGCAGCATTTCGTCGACGACCAGGGGGCCTGCATCCATCACATGGTCCAGCGTCTTCTTCCAGAACAGCGAGTAACCGTATTGCCCGGCAAGCTGCTGGAACAGCCGCTCGCGGTTAATCAGGCCGACCGGCACCTGATCGCTGGCGACAACGATGCCGGTTTCCATCGGATGCGAGTGGAAATAGCCGGCCACTTCCGAAATCGGTTCGTTTGGCGCAAACGTGCGAATCGGCGAAGCGGCATCCCCGATCGTCACGTGACCGCCGAGCGGGCCGAGGTTGCGCTTTTGCTGCATAATATTGGCGATGATGGTTTGGCTGATCGAAGCCGCTTCGGCCGACGGCATGCCGAGCAAATACCCTTGGGCGTAATGAACGCCCATACGCACGACCTTGACCAGCTCTTCCGGCTGCTCGATGCCTTCGGCCACGAGCAAAATGTTCATTTTGTTCGCAAAAGCGACGAACGATTCCAGAATGCATTCCTTCACCTTGTCCAGATGAATGCCGCTGATGAGGGAACGATCGATTTTGATATAGTCGGGCTTCAGCTCGGCGATCGCTTGCAGCGACGAATAACCCGCACCGGCGTCGTCAATGGCGATTTTATAGCCTTGGCTGCGGTAATGCGCCAGAATTTTTTTGGCCAGCGTAAAGTCCTCGATCGAGCTGCGTTCGGTAATCTCAAAAACGATATGCTCCGGACGCATGCCGTTCTGCTGCAAAATTTCCATCGTTTTGCCGGGTACGAATCGGGGGTCGTATAAAATGTGGGACGAAATGTTGATAAACAGCTTCTGCCGGTCGTGCTCCAGAATCGAGCCGCGAATCGCCTTCTCCCGCGCCAGCGAATCGAGCCGATACAGCACGCCTTCCTGCTCCGCCGTCGTGAACAGCAGCTCGGGGTTGCGATAGTCGCTCCCTTCCGGACCGCGGGTAAGCGCTTCATAACCAAAAATGTCGCCACCCGTAAGCGATACGATCGGCTGGTAAACCGCCCGAATGCTTTCCTTGCTCAGAATGTCGTAAAACTGGTCCAATGCGGGGGTGCTCATGTGCTCTCTGCCCCTCTCCAGTATCGCCTGCTGCCCTTTTTTCATCCTTGCGTCCGCCTGTTCGTCTGAATCTGGTTGCCGGTCCGTCTTTGTGGATATTCGTCGAAAAGCTTATGTACTCGATTATAACGGCTCAACATGCGCGTTGGATTAACGGATTGTAAAACCATTGTTAAAATCATCCTTTTTGCCGCGGCTAAGCAGCATACGGAGAGCAGGCCTAGAGCAAACGGCGAAATCGGCTCCCGCTGCGCGCGGGGGTTGGGATTCCGATCGCTTCTTGTTTTCCGGATTCTTTGAACGATCACGCCAAGGGGGAATCCGGAAAACAAAGGCGAACGCTGCCGCTTCTCCATCCCAACCCCCGCTCTCCGCTCTCGCCCCTCGCCCCTGTTTTAACCCTCTCAAAGCAGACACGTTGCACAAAGCCGCGGCATTCTCCCCTCCGCCAACAAAACAAATTTGCTTTTCGTGCCGCACCGATCAAGCGTCTGGGGAAATAGGCCATCTTTTATTGCCTATTTCGTTAAAAACGGGCACACCCTCCAAAATAACCAGTGAAATAACTGGTTATTCCCTTGAAAAGGTCGTTTTTGGGGCCTCAGGGTTGAAATAACCAGTATTTTCACTGGCTATTTCCGTCGAGGCGCCCGAAATCGGGCAAATAGGCCATTTTTCATGGGCTATTTTGGTTACTCGGCCCGGCATGGTGCCACGGCCATCAATAATGGAGCGTGAAACGAGAAAAAACCCGGCTAAGCGCCGGGTTGGAGTTACAAAACAGGAAGCCTCAAATATTCAAATCCTTGCGCTTGCCCGTCACCATGTAAATGACGCCTTCGCCGATGTTCGTCGTATGGTCGGCGACCCGCTCCAAATATTGCGCCACCATCACGAGATACATCATTTGCCGGCTCGCCGTCACGTCGGTTCCCATCTGCGGGATCAGCTCCTGCATGATCGCACTGTACAGCTTGTCGACCTCGTCGTCGCGTTCGGCCAGCGCCGCGGCGCGGTTGACGTTGCGCTCCGTATAGGCGCGCAAGCTTTCCTGCAGCATGTCGCGGGCGATATCCGCCATCTGCGGAATACGAACGAGCGGCTTGTACAGCGGCTGGCCGGCCAGCCGGATCGTAATTTTGGCGATGTCGACGGCGTGGTCGCCGATCCGTTCAAGGTCGACGGCGATTTTCTGCGCCATGCTGATGATGCGCAAATCGCTGGCCATCGGCTGCTGCAGCGCGATCAAGCTGAGGCAGTGCTCCTCCACCTTGATCATCATGTTGTCGACTTCGTCGTCTTGCCCGATCGTCGTGCGCGCCTTCGTTTCGTCGCCTTCGGCAAGCGATTCGACCGCCAGATTGATTTGCTGCTCGACGAGCGTTCCCATGTACAGCAATTCCTTCTGCAAGCCTTCGACCGATTGGTGATAGTTGGCTCTCGTGTCCATCCGTTCCTCCTTGATAGGCGCCCGCATTCGTTTATCCGAACCGGCCGGTAATGTAGTCTTCGGTACGCTGATCGCTTGGCGTCGTAAAAATTTTGTCCGTCTTGTCGGATTCGACCAGGTAGCCGTTGAGGAAAAACGACGTGTAGTCGGAAATGCGCGCCGCTTGCTGCATGTTGTGCGTCACGATGATGATCGTGTAACGCTCCTTCAACTGCTGTGTCAGTTCTTCCACCTTCAGCGTCGAAATCGGATCGAGCGCCGACGTCGGTTCGTCCATGAGCAGCACATCCGGCTCGACGGCAAGCAGGCGCGCGATGCAAAGCCGCTGCTGCTGGCCGCCGGACAAGCCAAGCGCCGACTTGTGCTGACGGTCCTTTACTTCTTCCCACAGCGCCGCTTGCACCAAGCTGCGTTCGACGAGCTCGTCGAGCACCGCTTTCTTCTTGATGCCGTGAATGCGCGGCCCGTAAGCGATATTGTCGTAAATGCTCATCGGGAACGGGTTCGGCCGCTGGAACACCATGCCGACGCGCTTGCGCAGCGAAACGACGTCGGTTTCGGAGCCGTACACGTTCTGGCCGTCGACCCAAATGTTGCCCGTGATCCTGACATTGTCGATCAAATCGTTCATTCGGTTGAGCGTGCGCAGGAACGTCGACTTTCCGCAGCCCGAAGGCCCGATCAGCGCGGCGATCGAATGTTCGTTGATATTCAGCTTGATATCGTGAAGCGCCTGGTTGTCGCCATAGAACAAATTGAGCGAATCGACTTTGATTTTATGCTTCTCCACGGCTTATTTCCCCCCGCCAATTTTTTTGGAAACGATCCGGCTCGGTATGGCGATAATCAGGTTGAACGCGAGCACCACGAGCACGAGCAGCGCACCGCTTCCCGCGGCGATCTCTTTGGCGTCCGGCGCCAGCGAGCTGCCGCCGACATACCACAGATGCACCGCCAGCGTTTCCCCCATCGCGAACAGATCGAGATCGGGCGCATGGCGCGACACGGCCGTCCCCGCCGTATAGATCAGAATCGCCGTTTCGCCGAGCGCCCTGCCCGCTACGAGCGTGATGCCGGTAATCAGACCGGGCAGCGACGCGGGAATGAGCACTTTGCGAATCGCCTGCCACTGGGTCGAGCCGAGCGCAAGCGAAGCTTCCCAGAACGAGCGCGGCACCGCCCGAATCGATTCTTCCGTTACCCGAACGAGTACGGGCAAGTTGAGCAATGCCAGCGTGGCGGAACCGCCCAGAATCGAAAACCGCCATCCCATCAGGTTGACGAACAGCAGCGCCCCGAACAGGCCGAATACGATCGAGGGAACGGACGAGAGTGCTTCAACCGATATCCGGACCAGATCCGTAAACTTGTTCGACTTGGCGTAAATGGCCAGGTAGATGCCGGAGCCAATGCCGATCGGGAGCGAGAACAGCATCGACAGCAGCAGGATGTAGAACGAGTTGAACAACTGGGGCCCTACGCCGCCGCCCGCCGACAGCTCTTGCGGTTTGCCGGTAATGAAATGCCAGGAAAGATACGGCACCCCTTGGCCGAGAATCCGTACGAGGAACCAGGCCAGAATGAGAATGATGATAATACCCGTCGCCCAAAAATAAACCGTCGCCACTTTGTCTTTTGTTTTGCTGTTCATTTCAGCTCACTCCTTTTGGCCACGATGCGGATGGTCATAATGAGCGCAAGCGAAACGAGCAGCAATACGAGCGCCATCAGATACAGCGTATTGTTCCATGGCGTGCCGTAAAAGGTGTTCGGCATGTCTTTGACGATCGCCGTCGTGAGCACGGTAGTCGAATCGATCAGCGAGTGCGGAATTTTCGGCGAGTTGCCGATTACCATAAACACTGCCATCGTTTCCCCCATCGCCCGGCCCATGCCGAGGATGACGGCTGTAATAATGCCGGGCCTTGCCGCCGGAAGCAGCACCTTCCAGATCGTTTGCCACCTGGTGGCGCCGAGCGCCAGCGACGCTTCCTCCAGCCGTCCCGGCAGCGAACGAAGCGAATCTTCCGAAATCGACATGATCGTCGGCAGGATCATGACCGCCAATATGATCGCCGCGGGCAATATGCCGTAGCCGAGCTTGCCGAAAATGTCGGAGATGGCCGGCACGATAACCGTCATCCCGATGAAGCCGTAAACGACCGACGGAATGCCAACGAACAAGTCGGCGGCCGGGCGCAAAATTTCGCGCATCCAGCGCGGCGCGATTTTGGCCATGAACACGGCGCCGGACAAGGCCAGCGGAATGGCCAGCGCAATCGACAACGCCGTCAGCAGCAACGTGCTGTACAGGAACGGCAGCGCGCCGAAGCTCGGCGACTTCTCCGCCGACGGCGACCAGTCTGTCGAGAAGAAAAATTCGGCGAACGAAATGTCCCGGAACGTCTGCGTTCCCTGGTAGCCTACGAACAGAATGATCGAAAAAATGATGACGGCCACCAATGTCGCGCTCCCGACGAAAATCCAGCGCATGCCCTGATCTTTGCGGTTCTGCATGCGTGTCCATCTCGAAGTGACGACTTTGGCTGCCGGTGCTTGCACGTTCATCTCTTCCACCAACGACGACGACATCCTTTAGCCCTCCTAGCGATCTTGTACCCTAAGCATACGGGGCCAATGTTCGCTTGAAATCAACCAATTGTTAAGCGAATGTAAAATTTGCTGGACGGGAAATGCAAAAAGCCGCGACCGTAGTCGCGGCTCTCGAAAGCCAAGCTGCTTATTTCTTCAACAGATCCGCAGGCAGGAAGCCGAGGTCGACCACTTCCGGCTTGTTCAGGAATTCCGCGCTCATGATATAGTCGAGGAAAGCTTTTGTTGCGCCGGTAGCTTCGCCTTTCGTGTACATGTGCTCTTGGCCGAACAGCAAGTATTTGCCGGATTTAATGTTTTCGGACGAGTATTCCGTACCGTCGAGCTTAAGTGCTTTGATTTTGTCCGCATACTGCTTGATGTACGGCACGTCGACGTAACCGATCGAGTTGTCAGTCGAGCCTACCGCTTCGGCAACCGCTTTGCTCGTATCTTGCTGCACGCCGTCTTTTGTAAACTCCTGGTTGCTCAGGACGATTTGTTTGACCAGTTTGCGCGAACCCGAGCTTTCCGGACGGTGCACGACGGTAATCTTGGCGTCTTTGCCGCCTACGTCTTTCCAGTTCGTAATTTTGCCCATGAAGATGTCGGCCGCTTGTTGCTTCGTCAGGTTGTCGACGCCTACGCCTTTATTGACGATGAGCGCGAACGGTGCCAGAACGACGATGTGGTCGACCAATTGGCTTTTGTATTGCGCGTCGGCTTCAACGTCCGAGTTGCCGATATCGGATGCGCCTGTAGCAACGTCCGTTACGCCTTTGCCCGAACCGCCGCCCGTTACTTGAATGTCCGCTTTCGGATTTTTGGCCATAAAATCGCCGGCTGCCTTCTGTACGAGCGGCTGCAGCGCCGTCGAACCGGAAGCCGTTACTTTGCCCGTTACTTCAGGGGCTTTCGAAGGCGATGTCGACGGCGATGCCGACGGTGCGGTCGACGTCGACGGTTTCACCGACGAGGATGCCGACGGGCTGGCTGCGTTCTTCGTGTCTTCTTCTTTTTTGCCGCACGCGGCAAGTCCCCCCACCATCAATACGGCTGCAAGCGTAAGACTCAATCCTTTTTTCCAAACAAACTTCGACATGTTAGCATGTCCTCCCTCAACTTTTTTATCCGACGAACCCATCATAACAACCGTTTGTAAAACGAAAACGATAGAAACGTAAACACAATGTAAAAGTTGAAAGACTGGTGAAAGGATGAAATATCCAGCCAAAACCGCAAAAAAACGAGCCGCAAAACGATTTAACATTCGGCTAACAATGCGGAAACGCGAGGAAAATAGTCGTCCGCTACAATGAAGGAAAAATTTGTCGCAGGAGTGGTCCCATGAGTCGAATGAAGCACATTGTCCGGTCCTTGACACTGCGCGCGAAGCTGCTTGCGAGTTTCTCCATCCTCGTCGTCATCATCGTTTCCGTGTCGCTCTTCAACAACGTACAAGTCAGCAAGATCGATCGGCATCTCGGCAACCAGAACGATAAAGTCCGTCTGCAGCTGATGGCGCTGGAGCTCAAAGTCGTGCTGCAGGACATGAAAGATACGTCTTCGGGCCTGATGATTTCGCGCGATCTTCAATATAAGGACAAATTCGAGCAGCAGAAAAAAACGTTCAGCGACCTGCTCTCCCGCATGAGCGAATCGGCCTCCACGGACGATCAGTACAAATGGCGCAGCCGGCTGCTGCTCGCGCGCACGGAATTTTTCGATACGTTCGATCGCGCCGTCAATTTGATCCAAAACAAAAGCCTGACCGAAACCGATATTCAGAAAAATACGGATTCGCTTTACCGCGAAGCGCAAACGCAGCGGGACGCAATGTTCGCGCTGGTCGACAACTTCTATCGCGATTATACGGCCGATGCGGAAAAAGCCGTCGCCGCCTCGTCGGACAAAATTGACCAAACGTCGTTCGCCATGATTGAGGCCGCCGTCATCGTGCTGGTGCTGACGATCCTGATCTCGTATTGGCTGATTGTCTCTTTCACCCGGCCGATTCGTCGCTTGCGGCAAGCGATGGCTGTCATTGCCGCCGGCGATTTGCGCCATACGATCAACGCCGAATCGAACGACGAGCTCGGCCAGCTGAGCCACAGCTTCGACAACATGATCGAACAGGTGCGCCGCATGCTTGGTTCCACGCAGACGATCGCTTCCTCGCTGGCCGAACATTCGATGACATTCCGGCAGCTGTCGGTCACAACCGCCGCGGCGAACGCCGACATTCTGAAGGCGATCGAAGAAATCTCGGCGGGCGCCGACCACCAGGCGCAGCGGACGGAAACGAGCGCGCAAGTGATCGTCGAGCTCGAAGGCGACGTGCATGCGGTATGGGACGCCGCGCAGGAGATGCGGCGCATGAACCGGGATGCCGAGCAAACGACCGAAGCGGGAGCGGCCGCCGTACGGGAATTGAACGAAACGGCGCAGTTGACGGAAGCGATGATCGCCCATGTTCTGGAAGCCATGCGTACGCTGTCGCTCAGCTCCAGCCGGATCGGCGGCATCGTCAAGACGATGACGGAAATATCCGGGCAGACGCATATTTTGTCGCTGAACGCGGCGATCGAGGCGGCCCGCGCCGGCGCGCACGGCAGAGGCTTCGCCGTCGTCGCCGAAGAAGTGCGCTCGCTGGCAGCCGAAGCCGGCGTCTCCTCGAAGAGCATCGCCGGTATCGTCGTCGACTTGCAGCGGCAGATCGGCGAGCTCGAAGCGCGCATGGAGCAAGCCCGCGCCGGCCTAGCGCGGCAGAACGGCAAAGTCGCAGGCACGCTCACCGCCTTCTCCGCGATCCGCGAGGCCATGCTGGCGGGCGGCGAGCGCATCGAACGCATCGGCGGCCTGATCCGCAATGCCGAGGAGCAGAACAAACGGCTGATGGAGTCGGTGCATTTCGTCGCCGCGGTGGCGGAAGAAACGGCCGCAGGCGTCGAGGAAGTGGGCTCGACGTCTTACCAGCAGGACGTTTCGATCCGCCTCGTGGCCGAACAAGCCGACGACATCCATCGCCTGTCGCAGCAGTTGTTCGCCGAAGTCAGCCGGTTCCGTATCGGAGACGAGGACCAAGACGGCGGCGGATCGTTCGGCGCAGAAAACATGCCGCCGGAAGACAAGGAGGAGCCGGAAGCAGCCGCTCCAATCGAGCAGAAGGACGAGCCGAACGCGGCGGATGTGGAAACGGCCAAGCGGAACGATCAAGAGCCGATGCGGGAGCAGGAACAACGAAGCGAAAGCCGCGAAGAAGAACATGCGGCAGCCGTCGACCGGGCCGAAGCGGAAAAAAAGCTCGTCGGGGTTTAAGCGAGCACAGAAAAACAAGCCTGCAGGTCCGATGACCTTGCAGGCTTGTTTTGACGACGGACCGTCTTCGATTAGTCGAAGTACACCGCTTTGCCGGTGCGTGCCGACTCGTAGATGGCTTCCAAAATTTCCGACACGACCAGCGCTTGCTCCGGCAATACGACCGGCTGCTTGTCGTTAACGACAGCGTCGATCCACAAGCGCGCTTCCATGTCGGCGTCGCTTTCGGCTTTGCCTTCGTAGAACGCCACGCCGCCGCTTTTCAGCTCGATTTCGTTCGTGTACAAGCGGGAGTTTTTCTCGCCGTTCAGGCGCAGCCCCTTGTCCATGTCGGCGCCGCCTTCCGTGCCGTGCAGCGTCACTTTCGCTTCTTTCACGTCAAGCGTGTTGAGCGCCCAGCTCGACTCGAGCACGATCGTCGCGCCGTTCTTCATCGTAATAAGCGCAAATGCGGAGTCTTCCACCGTAAACTTCGCCGGGTCCCAAGGGCCCCATGCATTGGCGGAATTTTCGCGCTGGGACAGCTTGTGATAAGCGGAACCAAGCACTACCTTCGGCTCGTAGTTGTTCATCGTCCACAGCGCCAAATCGAGGGCATGCGTACCGATATCGATCAGCGGGCCTCCGCCTTGTTTCTCTTCGTCGAGGAACACGCCCCAGGTCGGAACGGCGCGGCGACGGATCGCATGCGCTTTGGCATAATAAATTTCGCCCAGCTCGCCGGCTTCGCACACGCTTTTCAAATATTGGCTGTCCGCACGGTAACGGTTGTTGTAGCCGATCGTCAGCTTCTTGCCGGTGCGTTTTGCCGTTTCCACCATGCGGCGCGCGTCGGCCGCCGTTTTGGCGATCGGCTTTTCGCACATGACGTGTTTGCCGGCTTCCAGCGCGGCGATTGCAATTTCCGCGTGGGAATCGTTAGGCGTACAGACGTGCACGACGTCGATCGAACCGTCCTGCAGCAAATCCCGGAAGTTTTCGTATACTTTCGCTCCGGCCGCGCCGTAATCGGCAGCCGCCTTATGCGCTCTTTCCACGACGATATCGCAGAATGCGACCATTTCCGCTTGCTCCACTTTGGCCAGGCTCTTCATGTGTTTGCCGTTTGCGATCCCGCCGCAGCCGATAATCGCTACTCTTACTTTTTTGGACATGGTGGAAATGCTCCTCCTTTTATCAAAACGCTAACTGTGTTACGCTGGACATACTATTCCCTAGTATAGAGATTTTACCGCCAAAAAGATATTGCCGATCTCGGCTTCGTTATATGCGATTTTGTCATGCGGAGGATTATCGTGGAAATTTACAACGAAAAAATCCAGTTCGAAAGCCCGTTCCTCAACATCAAGGTGTTCGAAGCGACCCGCACCAGCATGGGCGTCGGGCGTTGGCACTACCACAAGGAAATCGAAATACTTGCCATTCTCGACGGTTCGCTCGACGTTTATGTCGACGACGAACTGTATACGCTTCACCAGGGCGACGTTGTGCTGATCGGCTCCTCCCAGCTGCACCGCGACCGGATGCACGCCGGCGACCGGATGCAATATATTGTGTTCCAATTCGACCTTCACGATTGGATCGACCAGAGCGCGCTGCCGTATTTCCGCTTTTTTGCCGAATCGGACTTTCCGCTGAGCGGCCTGAACTACATTGTGTTCGAAAATGAAGCCGCACGCCGGACGATTCTCGCCTGCGTGGAGGATATTCTCGCGGAGACGCAGCGCAAGGAAGACGGCTACGAAATTGCGGTCAGCCTGCAAATCAAAAAAATCATTCTCACCCTGCTGCGCGGCGACACGCGCAAGCTGCTCAGCTTCCGCGACAATGCGGAGCTGCTGCGGATGCGGCCGGTGCTCGACTACATCGAACAAAATTTGACCCAGAAGCTGCAAGTCGAGGAAGCGAGCCGCGTCGCGAACGTCAGCTACCATTATTTCGTCAAATATTTCAAAAAAGTGATCGGGCTGACGTTCCTCGAATATGTCAATTATAAAAAAATCAAACGCGCCGAACGGCTGCTGATGACGAGCGACATCAGCATCGTCGAGGTCGGCGAAGCGGTGGGGCTGCCGAATATGGCCCACTTCTACAAAACGTTCAAACGCTACAACGATTGTTCGCCGAGCGAGTTCCGCAAAAAGCGGTACGCGCTGACAAGGTAATCGGCGGCGCAACGATTGGGACAAGGTTGAAACGGGTAACGGTATAGGAATGACGAACGAAGGAATGAATGGGAGCGATGAGAGATGGAAAAAAAACAATGGACGACAAGCGGGGGGCCTACGATCGCCTATCGCGAATACGGTCTGGCGGCGCCGGGGCGGCCGGCGCTTGTGCTGCTGCACGGGTTTTGCGGCAGCGCGGCGTACTGGGACGAAGTGGTGCCGATGCTCGGCGACGAGCGGCGCATCGTTGTGCCCGATCTGCGCGGACACGGCGATTCGGAAGCGCCGGAAGGGCCGTACAGCACGGAAGCGA
The DNA here is from genome assembly GCF_004764705.1 of Paenibacillus cymbidii. Lineage (GTDB taxonomy): Bacteria > Bacillota > Bacilli > Paenibacillales > NBRC-103111 > Paenibacillus_AN > Paenibacillus_AN cymbidii. Next base: position 40,646 of record NZ_SHLX01000024.1, on the reverse strand, counting down.
TGGCGGACGATATCGCCAGCCTGCTCGGCGGCCTGCTGACGGAACCGGCGGTCGTGCTGGGCCACTCGCTGGGCGGTTATGTGACGCTGGCGCTGGCCGAGCGGTATCCCGAGCAGCTCGCCGCGTTCGGCCTGATCCATTCGACGGCGTATCCCGACGACGAAAAAGGCAAAGCCGGCCGCGACAAAAGCATGGCAACGATTCGCGAGCAAGGCATCGGCCCGTTCGTGGAAGGGCTCGTGCCGAAGCTGTTCGCGCCGCCGCATCTGGAATCGATGTCGGACGACGTGCAGGACGCCATCGACATCGGCTACGGCACTTCCGCGAATGGCGCGATCGCCACGCTGCAGGCGATGAAAGACCGCATCGACCGCAATCACGTGCTGAGCGGCTCGCGCAAGCCGGTGCTGCTCGTCGCAGGCGTTGCCGACGGCATTATTCCGCCGGAGCGCACCTTCTCGGCGAGCGGCGAACAAATACGCCGGCACACCATATTGGGCGCCGGCCATATGAGTTTGATGGAAGCGCCGGAAGAGCTGGCGCAAGTAATTGCGTCGTTCCTGACGACGCTGGAGCACAAGCCGGCGCGGCTGTAAACTAGCCGACCGTCACGCGCCGCTGCAGGTCGCTCGACGCGAATAAGGCGTCCAGCACCCGCGCCTGCAGCACCGCATCGTGCGTCCCTTGCGCGGAAGCTTCGCCGCTGCGCAGCGCCAACACGAACGAGTCGACCTGGCGGCGAAACGGCGTCACCCGGTCGGTTGCAAAATCGCGCGAGCCGCCGGGCCAGCTTATCGTGATGGTCAACGTTTCATTGTCGACGCGATAGCCGAACGTCAAACGGCCCTTCGTGCCGACAAGCGCGATCGCCGAGCCTCCGGCCAGATCGAGCGCGGCGCCTACCTGCGCCGTGCGGCCGCCGGGAAAATGCAGCGTGCCGACGAACCTCGTATCGACACCGGTCGCTCCCCACTCGAAGCTGGCGTCGACGGCATGCGGCTCCGCTTCCATAAAATAACGCGACCACGCCACCGGATAGCAGCCGACGTCGTACAGCGCGCCGCCGCCCCATTCCTTCACCAGCCGGGTATTCGCCGGATCGGCGGCAAACGTGAAGTTGGCGGCAATGTGGCCAAGCTCGCCGATCGCTCCTTCGCGAATCGTTTCCTGCGCAAACGAATACGCCTCCTGGTGGCGCCACACGAACGCCTCGCGAAACAGCAAGCCGCGGGCGCGCGCCGTTGCCGCGATGCGCTCCACTTCAGCCGCGTTCAAGCCGGCCGGCTTCTCCAGCAGCACATGTTTACCCGCCTCCAGCGCGGCAACCGCCCATTCGCCGTGCAAATGCGTGAGCAGCGCTATGTATACCGCATCGATATCCGGATCGTCCAGCAGCTCCCGATACGTGTCGTACGACCGCTCCACGCCGTATGTACGCGCCGCCGCTTCGCTGTTCTCGCGATTCCGGCCGGCTACGCCCAGCCAGACGCAGCCCTCCGCTTCATGAATCGCGCGGCCGCCGCGAGCGATGATTTTTCCGGTGCCGAGCACACCCCAGCGCATAATAGCCGTCATTGTTTTGCCTCCTATGCGGAATAACGTTTTTCCACCTTGGCCATTTTCCAGAATGAAACGGAAACGACCCAGGCGACCACAAACAAACCGGCCAGCACATAACCCAAATACTCAAAATCAAGCCGTCCGAACCAGTCGAATACCGGCGAATGCCAGGCAAACTTCTCCGACGCGATCTGCACGAGCTCCACGCCGCCGATCAGGAGCGCCGCCGCAACCGACACCGCGGTTACCGTCACGTTGTAGTACAGCTTGCGCAGCGGCGTGGCGAACGCCCAGCGATACGCCGTCGTCATGAATACCCCGTCGGCCGTATCCATCAGGCTCATGCCGGCGGCGAACAGAATCGGCAGTGAAACGATGCCGAACACCGACACATGGCTGCCCGCGGCGGTCGCCGAAATCGCCAGCAGGCCGATTTCCGTCGCCGTATCGAAGCCGAGCCCGAACAGGAAGCCGAGCGGATACACATGCCAGCTGCGGCCGACAAACTTCAGCAGCGGCGCGATCAGCCGCGACAACAAGCCGCGCGAGTCCAGCACGCGCTCGAGCTCCTCCTCGCGGTAGCGCCCGCTCCGCCAATTGCGAAACATGCGCAGCAGCTGGACCAGGATGACCAGATTGACGATGCCGATCAGCACCAGAAAAGCGCCGGACACCGTCATGCCGACGATGCCGCCGATTTCCTGCATTTCCGGCATGTTGTTCTGCATCCACCGGATGGACAGCGCAATGGACAGCACCATGAGGAACACGACGGACGAATGGCCCAGCGAAAAGTAAAAGCCGACCCCGTAAGGGCTGCGCTTCTGCTGGACAAGCTTGCGCACCGTGTTGTCGATCGCCGCGATATGATCGGCGTCGAACGCATGGCGCAGCCCCAGCGTATACGCGAGCACCCCCATGCTCCAGAAGGCGGCGTTGCCGTTCGCAACGGACAGCAGTCCGATCACTCCGACGATATGAAGTAAGATGACAACAAGGAAATACCCGGACCAGGAACGTCGTTCCTTCCATAAATGATGCAAAGCGACAGCCTCCTCCACGCGACAAACGATTCCGTGTCACCAATTGTTTAAAACGTAACACAAATCTTGACGTTTGGGAAGAAAAAAATTAGCTCCCGCCGGATAATCCGAAGGAGCTTGCGCGCCGCTTCGCGGGTTGTCACTTCCTGACCGATTGCGCCACCAGCTTGTAGCCGACGCCGCGGATGGAATCGATCTGCACCGATTCCTGGTTCATCTCCAGCTTCTTGCGCAGCGAACTGACGTGCACGTCAACCGTGCGCTGTCCGCCGATATAATCGAAGCCCCACACGACGTTCATCAAATCGTCTCGCGTCACGACGACGCCCGGACGCTGCACCAAATACAGCAGCACCTCGAACTCCTTCGGCCGCAGCGGGATCGACTCGCCGTGCAGCAGCACTTCATACTTCTCCGGGTAAATGCGCAGCTCTCCGGCGGTAATCACTTTCTCGCCGGTTTGCTCCTGCTCGGCGAACGGCGCATCCGCTTGCGTGCGCCGCAGCACGGCCGACACGCGGGCGAGAAGCTCGGCGACTCCGAACGGCTTCGTGATGTAGTCGTCCGCCCCGTACTTGAGCCCTTGCACCACTTCTTCCTCCGCGTTGCGCGCCGTCAAAATGATGACCGGGGTTCTTACCCCCTTCTGCCGCAGCCGGGCCAATATTTCAAACCCGTTCAGCCCGGGAAGCATGATGTCGAGAATGATCAAATCGTGCGCTTGCTGCAGCGCCGTCTGCAGCCCTTCGCCGCCGTGATCGACGATGGTGATGCCGTAGCCTTCCTGCGATAAATTGTAAGAGAGCAATCTGGCGAGCGTAGGCTCGTCCTCGATAACCAAAATTTTGTGCGGCATGGGTATCCCCCAACGAATGATCTATCCTGTACCTCATTGTACCCCGCGAAAGGCCGGGTTTGCAACGCCGGGCGCAACACGGACTACCTAATGGATAACCGGCAGCTCGATCGTGAAGCGCGTGCCGAGCCCGACTTCGCTCTCTACCGCAATCGTTCCTTTGTGCAGATCGACCAGATGCTTGACGATCGAAAGGCCGAGCCCCGTTCCGCCGGAGCTGCGCGAACGCGCTTTGTCCACGCGGTAGAACCGTTCGAAGATGCGCGGCAAATCCTTGCGCGGGATGCCGATTCCCGTGTCGGCGATCGTCAGCCGAATCCGTTCGTACTCCGGTTCGACGCCGGTTGCAAGCGGTTCGACGGTTACTTTTACTTTGCCTCCTTCGGGCGTATACGCAATGCCGTTGGACAACAAATTGATCACGATTTGCCGCAGCCGGTCTTCGTCGGCTTCAATGTACATGTCGGCCGGCACGGACATTTCGAGCTCGATCCGTTTTTTGGCCGCTTCGCTTCTCATGACGTGCAGCGTCTGCTCCACGAAGCCCTTCATTTCCACCGGCGAAAATTGCAGCGGGATGCGCTTCGATTCGATTTTGGACAGCTCGAGGATGTCGCCGATCAACCGGTTCAGCCGCTCGCTTTCGTCGAAAATAATTTTCAAAAACGATTTGGCCGTTTCCTTGTCGTCCAGCGCGCCGGCCAGCAGCGTTTCGGCGAAGCCTTTGACCGAAGCGATCGGCGTCTTCAGCTCGTGCGACACATTGGCGACGAACTCGCTGCGCATGCGTTCGAGGCGGCGCATCGCCGTAATGTTGTGCAGCACGATCAGCACGCCGGCCCATTCGTCGTCCGCGCCCATAATCGGCGTCACATTGATTTCGAGGATGCGCTCCTCCGGGTAATAGAACAGCATTTCGTCACGAATGTGCTCACGCGTGTCGAGGCATTCGCCGATCAGTTGCACGAATTCGAACGGCTGCTTCGCTTCGTCGAATTTTTTGCCGATCACTTCGTCCGCGCCGAAGCCGATAAAATCTTCCGCCGCCCGGTTCAGCAGCACGATGCGTTCGTTTTTGTCGATCATGATGATGCCGCTCAGCAAGTTTTCGAGCACGTTCTTGAGCTGGCTTTCGTTCTCCGAGATGCGGTCGACCTGCGCCTGCAGGCTGTCCGCCATCGTATTGATCGCATGGCCGAGCTTGCCGATCTCGTCCTTGCTGGTGACGGGCACGCGCGAGCGATAGTTCATGTGCGTAATCTGGTTGGCGACACGCATGATTTTTTCCAGCGGCCGGGTCAGGCCGTACGCCACGCGGTAGCTGACGCCAACGACGACAACGAACAGAATGAGCAGCCCGACCAGCAAAAACAGCCACTGCGCCCGCACGAGCGAATCGACGTTTTCGAGTCCCATGGCCAGCCGGATGAAGCCCAGTTGCCCGTTCTGCGCATTCGGCATGGCGACGGCGACATAAAGCATGTCCGTATGCAGCGTGTCGCTCTTGCGAATGGAGAAGCCGGCCGTACGTCCGGTCGCGTCGACGATTTCGTTGCGGCCTTTGTGGTTGTCCATCGTCGCCGGATCGTGGTCCGAGTCGCCGAGCACGGTTCCGTCCGCGCCGATGAACGTGACGCGCGCGCCGGCGCTGTCCCGCAGCTGCTTCGCTTCTTCGTTGTAGTAACCGACAAGCTCGGCTTGGTTGCCGCTGCGCCGCGTGTCGAGGCCCGCCGCAATCAGCCGGATTTCCCGCTGCATGCTGTCCTTGAGCGAGTCGATGTACGATTTTTCGAGCAGTTTGGCGGTAAAGATGCCGGCGGCAAGCACGGACAAGCCGGTGAGCAAGACGAAGATGACGATGAGCCGCGTGCGGAATTGGTTCAAGCGGGATGCACTCCGTTCCTTGGATGCATAGGCGAGCAGTTCGCCGTCAGGCGAACGACCAGCCTTGATCTCGTTTCCCTCTATCGTACATGGGACGGCAGCCGTTTGCCAGTACGGCGGCGGCGGGGGATTGTAAATATTTTGTAAGAAAAGCTTCTATCGATGCATTTCGAAGAAGTTGGCCCGGCTTTAGCGGTAACTTTTCATGCTGAATCAGGAAGTGCCGCTCCGGAGTTTATACTTTCTGATTCTGTTAAAGAAACACGCCTCCGATTCGCCTTTAGGGATTCGGGAGGCGTGCTTCAGGGTTATCCCGCGGACTGCGCCCGCGAGCCAAACCGTTTCTGCGACCATTTGACGAGCGTGTACATAAGCGTCGCCATCGGCTGCTGCACCAGGATCGCCAGCACGACGGGCACCGCCGCCCTGGGCTCGAAATAAGCGAGCCCGATGACGACGCCGAGCGAAATGTTGCGCATGCCGGAAGCGTACAGCAGCGTGGCCGTCAGGCTGTCGTTGCGCAAGCCGGCCGAACCGGCGTACCCGATGGCGTAGCAGAACGCGACAAGAACCAGCACGGCCGGCAGCAGCACCGGCACATCCGATTTGATCGCGCCGATCTGCGGCGCAATGGCGGCCGCGTTGATCAGCACGACGAGGAAGAAGCTGATTTTGGACAGCGGCAGCGCTACCGGGCCCCAGCTCGTTTTGACCTTGCCGCCGGTCAGCGCATTGACCGCTACGCCGACGATCGTCGGCACAACGACGATCAGCAGCAGGTCGCTCATCATTTTCCAGTGGTCGAAGCTGATGCCTTTGCCGAAAAAGAAAGCGATCTCCGCCGGCACAACAAACGGGCTGAGCGCCGAATCGAGCACGATCAGCGACAGCGCAAGAGGCACGTTGCCGCCTGCGACGCCCACCCAAATGACCGACGACACGCCGAGCGGGATGACCGCAAACAGCACGAAGCCGATCACGAACGGCGAATCGTGGCCGAACAGCAGCGCCCCGAGCCCGTATGCGGCCGGCGGCGCCACGATATGGACGATGGCGAGCGTGAGCAGAATCGTACCCGGCATGCGCAGCGCGTCGGCGACTTGCCGCGGGCTGCAGCCGAGCGCCATGACGAAGGTCAGGTAGCCGAACAGCCAGGGCACCCAGCCGGTCAGGCTGCCGAACGGCCCGGACCAGGCGAACCCGAGCAGCAGCGCTACCGGCACGACCAGAAACATATACTTCTCGAAATACGTATTGAATCCGAGGCCCAGGCGCGCCAGCGGGCCGTTCACTTGAATACCGGTTCTTTGAAGGCGGCCAGTTTCGCCAGCGAATGCTGCTCGACGTCGGCATGCAGGCTATTGCCGTGCGCGTCCATCGTTACGATCGCGGCGAAGCCTTTGCATTTGAGGTGCCACATCGCTTCCGGAATGCCGAATTCCATCAGATCGACGCCTTCCACCTTCTCCAGGCACTGGGCGTAATATTGCGCCGCGCCGCCGATCGCGTTCAAGTAGACGCCGCCGTGCTCCTGCAACGCTTTCAGCGTTTTGGCGCCCATACCGCCTTTGCCGATCACGGCTCGAATGCCGAATTTCTTGATGATGTCGCCCTGATACGGCTCCTCGCGGATGCTCGTCGTCGGGCCGGCCGCCTTGACGTGCCACTGGCCCTGTTCGTCCTTGAGCATTACCGGTCCGCAGTGGTAAATGACCGAACCTTGCAGATCGACCGGGCTGTCGTGGTCCATCAAATATTTGTGCAGCGCGTCGCGGCCCGTATGAATCATGCCGTCGATGACGACAACGTCGCCGACGCGAAGGCTGCGGATCTCCTCTTCGCTGATCGGCGTCGTCAGGTGCACTTCGCGGCGCTCCTGACCGGCTTGGGCGGCGGCTTCCGCTGCGCCGTCCTTGGGCTGCATCGGCACCTCTTTACCGTCCTCGTACAGCCAATCCTTGATCGCGCCCGTCTCCGCGTTCAGCAGCACGCCCTGCCGCCGGAACGCCCAGCAGTTGTAGGCGACGGAGACGAAGAAGCTGGCCGGCAGCCGGTTCATGACGCCCACCTTGCAGCCGAGCAGCGTCACGTTGCCGCCGAAGCCCATCGTGCCGATGCCAAGCGAGTTGGCGTTCGCGAGTACGTATTCTTCCAGCTTGCGCAGCTCTTCGTGCGGATTGACGTCGTCGACCTTGCGGAACAGCTGGTGCTTCGCCAACTCGTAGCCGGTCGTGCGGTCGCCGCCGATGCCGACGCCGATGAAGCCGGCGCTGCAGCCTTGGCCTTGCGCCTGGTAGATGGCGTGCATGATGCATTTGCGAATGCCGTCCAGGTCGCGGCCCGCCTTGCCGACGCCTTCCAACTCGGCCGGCAGGCTGTATTGGATGTTTTTGTTCTCGCAGCCGCCGCCCTTCAGGATGAGGCGGACGTCGATATCGTCCTTCTCCCACTGCTCGAAATGCACGACCGGCGTGCCCGGCCCGAGGTTGTCGCCGCTGTTCGCGCCCGTCAGCGAATCGACCGAGTTCGTGCGCAGCTTGCCGTCCTTCGTCGCGCGGCGAACGGCTTCGAGCACGTCGCGTTTCATCGCGATCTGGTTGGCGCCGATCGGCGTGTGTATGATGAACGTCGGCATGCCCGTATCCTGGCAAATCGGCGATACGTTGCATTCCGCGAGCTCAATATTGTTCGCAATCGTCGACAGCGACAGCGCCGCTCTCGTTCCTTCGTCTTCCTTCAGCTGCGCCTGCTGAATGGCCCGGCGCACGTCCGCCGGCAAATTCGTCGACGTTTCCACAATCAGCTTGTATACACTTTCTCCAAAATCGCGCATTCCCGGTGTCTCCTCTCATTTGGGCGTGCCTGAAAACCTGCTGTCTTCGGAGTTTCCAAACACACCCTAACCGTTCCATGTTACAATAAGGCAGTCGTCAACGCTGCAAGCTATCCCTATAATTATAGGAAAATCTCGCTACGCCGTCCACCCGAGCGGCGTGTTCTCTGTAGTCGGACTGCTTTTGGCGGATCGGCAAAAGAGATCGTCCGAAAATAGGCCATGTTTTAGGGGCTATTGGGGGTAAATGGCCGGCCGCGATGAAAAGAGGAAAATGAGGCGAATAAGCCATTTTTTATGGCCTATTTTCGATCACATGGCCGCCAAACAAGATTTTAACGATAAGGAGCCGCCAGCAATGGATCACCAAAGCCACTTTTTCGCTTACATGTACCGGCTGCGCTACATCAAACGCTGGAGCCTGATGCGCAACGTCGTCGAAGAGAATGTCGCCGAGCATTCGTACCATGTGGCGCTGCTCACGCACATGCTCTGCTCGATCGCCAACGAAATATACGGCCGCGGCGTCGATACCGGCGCGGCCGTTTCGCTGGCGCTGTTCCACGACGCCAGCGAAACGATCACCGGCGACATTCCGACGCCGGTCAAGCATCACAATCCCGGCATCGTCGCCAGCTTCCGCGAAATCGAGAAGCTTGCCTCAGACCGGTTGACCGGCATGGTGCCGGAGCCGCTGCGCGACTTGTACGCCCCGCTGATCGCGGGCAAATCCGGCGGCAATAGCGAGTTGAACAAGCTCGTCAAAGCCGCCGATCTGCTGGACGCCTATCTGAAATGCACAACCGAACTGTCCACGGGCAACCGCGAGTTTGCGGTGGCGAAGAAGCAGCTCGAAACGAAAATCGCCGCACTCGCCCTCCCCGAGGTCGACTACTTCCTCGAGCATCTGGCGCCAAGCGTGGAGAAGACGCTCGACGAATTGTCGGAAGACTGACCTGGCCCGTTCTGCCGCCGACCATAGTTCCGGCGCCAACGTTACTCCGGTCTGCGGCTCTCCGTCAGCCGCGGCGATTTCGCTTCCCCATTCGGCCAATCAGCGATGACGCGGATGTCCGCTTCAGGATCGATGGCGCGGATACGGTCCCGCAGCGTCGTTTCCTCCAGCCGAGACGCGCTGAGCCGGATCGCCTCCGGTTGCGCCGCGGGACCTTCGTTCCTGCCTTTGCCGCCAGTGGGCCGCTCCTCGACAACGGATCGCTCTTCCGCCCGCAGCGCCGCCGCAACGGCCGCGCTCACACGGCTGTTGACGCTCATCGTGAGCACCAGCCGCGGCTCCCCGAACACGCGGGCAACGACCGCCAACGCCGCCACCCAGGCGACCAGCGAATGCACCGCAAGCTTCGGCTCGCCCGCGAACGCGAACGCCGCAACAACAAGCAGCGCCGCGTTGCCGACAAGCAGCACGGTCCACGTCGTTTGCGTGCCGGGGCGTCCGAACGCGTCGGCGACGTCGCCCGGATCGAGCAACCCGCCGCTTCCCGTTGCGAGGCGAACGCCGATACCAAGCAGCAAGCCGCCGAAAACTGCCGCCGGCAACAATTCCTCCGTTACGCCCGGCACCGGATGCAGCAGCATCGCGCCGAGAGCAAACGCCAGCAGGCCGGCGCTGCTGCGAGGCGGTTCGCTCCTCCCGCGGCGGTGGCGAATCGACCGCAGGGCCAGCAGAGACGCTAGCAATACTAGCAGCAGCAGCCACGGCTTCACTTCGATGCCGTAAAACAATAGTAACGCAACACCCGTCCAACCTCCGACGAACAGGCCATTGGGCACAAGAAACAACTCCAGGGCTGCCGCTGCAAACAAGCCGCCGGTCAGCATGAATCCGATGTCCGCTCCTCCGCCTCCCGCTCCGACAACCGTCCGCACCCATCCGGGCGCGGGTCCATTTCTCCATCTCCGTTTCATGGGCCTTCCCTCCCGAAACCGTAATGGTATTGTTTATCAATCCGGAGCGGTCGCCCGCTCGCGCCCCCCCCGTCTGCCGAACAGCCCAAACAGCTTCTCCAGTCCGGCGTAAATCCGCTTCGATTCCTTCGACAGCAGCGGCCCAAGCACCGCCAGAATAAGCACATACAGTGCGGCGAACGGCTGCACCAACGCAAGCAACCCGCCGGCTTTGGCCAAATTGGCCAAAATGATCGAAAATTCGCCGCGCGCCATGATTGTCAGCCCGATCGTAACCGACGACTTCGGCGACAAGCCGGCGATCCGGCCGGCCCACCAGCCGGCAGCCAAATTGCCAGCCAGCGTCAGCGCTGCCGCCCCGAGCGACATCCACACGGCGCCGCCGAGCGACATCGGATCGATCGACAGCCCGAAGCCGAAGAAGAAGATCGCCCCGAAAAAATCGCGAAATGGCAAAATGAGATGTTCAATCCGCTTGGCATGGGTCGTTTCCGCCAGTACAAGACCGACGAGCAGAGCGCCGATCGCTTCGGCGACATGAATCGTTTCGGAAAAACCCGCCACCAGGAACAATCCGGCGAAGATAACAAGCAGGAATAGTTCGTTTGAACGAATCGACAGCAGCCGGTTCAACAGCGGCACGCATTTGCGCCCGACGGCGAGCACGAGCAGCATGAAGACGAGCGCTATCCCCGCCGACAGCAGCACACCGCCGAGTGTGGCCGATCCGCTCAGCACAAGCCCGGACACGATCGAAATATAGATAGCAAGGAACACATCCTCGAACATGATGATGCCCAGAATCATTTCCGTCTCCGGGTTGGCCGTGCGCTTTAAATCGACGATTACCTTGGCCGCTATCGCGCTTGACGAAATCGTCGTGATGCCCGCTACGATCAATATTTCCTTTAAAGGCAGACCCATGGCGAAAGCAAACAGCAGACCGAGCGTTAAGTTGATGGCGATATACACCGTTCCGCCCAGCGCGATCGATCGTCCGGATTGGATCAGCCGCCCGACGGAAAATTCCAGCCCCAGATAAAAGAGCAGGAACAACACCCCGATCCGGCCCATAAACTCGATCAGTGGCGCGCTGGAAATAAAGCGAAAATCGAAATGCCACCATTCGATAGCATGCGGTCCGACGGCCATGCCGATCAAAATGTAGAATGGAATAACGGAAATACGCAGCTTCGCCGACAGCAAGCCGGCTGCAGCGATGAGTGCAATCGCCAGCCCGACCTCAAATACGAAATGGTTCATTGGCCATCACATCCGTTCGCCAGCAAATCCCGGAACGTTTTATGCTGCCGCCTTTCTCCTGCGACGACAAGTGTCGCGCCCGCACGGATCGGATAGTCGGGGCCGGGATTGATCTGTTTCGAATGATTGCGCTCGACGATGGCAATGATCGTCGCGCCGGAATGGCGGCGGAAATGCAGCTCGCCGATCGTTCGGCCGACGCACCGCGAAGAAGGGTCCACACGATACCATTCGATCACGAGTTCGTCCAACGCGATTTCGATCGTTTCCAGCGCTTTTGGCTTGTAAACCATCCCCCCGAGAATGCCCGCCACCAGACGGGCTTCGTCATCGTCCAGCGTGAGCGTCGACACGACTTCGTCCGGACGGTCGCGGTCGAATTGATACCATTCGCGCCGGCCGTCATCATGTACAATCAGTACGAACAAGTCTCCTTCCCGGGTTTTGAATTGAAATTTTTTGCCGATAGCCGGCAAAATCGATTCACGAATATGCATAGGCAATCATCCTCCCGAATGAAGGACGGAGGAAGCGTTTAACGGCTATGAAATGGGGCGACGTTCCTCCGCTCCTTTGTTGAAATATCGTTTGCTTGCGGCAGCCGAAGCCCGGCGACAACACAAAGAAACCGGACAGTCCGAACCAATCGGCTTGACGGCAAGCGGACAACGCCAAAGAGAAACAAGGACGAGCAGGAAGGGTCACGGGTAAATCGATGTCAAACGGCTGGGGGCAAGTTGAAGGCTGGATAACAAGCGGGCGACGATCGGGCGAAACGCGGAGCGGACAACGACGGTCAAGCGGAGATACGAGCAGACGATCATGCGGAATCGGCGCACGAATGCGGCACCCAACGCGGCAAGCAGCATGGCGCCAGGCGAAGTCTTGCGGATCAGCTTGCCATGAAATTCGATGCCTTGGGAGATGGAGAAACGGAGCGTTTCATTCGTGTTCGTCTCCGTCTGCATAACCGGGGTCGGAGTCGAAAAAAGCATGAAGATCGAGATTAAAACCGCCGATATCCATCGATTCGTCGAGATAACAGGAGATAACATCAAGATTAACCTCCTTTCTGTTCGAATATATTGAAATTTTATCATAAATGACCCTAAATCGCAAATTTTGTTGCCAAGCAAAAAAGCCGTATTGGCGTCTTCAGGACGCCAATACGGCTTTTTTTTCGGACGCGACAGGTTAAATCAGATCGCGGTACACCATCAAAATGACGATCAGCAAAAAGATGACGCTTACAAGCGTAGCCAGCGTATTGATTTTGGCCAGCGTTACGGAGGCGTTGCTGTCTTCCCCGTCCTGCTTCAGCTTCTTCAGCGGTTTGGCGATAATGCCGGTAACGGCGCCGGCGGCGACGAACAAGACAATAACCGTAATGATCCAGCTGCTGGATACGCCCGCTTTGGAAATCAGGTATCCTCCGGTCAACAATTGCACCACGAGCAAATATTGCCCGATCCGGTTCGCCGCCAAAATCATTGCGACATAACCTTCCTGCAGCGGCTTGGCCAACGTGCCGAGCCTCATGACCAGAAACGGCAGCAACAGATACAACCCCATGCCGATCGAGCCGACGACGTGCAATAAAATGATGAACTCCCTCATGACAGCCTCCTGTTACGGCAATTTCCAACGCTCTTAGTATACAGGAAGCCGCGCATGCGGACAATACGCCGCATCCTCGTTCCCATGACAGATTTGTTTCCGATTCGGCCGTTCGGTGTGAAAAATATCACATCATTCGATGCTGAAATGACATATGATAAAGACAAATCCAACCAGCCGAGGAGATGAATCGCATGACGATCAAAGAGGAACTGCACGGCAAAAACATTATCGTCCCCGAAAACCCCGTATCCAATTTTTTGTTCAACAACACGAGATCGGGTCTGATTTGGCTGGTGATTCGCCTCTACCTGGGTTATGCATGGGTGAAAGCCGGCTGGGGCAAAGTGACGAACGAAAAATGGGTGGGAAGCGATGCGGGTACGGCGCTGACGGGCTTCGTCAAAGGCGCGATGAGCAAAGCGGAAAGCGGCAAAGACGTAACGGGGTGGTACGCGGACTATTTGGAGCACATGGTGCTCCCGCATGTCAAAGTGTTTTCGTATGTTGTCGCCTTCGGCGAATTGTGCGTCGGACTTGGGCTCATTCTCGGTTTGTTGACCGGCATCGCGGCGTTTTTCGGCGCATTCATGAACGCGAGCTTCCTGTTTGCCGGCACGCTGAGCACGAACCCGCTGCTGTTCATTCTGGCCACCTGGCTTGTGCTTGGCTGGAAAGTAGCCGGCTGGTACGGACTTGACCGCTGGGCGCTCACTTATCTGGGCACGCCTTGGAATCGCCGCCACCGCGCAAAAGGAAATCCGGTCCTGCCCCAGTAACCTGGCGAAACGCAAGTCCCGGAAAACACGACACAAAGCCCGGCCGCCTGTGCGGACCGGGTTTTTGTGCTGCGCGGAGGGTCGATCCGGCCGGCTAGTCCTTCAGCGACCCGAGCATCGCGCCTTTGACGAAATGCTTCTGCAAGAACGGATACACGCACAGAATCGGCAGCGTAGCGAAAATAACGACGCCCGCCTTCATCATTTCCGGCGTCACCATTTCGCGGATCGCGGCGGCGCCGCCGATCCGGTTGTCTTCCTGCACGATCAGACTGCGCAGCAGCACTTGCAGCGGGTAGAGCTCCTTGTTGCGGATATAGATCAACGCGGCGAAATAGGCGTTCCACAAGCCGACCGCCTGGAAAAGCGCCAACGTGGCGATCACCGCCTTGGACAGCGGAAGCGCAAGTCTGGCGTAGAGGCCGAACTCGCTGCAGCCGTCAATTTTGCCGGCATCGAACAGCTCGGACGACATTTGCTGAAAAAATGTCTTCATGATGATGACGCCGAACGCGCTTGCGGCGCCGGGGACGAACAGCGCAAGCAGTGTATTTTCCATGCCCAGCGTACGAATCCACAAGTAATTCGGAATGAGCGGCAGCGTAAAAATAAAGGTGACCAGGATGAACCGCATGATCAGCTTCTTCGCCGGCGCTTTCGGCCGCGAAAGCCCGTAGGCCATCGTCGAGGTAAGCGCGAGATGCAGCGCGGTGCCGAGTACGGTGACGAGGGCTGTCACTTCCAGCGCTCGCCACAGCTGCTCCATGCGGAAGATGGACCGATAGACGTTCACATTAAAGCCGCGCGGCCATAAATAGACGAGCTTGGCGCCCGCATATACCGGCGCGCTGAGCGAAACGGCGGCAAGATGCAGCAGCGGCGCTATCATCGTGAAGGCAACGACCCCAAGCAGCAAGCCATTCGCCCATTGAAACATGCGGGAGGATCGATTGAACTCCATGGCGCCTCCTGTCGGTTCGTCAATAAATGCTTTCTCCTGTCGCTCGTTTGCTGACCGTATTCATGCCGACGACCAGCAGCAGCCCGATTAACGACTGAAACAATCCGATTGCCGTCGTATAGCTGAACTGCGCCTTTTGCAGCCCGACGCGGTACACGTACGTATCGAACACTTCCCCGACATCGCGGACGAGCGGGTTGATAAAAATGAGCACCTGCTCCACATTCGATTCCAGCAAGCTGCCGATGCGCAGCAGGAAGAGCACGACGATCGCCGGCAGCAGCGACGGCAGCGTAATGGACAGCATCCGCCTCCACCGGCCGGCTCCGTCGACGACGGCGGCTTCGTACAGCTGCGGATTGATGCCGGCGAGCGCAGCCAAATAAATGATCGTTCCCCAGCCCGCTTCCTTCCAGATGCCGATCAGCACAAGAATGGCGCGAAAATACCCCGGCTCCGTCAAGTAATCTTTTGACGGCAGCCCGATCCAGCCGAGCATTGTATTGACGATGCCGTCCGTGGCCAGCAGATTGATGAAGATACCGCCGACGATGACCCATGACAAAAAATGCGGCAAATACAGCAGCGTCTGCAGCGGGCGCTTGAGCCGGATATGCGCCACTTCGTTCAGCAGCAGCGCCAGCACGAGCGGGGCCGGAAAGCCGAACACGATGGAAAGGCCGCTCAGCAGCAGCGTATTGCGCAGCACCATGGCAAACTCTTCGTAACGGAACATTTCGGCGAAATGCTTGAAGCCTACCCAGTCGCTATGGCGAAACCCTTTGAACAAATTGTAGTCCTGGAACGCGATAAAATTGCCGGCAAGCGGCACGTAACGGAAAACAATGAAGTGAAATATTCCGGGGAGCATCATCAGCAACAATACCGCCGCATCGTTGGACGCCCATTTTTTCAGCATGCGACCCTCTCCCGGGCCGTCCTCCGCCCCGAATACCGCCTGCACGGCGCGGTTAGGGGCGAAGGGGCCGCCTCGTTATTTTTTGTTGAACTTGTTGTACCAGGCCGTCGCTTCTTCGATAGCCGCGTCGCCGCCGCGTTTTTTCCATTCCGCCGTAAAGGCGTCAAACGCCGCGTTCAGCTCCTCTTTGCCGGTGACGACTTTGGCGAACATGTCGAGGAACAGGCCGCCCGCGTTAATGCCCGGCACAAGCTCGGGATGCGTGTCGAACGCGCGAAGCGGAGGCATATAAAGATCGTCGTGCTTTATCACCGCGTCTGCGGCGATCTGGAAGCCTTTTGTCAGCAGCTCCGCGTCCGGCATCAGTTTGACGACATCCGGCACCATCCGTCCGTCGCCGCGAACGTTGAGCGACAGCTGGTAGAAGTCCGAAACGACCAGCGTAGCGTTTTCCGGCGCGTTCAAATCCCATTTGACGGTTCCGTTCGTTTTCGTATAGTTTTTGCCTTCGATGCCGAAAGCGAAAAACTCATTCGCCGCATCCGAATACGCCCAGTCCAGAAACTTGACGATGTCTTCGGGCTGCTTGTTTTTCTCCGGAATGACCCATACGAAAGCGACGTTGGAGCGTTCCGGGTTCATCCCTTGCCCCTTCGGCCCTTTGGGCGGCGCGATCGGGACTATTTTCAGGTTCGGCTGGTTGACGAAATTGCTCTTTGCCCACACGGTCGGCAAATCCGTCGCTTCATGCGCCCACAGGCCGCCGAGACCTTTGAAGATGCCGGCTTGCCAATCCGCGATTTTGTTGGTGAATACGTTCGGATTCATGTACCCTTTGTCATACAGCATTTTGTAGAAGGCGATAGCGTCTTTCATTTCGGGACGGATCATGTCCGGGATCATTTTGCCGTTCTGCATATGCCACACTTGCGGGTGAACGCCGAAGTCCTGGAAGAAGATATCGCTGTAACGCAAATTCTCGCGGCCATAAAAACCGTATTCGTCCTTGACGCCGTTGCCGTTCATGTCGCGGTTTTTGACGGCTTCGAAGAAGGCGAGGTAATCTTCGAGCGTAACCGGCTGCTTCATCCCGAGGGCGTCCAGCCAATCCTGGCGAATGTATACCGTCCGGGTAGCCGGCGCTACGGGCATGGCCGGGATGCCGTAAATTTTGCCGTTTTTACTGACGAGCGGGTCTTTCCAGGCCGATTCCGGCACCCGCTTCTTGATGTTCGGCCCGAACTTGTCGATCAGCGGCCCCAGTTCCTTGAATACCCCCTGGTCGACCGCCCCCGGATGGATCGTCGAATCGACGCCGTCCGTGCGGATCAAATCGGGCAAATCGTTAGACGCGAAGCGAACCGTCAGCTGCTGCACGTAATCGTCGGCATGGCCGAGAAATTCGAACGTCAGATCGTAGCCGGACAGCCTGGACAGCTCCTTGATGTAAGGATCGTCGGCAGGCTTCGCCTGTTTGGCGTAAGTTGCGTCCACATGCGAGGTCAAAATATGAATTTTGGCCGCCGGCTTCTTCGGCGACGAATCGGCGGGCTGCGCCGAGCCGTTCGCGCTTGTCGATGGCGCGTCATTTGTTTTGCCCGTGCATGCGGCGAGCAGGATACATAATAAAACGACGAGCAACGAACATCCGATCAACCGGCCTTTCCTGTTGGCCCCCATTTCGACTCCCCCTGTTTTCGAATGACGAAACAAATGCTCATGACCGAATCCCGCGGGTTAAAAAAGCAGCTTCGGCTCATGAGGGTGCTGCCGCTGCCAGTCCTCGACTTCTTCTTCGTGGCGGCACAGCTTGCCTTGATAACGCAAACCGCCGTGCGAAAGATTGACGCTTACGGCGATGCGGTCCGTCGCTTCCACCCAATGGGGCGTCAGAAACGCGTTCCACAAGGCGGTACCGGGCGGCATGTCATATGCCAGTTCGTCTTCTTCGGCAAGCTGCTCCGGCCTCTGGACGCCTCGGCTATGGATGCGGGTCGCCAGCGGCGACCAGCGGTCCGGGTCTTTCAACCCGACGAATCGTTTGGTGCCGTAAACTTGCCAGGCCAACACATGCGAATAATCCAGATGATAATTCGTGGCCCGGTTCGGCCCGCTGATGAACACGATCGGGTAACAGCGCGTCCAGGCGAAACCAGCTGCCCGCAGCGCCTGCTGCCACGGCTCCAGCACCAATTCGCCGAATCCTTCGAGCAGTCCGCCGGTACCGAAATGTTTCGCCAGTTTGTAATGGGCCAGCGCGAACGGCGCACGTACCGCTTCCTCGATCGGCAATGACCGAAACCAGGCCGCCACGTCCGTTTGATCGAGCCGATCCCCCCGGGCGCCGCTCACGATATGCGCCTCTTCGTCGCGGCGCAGCACGTCGACGATACGCTCGACGGGCGGCATCTCGTACGCGAACGGCAAACATTCGCCTGCAAGCAAAAAGTTATGGACGCCATCCCATGACTCGCGAAACGATTCCCAATCGCGAACCGTCCGCTGTTTCGGCTCTGCAGCTGCCAACTTGACCCCCTCCTCTCTTTCGTTGCCCTCGCGGGTTACGAACATCCTACTCCCGCCCGGCGCTGAACGGCAATGTCCGCCTGTTGCCTCGCCGCAACCGAAGCTAATCTCCGCAAAAAAAGCGAACCCCGAAGCTTTCCGGCTTCGGGGTTCGCGCATGGGTCAGCACCTGCCGCCGCCAGGCATTGCGGATCGGAATCTTGGCAGCCTCCTATTCGGCGTCCGATTGCGCCTCGTTCCGCTCCCGGCCGCGCGCGAGCTCGTCCGGCAGCAGACGCCTATACTCTCCCGGCGGAATGCCGGTATACTGCTTGAACGTGCGGTTGAAGCTTTGCACGGTCGAATAATGCAGCTGAGCGGCGATGTCCTTGATCAGCAGGTTGCTGTGCGCCAGCCATTCCTGCGCCTTGATCATCCGTTCGCGGATGAGATAGTCGGAAAAATGCTCGCCCGTCTTTTCCTTGAACAGGCGGCTTAGCCGCGGGACGGAAATGTCGTATTGCCGCGAAATCGCTTGAAGATCGGCATCGTATTCGCCGTGCACACATTGCAGGATGTGGCGAATGGCCAGCTCGAGCTTCGCGCTCCGCGCCGCCGCCCCTTCCTCCACACAGCCCGGTCCGCCGTCCGACGCTTGCGGTTCCCCCTCCTCCGGAGGCGCTTCCCACTCCCTGGCTTTCGTCCGCAGCAGCTCGTACTCGCGCCGCATGTCGTGCAGCAGCATTTCCAGCACGATCAGGCCGTCGCGGCGGTCTTTGCGCGCCTTGTATTCGGGGAGCAGCACCCGCAGCATCCGGTCGACCGGCGCATACAGGAAGCGCGAACCGCCCAGCGCCACAATCGTCCAGAATGCCGCCAGCAAGGCGACAATCGTCCACGTGATTTGCCCGATCCGGTCCGACTTGCCGTACAGCACGCTTTCGGGCGTCATGGCGATAATCGTCCAGTCGCGGTTGGCGAACTTCAATCCCGACAGCTTGTATTCCACGCCGCCCAGGCGGGACGAGTTTGAGCTGCCCGGATTTTGCCAGAAGCGATACAGGTCGGTGGATGCGGTGAGCTTGGCGCCGATCTCCTCCCCGCTTCCGCTGGCGAATACTTTTCCCTCCCCGTCCACAATTACGATACGGCTGCCGAAATCGGCGCCGATCATGCTTTCGTCGATCATGGCGATCAGTTCGTCGACCGGCACGCGCAGGACGACAATGCCGTTCGTGTAAAACGACTTGATCGGGACCGGGCGGAAAAACATCAGTTCCTGGTTGTTCATCTCGTTTGGCGTCACAAGAAACGGCGAATTGCGGTCGGTGCGGGTACGCTGCAAGATCGGTTGAAACAGCGAATCGGCCAAGGAGGTGGAGGCGTGGGCGGTCGAATAGACATAATCATATTTTTTGTAGATGATCGACACTTCGTAACGGTTCGGAAAATAATTGACCTGCTTGCGCAGCGACTCGACCAGCTCCATCGATTCGTTGACGTCGGTTCGTTCGGGCGGGCCGTTCTCGACGGAACGTTCCACAAGGCTGCTGGTGGCGATGGAGATGGAGTGGATATTGAGGTTTTCGATCATCTGGTTCAGCTTGTACTCGATTTGCCGCAGCAGCAGCCGATGGTTCAAGTTGACCTGATCCTGGATGCTGCGCGCCGCAATGCGGGAGGAAACGAAACCGACGATGATGACCGGCGTGATGCTGATGACGATCGAGAACAGCATCAGCTTTCGCTTGTACGGCATGGCTTTCACTTTCGGCCAGCGCATGGACAAGGTAACCCCTCCTTGATTCGTCGAATGAACAATTCGTCAAATACGGATTGAGATTGCCGTCTTCTTCCGGCGGGTGCAGCGGGAGCCCTCCTCACATATTGGCTGCCTGCGGCCCGATTTCCTTCCGCCATGCGGGCGGTCAGCCGCAACTTTCTTTATAGGCGGGACAAAATGTTCATCGCCATATGAGCGAACCCTTCGTCGTTCGGATGAACGCCCCTGTCGCGGTAAAAGGCGAGCTGGTGCGGAACGAGCTCCAGTCCGTCGAGTACGGTGATGTCCGGTTGCCTCCCGCAGGCGGAACGAATCGTGCGCACCAGGTCGCCGAACGTGCCCATTGGCTGTACATCGTCGATGTCGGCGCGCCAGATCGGGGTCAGCACGATGCGGCGCGCGTTTGCATATTGAACCGATAGGGCGTCGATGAAGCCGCTGCATTTGCGCTCGCATTCGGAAAGGCTCGCGCTCAGTTCCCAATCGTTTGCGCCGTAGCCGACGATGACCGTATCCGGCTTGTAGGTGCAGGCAGGGTCAAGCTGCCGCTTGTCGAAGCGGCAGCTGCCGACGCCCTGATTGACGACCTCACAGCCCAGCATGCGGGATAACATAACCGGAAAGGAGCAGGAAGGACGAATCGCCTCCATTCCCTGGGTAATCGAATCGCCCATGCACAACAATCGGCCTGACGCGGGCTCGGCCGGCTCCAGCCTGTCGCCGCCTTCGACGCCGATCTCTCGCACGCACAGCGTTGCCAAATGCGGCAAATAAATGTCGATGCGATTCAACCGCTGCAGTGAATCGACGTAAGACGTATTGCAAATGTCGTACACGAATTCACCGTCCCGATCCGCCGAGGCGACGGCTGCAACCGAATCGACGAACCGACCGTTCACGAAGACGTCGAAATTTGCCCAACTGCGCGCTTGTTCCTTGATCGTATAACGAAGTCGGATCCGGCGCGCGTCCGTGCGCATGGCGAGTTTGACGCCGGAAACGCAGCGGCTGCGCAGCCCGATCGCGTCCCCCATGGCGGCATAAGCATCCAGCTGCGCGGGGGTGAATCTGACGGCCAGCCAGCCGTCGGGCGTATCCAGCACGTCAAGGCAGTTGCGGAACAGCGCTTTCTGTTCCTCGGGCCGTTGCCTACAAGGTCCCATTCCCCTCGCCTCCACCCCGACTCGAACCGGCATCCGCTTTCATGTGCGCCGCCGACAACGCGTTCCGGAACGCCGTTTCCATGCTGCGGTCGATCCCCGACTTGAACGGTCCCTTCAACCCATACTCCAGCGTCGAGCCCGACGCCTCATAGCCGCCTTCCTCGTTCAATTGGTCGTCGGGGATGTAGGCGGTGGCGTCGGCATACCCGAAAAACAAAAGCTGCTTGCCCGCAAACAGCGGCTCCAGATTGCGTTTCACCTCGCAGCAAGGCTCCCCACCCATATAGGCGACATACACCGCTTCGCCCAACCGGGCTACGCCGCCGGGCAGCAGCTTTTCGTCCGGCAATTGCTCGTATTGCTCGAACAATCGCCGCGCAAGCCGGCGCGTCCCGATAAACAGCTGCTCGTCGTCCGCCGCGGCAGCCAGCGTTTCCTTCGGCAACGGCTCCAGCGCCAGCGGAATTTCAAACTGCACCGCCGCCAGACTCGGCTCAAACCGCCGCAGCGTCTTTTCGCTCCACAGCGCTGTTTTGATCCGTTCGACGATCGCCGTCGCCATTTCGTCGATTTCGGCATGCGTCAGCGTTGCGAACCGGCTGCCGCGCGCCGTCGCTTTCGGGCGCAAATTGCCGCCGGCTCCTTGAAAGAACAGCACCGTTGCGCCGTAGCAGGCCGCCTCGAGCAGTTGGCAGATGCGGCCGGGGAAGTCGCCGGATACGAGCGGCGTGTCGCGCACCGTCACGGGATGGCAGGCATAATTGATCACGATGCAGCGAATGCGCCCTTCCTCGTCGCACAGTTTCAGCACATGCAGCCGATCGTCCTTGGCGCCGTCCGGATTCGGCGCAAGCTGGACGATGCCATTTTCCTTCTTCCGGCGGTTGATGTTCCAGTCGCCTTCGATAAACCCGGAAGCGATAGTGCCGACGCTTGGATTCAGCATCGCCCGATCGATACAGCTGCGGATGCGATCCAGCAGAAATTGCTCATAGGCGGTGCCGTCGTATTCGGGATCGCCATAGCCGGGCGTGGCCGGACCGCTGTGGGTATGCGTATATGTCAGGAATAGCGCATCTTCCGCAATGCCGCAGCGTTCCTTGGCATACTGCCGGACGATCAGTGTCAACCGGTAATCGTAGAACACAAGATCGACCGCTACAAATAGCAGCCGCACCTTGCCGTCGTCGAGCAGAAGCGCCTTGACGAACAGATCGTCATGAATGCCCCGGAACGTGTTGCCGTGATAACTGCTGTAGCCGCCAAGCGGCATCGCCTTGTCGGGCGTAATCAAATCTTTCGCAACTGCAAACTTCATCGTGTGTGCCTCCCCATGGTTTGTGGTACCATACAAGTAACATCCTACCTTTGAACCAAGCCAGGAGGCGATTCCGGTGCCGGGCGATGCATCTCCCGTCGATCACCCGTCCTTCGAAACGATGACGATCAAGCTGCGGATCGGTACGCTGCTGTTCGATCTGTTGCTGGACGGCAGCTTCTATCCCCACCGGGTCGTTTCCGGTCCGAGTCAGCATAATCACGTGGCGTACGAGCTCCATTTTTTTGTCGGCGGTTCCGGCACGATGTTCGCCGACGGACGGGAAATCGCGATCCGTTCGCCGTCCGTCCATTTGATCGGTCCGCATGTTTATCACGCGTTCACTGCCGAGAATGCCGACCCGCTTACGCGGTTCTATCTTCAATTCGCATTTGCCGAAACGAACAGCCGGGACGATTGTTCCCTACCGCCGTCGGAAGCGCTTCAAATCAAGGAAGCGCTGGAACGAATCGGATATCTTCTGTTTGACGATCCCGAACCGCTCTTGCTGCTGACCGAGCAGATCAAAGCGCAATTCGCCTCGCCGCTGCTCGGGTATTACACGCAAATCCGGAGCCTGTTCATGCAGTTGATCGTCCTCATCGCCCGCACCATCCGTCCTGCAGCCGAAAGCTATGCGTTGTCCGCCAAAATCCAGGACGATCTTCGTACCCGCGTCATCGAGATGTATTTGGACGAATACCGCCGAAACCTGACGCTTGAAGAGCTTGCCGACCGGCTTCATATGAGCGCCAAACAGACGAACCGCGTCATGCGCAAATATTATGGCGTCTCCTTCAAGCAGAAGCTGCTGGATCTGCGCATCGAAGCGGCCAAGCAAATCTTGCTCACCGGCGACATGTCGATCCGGCAAATCGCCGAGGAAGTCGGGTATGCGTCAGAACGGCATTTCGGCGCCTTGTTCGCCAGACGCACCGGCATCACCCCGACGCAATTCAGAAAATTGGCGGCCGCCAATACTTGAATTGTATACCCGCCTTGCTTCCGCCGATACACGCAAAGGGGACATGATTCGTATGAGCATGTCTCCTTTGCGTCCTGATGTGCTTCTCCATCACACTCTCCGATGAAGCGTTTTGCAAAATAGGCTATGATTTATTGCTTATTTCGCCAAAACCGGGCTTCCTCTCCAAAATAACCAGTGAAATCACTGGCTATTTCGGCAAAAAAGCTTGATTTGGGCTCTGACCGAGCAAATAAGCCATGTTTTCACTGGCTATTTCCAACGCGGCACCCCAAATCGGGCAAATAAGCCATTTTTTATTGGTTATTTCATTACCCGGCGCGCCAGGCGCAAAAAACCCGGCCATTGGTTGGCCGGGCTTCATTTTTTACAGTTTTGCCTATCCTGCGACAACTTTGATTACGTTGCGCACGGAGTCGGCCGATTTGTCGAGCGCCGCCTGTTCGGCGTCGGTCAGTTCCAGTTCGTAAATTTTTTCGATGCCGCCGGCGCCGAGCAGCGTCGGGACGCCGAGGAACAAGTCGCGGTAGCCGTATTCGCCCTCCAGCAAAGCAATTGAAGGGATGATGCGCTTCTGGTCTTTGACGATCGCTTCCGTCATCTGCACAAGCGAAGCGGCCGGCGCATAGTACGCGCTGCCGTTGCCGAGCAAGCCGACGATTTCGCCGCCGCCCGTGCGCGTGCGCTGCACGATGGCTTCGATGCGGTCCGCCGGGATCAGCTTGTCGATCGGAATGCCGCCGACGTTGGAATACCGCACCAGCGGCACCATGTCGTCGCCGTGGCCGCCGAGCACGAAGCCGCGCACGTCCTTAACCGACACGTTCAACTCCTGGGCGATGAACGTGCAGTAACGGGCCGTGTCGAGCACGCCGGACTGGCCGATGACGCGGTTTTTCGGGAAGCCGAGCGTCTGGAAGGCGGCATACGTCATGGCGTCGACCGGATTGGACAAAATAATGACAATCGCGTCCGGGCAAAACGTCTTGACGTTTTCGCACACGGATTTGACGATGCCGGCATTCGTGTTCACGAGATCGTCGCGGCTCATGCCCGGCTTGCGGGCGATGCCCGCGGTAATAATGACAATATCGGAGCCGGCCGTATCTTCGTAGTTCGCGGTGCCGGCGATCCAGCTGTCGAAGCCTTGCACAGGGGCTGCTTCCTGCATGTCGAGCGCTTTGCCTTTGGTCGGATTCTCCAGCTGCGGAATGTCGAGCAACACAACGTCGCCAAGCTCCTTCTGCGCAAGCATAAGCGCCGTAGTCGCACCGGTGAAGCCGGCGCCGACGACGGTAATTTTTTTCCGTTTGATAGCCATGAAGGATCACTCCTTAAGGGTCATTAGACCGGATTAGTATTACCGTTCCCCTGCAAAAGCAAAACGCTGCGACGGTAACCCGCCGCGGCGCTATATTTCCATTATGCCATGTTCTTGATGATTTGGTTCGCGAACTCCGAACACTTGACTTCCGTTGCGCCTTCCATCAGACGGGCGAAGTCGTAGGTGACGGTTTTGTTGTTGATCGACGCTTCCATGCCTTTGTAGATCAGGTTGGCCGCTTCCAGCCAGCCGAGATGCTCGAGCATCATAACGCCGGACAGGATAACCGAACCCGGGTTGACCACGTCAAGGCCGGCATACTTCGGCGCCGTGCCGTGCGTCGCTTCGAAAATCGCGTGGCCGGTCAAATAGTTGATGTTCGCGCCAGGCGCGATGCCGATGCCGCCGACTTGGGCTGCCAGCGCGTCGGACAAGTAGTCGCCGTTCAGGTTCAGCGTCGCGATGACGTCGAAATCCGTCGGACGCGTCAGCACTTGCTGCAGCGCGATGTCGGCGATGGCGTCCTTCACGATGATTTTGCCGGCCGCTTCGGCTGCCTTCTGCGCCGCATTGGCCGCTTCCGTGCCTTTGTCCGCCTTGATGCGGTCGTATTCGTTCCATGTAAACGTTTTGTCGGCGTATTCGCGCTCTGCGAGCTCATAGCCCCAGTTTTTGAACGCGCCTTCGGTGAATTTCATGATGTTGCCTTTGTGCACGAGCGTAACGCTCTTGCGGCTGTGCTTGATCGCGTATTCGATCGCGGCGCGCACGAGACGCTCCGAACCTTCGCGCGAAACCGGCTTGATGCCGATGCCCGACGTTTCCGGGAAACGGATCTTTTTGACGCCCATTTCGTTCTTCAGGAACTCCAGCACTTTCTTCACTTCGGCGCTGCCCTCTTGGTACTCGATGCCGGCATAGATGTCTTCGGTGTTCTCGCGGAAAATGACCATGTCGACCAATTCCGGACGTTTGACCGGCGACGGAACGCCGTTGAAATAACGAACCGGACGCAAGCAGGTGTACAGGTCAAGCTCCTGGCGCAGCGCCACGTTCAGCGAACGGATGCCGCCGCCGATCGGCGTCGTCAGCGGGCCTTTGATCGACACGATGTATTCGCGCATAGCAGTCAGCGTGTCGTTCGGCAGCCAGTTGTTGTACTTGTTGAACGCCTTCTCGCCGGCAAACACTTCGTACCAGGCGATCTTCTTCTCGCCGTTGTACGCTTTCTCGACCGCGGCGTCAAGCACGCGGACCGATGCGGCCCAGATGTCGGCGCCGGTTCCGTCGCCTTCGATGAAAGGGATAATCGGGTTGTTCGGAACTTGCAGCTTGCCATTGTCGATCGTGATGCGTTCGCCAGCCGTCGGCTGGGCATATGTTTCGAATTGCGGCATGAATGAGATCCTCCTGAACAAATTTTATTGGGATTCCGCCGAAGAAATGACTGCCGCGTGAAAATGGAAGCCATCGCAGGGCGGGAGTTGGTTAACGTTTGTCGAGCGGTACGTAGGATGCGGTTGCAGGTCCGGTGTATTCGGCGCGCGGGCGGATCAGGCGGTTGTTCTCGTATTGCTCGAGAATGTGGGCTGTCCATCCGGATGCGCGGCTGATGGCGAAAATCGGCGTGAACAAGTCGCGCGGAATGCCCAGCGTCGTGTAGACGGAAGCGGAGTAGAAGTCGACGTTCGGCTTGAGTCCTTTCAAGCTGGTCACCATGTCCTCGATCTTGATCGACATGTCGTACCATTTGGTATCGCCCGTCAGCTTGCCGAGTTCGAGCGACATCTTCTGCAAATGTTTGGCGCGCGGGTCGCCGTTCTTGTAGACGCGATGGCCGAAGCCCATCAGCTTCTCCTTGTTCTCGAGCTTGCGGCTCACATACGCTTCGACGTTGTCGATCGTGCCGATCTCTTCCAGCATCGCCATTACGGCTTCGTTCGCGCCGCCGTGCAGCGGGCCTTTGAGCGCGCCGATGGCCGAGGTTACGCCGGAGTAGATGTCCGACAGCGTCGCCACGGTAACGCGAGCGGCGAATGTCGACGCGTTCAGCTCATGGTCGGCATGCAGCACGAGCGCCTTGTCCAATGCTTCGATGGCGACTTTGTCCGGCTGTTCGCCGGTCAGCATGTACAGGAAGTTTTCGGCGATGCCGCCGCTGCCTTTCGGCGCGATCGGCGCCTTGCCTTCGCGGATGCGGGCGAATGCGGCGATCACGCTCGGAATTTGCGCCTGCAGGCGGATCGCCTTGCGGATGTTCGCTTCCTTGCTCATGTCGTTCGCTTCGCCGTCGTACAGCGCCAGGCTCGAAACGGCGGTGCGGAGCGCGGCCATCGAGTTCGTGCCTTGCGGATACAGCTTGATCTGCTGGATGACCGCATCCGGAAGCGAAGCGTTCGCGTTCAACTCGCGTTTAAGCTCCTCCAGCTCCGACTTGGTCGGCAATTTGCCGTACCAAAGCAAATAGGCGACTTCTTCGAACATCGCCTGTTCCGCGAGCTCGTCAATGTTGATGCCGCGATACGTCAGCTCGCCGTCGATAATCGAACTGATCGACGAAGTCGTCGCGACGATTCCTTCGAGCCCTTTCGTTGCCGTCATGCGATCCTCTCCTTTGGGTAAAATGGGGTCTCTTGCGATTCCATCTTGCTGCCATAAGCAAGATTTATCAGAAATCCATAGCTTAATAATAAAGTATTTTGACTGATAATGAAACCGCGCCCGATATAAAACTTCATTATCGGCCACCGCATTCCTATTTATTGCTTTTCCTCTTCGACAAGTTTTCGGCGTTTGCAGACGAATTATGCACGCGTGCCGCGTTCCATTGAATCCGCCGTCCGCTAACGGTACAATAGGAGCAATGCGGCTTCGGCCGCATCTCTCGCGTACAGAACGGTGGCAAGGAGATGACCTGACGATGGAGCAACGGACCGGCATAATTGATATCGGATCGAATTCGATCCGCCTTGTCGTTTACGAACAATATGAAGACGACGCTTACCGCATTGTCGACGAGAGCAAGTCGTCCGCACGCCTCAGCGCCAAAACGGGCAGCGACGGCAAGCTTGCGCAGCAGGACCTCGATGCGGTTGTGGAGACGCTTGCCCACTTCAAGCGGCTGAGCGAAGCGCATCGCGTGACGACGCTGCTTGCTGTCGCAACGGCGGCCGTGCGCAACGCGGCGAACAGCGCGGAGGCGCTGGCCTACTTGCGGCGCAGCAGCGGCCTCGACATCCGCGTGCTGTCCGGCGAAGCGGAAGCGCGCTACGGATTTATCGGCATGATCAACACCATCGACGTGAAAGACGGGTTTCTCATCGACATTGGCGGCGGCAGCACCGAGCTGTCGCTGTTTCGCGGCCGCGAGCTGGTGCACAGCGTTTCGTTCCCGTTCGGCGCGGTCAATACGTCGAAGCAATGGACGCTCGAAGGCACCGCCGACCCTGCCGCGCTCGAGGGCATCCGCCGGATGGTGCAAGGTGCGCTCGCCGCTTGTCCGTGGGCGGCCGGCCACCCCGGCTTGCCGCTCATCGGGCTCGGCGGCACGATTCGCAGCATCGGCAAAATCGATCAGCGCCGGCGCGGCTATTCATTGCAGCTCGCCCATCGCTACGAAATCGGGCGGCCTACGTTCGCCGCTTTGCTGCATGAGCTGGCGCCGCTGTCGCCCGTTCAGCGGAAGAAGGTCGACGGCATCGACAAGCAGCGCGCCGACCTGATTGTCGCCGGCCTAGCAATCGTACAAGCGATAGCGGATACGCTGGATGCGTCGGTATGCATCGTCAGCGGCTCCGGCCTGCGAGATGGGCTGTTCTTCGAAACGCTGCGTCCCGGGCAGCCGGTACTGGATGACGTTCTGGAGCATAGCGTGCGTAATTTGCTCGCCTTGCATCCATCGGTGCCCGTCCCGCACGTCGAACAAGTGAAGCGCATCGCCCTGCGGCTGTATGCCGGCTTGTCCAGGCAGCGGAGCGCGGCGGCGGCGCCGCTCGAGAAATATTTGTCCACGGCGGCGCTGCTCTACCGGATCGGCGTCTCCGTTCAGTACTACCAATACGAGCGGCACACGTTTTATTTGATGGCCAACGCCCGGATCGACGGGCTCACCCACCGCGAAATCGTGCTGTGCGCCCTTGCCGCCTCGTTCCAAAGCAGCAAAAAATCGCGCCGGCTGTATATGCAGCACAAGGATATGCTGTCCGAGGACGACTTCCTTCTGGCGACCCGGCTTGGCGCCCTGCTCCGGCTCGCCATTGCGCTCGATCGCAGCGAAACCCAACCGATTGCCGGCATGAGCGCCGCGCTTGAAGGCGGCGAACTGCAGCTTGCGCTATCGTACCGTCATTATCCGTCCATCGAGCTGAAAGAGCTGGCCGACATGGACGGCGAATTCGATAAAACATGGGGCTGCAAGCTCATTCTGACGGCAACGCCGCAGGAAGAAGCGACATTGTTGCCGCTGTAGCGGCCAGCGTCACTTCTTCCACGAGCGGATCGCCATCGCCTCGAACTGGCTGCGGAAAGCCGGCTTGTCGCCCGCGAACCGCTCGTACATGCCGCTCGGCTGCAGCATCCTCGCTTTGACATTGTCCGCCAGCACGATGTTGAGCATGCGAATCAGGCTCATCTTCACTTTCAGATCGAACACCGGACAGAGCAGCTCGACCCGTCGCGTCAGGTTGCGCGTCATCCAGTCGGCGCTGGACAAATACACTTCCGGGTTGCCGTCGTTCTCGAAGTAAATGATGCGCGAATGCTCCAGGAACCGGTCGACGACGCTGCGCACCGTGATGTGTTCGCTGAGGCCCGGCACGCCGGGGCGCAGACAGCAGACGCCGCGCACGATCAGATCGATGCGCACCCCTGCGCGCGAAGCGGCGTACAACTCGTCGACCATTTCCTGGTTGGACAGCGAGTTGAGCTTGGCGATGATGCGCGCCGGCTTGCCGGCGGCGGCATGGCTTGCCTCGCGGCGGATCAGATCGAACAGCCGCGGCTTCAGATCGGTGGGCGCCACGGCGAACGCCTGCAGATGGAGCGGCGCCGAATAGCCGGTCATTTCGTTGAACAGCCCCGACGCGTCTTCCCCGATCGTCGCATTCGCCGTAAACAACCCGGCATCCGTATACAGCCGCGCGGTGCTGTCATTGTAATTGCCCGTCCCCACATGCACGTAGCGCCGCAGTTCGTCCGTCTCCTGGCGGACGACGAGCGTAATTTTGGCGTGCGTCTTCAGGCCGACCAGCCCGTACACCACATGGCAGCCCGCCTTCTCCAGCTTGCGAGCCCAGGCGATGTTGCGCTCCTCGTCGAACCGCGCTTTCAGCTCCACGACGACCGTCACCTGCTTGCCCGATTCCGCCGCCTTCGACAGCGCCTGGATGAGCGCCGACTTGCCGCTGACGCGATAAAGCGTCATTTTGATCGCGAGCACGTGCGGATCCAGCGCCGCCTCGGATACGAAGTCGTTCACCGCATCGAACGATTCGTACGGATGATGCACCAGCACATCCTGCTGCCGCAGCACGTCAAAAATCGAATCCACTCCCCGCAGCTCGCGCGGATATACGGGTTCGATTTCGGGGAAACGCAAATGCGCATAACCGGGAAGAGCTCCGGACAATTTCATCAGGAACGAAAGATCGATCGGGCCTTCGATTTCGAAGATGCCTTCCTCCAGTTCGAACTCGTCTTTCAGCATGCCGAGCGCATACGGATGAATGCCGCGCTGCACCTCGAGCCGAACCGGCGAGCCCCATTTGCGCCGCTGCAGCTCCTTTTCGATTTCCTCCAGCAAATCTTCGGCGCCTTCCTCATTGAGCGTAAAATCGGCGTTGCGCGTGAGCCGGAACGACTGCACGCCAACCGGAACGTACCCGCTGAACAGTGTATGAATATGGCGCTCGATCAAATCCTCCAAAAGCACGAATTCAACCTTTTTGCTGCTCGCGCGGGACGGCACAGTGACGAAACGGGACAAGTTCGACGGCACCTGCACGATGGCAAAATACGGCTCCTCCTCGTCCGGCGCTTCCCCTTCCCGCTGCAGCACGACGGACAAATAGAGCGCCTGCGAATGAACGAGCGGGAACGGCCGGCTCTGGTCGACGGCCATCGGCGTCAGCACCGGAAACACGATGGAAAGAAAATAAGCGTCCAGCGCTTTCTTCTGCGTGATCGTCAAATCGTCGTAGCTGCTGAAGGCAATGCCTTCCTTAGCCAATTGCCGGCCGATGTCGCGATACGTTTTGTACTGCTCGGCGGCGATTTTGCCGACGCGCTTGTTGATGCGCTTGATGAGCCCCGAAGGGGTGTAGCCGGTAAAATCTTTTTTGGCGTAGCCCGCTTTGAGCAGATCCATGATGCCGGCAACTCGGACGCTCATGAATTCGTCCAAATTGCTCGACACGATCGCCAAAAATTTGATTCGCTCCAGCAGCGGATTGTTCGCATCCTGGGCTTCTTCCAGCACGCGCCAGTTGAACTCGATCCAGCTCAAATCGCGGTTGATGTAATGCGAGTGGGTATGGCTGCTTTCGTTCGCCTGCATCGTTGTCGTCATAGTTCCTCCGTACCGATTATCATTACTGCTTCCACCATTTATTGTAGACCGGCAATAAACGCGGATTGTCAATCGATTGTAAAGAGAACGTAAATTTTTTGTCGAACCGTCGAAATCAGGCGCAACCTGCCGCATTTTTGTTTGCGTAACGCCCATGGTACAATGAGCTAAATAACTGCCCACGGGAGATGGTTCGTTTGGACGCAACGCTGCAAAAGCAGCTTTGGCGCGGCGCTCGCGTCGCCGCCATCCTGCTGCTGATCGTGCTCGCCTTTATGTACGTCTTGCCGCTCGTGTACCCGTTTCTGTTCGGCTGGCTCATTGCGTACATGCTCGGTCCGCTGGTCGGACTGCTGCAGCGCAAAGCCAGAATGCCCCGCTGGCTGGCCGCCACCATCATGATCTTCTTGTTTATCGGCGCAACCGCAGCCATCTTGACGCTCTTGGTGACCAATCTGATCGTGGAGCTGGGCTCGTTCGCCGAATCGCTGCAAACGTCGATCAACACCTGGAAAGACCAGATCGTGGACTACATTCATTCCGATATGATCCAGGGACTCGTCGAACGAATCAATACCTTCTACGATGAAAATCCGCAATACCACAACACGATCAATTCCAATCTGTCCTCCACCGCCAAAATGATTACCGATTTCGGTTCGTCGCTGGTCGGCATTCTGATCAACAGCGTGCTGGCGTTTCTCACCTCGCTGCCGAAAGTGGCGACCCTGACGATCATCGCGCTGCTGGCCGCCTTTTTCATGAGCAAGGACTGGTTCAAATGGGCGGACAGAATCGCCGCGCAGTTCTCGGAAAATACGAAAAAAACGACACGCGTCATCTGGAGCGATCTGCAGAAAGCGCTATTCGGCTATGTCAGGGCGCAGCTCATTCTGATTTCGCTGACGGCCGTCGTCAACATGATCGGGCTGATGATCCTGAAGGTGGACTACGCGATCACGATCGGCCTGCTGATCGGCCTTGTCGACCTGATGCCTTATCTGGGCGTTGGCGCGGCGATGGTGCCCTGGATCGTTTATACGTTCGTTCAAGGCGACATCTATCTCGGCATCGGGCTGTCCGTCCTGTACGGGGTCGTGCTCGTCACCCGGCAAATCATGGAGCCCAAGGTGCTGGCGACAAGCGTCGGCCTTAACCCGCTGCCGCTCCTGTTCGCGATGTACATCGGTCTCAAGCTGTTCGGCGTGCTGGGACTCATCTACGGTCCCGTCATACTGATTGTGTTCTTCGCCTTCCAGCGGGCGGGCGTGTTTCGCGACATCCGCAGCTATATCGTCAACGGCAAAAACGAAATTATCGAATAGCGCAGCCATTTCGGCGGCCGGCGGGTCCGCAAGCTTTTCACCCGCCGTCTTGGCCGCAGTGCCGCTGCAGCAGCTCGTAGAGCGCAGGCGATTCCCGCGACAGCCGCACCGGCTTCCACGCCGCGTTCAGCCAGACATGCTTCGTGCCGCCGCTAACGAGCAGTTCGCCGCCTTCTCCCGCCCGCCGGATCGCATTTTCAAACCGGATCGTCGCCGTTCCGCATTCGACAATCCGCGTTTCCACGACGACAAGGTCGTC
This sequence comes from Paenibacillus cymbidii, assembly GCF_004764705.1. Classification (GTDB taxonomy): domain Bacteria; phylum Bacillota; class Bacilli; order Paenibacillales; family NBRC-103111; genus Paenibacillus_AN; species Paenibacillus_AN cymbidii. The sequence continues at coordinate 7,778 of NZ_SHLX01000024.1, read as the reverse complement.
ATACCGCGCCGGCTGGCGGAATTTCAGTTCCGCCTCGAGCACCGGCAGCAGCAGCCCCGTCTCCTCCAGCTCCCGATAGGCTACTCCCAGATCGCGGATCAGCTCCGTGCGCCCCCATTCGAACCAGTTCAAGTAATTGGCATGGTACACGACGCCCATCCGGTCCGTTTCCTGGTACCGGACGCGCAGCTCGTGCCGATGCCAGGCGCTGCCATTCATCGGCGCTCTCCCTTCCGCATCGCACAGCGAATTGTTGGCTTCCCGCGTAATCTTTCCGAACATGGGCCGAACTATTTCCTCCTTCTGCGATACGCAGTCGGCGAAGATCCGAAATAGACCGTAAATTGTTTCGTAAAATGATGGATCGACGAGTAACCGAGATCCTCCGCGATTTCCGTGACGGAACGTTTGCTTTCGCTCAGTGCGGCCGCCGCCTGTTTCATGACGTTGTACGTCAAATACGCCTTCGGCGACATCCCCGTCGCCTGTTTGAACAACTCGTGAAACTGCGTTTTGCGCAGTCCGGTGCCGGCAAGCCAGCTGTCGCCGCGCTGCGCCGCGTTCGCTTCCTTGTCGATTCGCTCGACGATCGACTTGATTCGGAAGTCGATCGGTTCGGCCATCCGGGAAGCTTCCACCGCTTCGAGAATGAACGCTTTCAGCAAGCTGGCTGCAATCGTTTGCGAATAGTCGTCTTTGGCCTGATGGCGGCGCACGATGCGGGCGAATTGTTCGTTCAGGCTGCTCTCGCGCTGCAGCGGCAGGAAGACCGGCATCTGATCCAGCGCGGTTCCGGTGCGTACGGTCGTGAGCAAACCGGGATCGAACTCCGCCTCGTTCCACACGAGCGTAGGCAGGTGAACGGATCGCGGCTCCCCCCATAGCTCGCAATAAACGTTGTAGGTCGACAGCGGATGGACAGGATCGGTGTAAAAGGAGTGGGCCAGCCGCGGGGGGAAATAAAGCAAATCCCCCTTCTTCACGTCGTACGTTCGGCCCGGAATCGAGATGCGCCCCTTGCCGCTGTCAACGAGGTGGAAGGCGTAACAATAACCGACCCGCGTCGCTTCATGCGTATTGCGATCGGACGGGAAACGATAGTGATGCGCCACCTGAATCGACGGCGTCATCTGCGTCAGCCCTTCCAAAGCAGTCTCCCCTTCCCGTCTCCTTCTCCGGCCGCCAATCCATGCCATTACCGCATTGGGCCGCCATCATTATACCATACGAAACGCCAACAAGTGAAAAATGACCGGAAGATTGTATCAATGATCGAACTTCCATCCAAAGACTGCTGCAACGAGCGGATGCTACAATGAGTGCATCAATCCCGTATATACAGGAGGTTAAGGGCGATGTCCGTACAAACTACAGGCGGAAGTTTAACCAAAGAACAAATCGATTTCTATAATGAAGAAGGTTACGTGGTGCTGCCGCATCTGCTGACGGAAGAAGATTTGCGGCCGGCGCGGGAAGCGATGGAACATAAAGTCGACATCATCGCCGGCGAGCTGTTCGAAGCGGGGCTTGTCGCAGACAAGCTGGAGCAGCGGCCGTTCCGCTACCGGCTTGCCGAGCTGTTCCGCGACTTGACGGCGGCGGACTTTCTGAAATACGGCCGCGGCTGGCGCGACCGGTTCCCGGGGTATTTCCACCTGATGAGCAATCCGAAAATATTGGACGCGGTCGAGTCGCTGATCGGCGGCGAATTGTTTGCGAATCCGGTTTACAACACGCGGCCCAAAATCCCGAAAATCGCCGCCGGCGCCGTCCCGTGGCATCAGGACAAATCGTACTGGCCCGATGCCAACGCCAATCCGGTCATTACCGTGTGGATTCCGTTCGTCGATGCGAACGAGCTTAACGGCTGCCTGCACATCAAACCGCGCACGCAGCACAAGCGACTGCTGAAATGGCATCGCGAAACGGTGTCGGGCACCGGCTATACGGCGCTTCACAACAGCCAGCTCGGCCGCACGCCGACCGTCGCCCTGCCGGTCGAAGCGGGCAGCGCCATCCTGTTCAACGACCGCTGCCTGCATATGTCGACGGCCAATCTGTCGGACGAAGTGCGCTGGAGCGTCGACCTGCGCTACCAGCCGACGAACCAGGACCCGATGCCGCAGCACGGGATCGGATTCCTCGCCCGCAGCGGCAAGCATCCGGAACGTACAGCAACGCTCGAGGACTGGCTCGCCCACAAACCGGAGCACGAGTAACCGCCGTAAATGGCGGGAGTCTTGCGCCCCACGCACAAAAGGCCTTCCGCGTATCATTCGCGGAAAGCCTTTTTCATTTGTCACATTGTCGCCCGGGCTCGGTTAAAGCACCTTCGCCTGACCGGAGTAGATGACGCCCACTTCGGCGTACACCGATACTTCCATGCCGTCCTGCAGCAGCTCCAGCGCTTTGTCGACGCCGACGATGACCGGGATGCCAAGGCTCAGACAGACGACCGCCGCGTGCGACGTGATGCCGCCCGTTTCCGTAATGATCGCGGAGCACTTCTCGATTGCCGGCATATATTCCCGATCCGTCGAATACGCGACAAGAATCGAACCTTCCTCCACTTTCGCCACCGCTTCTTCCGGGGTGCGGGCGACAACCACTTTGCCGGTTGCGTTCTGCGAGCCGATGCCTTGTCCTTTGGCGATCATTTCGCCGACATGGTGCACCTTGATCAGGTTCGTCGAACCGGAACGGCCGACCGGAACGCCCGCCGTAATGATGACGACATCGCCCAGTTTGACGAGCCCTTCCTTGACGCCGCAATCGACGGCACGATCGAACATTTCGTCGGTCGTTTTCGCTTCTTCGCTTTGAATCGGAATGACGCCCCAAATGAGGCACAGCCGGCGCACGACATCCGCGTTCGGCGTGACCGCAACAATCGGCGCTTTCGGCCGGTATTTGGACACCATGCGCGCCGTAAAGCCGCTTTCGGTTGCCGTAATGATCGCTTTCGCTTCCAGCTCGAGCGCCGAATTCGCCACCGCCTGGCTGATCGCCTCGGTGACGGTCGTTTGCTGCTCGCGCGTTTGTTTGTTGTAGATTTCGCGGTGCTCCAGCGCCGATTCGGCGCGCTCCGCGATGCGCGACATCGTCTGCACCGAATCGAGCGGATATTTGCCCGCCGCCGTTTCGCCGGACAGCATGATCGCGTCGGTGCCGTCGAAGATGGCGTTCGCCACGTCGCTCGCTTCCGCCCGCGTCGGCCGCGGGTTGCGCTGCATCGAATCGAGCATTTGCGTTGCCGTAATGACCGGCTTGCCGGCGTAATTGCATTTTTTGATCATGCGCTTCTGCACAAGCGGCACTTCTTCGGCCGGGATTTCCACGCCCAGGTCGCCGCGCGCGACCATCAGTCCGTCCGACACTTCCAAAATTTCGTCGAGGTTGTCGACGCCTTCCTGGTTTTCGATTTTGGAGATGATCTGGATGTGGGAAGCGTTGTGCTTCTCCAGCAGCTCGCGGATTTCGAGCACGTCGCTTGCCTTGCGCACGAACGAAGCGGCGATGAAATCGACGCCCTGCTCGACGCCGAATACGATGTCGGCCGCATCCTTCTCTGTAATGCCCGGGAGCGAAATTTTCACGCCCGGCACGTTGACGCCTTTGCGGCTCTTGATTTGGCCGCCGTTGACGATGCGACAGTCGATTTCGCTGCCGCGCACAGCCGTAACGGACAAGCCGATCAACCCGTCGTCGATCAAAATCGTCGAGCCGACGTGCACGTCATTCGGCAGCCCCCTGTACGATACGGAAATGCGCGAGGCATCGCCAAGAATTTCCTCCGTGGTCAGCGTAATCGTTTCGTCCTGCACCAGTTCGATCGGTTCGACGGCAAGTTTGCCGGTGCGAATTTCCGGCCCTTTCGTGTCCAGCAGAATCGCCACCGTTTTGTTCAGTTCCCTGCAGGCGGTGCGGATGTTGCGAATGCGGTTGCCGTGCTCCTCGAAGTCGCCGTGCGAGAAGTTCAGACGCGCGACGTTCAGTCCGGCGGTAATCAACTTTTTGAGCATTTCCGGCGATTCGCTGGAAGGGCCGATCGTACAGACAATTTTGGTTTTGCGCATGGTTATGTCCTCCTAGGGAATTGGCAAGCCTATCCGAATATCGTCTATGGGAATGAAAACTTGCAACGCTTGCGGCCGAATGACCGCAAGCGCGTAAGGGACGGATTAAGGGCTTCCAGACAAGCCCTAAGCCGGACCGGCCGGACTGGCGAAGCCGACTTGGCCGAGCGAGCGGAATTTGCGGAAACGATCCTCCACGAGTTCGTCTCCGGACAGCTTCATCAGCTCCTGCAGATGCGCCCAGACGCGTTCGCGCACAAGTTCGGCTTGTTTCGCCGGGTCGCGATGCGCGCCGCCTCGCGGCTCCGGCACGATGTCGTCGGCGACGCCGAGCGCCTTGATGTGTTCGGCGGTGATCTTCATGTTCTCCGCCGTTTCCATCGCGCGCGAGGCGTCTTTATAAATGATCGCCGCCGCTCCTTCGGGCGAAATGACCGAATAGATCGCGTGCTCGAGCATCAGCACCCGATTGCCGACGCCCAGCGCAAGCGCGCCGCCGCTGCCGCCTTCGCCGATAATGACGCACACGATCGGCACGCGGAACGAGGCCATCTCGCGCAAATTGCGGGCGATCGCCTCCGATTGCCCGCGCTCTTCCGCCGCCACGCCCGGGAAAGCGCCGGATACGTCGATGAACGTGACGATCGGCCGGCGGAACTTGTCCGCCTGCTGCATGAGCCGCAGCGCCTTGCGATACCCTTCCGGATGCGGCATGCCGAAGTTGCGGGCGAGCTTGTCCTTCGTATCCTTGCCCTTCTCCGTGCCAATCACCGTAACCGGTACGCCGTTCAGCTTGGCGAGCCCGCCCACGACCGACAAATCGTCGGCAAACGTGCGGTCGCCATGCAGCTCGATAAAATCGGTAAACACCTGGCTGACGTAATCGACAGTCGTCGGCCGGTTCGGCGCCTTGATGATTTGCAGCTTCTGGTGCACGGTAAGCGAGCCGTACAGTTCGTTCTCCAGCTCGGCATATTTTGCTTCCAGACGGGCGATTTCCTCGGAAAAATCCATCCGGTTGTCGACGCTGAACCGCCGCAGTTGGTCGATCTTGGCTTTGAGCTCGGTTAACGGCTGTTCAAAATTCAGTTCGCCCGCCATGTGCCGCTACCTCCCCCGGTGTGCATCTCGAGCAGTTTGGTCAAGAGCGGGCGCAGTTCCTTGCGGTGTACGACCTTGTCGACCTGTCCGTTCTTCAGCTTGTGTTCGGCCGTTTGCACGGCGTCCACCTTTTGACGAATCGTTTGTTCGACGACGCGCGGCCCCGCGAATCCGAATCGTGCCCCCGGTTCCGCCAGAATCAAGTCGCCAAGCATGGAAAAGCTGGCCGACACGCCGCCATATGTAGGATCGGTCAGCACCGAAATATATAAACCGCCCTGCTCGTGCAGCTTGTTCAGCATGGCGCTTGTTTTGGCCATTTGCATGAGCGACAGGATGCCTTCCTGCATCCGCGCCCCGCCCGAGGTCGAGAACAAAATAAACGGATACTGCTTCTGGATCGCCGCTTCGATGGCGCGGGCGATTTTTTCGCCGACGACACTGCCCATCGAACCGCCGTAAAATTTGAAATTCATGATGCCGACGACAACCGGGAAACCGCCGATCGTGCCTTCGCCGGTGACGATCGCTTCCCGATGGTTCGTTTTGGCGATTTCTTTGGCGATGGCTTGTTCGTATTCGGGGAACTGCAGCGGGTTGTCCGTCACCATATCTTCGTCGTATTCGAACAGCCGTCCTTCATCGAGCGTATACGCGATCCGTTCATCGGGACCTATGATAAAATGATAGCCGCACGAAGCGCACACTTTCAAATTTTTTTCGAGATCCTTGCTGTACAGAATCGCTCCGCACTTCGTGCATTTGTTCATCAGCCCTTCGGGAATGTCGCGCTTCGTTGTTTCCGAGGGGATCGTGGCATACTTCCGCTTTTTCTGAAAAAGCACGGCTTACACCTCACAAGGCGTTATTTTCTCCAGGTCCGTCCGCGCAGCAATGCGTGTTCAAAAAGACGGCTTTCAGCACCGGAACCGGTCGTTCGCCTGCGGCGAACTGCTCGCCTGTGCATCCAGGAAGGCTGCGAGAACCCGCAGAAGGAGTAACGGAGTTTTAGCAAAATCGAAGCTTGCTCTCCCGAAGCGAGTTATTGCAAGCAAAAACGCTTGGAGCAACGGACTTCAAGAGTGAACGCAAGATTCGTTTGCATTGCGGTCGCGTGAGCAAACGCCGCTTCGGAAGCATGTGCGCAGACTTATTGAGATGCTTCGCGACGAGAAAAACCGTCGATGCAAATCGAAGCAGCATGACTGCATGTAGTGGCAGTTTTTATCGCGAGATACGGGTGACCCGCTGGAGGTATCCCTGCTAATCTTGGACTGCCTCTTATCGGTGTAAAATGGAATTGAGCACTTCCTGCACTTCTTCGAGCTCGCCTTCCGGCACCAAAATTTCAAACTGGTTGTTGGTCAGGTTGATCGCTCTCACCTGCACCAAGAACCCTTCTTCGGTCAGCTTGAGTTTGATACGATCGGCTATTTTTGCCGTCGGAGCAATATAGATCACCGTCCACATACGCAAAAATCCCTCCCAACCGTTGCTATCCTACGCCCATTCGCCTAAATGCAATGGAATAAATATATCATACCTTCTCTTTTTAGAGCAAGGAATGGATAGGCCAGTCGGACAGGGCGGCGAAAAAAGCGGTCGGGCGACGGAAGGCGGGGCGACGAAAGAGCAGAGCGGTCGCTAGCCGGTGACGGTGGCGGGCGGCGGCGGAAGAGCGGTCGCTAGTTGGGACAATGGCTTCGTTTGGCGGTAGACGCGGCCTGGAGAATAGGTGGAGCTGTTAAGTGTATGTGCCGATGCGGACTGCTTGCTGCCGCGGCTGCAACAAATTCACCGTCGAGTGGGCGGCGGCCGGAGATGCTTGGTCTGCGGGCGTTGGAAGCGGCGGTGAAAGGAGCGGCTTGACTGCGGTGGACGGCGAAAGGTCAATATGCATGCTACTTAGTACCTCTGCCGCTCCAAATGGGCTGGCTATTACGCCCTCGCGAAAATAGGCAATAAATAATGGCTTATCCGCCCCATTTTTCTTTATGAGGCGAAAATAGCCAGTGAAATCACTGGTTATTTGGGCTAAATCGCCTCAAAATCGACTGAAACAACAAAATAGCCAGTGAAATCACTGGCTATTTTGTTGTTGGTCTTCATTTTTGAGGAAATAGCCCGTAAAACATGGCCTATTTCTAAAGGTGTCCTCATTTGGATCGAATACTCCCAGGGGGCTTCATTTGCGATCCGGAAGCCTAGATGCCGCCGACGATCGGCTGCTCTCCGCGGCCGCGTTATTTGATGACGGCGGTGTGCGGGCCGAGCAACGTCTCGATCGCCTGAAGCAAGTCGGGAGACGGTTTCACGCGGTAACGATCGGGAAGCGCCAGGCTGCGCTGGTCGTGCTCGTAGAACAGCACAACCGGCAGCGGGCCGGTATGCTCCTGCAGCAGCGCCTGCAAGCCGGCGAGCGTATTGCCGTGCTCGCGGCCTACGGCAATTTTGACGAAGAGCCGCTGTTGCCGCGTCCCCGCGCTGCCGCGACCCTGCGGCGCTGCCGCGCCTGCTGCGCCCGGCGCCCCTGCGCTGCCGCGCCCTTGCGGCGCTGCCGCGCCTGCTGCGCCCGGCGCCCCTGCGCTGCCGCGCCCTTGC
>NZ_SHLX01000023.1 GCF_004764705.1 Paenibacillus cymbidii | reverse complement strand
CCCGTCCGCCGCTAGCCCATCCCGAAGGATGAACCCGCTCGACTTGCATGTATTAGGCACGCCGCCAGCGTTCGTCCTGAGCCAGGATCAAACTCTCCATAAAGGTAGTTCGAACTTGCTCTTCAAACACTAGCTTACGATCCGAAGATCGTTGTTGCTTGCTCACTCGTTGTTCAGTTTTCAAAGGGCAATGAGGCTTGCTTCTTGTGTGTCTGCCCCTAAAGGCGACTTTTATATATTAGCACATTCGAAGTTATAATTGCAAGTACTTTTTTTCCCGCTCCGGATGACCAGGATTCAAAACCGGTATCCGACCAAGCGCTTGCGCCTCTTCTTCAATATGCCCGCCAAAAGCGGCGAAAAATAATATACCACATCCGTCAAGCCAATTGCAAGTAGGCGAGCCGATCTTTTCGCAGCCATTATTCGAATCGGACGAACAGATGAATTTTGAATCAATGGGAGCGAAATAAGCCATGTTTCATGGGCTATTTGATCAAAAAAGGGAGTCGGTAACGAAATAACCAGTGAAATCGCTGGTTATTTCTCCTGGAAAGCTCGGTTCGGTACGGTTTGGGTCACAATAGCCAGTGTTTTTGCTGGCTATTTCCGGCGAATCGAGTCAAAAGGGGCAAATAAGCCACTTTTGATGGCCTATTTTCAAGGAGGCTCGATTACACGATGCAGTTGCCCCGCCAGCAAAAAACACCGAATGCCATCTCATTCGCGCTGGCCCTGCAACAAAACCACCCGCCAAAAAACAAAAGGCGCCCCCAGGGCGCCTTGCCTAATCAACCCAACACTACTCCGCCTGCCGATCGCGCATCAGCGGGAACAGCAGCACGTCGCGAATCGACGGTGCATTCGTCAGCAGCATCGCCAAACGGTCGATGCCGATGCCAAGACCGCCCGTCGGCGGCATGCCGTATTCGAGCGCGCGGATGAAGTCGTCGTCCATCTCGTGCGCCTCGTCATTGCCTTGTTCGCGCTCGACCAACTGCGCTTCGAAACGGGCGCGCTGGTCGATCGGATCGTTCAACTCGGAGAATGCGTTCGCATGCTCGCGCGCCACGATAAACAGCTCGAACCGGTCGGTAAACCGCGGATCGGCGTCGTTCTTCTTCGCCAGCGGCGAAATCGCCACCGGATGGCCGGTAATGAACGTAGGCTGAATCAGCGTTTCCTCGACGAACGCTTCGAAGAACAGGTTAACGATATGGCCGAACGTCATGTTCGGCTCGGCATGCACCTTGTGCGCCTTGGCCAATCGATGCGCTTCTTCGTCCGACATCTGCACGCTGAAATCGACGCCGACCACTTCCTTGATCGCATCGACCATAGAGACGCGGCGCCACGGCACACCGAGATCGACATCGTATTCCTGGTAACGGATCAACGTCGTGCCAAGCACCTCGCTGGCGATGTGAACGATCATATTTTCCGTCAGCTGCATGATGTCATGGTAATCGGCGTACGCTTCATACAGCTCCAGCATTGTAAACTCCGGATTATGCCGGGTCGAAACGCCTTCATTGCGGTACACGCGGCCGATTTCGTACACCTTCTCAAGACCGCCGACAATAAGCCGCTTCAGGTGCAGCTCAATGGCGATCCGCATGAACAGCGGCATGTCCAACGCATTATGATGCGTATGGAAAGGGCGCGCCGCCGCGCCGCCGGCGATGGCATGCAGCGTCGGCGTCTCCACTTCGAGATAACCGTTCTGGTCCAGGTAGCGCCGCATCGACTGAATGATCCGGGAGCGCAGGATGAACGTTCCCTTCACGTCTTCGTTGACGATCAAATCGACGTACCGCTGGCGGTAACGGGTTTCGACGTCCTTCAGTCCGTGGAACTTCTCCGGCAGCGGGTACAGCGATTTGGACAGCACCGTCACGGAAGCCGCCTTGATCGACGTCTCCCCGGTTTGCGTGCGCAGCACAGTGCCGGACACACCGATAATATCGCCGATATCGAGTATATCGAACGCCGCATAAGCCTGATCGCCGATCGCGTCTTTGCGGACGTAGATTTGGATTTTGCCCGTCTGATCCTGGATATGCACGAACGACGCTTTGCCCATCGAACGCTTCTGCATGATGCGTCCGGCTACGCTGACCGGGATCGCCGCGTCCTCCAGCTCTTCCTTCGTCTTCTCGCCGTAGTCGCGGTGAATGTCCATCGCCGCGTGCGTACGCTCGAACTTGCCGCCGAACGGGTCGACGCCGAGCTCGCGCAATTTGTCCAGCTTGCCTTTGCGGATGGCCAATAACTCACTTACTTCCAATTCCTGCGTCATGATCTCATCTCCTAATAAGTACGCCAATTCCAGCGCTTGCACCGATTCGCCGCCGGGGCGGCGATTGGCATCCCTGTAGCGGACAATCGCGGAAACTCCCCCAACACTCAAGAAAAGCCCCCGGAGGAAGCTTCTCTCATAACAGTCGGTATGGAAACGCTCATCCCGTCATGCTATCGCTCGTTCGTTATTTCTTGATATCGATGATTTGGTAGGGGATGATACCGGCGGGTACGTTCACGTCTACGGTCGAGCCTTTCTTCTTGCCGAGAATCGCTTTGCCTACCGGACTTTCGTTCGATATCTTGTTCTGCAGCGGATCCGATTCGGCCGTACCGACGATCGTATACTCAACTGTATCTCCGAATTCCATATCCTTCAGCGTCACAATCGAGCCTACGCTTACGGTGTTGATGTCCACTTCTTCGCTATTGATAATACGAGCGTTCCGCAGCATCTTCTCAAGCGTGATGATGCGTCCCTCGATGAAAGCCTGCTCGTTCTTCGCATCCTCGTATTCCGAGTTCTCGCTGATGTCGCCATAGCCGATGGCAATCTTGATCCGTTCCGCCACCTCGCGGCGCTTCACCGATTTCAAGTTCTCCAGCTCTTCCTCCAGCTTCTTCAAGCCTTCCTGCGTGAGAATAACCTCTTTTTCGGCCATAAATCCCTTGTTCTCCCGTCGCGTGAAAGATTTCCATACATTCCGGAAAACCGTCCGTATGAACTCACCTTATGCCAGCGTGACCACGGCATATCTCTACTATATGACAAGCACGAATCAAGATGCCTTCATGCCCCGGGTAGCGCGTTATTGACTGATTATATTTCAACGCCATACAAATGTCAATCGCAGGGAAACGCCCGGTTTGCAAGGCTTTCAGTGGTAAACGACAGGCTCAGGAGCGTTCTCCGCACCGTCCGCCGCCTCGGGCCCGGCGCCCTCTTCCGCTGCCAGCTGTTCCAGATACTGTTCGAGCATCCGCACCATCGCATCGCGTTCGGTCTGCTCCATCAGCGAGTCCTTCACGCGCGCGGCACCGCGCAAGCCTTTGAGGTACCAGGCCATATGCTTGCGCATTTCCTTCACAGCCACATGTTCGCCCTTCAAAGCAACAAGCCGGTCCATATGCAAAATCGCGATGCGCACCTTCTCCGCCGCATTCGGCTCCGGAAGCAGTTCACCCTCGGTCAAATAGTGGATCGTCCGATACAGCATCCACGGATTGCCGAGCGCGCCGCGGCCGATCATCACGCCGTCGCAGCCCGTCTGGTCGAGCATCCGCCGCGCATCCTCGGGCGTAAATACGTCGCCGTTGCCGATGACCGGAATCGACACCGCGTCCTTAACGTCTTTAATGATGTCCCAATTGGCCGTGCCGGTATACATCTGCACCCGCGTGCGCCCATGAACCGATACGGCCGAACCGCCGCCGTTCTCCACCGCCTTGGCGTTCTGCACCGCGTAGACGTGTTCGTCGTCCCAACCGATCCGCATTTTGACCGTGACGGGCTTGGATACCGCCTTGACGACGGAAGCGACCATCTTCTCGATCTTGTCGGGCGCTAGCAGCCAGCGGGCGCCGGCGTCGCACTTGACGATTTTGGGTACGGGGCAGCCCATGTTGATATCGATAATATCGGCGTTCGTGTGCCGGTCAACGACCTTCGCCGCCTCCACCAGCGTTTCCGTATCCCCGCCGAAAATTTGCAAACTGAGCGGCTTCTCCCGTTCATCCACGTAGAGCATCTGCAGCGTGCGTTCGTTGCCGTGCACGATCGCCTTGTCGCTCACCATCTCCGCGCAAACGAGCCCGCAGCCGAACTCTTTGGCAATGAGCCGAAAAGCCGGGTTGCATACGCCCGCCATCGGGGCGAGCACCACATTGTTGCGAGCGACTACATTGCCGATCTTAAGCATTACGCTTCCTCCTTTCGCAGCTCAATTGCCGCCAGTTCCTTGGCGTCGACGCCAAGCGCATCCGCGATTTGGCGCAGGATGCGCGAATCTGCCTTGCGCGTACCGCGCTCGATGGCGCCGACGATCGCGATCGACACGTCGAGCCGCTGCGCCAGCTCGAGCTGGGTCAAGCCTTTCAATTTGCGAAATGCGCGAATGCGCTGGGCTAAAGCGTAGTTGGGCTCCATCGCTTGACGCCATCCTTTCCTTCTATATGGGCGACCAACTCCCGCAGCGCTCCCCGTTCGGCGAACGGCTCGAAGTCGATCACATCCAGCAGCGGAATTAATACAAAAGCGCGTTCCGCCATGCGTGGATGCGGAACGTCCAGTCGTTCGGTCTTTACTTTGGCGGTGCCGTACAGCAGCAAGTCGAGATCGATCGTGCGCGGCCCCCAACGAATATCGCGGGTGCGGCCAAGCGTGCGCTCAATGTCCAGCAGTTCGTCAAGCAGCGCTTCGGCCGGCAAATCGGTGCGCAGCAGCGCAACCATATTGAGAAAAGCGGGCTGCTCCGTAAAACCGACCGGGTCGGTTTCGTAGACGGCCGAGGCGCGCAGCAAGCGAATGCCGCTGCGTTCGCCAAGCAACGCCAGCGCGTCCCGCAAATGCCGCTCGCGATCGCCCATATTCGTTCCGAGCCCGATATACGCATCGACTTCGGCCAACTTGCGTCCGTTCATCGGCCCGTCCGTTTCCGGTGAATTTCCACCGTCACGCCGTCGAAAAAAATCGCAAACGGCGGATGCGGCTTAACCACGCGTACCGTCAATTCATTGATACTAGTATAAGTTTGCAGCAGATCTTCTGCAACTCGTTCCGCAAGCGCTTCAATCAACTTGTACGCGCGCCCTTCCACAATCGCCTTCACTCGCGCGTACACATCGGCGTAGTTGATCGTATCCTCGAGATTGTCGCTCCGGCCCGCTTGGTCCAGCGGCAAGTATAAGTCAAGGTCGAGCATGTAGCGCTGGCCCAGCTTGTTTTCTTCGGGAAAAACCCCGTGATGGGCGTAAAATTGCATGCGGGAAAGCGATATTTTGTCCGGCTTGTTCGGCTTGTCCATAATGAATTGCACCTGCTTCCTTCCTTATTTCGCCTGTGCCGCAGCCACACGCGCGCGCGTTGCCGCCGCAATCGCATCGGCCATCGCCGCCACCCGCTTCATCTCGCGCACGTCGTGCACGCGCATGATGGCGCAGCCCCGCGCGATTCCCAGCGCAACCGTAGCGGCAGTACCGTAAGAGCCAACGTCTTGATCTTGCAGCGTCTTCTGGATGACGCTTTTGCGCGAAGTGCCGAGAAGGACGGGGTAGCCAAGCTCGACGACGGCGTCCAAACGGGCGAGCATCAGCAGATTCTGTTCGTAATCTTTGGCGAATCCGATGCCGGGATCGAGCACGATGCGCGTTTCGCCCACCCCCGCCTCACGGGCGATGCGAATGCTTGCTTGCAGATCGGCGACCACATCGGCTATAAAATGTGCGTAGTCCCGGTCCGTCCGATTGTGCGTTATGATGACGGGGCAATCGTATTGCGCCGCGACGCCCGCGATGGCGGAATCGGCCTTCAGCCCCCAGACGTCGTTAACGATATGCGCGCCGGCCGCCAGCGCTTGGCGCGCCACTTCCGCCTTGTACGTATCGACGGACAGCGGAACGTCGACGGCGTCGCGGAGCGCTTCGATCACCGGTACGACCCGCTGCAGTTCTTCCTCAAGGGACACGGCAGCCGCGCCGGGACGGGTCGACTCGCCGCCGATATCGACGATGTCGGCGCCGTCCGCCACCAGCTGCCGGGCATGCGCGACAGCCTTGTCCACGGTGTTGTAGCGCCCGCCATCCGAGAACGAATCCGGCGTTACGTTTACAATACCCATGAGCAGCGTTTTTGCACCAAGGAGCAGGCTGCGTTCCCGGCATTGCAAGACGGAAGTCGTCATGGCGCCGTCACCTTCCTTCCTCTTCTTCAGCAGGCCCTGCCTCCGTACGGTAGACGGCGATCAGGCGGCGTGTCAGTTCGCCGGGTTCGCCGGATCCGCCGTCGCCGAATGAATGGCACGTTCCGTCCGGCTCGTAAACCGCGCGAACCGGCACGATTTCCTGGATCGAATTCGTCACGAACGCTTCGCGGGCCGCGGTCAGCTCGCCGAAGCCGTACAAGCCCTCTTCGGCGCGCAGGCCGAGCCGATCCGCCAGCCGCAGCACATGCGCGCGCGTAATGCCCGGCAGCGCGCCGGTCGCAAGCGCCGGCGTGCGGAGTACGCCGTCCGCCCCGGCAAAAAACACGTTGCTGACGATCCCTTCGGCCACCCGCCCCGCTGCATCGAGGAACAGCCCCTCCGCGCCGGACGCCCACGAATAGCGCTTCAGCTCTATTTTGCCCAGGATATTGTTCATATAATGAAACGACTTCAGCCGCACGTCGCCTTCCGGCGAATTGCGGCGAAGCGTCAGCAGCTGCAGCGCCTTGCCGCCCGGGGCGGCAGAAGGCAGCGGCTTGACGTAAACGATGATCGTCGGCGTAAAATAGCCGCCGGCCGGCAAGCCGAGCGCATCCGGTCCCGCGGAGACGGACAACCGGATATAGGCATCCGCCAGCCCGTTAACCGCAAGCAGCTCGCGGAACGTCTCGCGCAGCGCCGCCTCGTCCGGCGCATAAGCGATGTCGAGCGCCTCGCAGCCTTGCGCCAGCCGCCGCAAATGCGCGCCCAGCAGAAACGGCTCTCCGTCGTAGGTGCGCAGCGTTTCGAACAGCCCGATGCCGTACATGAAGCCGTGGTCGTACGCCGACACAACGGCGTCGCGCTCGTCGCACAGCTTGCCGTTCACGGCAATCTTCATGCCCGTCCTCCCGCAGCGGCGGTTTGCGTCAGGAAATTGCGCAGAATGCGCAGGCCGTGATCGGTGATGATCGATTCCGGATGGAATTGCACGCCTTCCACGGCATATTCCTTGTGCCGCAGCCCCATGATTTCGCCCTCTTCGGTATAGGCGCTGATCTCGAGGCAGTCCGGCAGCGTCTCGCGCTTGACGATCAGCGAGTGATACCGCGTCGCCGTAAACGGGCTCGGCAAATCGCGGAAAATCGTCTTGCCGTCGTGGAAGATCGGCGATGTCTTGCCGTGCATCAGCCGCTCCGCGCGCACGACGTCGCCGCCGAACGCCTGGCCGATCGATTGATGGCCGAGGCAGACGCCGAAGATCGGTAACTTCCCCTTAAATTGGTCGATCAGCGCCAAACTGACGCCGGCTTCGTTCGGCGTACACGGACCCGGGGAAATGAGAATATGGTCCGGCTTCAGCGCTTCGATCCCGGCCAGATCAATTTCATCGTTGCGCCGCACTTCAACGGTTTCGCCAAGTTCGCCCAAATATTGCACCAAATTGTACGTAAACGAATCGTAATTGTCGATGACGAGTATCACAACGACCCCTCCTTGGTCCGCATGCGCTGTTGCCATTGTTCGCTGTATTCGATCGATTTCCACAGCGCTTTCGCCTTGTTGATCGATTCGATGTATTCTTTCTCCGGATCGGAGTCGATGACAATGCCGGCTCCCGCCTGGATGTGGCCGGTATCCCCGACCGCAAGCAGCGTGCGTATAACTATATTTAATTCCATATTGCCGTTATAGTCAATCCAGCCGATCGCGCCGGTATAAGGGCCGCGGCGCACCGGCTCGAGCTCTTCGATGATTTCCATCGTGCGGATTTTCGGCGCTCCGGTGATCGTGCCGCCGGGGAACGTCGCCGCAATGACGTCGAAAGCGTTCTTGCCTGCGGCCAGTTCGCCGCGTACCTCGGAGACGATGTGCATCACGTGGGAATAGTATTCCACGACCATGAAGTCATCGACGCGCACCGAACCGTATCGGGAAATTTTGCCGATGTCGTTGCGCTGCAGATCGACCAGCATCACGTGTTCGGCGCGCTCCTTCTCGCTGGACAGCAGCTCGTCCGCCAGCCGCGCATCCTCTTCGGCGTTGACGCCGCGCGGGCGGGTGCCGGCGATCGGCCGCGTGCTGACGGTGCGGCCTTCCAGGCCGACGAGCTGTTCGGGCGAAGCGGACACGAGCCGGAAGCCGGGAAAACGAAGCAGCCCCATATAGGGCGACGGGTTCAACAGCCGCAGCCATTCGTAGATATCTTCCGGCGCCGTCGTGAGCCGGCGACTTTGGCGGACGGACAGGTTGACCTGGAACACGTCGCCGGCCGCAATATACCGCTGGATCGCCCGCACGGCATCCACGTAAGCGGCTTTGCCGAACGCCGGATGAACGCCCGCCATCGATTCCACATTCACTTGCAGCCGATCTCCGTGCAGCTGCGTTTCATACAGTTCGCGACGGGACCGCCCTAGCCCCGGTTCGCGTTCATCGCCCGCATCGGCAACCGCCGGCGCCGCGAAACGATCCCATGCGCGTTTCATGCGCTCCGCGCGAACGGCCGCTTGCTCGTATGCCCGCCGCAGGGCGCCGGCCCCAGACTCGGCAAGCGGCAGGGGCACATGAACGGCGCAATACAATAACCCTTCCTGCTGATCGACGATCCACACTTCTTCATATCGCAGCAGCGCATATTCGGGAATCGGCAAATCCGCCTGGGCCGTCGCCGGCAGCCGCTCGATCGTGCGAATGACATCGTAGCCGATGTAGCCGACGCAGCCGCCGGCGAACTTCGGCAGATCCGCCACGCGCGGGCTGCGATAAGGCGCCATCCACGCCTCGATCAGCGCCAGCGGCCGGCCAACTTGCCATTCCTTGCTGCCGTCGCGGCGCACGACAACAGCCTGATGGCCGGTCCCTTCAATCGATTCGACCGGCATCAGCCCTAGGAAGGTGTAGCGGCCATCCTTGCCGCTTTCAAGCACGAACGACGACGCTCCCGCTTCTTCCCACGCCCGCTCCCACGACGCCGGCAATCCTCCCTGCAGCGGATACGACGCGACATAAGGCAGCATGGTCCAGTTTGACGCCCATTCCTTCCATTGTGTTAGCGATGTGACCACCATACGTTCCGTTTCCTCCCGCCCCGTCCGCTCATCAGTAATAATTAAGTATACCGGATTTTCCAGCGGCTGCAAGCCGAAGCGCAGCAAACGAAAAGCTCCCCCGCGCGGTTCCTGCGGGAGAGCCTTTTGAACAACCACGATTAGTCTTCGAATTGGTACAGCGGCGTGCTGAGGTACCGTTCGCCGTTGCTCGGCAGGATGGCCACGACACGTTTGCCGGCTCCCAGTTCTTTGGCTACTTTCAATGCGGCGAAGATGGCAGCGCCGGACGAAATGCCGCCGAGAATGCCTTCTTCTTTCGCTACGCGGCGCGAAGTTTCGAACGCGTCGTCGTTCTCGACCTGGATCACGCCGTTATATACATTCGTATCCAAAATATCCGGCACAAAGCCGGCGCCGATGCCCTGGATTTTGTGCGGGCCCGGTTTGCCGCCGGACAATACCGGCGATGCTGCAGGCTCAATCGCATAAATGTTGATGTTCGGGAAGTTCTTGCGCAGCACTTCGCCTGCGCCTGTAATCGTACCGCCCGTGCCAATGCCCGAAATGAAAGCGTCGAGTTTGCCGTCCAGGGAATTGATTGCTTCGACGATTTCCGGGCCTGTCGTTTCGCGGTGCACTTTCACGTTGGCTTGGTTCTTGAATTGCTGCGGCATGAAATAGTTCGGGTTCTCCGCTTGCAGCTCTTCCGCGCGGCGAATCGCCCCTTTCATTCCTTCCGGGCCCGGCGTCAGCACAAGCTGGGCGCCATAAGCGCGGAGCAGGTTGCGGCGCTCCATGCTCATCGTTTCCGGCATGACGAGAATGGCTTTATAGCCTTTGGCGGCAGCGACCATCGCGAGCCCGATGCCCGTGTTGCCGCTGGTAGGTTCAATGATCGTGTCGCCCGGCTTCAGTTTGCCTTCGGCTTCGGCCACTTCGACCATGCTGATCGCGATCCGGTCTTTGACGCTGGAACCCGGGTTTTGATACTCGAGCTTGACATATACTTCAGCGCTGCCTTCGGGAACGACGCGGTTCAGGCGAACAAGCGGCGTATCACCGATCAATTGGGTAATGTTTTGCACAATTTTGGCCATGGTTTACGATGCCCTCCTTCAAATATTTCCGAGTAAACAGGTAGGTATTAAACTCCCTTTAGTTTATCAACCTCTGTTGTCCTTGTCAATACCGCTGCCGACATTTCACCAAGGCCGGATTACTTCAATTGATCGTCGCTGATCGTTGCTCCGTATTTGCTGCGCAGCCCGGCCGTCAAGTCGCGCAGCGGCGGCGCCTTCTGCAGCGCCAACTGGCTGCGCAGCGCGTCGCGCAGTTGCGCAGCGTCGCCTTTGCTCGTCTCCTTGCGGTCGACCAGCTTGATCACGACGAAGCCGTTCTCCGTCTGGACCGGCGCGCTGACTTCGCCTGTCTTGAGCTTGGAGGCCGCCTTCATGACCGGTGGGGGCAGGAACGGGTCGTTCTCTTCGACCCAGCCGAGATCGCCGCCGTCGCCCGCCGTCGCCGTATCGATCGAGCGGTCGCGAGCCAGCTTGGCAAAGTCTTGCCCCGAACGCAACAAATCGAGCGTACGGTTCGCCTGCTCGAGCGTTGCGCCTACAATCTGCAGCAGATGAAGCTGCACGTGGCTGCGGAACTCCTCCGGATGTTTCTGTATGTATTCGTCCACTTCGCCTTCCGTCACCGTCACGTTCCGGGTCGCAATCCGCTCGAGCAGCAGCTTGAAATAGACGTCTTCCGCCAGTTCGCTCTTCGTCAAGCCCACCTGGTCTTTCATCGACTGATAAAATTGCTCTTCGCTGTCGTAGCCTTGCTGCATACGCTTCAATTCGGCCGCAATTTCCGGCTGCGTCGCTTTAATCGCCAGCGTGTCGGCTTCCATCTGAATGGCCGCCCGGTCAAGCATCTGACTGAGCAGCTCCGCGCCATGCCGCTCGAACAGGCTGGCGGACAGCTCGCTGCGTTTGATCGTGCGGCTGCCGATCTTGGCGACGACAGGATCGTCGTCAGGTTTCACTTGTCCGGACGCGCCCGGCGTGGGGCTGGGCTGCGCGAGTCCCGGCTTGCCGCCTCGCTGCGGCCCGAAGGAATACAAACATACGATCAGAAGCGCTGCGGAAAGCAGCACGACGACACCCCATAATACTTTTACAGTTCTCATTGCCGGTTCTCCTCAGGCCTCATCCGTACATATCGCATCCGGTCGGTCCGGACGACCGCCACCGGGAATGCGGGAAATGCGCTTCTACTCCCGCACGGAGCCGCGCTCTTTTATGGAACGAATCAGGGCGCGGATGTCCCCTTCTTCGAACTGGTACGCTTCGTTGCAGAAATGACAGACGACTTCCGCCCGACCGTCTTCGGTGAGCAGCGCCTGCAACTCGTCTTCGCCGAGACTCGTTAACGTCCGTTCGACCCGTTCGCGCGAGCAGCGGCATTGAAACCGAACCTCGGATCGCTCCAGCACGCTGACGTCATCCAACACTTCCGCCAGCATCCGCTCCAGCGAATAGCCCGCATCCAGCATCGCGGTCACCGACTGCATGCCGCTCAGCCGGCTTTCGATGCGGTCGATCTCCTCCTCGGAAACGCCCGGCAGCAATTGCACGATAAACCCGCCGGCGGCTTTCACCGAACGGTCGACCGCGACCAATACCCCAAGCGCTACGATCGAAGGCGTCTGTTCCGACTTGGCAAAATAATACGTAAAATCTTCCCCAAGCTCGCCGGAAACGATCGGCACGCTGCCGCGGTACGGCTCGCGCAAGCCAAGATCTTTGATCACGTACAAATAGCCGTCCGTCCCGACCGCTCCGGCCACATCCAGCTTGCCGACGGCGTTCAACGGCAAATCGACGTCCGGGTTGTCGACATATCCCCTCACTTCGCCATGAGCGTTGGCATCCACGACGATTTGCCCGATCGGGCCGCCGCCTTTCACTTGAATCGTCAGCCGTTCTTCCCCTTTTAACATCTTACCCATCATCAGACCCGCCGAAACGGTTCTTCCAAGCGCGGCCGTCGCCGTCGGTGTCGTGCTATGCCGACGGGCGAGTTCGCCCGCGATGCCGGTCGACTGCACGGCAAACGCCCGCACTTTGCCGCCAAGCGCCGTCGCCCGAACCAAATAGTCCGCTTCCCCGTGCCCGTTTTGCTTCAGCGTCTCGTCTTGTTGTCCTTCTTGCGTTGTCACATCATTCACCTCATGATCGGTTGCGTTCGTATAACGTTAGCAATCCTTGCAGTGTCAGCAGCGGATTAACGATGGCAATCGTACGGGTCTCCTTGGCGATGAGCTCTGCCAACCCGCCGGTTGCGACAACGGTCGGGTTCGTACCGAACTCCTCGCTCATGCGGCCGACGATGCCGTCCACCTGACCTGCGAAACCAAAAATGATACCCGCCTGCATCGACGCCACCGTGTTGCGGCCAACGGCGCTTTTGGGTCTTGTCAGCTCGATGCGCGGCAGCTTCGCCGCCTTGTCGTAAAGCGCTTCGAGCGAAATGCCGATCCCTGGCGCAATCGCGCAGCCAAGCAAGGAGCCCGCGTCGTCGATGTAGTCGAACGTGGTCGCCGTGCCGAAATCGACAATGATGAGCGGCGAGCCGTACAGCTCGATGCCGGCCACCGCGTTGACGATACGATCGGCGCCCATTTCGCGCGGGTTTTCGATCTTGACGTTCAAGCCGGTGCGGATGCCGGGACCAACCACGAGCGGCTTCAGCTGCAAGTAGTCGGCGCACATTCGTTCCAGCGCAGACATGAGCGGCGGCACGACCGACGAGAGGATCATGCCTTCGATCTGGGCGTGCAGCACGCCGACGTGCCGGAATAAGCCGGCAATCATCATGCCGTATTCGTCCGACGTGGCGGAGCGATTCGTGCTGACGCGCCAGTGATGCAGCAGCCGTTTGCCGTCGTAAAGACCGAGCACGATATTCGTATTGCCAACATCGACAACGAATATCATATCGTTGCCTCTTTCTTGCCATTCAGGTCAAGACTGATGTCAAGCGCCTGCACCGAATACGTCAGCCGGCCTACGGAAATGACATCGACGCCGGAAAGCGCGATGGCGCGTACCGTCTCCAGCGACACCATGCCTGACGCTTCGATGACGACATGGGGCGCTGCGGCGCGAATGCGCCCTACCGCTTCCGTCATCGCAGCTGTGCTCATATTGTCCAGCATGATGATGTCCGCGCCGGCCTGCAGCGCTTCTTCCAACTGGTCGAAGCTTTCGACTTCGACTTCGATCTTCATCGTATGCGGGATGCTGAGTCGCGCAGATCGAATCGCCGCGGCCACGCCGCCGGCGCCCTTGATGTGATTGTCCTTGATCATGACGGCATCGTATAGGCCGAAGCGGTGATTGTGGCCGCCGCCGACGCGAACGGCATACTTCTCGAGCACGCGGTGCCCGGGCGTCGTCTTGCGCGTGTCGACAAGCCGCGTTGTCAAGCCGTTCAGTTGGGCCACGAACTGGCTAGTGCGCGTGGCGATGCCCGACATGCGCTGCATCAGGTTAAGCGCCAGCCGCTCGCCGAGCAGAATGCTGCGCGTCGAGCCTTCCACTTCCGCCAGCAGCGTGCCTTTGGTTACCGCGGCGCCTTCCGCGACAAGCGGAGCGAACCGCAGGGCGGGATCCACCGTATGGAAAACCGCTTCGGCAACCGGCAGCCCGGCGACAATTCCGTCGTCCTTGACATGAATGATCGCCTTGGTGCGATGGCTAGCGGCAATCGTCGACGTCGTTGTCACATCGCCGGTGCCGATGTCTTCCGCCAGCCAGCCGCGAATGGAGGAAACCAGCAGCTCGCGGTTCAGTTCGGGCGCCGGGGCTGCGCCGTTGCTTCCTTCCCTTACGTCGTCACGCATCGACGATTCCCTCCTCCCATACGTCCTTCTCGCGGTTAAATACCGTATGCTTCTTCCACAACAAATCGTCCCGTTCCGGGAAATCTTCCCGGTAATGGCCGCCGCGGCTTTCCTCTCGCAGCAACGCCGCCTGCGTCGACAACAGCGCGCAAACGAGCAGGTTGGCGAATTCGAATTCCTCGCGTTTGGTCAGCGCCGTCTGAAACACCGGCAACTGGCGGCGCAACTCGTCGTGGCCCTTCTGCAGCCCTTGCGCGGAACGGTTGTTTACGCCGGCATAACGCAGCATGATCTTCTGCAGCTTGAGCCGCTTCTCGACGACCGGCTGCATCGGCGGTTCGGTACGAACCGTTCCTTCGGAGCGAACATGCGGAACGGCTTGTGGAGCCCGAAGCGATTTGATCCGTTCGACGATGCGCCGGCCGAACACAATCGCTTCGGACAAAGAGTTGCTGGCGAGCCGGTTGGCGCCGTGAACGCCGGTAGACGATACTTCGCCGCAGGCGAACAGCCGTTTGACCGACGTTTCGCCGTACAGATCGGTCCGCACCCCTCCCATCATATAATGCGCCGCCGGCGCGACCGGAATCCAGTCCGTCGAGAGATCGAGTCCATAAGTCAGGCAGGTCTCGTAAATCGTCGGAAACCGGTGCTTCACCATCGCTTCCGATTCGTGCGTAATATCAATATAGACGAAAGTCGATTTCGTATTCTCCATTTCGCTGACTATCGCCCTTGCAACAATATCGCGCGGGGCGAGTTCGAGCATCGGATGATACTTCTCCATGAATCGTTCGCCGTTGATGTTGCGCAGCACCGCCCCTTCCCCCCGAACCGCTTCGGAAATGAGGAAACGCGGCGCGCCGGGATAACAAAGCGCGGTCGGGTGGAACTGCACGAACTCGAGGTCGCGTACGTCCGCCCCTGCCCGGTACGCCAGTGCGATGCCATCGCCGGTAGCGATTTCCGGATTCGTCGTGTAGCGGTACAACTGGCCGGCGCCGCCGGAGCACAGGATCGTCGCTTTGCCGGTGACGAATACGCGGTGCCCGTCCGGCTTCTGCACAAGCACGCCGTAGCATTCGCCGTCTTCCGTAATCAGATCGATGACGTAGTGGTCGCCCCACACTTCGATATTCGGATGCGCCGTCGCATTCTCCGACAGGGCGCGAACGATTTCGAAGCCGGTGGCGTCGCCGTGCGCGTGCAGAATGCGGCGCTGGCTGTGCGCGCCTTCCTTCGTCAGCGCCAGTTCGCCGTTCTCTTCGTCGAATTTGGTGCCCATGCGAATCAAATCCAACACGCCGGCCGGCCCTTCATGCACCAGTACGTCTACGGCGTCGCTTGAGCATAACCCCGCCCCGGCGATCAACGTATCCTGGCGGTGATACGCCGGCGAATCGTCGCGGGAGATGACGGCCGCGATGCCGCCCTGGGAGTAGCGGGTGTTGCTGTCGAGCAGCGACTTCTTCGTAATCATCAGCACGCGGCCTTCTTCGGCGGCCTTGATGGCAGTAAATAAGCCGGCTATGCCGGCGCCAATCACGATCACGTCGGTATGTATGTGGGGCAACTGCCCCAGATCGAAGTCGACCAAATAACGCGGTATCATGGGCCTCACCTGCATTCGGTATTTTCCTGGCAAAGAAGGAAGCAGCGCATGCTACTTCACTTGTAGCATGCGCTCTAGGGATGCTCGCGCCTGATCGGCGACATGTGGGGGAACGTATATTTGCGGCGACATCGTTTCCAGACATTTGGCCACTTTCTTCAGGTTGTTCACTTTCATATTCGGGCATACGAGATATTTGGTGGCAAAATGGAACGTCTTCTCCGGACTGTCCTTGCGGAGCTGGAAGCCGGTGCCGTCCTCCGTGCCGACAATAAACTCCGTATGCGGCGATTCTTTGCAATATTTGATGATCGCCGTTGTGCTGCCGACGAAGTCGCCCAGCTTGACCACTTCCGGCCGGCATTCGGGATGCACCACGAATTGTGCGTTCGGATGCTGCGCCTTCATCTCTTCCACGTCTTTGACGGTAAGCATATCGTGCGTGTTGCAGTAGCCTTCCCAGATAATCATTTTTTTGCTCGTGAATTTTGCCACATAGTCGCCCAAATTTTTATCCGGCACCCAGATAACCTCATCCGCGTCAACCGAATTGACCACTTTCACCGCATTGGCGGACGTGCAGCAAATGTCGGTTTCCGACTTCACTTCCGCGGACGTATTGATATAAGCGACGACCTTGGCATTCGGGTGCTGCTTCTTGAGCGCCCGCAAGCCGTCGACATTCACCATATCGGCCATCGGGCAGCCTGCCCGCTCGTCCGGAATGATGACGGTCTTGTTCGGCGCCAAAATCTTGGCGCTTTCCCCCATGAAATGAACGCCGCAAAATACGATCACATCGGCATCCGTCGTGGCCGCCTTCTGCGCCAACAGGAACGAATCCCCGCGAAAATCGGCAATTTCCTGTATCTCATCGCGCTGATAATAATGCGCCAGAATAATGGCATTTCGCTCTTTCTTCAGCTGTGCGATTCGCGCCTTCAGCTCGGCATTCTGCTCCGCCTTCCGTTCCAGTGCGAGTGCTTCCATTCCCCTGCCCCTCCTCCAAGCTGCCTGTATTATGGAGCCCGGCCCATGGATTCGAAATGCCGTCAGGCAGCGTCTCCTCGCATCGGCGGGTTTTAATTTACACCTAATTTACACAACATTAAAACGGGTGTCAATGCCGAAATGCCGCCAAAATGACCACATCCGGATGCCTTGAGGTCATCCGGATGCGACAGGTCGCTCGTTCGCTATTCTTCTTTCTTCTCGCGGTCGAAACCAAGTTTATTGGCTTCCGATTGCTGGTCCTGGCTTTGGATGTTGACCTTCAGATCGTCGGTGTCGTCGATTCCTTCGACGCTTCCTTTTTCGATCAGCTGCACGATTTGGTCCTTGTCGAGCGTTTCCTTATCAAGCAGCGTCGCTGCGATCAAATGCACCTGGTCCGCATGTTCGGACAATATTTCTTTCGCCCGGTCGTAGCAGCGGCGAATGACGTTCTGCATTTCCTGGTCGATCTCGTATGCAATGGCGTCGCTGTAGTTCTGTTCGTGGCCGAGGTCGCGGCCAAGGAACACTTGCCCGCCTTGCGTATGGCCGAACTGCATCGGAGCAAGCTTCTCGCTCATGCCGTAGTCGACGATCATGCTGCGGACAATCGACGTCGCCTTGCGGAAGTCGTCGTAAGCGCCGGTGCCGATTTCGCCGATGAACAGTTCCTCGGAAGCGCGGCCGCCAAGCAAACCGGTCACCTGGTCGAGCAACTCCGACTTGGTCGTCACGAGCGGATCTTCGCTGCTCTTCGGCAGCGTGATGACGTAGCCGCCGGCGCGTCCGCGAGGGACGATCGTCACGCGGTGAATCATGTGCGCATCGCGCTCGTAGTACCCGATAATCGCATGGCCGGCTTCATGATACGCGACCGTCTTCTTGTCGCGCTCGCTGATGACGCGGCTCTTCTTCTGCGTGCCAACGATGACACGGTCGAACGCTTCTTCGATCTCGCTCATCGAAATTTCCTTGCGGTTGCGCCGCGCGGCGATCAGCGCCGCTTCGTTCAGCAGGTTCTCCAGATCGGCGCCCGTGAAGCCTGTTGTGTAACGGGCAAGCGCGCCAAGTTTGATGTCCTTGCCTAGCGGCTTGTTGCGGGCGTGTACTTTAAGCACCGCTTCGCGGCCTTTGACGTCCGGGCGATCGACCGTAATCTGGCGGTCGAACCGGCCGGGACGAAGCAGCGCCGGGTCGAGAATGTCGGGGCGGTTCGTCGCCGCAACGATAATGATGCCTTCATTGGCGCCGAAGCCGTCCATCTCGACGAGCAGCTGGTTAAGCGTCTGTTCGCGTTCGTCGTGACCGCCGCCAAGTCCGGCGCCGCGCTGGCGGCCGACGGCGTCGATCTCGTCGATGAAAATGATGCAGGGCGCGTTCTTCTTCGCGTTCTCGAACAAATCGCGTACCCGCGAAGCGCCGACGCCGACGAACATTTCGACGAAGTCGGAGCCGCTGATGCTGAAGAACGGCACTCCCGCTTCGCCTGCCACCGCGCGAGCGAGCAGCGTCTTGCCGGTACCCGGAGGACCGACGAGCAGTACGCCCTTCGGGATGCGGGCGCCAACCGCCGCGAACTTTCGCGGATCCTTCAGGAATTCGACGACCTCGACGAGCTCTTGCTTCTCCTCGTCCGCGCCGGCAACATCTTCGAACGTGACCCGCTTCTTCTCTTCATTATAAAGACGGGCGCGGCTCTTGCCGAAGTTCATGACCTTGCCGCCGCCGCCCTGCGCCTGGTTCAGCAGGAAGAAGAACAAAATGAAAATGATGACAAACGGAATGATGGACGTCAGGAACGAGATCCAGATGCTGTCCCCGTCCATTTTCTCGTAGACCGCTTTCGGAATTTTGCTGTCATCGATTTCCTTGATCGTCAGATCGGAAAATGGGGCGCGTGTCTTGAAGCTGCGGTTGTCGCCTACGTATTTGCCTTTGATTACGTAGGTCAAGCCTTCGGGCTTGATGTACAGCTCCTTGATTTTCAGATCCCCGGATTGCGTTTCCGTATTCTTCAAATATTCTCGAAATTGAGTATAGGTGATTTGATCTTCCATTTCATTTTGGGCGCTAATAAATCTAACGATCCCGATGACGACTAAGAATATAAGAAGATAAAATCCGGTATTTCGGAGGATCCGATTCATCCCCTACCTCCTCTCGGTGCACACTTGTTTTATTTTACCACAGCATGTCTCGGCTCTACAACTTGACTGGACTGCCGAATCCGGGCTGCATGCGATAAGCGTGGATCGGGTTTTCACTTCTCCTCCGGCGTGGCGTAGACCTTCTCTTTCAGTACGCCCACGAACGGCAGATTGCGGTATTTCTCCGCATAATCGAGTCCATAGCCGACGATAAACGCGTCCGGCAGGGTAAATCCCTTGTAGTCCGGCTCCAGCTCGACGGTGCGGCGGGCCGGCTTGTCGAACAGGGTGACCACGCTGACGGAAAGCGCGTTGCGCCGCTCGAGCACATCGATCAAGTAACCGAGCGTAAGCCCGCTGTCGATAATATCCTCGACGATCAGCACGTCCCGGCCTTCGACGGGAACGTCCAGATCCTTGACGATCTTGACGACGCCCGAAGACTTGGTCGACTGTCCGTAGCTCGATACCGCCATAAAATCGACTTCCAGCGGAATGTCGATCGCCTTGACCAAATCGCCCATGAAAATAAAGGCGCCCTTCAATACGCAAATCACCAGCGGATTGCGCCCCGCGTAATCGCGGCCGATCTGCTGCCCGAGCTCCCGCACCTTCTCCCGGATGCGGTCCGCGTCGAACAAAATTTCCTGAATGTCACTGTGCAAAACGCCAATCCTCCTACCTTCATGCTTATGAAATCTCACGGTTTAAGATTCTACCGCTTCATCTTCGTTTCCGGTAGGCTCCGCCGCGATGTGGAAAAAGCGGGTTGTCCGTTCGCTCGCGCGCGCGTGTGCGGAAAGGCGGTACCCGGGAATCCAGAGCACCCTTCCGGCGGCATCGACGAGGAGCGGAATCCGATTCCTCAGACGGGGCGGTACTTTTTCGTCAATGAAGATATCCTTTACCTTTTTCGTGCCGTTTAATCCGATCACCGCGATCCGGTCTCCGTCTTCGCGGCTGCGCACGGAAAGCGGAAAGTGCAGCGCCTCCAGGTCGAACGTTGCGCTGTATTTGCCGTGCCGCCCGGCGGGAGGTTGCCCGGACGCCGTCGCCGTCAGCCGCATGCCGGCCTGCGGCAAAGGCACTTCGCCGCCGTCGCTGTCCAGCCGCGCGCAAAACAAGGCCTCTGCCGCCGAACCGCAGGCAAACCGAATCGCCTCGTATTCGCGATAAACAACCACCCGTTCGCCGACGGCATGACGCCATGTGGTCGGCTTCTCGTGCAGAATGGCCGTACGAACCAGCTCCAGCCGGATATAGTCCAAAGAACCCGTATCGGAAGCAAGATAAGTTAATATTAGTTTAATCAATCGCCTTTGTAAAGCAACATGGAGTGCGGCAAAATCGCTGCGCTCAAGCGCGGCGCCGCCTTGCTCCGGCCCGCGCGACACGATGCGGGCGAACGCGATCTTCGCCTCCCGGTCCAAGTAGTCGTCTTCCTGCGACAATACGTCGGAGAGCCTGACCAGCGTCTCCGGCAATCGGGGATTAAATGTGAGCAGCCGCGGCATTACGTCCAACCGGAGCCGGTTGCGCGTATACTGCCGCTTGTCGTTGCTGCTGTCGCGGCAAAAAGCGAATCCGTTCGCTTCGTTGTAGGCCAGCAGGTCTTCCTTGTATATACGAAGCAGCGGACGGATCAGTTCCACATTTTTATCGCGCCGGGCAAAGGCCATGCCTCGCAGCCCGGAAGCGCCCGCTCCCCGCAGCAGCCGCATCAGCACGGTTTCGGCCTGATCGTCGGCGTGATGCGCGAGAGCGACGCGGGAGGCGCCGTGCCGCGCGGCGGCTTCGTGCAGAAACGCGTAGCGCGCCTCGCGCGCCGCGGCCTGCGTATTGTCGCCGCTGGCCGCGATAAGCGCCGGCACGTCGACGGCCGCCGACTCGCAAGGCAGCGCAAGTTCGGCGGCGAGCGCGGCGACAAATGCGGCCTCGGCGTCGGATTCGGCGCCACGGAAGCGGTGGTTCAGGTGCGCGACGACGAGCCGGATGCCGAATTCGCCGGCCAAGGCGGCCAGCAGATGCAGCAGCGCCACGGAATCGGGGCCGCCGGAGACGGCAACGACGACGGTGTCGCCGGGCACGGCCAGCTTGTGCTCGGCGACGGCGCGCGCCACTTTGCGCTCGAGCTCCCAGTTCGACAAGCTTTTGCGGTCCGGGACGCGGTTGTTCTCGTTGTTCTCATGCTCCATTGCGCAGTCCCCTTTCTCATGCGAATGCAAACGGTCGCCAATCCGGGGAGACCGTTATCCGTAAGGCCAATAAGCGCACAACGCAAGCGCGAACAGCGCCACCGAGGCGATGAAACCCGCCTTCAGCCAGAACGAGCCGCTCTCCTTCTTTCGCTTGGGCATCATGCCGGCATGCACGATCGTGCGCCAGTCCCGGTAAGCTTCCTCCGACGAAGCGTAGCCTCCCGCCAGCGCCTTGCGCACGAACGGCGCATAAACGCCAAACGCCGGATCGGCCGCCACTTCCTCCTGCAGCCATTCCGGCGAACGATTTTGCGGCAGGATCGGCTGCTTGAAGAAGCGCTCCTTCGATTTGCCAAGCAGCTGCATGAGCACGATCGCGTATGCAAACAAGTCGTACGCTTCGTCCGCCGAGCGGCCGCCGGCCCCCCAATAGCCGCGGTCGTTCACTTCGGTGAACTGTTTGACCGCGCTTCCCTTCGGCGTCACGCCGCCAAAGTCGATCAGTTCGACCGCGCCGTAAGCCCCGACCAGGATATTGTCGAGCTTCAAGTCGCCGAACACGAAGCCGTGCCGGTGCAGCTCGCGCAGCTTGCGCAGCAGGCCGGCGCCGATCAGGCCGATCCAATCCGCCCCTTGCCGTCGAACGAAGTCGCCCAGTTGCTCGCCTTGCACGTAACGCATGACGTAGAACGGATATTCCTTGCCGTCCCTGACGCTGCCCGCCGCCAAATCGTCCACGTCGAACAAGTAGCGGCTGAAGCTGCCCGGCAGACGGGACAACGTCTTCAGCATGTTGACTTCCGATTGCAGGTCGACCGTGTCGAAGCCGATCTTCAGCGCATAAGACACGCCGCCATGGCGAACCAAATACACTTTGCCGTTGGCGCCTTCGCCGAGCAATCGTTCGATCTGATAGCGGGCTTTGTTCCATTTCCCTTTGACAACGCTTCCCGGCGCCAGGGAAACGGGGCGATCGTTAGACGATGTAATCACGCAGCTCCCCATCCTCGGCGTCTTGGTGGTTCACATCCGGTTGCCTGTATCGCGGCTCCTCCCGTTCTTCTGCCGCGCTTCGATCCGTTTCGAGCACATACCGCAGCGCCTGGATCAGCGCCGGTCCGGTAGGCGTCGTTCCTTTCATCGCCAGCTTGGCGAACAGCTTGCGCGCCTTGGTCAGCTCGCTTGTCCACGGCATATCCAACTGCGTATCCTCACCGCCGGAGCCAGGAAAATGGAGCACCGCCATCTCGCTTGCGCCTTTGCGCGCCTGCAAGCTGAGCATCAGGTCGCGGATGGCGTCTTCGACGGCCGCCAGCTTCGGCTTCATGCTTGCGCTCGCATCGATCAGCAGCGCCACGCGCAGCGGCGTCGTTTCGCCGAGTTCGTCGATCGCGCGCACCACTTGCGCCCGCTTATCGGGATGCAGCTCGTCGAGACCTCCGCCGCTGCCGAGAATTTGCTTCAGCTCCTTGTTCACCACTTGCTGAATGGTGCTGGCTACCGTCTTGCGCGTCATCATCTGCACCGTATGAGTGAGTTGCTTCGGTTCGACGATGCGGCTAAGCCCGCCGCCGGCTCTTGCCGTATCGGCAATTTCGGTGGCGCCTCGCTCGCCGATTTCACCTTCGTCGATGACGCCGATGACGTTCACCACTACACCTTCTTCCAGCGCATGCGCAGCGGCGACAACCGGGCTTACTCCTACGTTCGAGCAGCCATCCGTTATGAGAATAATTTGTTTCATGTCTCTTTCACTCCTCTTCGATTACGGAAAATAGAAACGTCTGCATAGGTTAGTATTTTCCATAAAGGAAGCGGTCTAATCACCGCGGCGCGGCTTGTTTCTACTATTATACAAAAACCCCACACGTACCGCCAACGTTCCGGCAGGTCCCCCGGGGCGCTTGTATCGCTTGCCGACGAAGCTGGACGCCAGCGGCTTGCCGGAAGAGGCGGCAGTTCGAGTTCCCGGCCATCAGCACAGATCCGGCGCCTTGCAGCTTGCGTGCGGAATAGGCCGGATTTGCGGCGATCGGTCATTTTGACATCACGCGCGGTAGCCGTAAAGCCGATCTTTGCAAACCCATACATGGCGACTATAATGAGAGGACCATTCACTAATGCCGGCACATTCGGCCGCAAGCTAAACGTTCGGAGGGGAATGCATTGTTGAAGAAAAAAAGCATGCTGAACCGGATGCTCCTTTCGTACGTGTTGATCATCATGCTGCCCGTGACGCTGCTGTTTGCGCTGCTGTACAAAAACAGCGTCATCAATTTGCGCGGCGAGGTCGAATCGTTCCGGTTGTCCAATCTGGATAAAGTCCAGGAAAACTTCGATCTGCGCATCCGCGAATTCAAGAGCATCGCCGCGCAAATATCCGCCAACCCGAAACTGTCCTACTACAATCTGACCCGGGAAGACTACAAGCTGGTCGAAGGAATCGAGGAGCTTGGCAAGTACAAGGCAGGCAACTCCTTTGCCAGCGATATCATGATATATTTCAAATCAAGCACAACGATGTACTCCTCCCGCGGGATCACGTCTGTCGACGTGCTGCTCGGTCAGAGCTACGCCTTTGCCGAAGCGGACACCAGACTGTTTTACGACAAAATCAATCATTTGAACACGCCGGCCATCCAAACGTTTCCTTCCTCCGATATCGTCATGTACATGGTGCCGTTTCCGCTGTTTGGCGAATTCCAGACGGGCGCCGCCATCTTCGTTTTTCGCGGCAATGCGGTCAAAACGATGGCCGGCGCCGGCAAAACCGATTTTGACAGCGGCACGTACATCATAGGTCCGGCCGGCGAAACGCTGCTGACCATCAATCAGAGCCGGGACATATCCGAGACGGAACTGCTGCGCGCGTTCAAGGATCCGAAACCCGGCATCGATACGGTGAAATGGAACAAGCAAAGCTACTCCGTCCTCACCGCGCTGTCCGAGGCGTCGGGCTGGCGCTACGTTACCGTACTGCCGACCGGGCAGTTCCTCGCTCGGGTAAACGCGCAGGAGCTGTTCATCATCGGCTGCACGATCGCCATTATCCTGCTGTGCTTTACGGCGGCGCTGCCGATGGCGCTGAGCAATTACCGTCCGATCCGCAAGCTGCATCAATTCGTTAAGGATTATGCTCCGCAATCGGAGCAGCGCGGCGGTGCCAGCGAAATCGAGCAAATTCGTTTCGTTATGGGCGATGCGCTCTCCGCCAACCAGTCGCTGCTTACCCAGCTTGACAGCCAGCGCCTGCTGTTGCGCCAGAACGTGCTGCTGCAATTGCTGAAGGAAGAAACCGGCGACAAGCACGATCGGACTCAGCTATTGCAATCGAGCGGACTCGATTTGGCAGGGCCTTGCTTCGCGGCGCTCCTAATCGACTTTGAAGCGGACGATGCGGAGACGCCGCAGCGAAACGGCGAGCTGCTCGACCGGTTCTGGAGCGAATACTCCTCTCGCGGTGTCGCCTATGCGGTAGAATTCGGCAACGGGAACGCCATCGCCGTCGCCGCCAACGTCAAGCAGCCGAACGGCCGCAACGATCTGCTCGCGATGGCGGAAGCCGTCGTCGCCTTTTGCCCGGAGAGCGCCAGACCCGGGCTGCGCATCGGCGTTGGCAAAATTTACAACGACGTCGGCGGCCTTCACCGCTCCTGCATCGAAGCATTCGCAGCAGCCGAGCTCCACGCTTCGAATCGCGAGCGGCCCGTCGTCTTCTTCGATGACGTTTCGCAAACGACCGCTTCGTATTTGTTGTCGGTGGAGGAAACGCTCTATTTGGCCCACAGCCTGAAGCAGGGCGATCGCGTGCTGGCGAAGGAAGCTTTGCATCGCATGCTGGACGGATTGCCCGGCGAACAAGTCGGCACCGGTTATTTCCGTTTCGCCTGCTACAAAATCGCCGACACCGTCATTCACGTCATGCAGGATATTTCTTTCGCCCAAGCCGAATTCGATTCGGGCAAACTGCCCGAGCTCGTCGGCAAGGCGCTCGACTTGTCTTCGATCGGCGATTTCCGCAAGCATATCGAATCGTTGATCGATGCAATCTGCACCTGCGTCGCCGATCGGAACGAGCGGCGCGATACCGGCTTGATTCAGCATGTGCTCGCTTTCGTGCAAGAGCGCTACAAGGACGCCAATATCAGCCTCGACAGCATCGCCGACCGTTTCGGCTATTCGAATTATTATTGGAGCCGGTTTTTCAAAGAGAAGGTTAACTGTCATTTCTCCGATTATTTGTGGAAAATGCGGGTTGCAGCGGCGAAGCGGGAGCTTGTCTCCACGGCTATGCCGATCAAGGATATCGTGGCCAGCATCGGCTACATCGACATGACGAGCTTCATCCGCAAATTCAAGAGCGAGGAAGGCATCACGCCCGGTCAGTACCGCAAGCTCTACGCCAAGGAGGAAACCGATCCGGAAACGGAAGCTGCTGCGTCCAATGCGGATCAAGCCGTATGGGAACCGGTCAAGCCGGTACAGTAAGCCGGCAAGCCGGCAGCCTCCGCCGCTTTGCCTTAGGGATCGTTGGGAGTATGCAGCGCCCCGCGGAGAAGCGTCCAGGACGCGCAGCCGCGAATCGAATGCCAAACAGCTCCCGACGGGGTCGGGAGCTGTTTGGCATCGCCCTTGACCATTCGGGAGCTTGTTGTAGTTCGTTTCCTATTATCCTGTTCCGTTAGCCGAGCTGACGCAGCGGCACCCGCAGTACGCCGATGTTTTCTTTGCTGACAGAGTGGACGATGACCAGCGCATCGTCGTGTATGACCGTGTGCGGATACGCATATGTGCCCCCTTTATGAGTGCCGGCGTACAATGGCTCCCGCTCCCCTTCGATCAGCTCGTAGTGGCGGTCGAACGAGTAGCCGTCCTCCGACAGCGACAGCACCAGCCGGCGGCGAATATACGACGGGTCGGGATCGGGATTGCCGACGTAATAATACCGGCCGTCCGGCAGCCTGCCGAAGTGGAAACGCGAGTTGTTGTCGGTAAACCCGGTCTCCGCCGGCTTCGACCAGGTCGCGCCGTCGTCACGGCTTTGGCTCGCCCATATCCGCCGACCGGACGTGCGCAGCATCATGTGCAGCAAGCCGTCATCGGTCTCGTGAAGGGAGCCCTCCGTGAAATGAACGGGCCAATCCAGCGCCTCGGCCAATCTGCCGGCGGAATGGAAGCAATCCTTCAGCCCCGCTTCCATTGCGGCGGGAAACAGGCCCGACGCCTTCCAGCCGACAAGTCCGGCCGGATCGTCGGTGTACGGAAACATGACGTGTCCGGCGATGATCAACCGTCCGCTCGATGTGCGCTGCGGGCCGTGGTTCGGATTGGCGGGAATGCCGAAATCGTAAGGTCCCTCCCACGACAAGCCGTCCTTCGTCGTATACGCGGCCAGACCCATATCCAGCCGGCGATCGCGGCGATAGTTGCCGTCCTCGTATTCGTACCGCCCGATGTAAGCCGTCAGCGTATCGCCGTGGACGTGGAAGCCGACAGCTGTCCAGACGAGCTCCGATGTCTTCCCCATCGCTGTATCGACGACCGGCACCGGTATCGTCCAATGATGGAAATCGTCGGACGTCGACAGTACGACACGCTGTCCGGGTCCATCCTCGTCAATTAGAGCAGTCGACCAGCACGCCACCAGCTTCCCTTGAAAGGATGCGATATGCGGCTGATGGGAAAATGTCCAGTCCTTCGGTCCGATCGGAGCAAATACGGTGGCCCGGTCGACATGCAGCCTCGGCAGCGGCATGCGGTTCGTAAAATGATTAGTGATTCGGCTTGCTTCAGCCATGATCGCTTCTTCCTCTCCCGGCAGCTTGGTGTCTTGACGGCGACCAAGGTTCGCCGTCAAGACGCGTTTCCTTTTATTTGCTTGCCTTGTTCCAACGGTCATACGCCGTCTGACGTATCCCCGCCATTTCGTCGGCGCCCATCTTCTTCAGCGTGGCGATGTACGCATCCCATTGCGTGAGCGGCGTTTCGCCCATTATAAATTTTGCTTCCATCTGATCGACGTAGCTGTCCATATCGACATACGAGGCGATTTTCGTCTGTTCGTCGGCTTTGAATTTCACTTCGGGGTATGACAACCGGTACACCTTGGCGCGGCCGCTTTCGTTCAAAATATCCGTAAACCAGGCGTTCTTCTCGTCGCCGTAAGTCAAGTACGTGCCGTACTGCTGGCTCATGTGCAGCGGAACGTTCAACAGCGTCTGGGTCGCGCGGAAGTCGAAATACGTGGCGAACCCGTCGTAATGCGGCTTGAACGCCTTCACGCCGTTGAAATCGATAAATTCGTAGCCGCCGTTGCCATCCCACTTGCCGTACTCGGGTCCGGAGCGGCCCATGATGCTGCCTTCGTCAGAGTAGAGGAAATCGACGAGCCGGATGAGCGCTTCCGGATTTTTCGCTTTCTTCGTAATCGCGAACGTGCCGTAGCGGGCGTATTGCGGCGTCTTCTTCCACACCGGCTTCGAATTGACGGCACTGGTCAGCGCAGGCGGCACGGTGTACTGCTTGTAATCGTTGTTCTTGATGTTCGAATTGGGCGACCCGTCAGTATACAAGCCGAGCCGCAAATTCGTTTCTTTGGCCACAAGCTGCTCGCGCGTCTGGGTGAAATACTCCTTGTCGAGCAAGCCTTCCGCATACAGCTTGTTCATGTAGCTCAAATACTCTTTATACGCCGGCTGCATCGGCACATACACATACTTGCCGTCCACAACGTCGTGCCGCGAATCGGCATAGCCGGCTGCCGACAGCACGACCATCTTGATCGAGCCGCCCGCCAGGCCCGACATCGGGATTTCATCCGCCTTGCCGTTTTGGTTCGGATCCTTTTCCTTAAACGCTTTCAACACCGCGTACAAATCGTCCAGCGTTTTGGGCATCGGCAGCCCGACATTTTGCAGCCATTGCTTGTTGATAAAGGAGGTGTAGCCGAGTCCGAGCAAGTCGCGGTCGAAGCTGTCGAACACCGGCAGCACATAAAGCGAGCCATCCTCGAAGGTGAACGATTTTTTCACATCGCTGTATTTGGAGAGCAAATCCTTGGCCGTCGGCGCGTACTTGTCGATCAGATCGGTCAGGTTGAGCAGCAGTCCCTGCGGCCCGTACGTGTTTTCGTCCTTGGACGTGATTCCCGACAGAAACAGATCGGGCAAATCGCCGGTGGCGAACGCCAGGTTTTTCTTCTCTTCCCAGCCCGCCGCTTCGACCGCTTCGATTTTGAGCGTGATGCCCGTCTTTTTGGCCAACTCCTTGATAAACCACATTTTTTCGAAATCGCCGTGCTTCGGGTCGCGCGGATACAGTACCCTGACCGTCATCGGCTCGTTCACGATCGGAAATCCGGTTTTGTTGACAGCGGCCCCCGTTCCGGCACTTGCGGCCGGCGAACCGTCCGCCGATTTGCCTCCTCCCGAGGAGCAGCCTGCGATCATCGCGGCGAGCATGCCCAGGGATACCACCATAACGATTGGTTTGCGCATATTCCGTTCGGACCTCCCTTATCATCGTCCATGTTACCCTTTGATGGCGCCGATCATGACGCCTTTGACAAAATAGTTCTGCAGAAACGGGTACAGCACCAGCACAGGCAGCGACGAAACGATGATGATGCCGAATTTCATCGATTCCTTCAATTGCATGTTGCGCATCAGCATTTCGATCGTTTCGCTGTCCGCGCCCATAATGTCGACCATCTGGTTCATAATCAGGATGTTGCGCAGAAACAGCTGCAGCGGATACAGCTTCATATTGGACAAATAAATCAATGCGCTGAAAAACGAATTCCAGTGACCTACCGCATAGAACAGCACCAGCACAGCAATGATCGGCTTCGACAGCGGCAGCACGATGCGCAGGAACAGCCGCGTGTTGGAGCAGCCGTCGATGAAGGCGGCCTCCTTCAGCTCGTTCGGAATCGACGTCTGAAAGTAGGTTCGCGCGATAATGACGTTCCATACGGACATGGCGTTTGGCAGCAGCAGCGCCCACACGGTGTTGATCAGTCCAAGCTGCTTGATGACCAGGTAGGTCGGGATCAGCCCGCCGCCAAAAAACAAGGTGAACGTCATCAGCAGCGTAATCGCATGGCGTCCGGCAAAATCCCGCCG
The DNA here is from genome assembly GCF_004764705.1 of Paenibacillus cymbidii. Lineage (GTDB taxonomy): Bacteria > Bacillota > Bacilli > Paenibacillales > NBRC-103111 > Paenibacillus_AN > Paenibacillus_AN cymbidii. The sequence goes on along the minus strand of NZ_SHLX01000023.1, from coordinate 125,844 downwards.
CGACAGCGCATAGGCGCAGGCCAGCGTCAACGAAACGTTGAGACTGGTGCCGACTACGGTGTAAAACAAGGTGTTGCGGTATCCGATCCAGATGGCCCGGTATTCGAATATTTTGCCATACCCTTCCCAGGTTAACCCTCTAGGCCATAAAAACACGTTGCCCATCGTCACTTGGATCGGATCGCTGACGGAAGCGCTCACAATATACACAAGAGGATAAGCCACCAGGATCAGAATCACAATGCCGATCGTCAACACGACCGCGTCGATCACGACATCCTCTTTGCTGCGGATACGTTTGGCTTCGTTCATGCATTTCCCCTCCTCACCACAGGCTCGTTTGGCCGATGCGCTTGACGGTTCCGTTCACAATCAGCAGCAGCACGAAGTTGATGACCGAATTGAACAGCCCGACAGCGGCGGAGAAGCTGTACTGCACCTGCAGCAGCCCCACCTTGTAAACGTAGGTGGAGATCACTTCCGACGCCTCCAGATTAAGCGGATTTTGCATCAGAAATACTTTCTCGAACCCGACCGACATAACCCCGCCCATCGCCAATATAAACAATATGACCATCGTCGGCATAATACCCGGAATGTTAATATGCCGAATGCGCTGCAGCCGCGACGCGCCGTCGATCATGGCGGCCTCGTGCAGCTCGGGATCGATGCCGGCGAGCGCAGCCAAATAGATGATCGAGCTCCAGCCGGCATTTTGCCACACGTCCGAGAGCACATAAATCGACTTGAACCATCCGCTCCGGGTCATAAAATCGATTGGCTCCGCTCCAAATGCGGCCAGCAGCGTATTCGCCAGCCCGTAGGTCGGATTCAGCAAAATCATGATCATGCTGACCAGTACGACCATGGAGATAAAATGCGGCGCGTACGTAACCGTTTGCAAAACGCGGCGGAATTTGCGGCTGCGAATTTCGTTCAGCAGCAGCGCCAGGATGATCGGCGCGGGAAAAGCGACCAGCAGCGAATACAGGCTGATGCCAAGCGTATTGCCGACAATATCCAGGAAGCTGGGCGCCTGAACGAAGCGGATAAAATGCTGCAGCCCCACCCATGGGCTGCCTTGAATGCCGAGCACCGGGTTGAATTGCTTGAAGGCGATTTGCACGCCGTACATCGGCCAGTAATGGAAGACGAGATAATAGATCACTGCCGGCAGTACAAACAAATACAGCTCGTAATTGACCGTCGCCCGGCGAAGCTTGCGACGCCATCGGCCGCCGCCCGAAGCTGCTCTTGCTGCGATTCCTTCCGGTTTCATCGGTCGCGGTGCCCCCTCCTTTCGGAACAGCTTTCTTCGTCTATCCGGGGGGAGTGTCCGGACTGCGTCGGCGCCGGCGCAATCCTGTCGCCGTTTGGCGGCTCCCGTCCTGGCTTTGTTGTACCATGCCGGCGACTGTGGCGTATATGGGCGAGATTTGATGCAATCGGTTTCAATTGCGAATGGCCGGCTAACGACCGCTAGCAGCGGCGAATCGGTCAAATTGCCGGAAGTTATCGGTTTTTTTTGCAGCGCGGTTGGCTGCAGCATGGCAGGCATAACAAAACACCCGCCATCCCGAGGAAGCGCAGCGGCTGCAGCTTCCATCGCAATGAACGGGTGTTCCATTTGCCTTGCTCAACTCACCGTCTTCGGCCGCTCCAGGCGGGCCATGCCCGGCCAGCGGAACGTCGACCAGGCCGGCTGGTACTTTTCGATGCGGGCGACGAGAATCGTCATGTCGTCAATAATATCGCCTTGCATGTGGCGCACCACCCGCTCCAGCAGGCAGTCGGCGAACTCCTGCGGCCGCTCTTCGTGAATTTCGCCGACGACGCGCTTCATCCACAGCTCCTTGTTGACGGCAATGCCCGGGGCATCGAAGACGCCGTCGGTCATCATGATGAGCATGTCGCCCGGCAGCAGCTGGACGCTGACCAGATCGACGTCAATATCGTCCAGAATGCCGACCGGCAAATTGCTTGCCGTAACCGGCAGCACATCGCCGCCCCGCTTGATGAAGCTCGGCGTCGAACCGATTTTCAGAAACGTGGTGCGCGCATTGTACAGATCGATCAGCGCCATGTCGACCGTGGCGAACATTTCATCGACCGAACGCAGCATCAGCACCGAATTGACCGACTGCACCGCCAGCTTCTCGTTCATCCCGGACTGCAGCAGCTGCTTCAGAATCGTCAGCGCCGCGCTGCTTTCGGCCCGCGCCCGTTCGCCGTTGCCCATGCCGTCGCTGAGCGCCACGACGAACTTTCCGTTGCCGAGCTCCGTCGTCGTGAAGCTGTCGCCCGACAGCAGATCGCCGCCTTTGGCAGCCCCCGCCACCCCCGTTTCGACTTCGAACTCCTTCGCCGAACCGAACGTCACCGTACTGCCGCCGCCCTCCCGCTCGATCGGCTGTTCCCGCTTCACCACAATATTTTCGCCGAGAATGTCGGACAACAGCGGCGCCACAATTTTGCGGCACTCGTCAAAGCCGCCGCGATACCGGTGCACGATCTCGATTTCGACATTCCCTTCGTCGAGGCTGATGATGTCGATGCTTTGGATCGACAAGCCCAGCTCCTCCAGCGCCGTGCGGATCTGCTCCTCTTGGACGATCATCGCCATGCCTTCCCGTTTGATCTCCTTGGCCAAATCCTCCATCACCTGGGACACGCCGGTCAATTGATCCGCCACGAGCCGGCGGCTGTCGGCGATCTGCTTTTTCCAGTGGAGGTCGTGCTTGTACATCACGAATTGGCCCTTCAAATGATCCAGCACCTGGTCGGTGCGCACGCACGTTTGTTTCCACGCGGGGAGCACGTCTTTTTTGCTCATCGTTTCTTTCTTTTCGATCGCGCTCATCATTTCCGTCATGTACTTGTACGTTTGATAAAACTCGCCATTCCAGCATTGCTTGCGCTTCCAGCAGGTCGTGCATACCCGATGCGACACCTCGGTCATGAAATGCTCGATTTGCTGCTCTCGCTTGTCCGCTCCGCCTTCGCCGGTCAATTGCAGGAAACTGCGCGACAGCTGGCGGAATACCTCGGAAAATTGCATCACCCGCGCTGCCGTCACCTCCCGTACGCGTTTGGCGTAATCGTAATGGGTTTTCAAATTTTCCTGCGTGCCGGGCACGTATTTCGCCAGCGCTTGCACGAAGCTGCGCGGCGTAAGCAGGAACAGCACGATTGCGGCGAGCGACTCCCAGGTCGACGTCATGATCTGCGACTGATTGTCGAGATAGATCGTCAGAATCGACGAACCGAGCAGCATGCCGAACGCTACCGCCAGCCGGTTCCCCTCTTTCAGCAAACCCGCCAGCATGCCGGCAAAAGCGAGAAGACTCATCTGCATGACCGCTTGCATATCGGCCAGACTGAGGATCAGCCCGGTGATGACGCCAACCGAGGCGCCAAGCGGCGCTCCCCCGACAAGCGCGAACACAAGAATCAAGTACCGCGACATCACATGCTCGAACGTCACGTCTTGCACAGACCAGCCGACGCTTCCCGTCATAACCGACGCCAGCAGGATAATGAGACAAATGATTTCTTCGTTGCGCAGCCCCTGCTTCTTGCGGGTGAATGTGAAAACCGGCACCGACTGGATGAAGATCAGCGTCAAAATCAAGCTGAGCAGCGCCTCGACGCCGGTCAGCATCAACGTGTACCCGCTCAACTTCAGTTCGACGGCATGCGCGAAAAGTTGGACGAGGAACGTGGAGACAAACACGAGCAACGGCGTGAACGAAATGTCCGCACGCTCGAATCGTTCCAGTCCCCGCTGGATCAGCAGGAACACGAGCATTTCCGTCACGATATACCCCGCGTTCGACTGCATGGAGGCGATGCTGCCGGCGACGAGGGCAAGACCGGTCAAATAAATCAAATCTTTGCGCAGAAAATAAATCACGGCAAAAAACGCGATGGCAAACGGCGACATCTGGTCCAGAATCGTCGCTCGCCCGAGCAGAAAGGCCATTGCCAGCAGCACAAGCGTCATCCGTTTCAGCTTCCAGGCTTGCATCACGGCATTTTCGGTCAACGCTCGCTTGAGCGATAAGTAGGCGCGCGCGAACACCTGGTCTTTCCCGTCTGCCGTCGCCTCTTCCGTTCGATTTACATTGGGCATTTGCTTTGGACACCACCTAACCGAAGTGTGTGCCCTATTATAAAAGGGATTCGCCAGGAAGTTTGTCAGAATGCGTGATAGATTTGCTTAAATTTTTCGACAATAACCGAAGAAAAAAGAACGGCTGCACCCGACGGTCCGGGTACAAGCCGTTCTCCGTATAAAACATGAATAGCGGCGGAGGGGGTCGAACCCCCGACCTTTCGGGTATGAACCGAACGCTCTAGCCAGCTGAGCTACGCCGCCATAACAAGCAAGAGTATATACCAGCGCAAAAGCGGCTGTCAAGCGGCACGTCCGCATGCGTGGAGAAGCGGGCACCCGTCAGCGAATCAGAGACAGCCGCTCTTGGGATGTTTTTGGAGCGAGGCTTTTTTTCATGGCTCGATAGCCGGTGTCGTAACGCTTGTCGCCGCTCGGCTCCTGCCTCCCGGACGCACGCCTCCGCTTCCCGCTCCCCCGGGAACGTATAACTCTTTACATGCCAAAAAAACCGTACCGGCAATCATCTGCCGGTACGGTTCATATGCTTCAATCGCGTCTGGCCCCGCGGCCGCCGCGCTTGCCTTCGGTGTTCTTCTTAAGGGAGGAAATGCGCTCTTCGCTGTCCTTCAAGAAGCGCGACATCTTGTCCTCGAAGGACGGTCTGCCAGCCGGCGCGCGGAACGGTCTGCCGCCACGGCCACCACCGCCGCCGCCAAACCCGCCTCCTCCGCCTTCGCGACGCTCGCCGGAATAAGGGCCGCCATGACGTTCAGGTCTCGGAGGACGCGGCGCCGCATCGGCAGGACGGTCGACCGCTTGCTTGATCGACAAGCCGATCTTGCCGTCTTTGTCCACATTGATCACCTTGACCGTCACCATATCATTCAGCTTCAAATGATCGTTGACGTCTTTGACATAGTTGTCGGCGATCTCCGAGATGTGAACAAGACCGGTTCCGCCTTCCGGTAGCTCCACGAACGCTCCGAAGTGAGTAATTCCCGTCACTTTGCCTTCCAGCTTGCTGCCCACTTCAATTGCCATAAAGTAAATTGTTCCTCCCTTAATTTTTCGCCCCGGACTGCAGCTACGACGATTATATACTGATGCATATGTAGCGGTCAACAACCCGCTATTTGCCTGCGTTCGGAATGTCAAACACCGTTTCGCCCGTCTTGGCGTACCCCTGCTTGCGCATCTTCTCTTCTCTATATTCAGGGTCGTTCAATCTTGCTACTTCGCGCTTCATTTCTTCATTGATTTTTTTCGTTTCGGCCAGCTTCGTATTCAATTCGCCGATTCTTGCCGACTTCTCGTCGAACTTTCCCATCTGCGCCCATGCATTCGGAATGGCCCAGAACAGCAGCCCGAGAAACACGAGCGGGACGATCCGGAGCCGCTTCCTGGCGCTTCGGTTGCGCGAGGACGATTGCCCCCTCTTGTTTTGTTCAGGCATTTGCGAAAATTCCTCCCACACGTACTGCGCGCATGACCGGCCTTGCATCATGAACGCGAACGCTTGGTTATGTATGGCAACCGCTCGCGGACAAAACCGCGGCGCTACAAGAGATTGTATACCCACTAGGATTGCCGGTGAAACAGCCGGCGAATCGCATCAAGCCCCTTCTTCACGGCTTGTACCAAAATGGACAGCCATTTCACCCGTCGCCAAAAAAATTGTGCCGCAAAAATAACCAGACGCCACAATGGATATGTCAATTGTATCACGATTTTGCCCAGGAAAATAGCTACCGCCGCCAAAAAACCGATAAAAATCGTAAATAATTTGTACACAAACAGGATTGGCGTGACGATCAGCACGTCGAGGATGCGCAGCAGCAACCGGAACGCCGCGCGCACGAGGCGTATGGCCAGCAGCACCAGTTTGACCGTCGGGCCGCTGAGAAACGCAAAGTGAAAACAAACGCCGATCGCCAGGCCGAGAAAGACAAAAATACGAACCTGTCCAAAATTGCTGTATTCCAAAGCGACGAACACACCAATCGTGCCGGCCGTCCAGTAAACGAGATCGAAGAACGGGATCAGCCATCGCGCTATCCGCAGCTGCCCAGTCAGCACACGGTAGATGTCGAAGACGATTCCCAGCGCGCTGCCGCACCCGAGCATCATGCCAAGCGATAGAAACTGGACCGGCAGCGTCACTTGAACAGCTTCCCGAGCAACCCTTTGGATTTTCCCTGGGAAACCGAATCGACATAAGCCAATTCGTTAAAATAGCCTTCGATCGCGACCATGCCTTGTTCGAGATTCAAATTTTTGATATGCAGGTTCTGCCCCTTGATCGTCAAATAACCGCATTCGGTCTCCAGCAGAAACTCCTCGCTGTCGAAGCTTTCCACATTCAGGACGCCGGATAGCTCCAGCAGCTTGCGGTTCAGCATTTTCACTTCCTGCCGCTTGATCTTCCCCGTCTCCATGACCATGGCATGTCCCTCCCAAACGTTTCCCCTGCGGAAAACGGCCTCTTCACCATCTTACGACTAGCTTATGGGCCGGAGATCGGGTTTAGAACAAACGAATTGGCGCGGCAAAGAAGCCAAAGAACCCCACAAACTGAGCCTCGCGGGGTGCCCGGAGAAATAAATAAGCCGCTCCGCGTCTGCCTTGACGCCGGAACGGCTTGATTGCGTAATAAAAAACGATGCGGTCACAGCGACTCCTCGCGCACGAGCGTGTACATCATCGCTGCCTCTTCCTTGCGGGTAGATTCAACGATCCGTTCGATCCGGACGGTGACCGCCTTCTGCCCGAACTGGATCGTCAATTCGTCGCCGACCTTGACGGCGCTGCTTGCCTTGGCTTCCCTGCCGTTGATCCATACCCGTCCTTGATCGGAAACGTCCTTGGCGACGGTGCGGCGCTTGATCAGCCGGGAAACCTTGAGAAATTTATCGACGCGCATTACTTCGAAGCTACGGCTTCTTTCAGCTTGTTGCCCGCTTTGAATGCCGGCACGTTCGATTCCGGAATCGAGATCGAGCTGCCGTTTTGCGGGTTGCGGCCGGTGCGTCCCGAACGCTTGCGCGTTTCGAACGTGCCGAAGCCGATCAATTGCACTTTATCGCCGGAAGACAAGGCTTCCGTGACTTCCCCAAGGAAGCTATTAAGGACCGTTTCCACGTCCTTCTTGGTTAAACCGCTTTTGGCTGCGATGCTGTTCACCAAATCCGTTTTGTTCATCGACTGAATACCTCCATAATAGTTGAATAGACGTACCTCATTAAATATTCTTTGCCGGGCAGGAAAATCCTGCTACCTGGCGGTGTCGCTGGAAACAATATTTTTGCGGAAGGGCGCCGGCCGGCCGAATGCGTGCCTAAGAGCGCCGCGTTTCCTTGGCTTCCTGCCAGTAACGCTCCATCTCCGGCAAATCGCTCTGCTCCGGCGTCCGCCCTACCGCTTGCAGCCGCTCTTCGATGTAGCCGAATCGCTGCACGAATTTGCGGTTCGTGCGGGCAAGCGCCGCATCGGGATCGACGCCGAGCCAGCGGGCCGCATTGACGACGGCGAACAGCACGTCGCCCAGCTCATCCTCGCGCTCAGCCTGAGCCGATTGCTGCCCGATCGTCGCCCGCAGCTCGCCGATCTCCTCTTCGATCTTCGCGAACACGTCCTCGATCCGCACCCAGTCGAAGCCTACTTTGGCCGCCTTCTTCTGCAGCTTGAGCGCCTTCAGCAAACCGGGCAAATCGCGCGGCACGCCGTCCAGCGCCGAGGTACGGTCCGGGTCGATGCCCTTGTCCCGCTTCTCTTCCCGCTTGATCTGCTGCCAGTTCGCCAGCGCCTCCTCCGCATTGTTGGCGGCGGTTTCTCCGAATACGTGCGGATGGCGGCGCAGCAGCTTCTCGTTCAACGTTTCGACGACGTCGTACACGTCGAACATCCCCGCTTCCGCCTCGATCTGCGCGTGCAGCATCACCTGCAGCAGCAGGTCGCCCAGTTCCTCGCACATCGCGTCCGGATCGTCGTCGTCAATCGTTTCCAGCACTTCGTACGTTTCTTCGATCAGATGCTGCCGCAGCGACGCATGCGTCTGCTCGCGGTCCCAAGGACAGCCTTCGGGGCTGCGCAAAATATCGACGATTTCGTGCAGCCGCTCGAACGTGCGATTGCGCACTTCGTCCTCGTCGCTGCGCGGCACCCAGATGAGCGACAGGTTGCCGTAGCCGTCCAGTCGGTCGAGTTCGAACAGCGGCACCACTTCGATCCGTTCCTCTCCCGCCACGCCAAGCGCATGGCCGACGACCACTTCCGTTTCGTCCGGGAACACCGCCATCAAGCTGAGCTTGACGTCGGATGCGGTGAACGTGTCGTACACTTGTCCGATTATCGTGTGCAGCCGCGGGTTGATGCCGTGGCCGCTGCCAAGCGATGAGGCGTCAAGCAACTGGAAGCCTTCGATCGGATCGAAGCCGAAGCGCAGGAACGCCTGGTCGAGGAAGCTTTCGCCGCCCATGATCTGCAGCGCCACCCCTTCCTGCTCGCAGCGCTCGAGCAGCAGCTGGGTCGTGCGCTCGGCAACCATCGGATGGCCGGGCAGCGCATACACGACGTAGTCGTCGGCTTCTTTCGCCATGGCGATCAGTTGCTCCGTTATCGTTTCGTACACGGCGGCAAAATCGTCCGACCGTTCGTACACCGCGTCGAATGTCTCGAAAACGAGCCCCTGCTCGCGCAGAAAGAGGGCGACGGGGTGCTTCTCCGTGCGCAGTACGAGGCGCGACGCTTGGCGCAAGGCGTTCCAGACGCCGAGGGTCATCTGCGATTCGTCTCCCGAACCGAGACCTACGATCAATAGCTGCGGCATATTTTTGCTCCTTTATGAGGTAGTTCGCTCATTATATGCGAATGATGATCTTGCGCGGCCGTTACGGCCGCAAAAGCCGCAGCCGCACGAGCCACGGCAACGCTCGTGCGCCGAAGCCGGGCGCCGCCTCCAGCTCGCGGCGCGTCACGGCGCCGGCGCGGAACAGCGCGGCGGCATAAACGGCGGCGCCGACGGCGACGCCGACCAGCGCGAGCAGCGTGCTCTGCAGGCGCGGCGCCAGCGCGGGCGCCACGGCGGCGAGCAGCGGCGCGCCGCCGTACAGCACGAGCGCCACGGCGCCGCACAGGGCGCCGCAGGCGAGCAGCGGGCGCAGCGCGTCGCGCCCGACCGCGAAGCGCGCGCCCGTCGCCCGGCGCAGCGCGGCGACGTTCAGCGCGCTGGCCGCGGCGAAAGCGACGACGGCCGATACGGCCGCGCCCTGGATGCCCCAGAGCGGCACCAGCACCAGGTTGCCGGCGAGCTTGAGCGCCGCCGCGATCAGCAGGTTGCGCGCCGGAACGGCCACGGCGCCGGTGCCCTGCAGTACGCTGCCGGAGACGACGTTCACCGCGCTGAACAGGGCGGTGAACGCCAGCGTCGCCATGGTGAACGTACCTTCGGCGGAAGCGAAGAACATGACGTTCAGCGGCTTCGCGGCGACAGCCAACCCGAACGAAGCGGCAAGCCCGATGAGCCAGGTGAAGCGCACCGCGAGCTCGGTGCGCACGCGAATCAGCTCGCGCCGCCCGTGCAGCGCCGCCTCCGCGATGGCCGGCACCAGCGCCGCCGACATCGACGTCGCGACGAGCGAGACAAGCTGCACGAGCGGCAGCCCGCGGTTGTAAACGCCAAAGGCGTACACCGCGTCATGCTCGCTCATGCCGCTTGCGCCGAGCGAACGCGGGATCGTAAACGTATCGACGAGGGCTACCATCGGCATGACGATCGTGCCGAGGCAGATCGGCAGCGCGTACAGCACGAACTGCCGGAGAATGCGGCCGGCCGGTTCGCGGGCTCCGGCCTCCGGCTTACTGATGCCGGCGTGCTCCGACTCGCGGCCGCGGCGGGCCCAGTAAGGCAGCAGCACCGCAAGCCCAGAAGCGGCGCCGGCGACCGATCCGAACGTTGCGCCGGCGGCAATGCGGCCGTCGGCCGCTCCGATGTGCAGGTAGACGAGCAGAAGCGCAATCATCGTCGCCACGCGCACCGCCTGCTCGGCTACCTGCGACACCGCCGTCGGCACCATATCGCCGAGCCCCTGGAAATACCCGCGCAGCGCGGCCATTACCGGCACGACCAGCAGCGCGAACGACACGCTGCGAATGGCGGCCCCCGCTTCGCGCACGCCCATCGCCGCGGCCAGCCCGTCCGCGCTCAGATAGAGCGCCGCGCAGAAGACGGCGCCCGAAACGAACAACGTCAGCGCCGCGATGCCGAATACCCGCTTCGCTTCGTCGTAGCGGCCAAGCGCCGCCCGCTCGGACACGAACTTCGATACGGCGATCGGCACCCCGGCCGACGCCAATGTAAGAATCAAAATATAAAGCGGATAAACCGCATTATAAATACCGAACACCTTGTCGCCGGCCATGTTCTGCAGCGGAATTTTCTGCAGCGTGCCAAGCAGCTTCGAAACGATCGCCGCCGCCCCGAGCACGGCGGCCCCCTTCAGCAGCGGCGCCGCCGATCGCCGGCGCTCATCTCCGGCGGTCGCCTTTCCCGCGGGCGCTTGCGCCGTTTGGCCGGGCATCCGCTTCCTGGATCGAGCCATCTCTTTCCTCTTTCCCCATGATTGCCTTGGGGCTATTATACCCGATTCCGCCGCAAACAAGAAATGCTCCGCTTCCCCGCATCGCCGAATACCGCCGCTTTCCCGACACCGCCCGATAGCCAAAAAGCTCCCCCACCATCCGGCCGGTCCGCCGAATTGCGAGAAAGCTTGAGGTGTATCGTCCGCAGGCAACAGACCTGCCCGATTATTGCTCCATCTGCTTGGCAAGGAAGCCGGCTGCGGTTTCCGCCATCTTCACTTCCATTTGCCCCATCTTGGCCGACTCGTCCTTGCTGATCAGCAGCACCGCGCCGATCGGATCGCCGCCCGCCACGATCGGTGCGATCGCAAAAGACGAATACGTTTCCGGCGTATCTTTGCAAATTTCATACTGGCCGCTGTTGCTCTCCAGCATCGACTTGCGATTTTCCATGCACGTTTCGACGAGCGCGCCGACCGGCTTGTCCAAATAATCTTTCTTCGAGCCGCCGGCCACGGCGATCATGTTGTCGCGGTCGGATATCATCGTGATGTGGCTCGTGCTTTCGAACAACGACTCCGCGTATTCCTTGGCGAAATCGCCGAGTTCCCCGATCGGCGAATATTTTTTGAGGATGACCTCGCCATCCCGGTCGACGAATATTTCAAGCGGATCGCCTTCGCGTATACGCAAAGTGCGGCGAATTTCTTTGGGGATGACGACACGGCCAAGATCGTCAATCCGACGTACGATTCCGGTTGCTTTCATGTCTCAAGATGCCTCGCTTTCCTGATAAGGGTATGGGATTCGCGGTATATATCGGTTCCTGTCTCGGGAGGGACTGGGTATCTAGGCATAGTATTCTTCGCATCCCGATTCCTTATTCATCCGCCGATTCGCGCCTTTGGCAGCGGAAGGGCGGGCCGCCCATCCTGCAGCGACCGCAACTGCTCATCACTTTTCTCTTACACGGAACGGCCCGATTTCAACCCGTCGCCGGGTGCGAGTTGGCCAATATTTCCAATAAACGTATTCGTAACGACTCGTCCGTTTCTGTCCGTACCTTGCAAAAGAAAAACGCCTCCCGGAGGAGGCGTTTCATCTTTCATGCGATACCGTTATTTCGCCGAAGCCGACGGCGATGCCGATGCGGCCGGCGATGCGGACGCTGCAGGCGAAACCGATGCCGACGGCGATGGCGACGGAGACGGTTGCGGCAAGTTGGACTTGAAGTCCAGCTTCGGCAGCTCGTTTTCAACGAAGTCGTTGATTTTGACGCCGGCCGCTTCGGACTTCAGTTCCTCTTTCATTTGATCGAACGTTTTGGCCGCGCGCGAATTGACGAGCATGATATGGTAGCCGAACGACGTTTCGACCGGATCGCTTACTTTGCCGACGGTCAGATCCTGCGCCGCCTTCAGGAAGTCGGGATCCCAGCCGCTTGTCGCCAGCTCTTCGTTCTCGTACTTGCCGCCGTTGTCCTTGGACCCCGGATCGTCGGAATATTCTTTCGCCAGCGCGACGAAATCGCCTCCTGCGTCAAGCTTGCCTTTCACTTCTTGCGCGCGTTTGAGCGCCTCTTCCTTGGTGCGCAGATCCTTCTGCCCTGTCGAATCGTTCGGATCCTTCAATGCGATCAGGATATGGCTGACCGTCGCCACGTCGTACACGTGCGCATCGGCTTTCAGCGCCTTGTCGTAGTTGTCCTTCGCTTCCTGATCGGACACTTTGCCGGCCATGTCGCTCATGACCGCCAGCGTGGATTGCATGTAACTCTGGACGTCCTTCTCTTCCAGCTTGCTTTCCTTGAGCTGCTTGTCCCACGAGCCTTTTTCCTGCGATTCGAAATAGTCCTTGATCTGGACGACTTGCTCCTTCGCTTTCGTTTCCGCGTCCTTCTTGTTGGCGTCCGAAGCCTGATTGCCCAGAATGCGCAGTGTCAGCATCTGCTTGACCATATAGTCGTTGAAGCCCGGATCTCCTTCGGCAGCCGCATATTGCGGGTAGAAGAAAAACGTCGTGTTCAAAAATTTGTTGAACTCTTTGCCGGTAATTTTCCCGTCCTTGTAGGTAGCTACCACCATGTCGTCCGGAAACGGCGTTGGCGTTGGCGATGCCGACGCGCCGGAACCCTCGTCCTTTTTCTTGCCGCAGCCGGCGGCGACGGCGAGCACGAGCACCAGCACGAGCGCGACGCCAAACCATTTGGCCGCAAAATGTTTACGATTGAACTGCATTGAGCAATTCCCCTTTCGGAAGATGCGCTTCCTTGTAGTGTATCAAGAACTGTTCCAACTGTTCGACGGATTGCTCGGGCGACAGTCCCTTGCCTCTGACTTCGATCTGCATATGCGGTCCGGGCACAAGACGTATTCTGCCCTCGAATTTGGCCGACAGCGCCATCAGCTTCTTGCCGTCCAGACTGCCGCTCTGGGAGGCATGGAACTTGATGACGAAGTCTTCCCCCTTCTGTACGATCGCTTCGATCCCGTATTGCGCGCCGTAAACTTTCAGGCGAGCGACGGCGAGCAATTGGAGCACCGCCTGCGGCGGATCGCCGAACCGGTCGACAAGCTCCTCGTGCAGGTCGTCCGCCTCTTCCAAGGTAGTGATGACCGCGACTTTTTTGTAAATCTCAATCTTCTGCATACTATCATAAATATAGTCGGATGGTAAATAGGCGTCGATCGAAAGCTCAAGCTGCGTCGACAATACCGGCGCGGCTTCCGTCTCCTGAATGCCCATCTCGCTCTTCCGCTTGTTGATTTCTTCGGCGAGCATTTGCGAATACAAGTCAAATCCGACCGAAGCGATAAAACCGTGCTGCTCGGCGCCAAGCAAATTGCCCGCGCCGCGGATGGCCAGGTCGCGCATCGCGATCTTGAACCCGGAGCCCAGTTCGGTGAACTCCTTGATCGCCTGCAGCCGCTTCTCCGCCACTTCGGTCAACACCTTGTCGCGCTGGTACGTAAAGTACGCGTACGCAATCCGGTTGGAACGGCCGACGCGGCCGCGCAATTGGTACAACTGGGACAACCCCATCTTGTCGGCGTCGTGCACGATCAGCGTGTTGACGTTCGGGATGTCGACGCCGGTTTCGATGATGCTGGTGCTGACGAGCACGTCGAATTCCCCGTCGAGAAAATCGAGGATCGTCCGCTCCAGTTCCTGTTCGGCCATCTGGCCGTGCGCGGCGACCACTTTGGCGTCCGGCACGAGCGCCGATATTTGCTCGGCGACCTGCTGGATCGTCTGCACGCGATTGTGCAGGAAGTACACCTGCCCTCCGCGGGAAAGTTCCCGCTCGATCGCTTCGCGCACCAGGGCGCCGCTGTATTCGAGCACGTAGGTTTGCACCGGAAAACGGTTCTCCGGCGGCGTTTCGATGACGGACAAGTCGCGCACGCCGAGCATCGACATGTGCAAGGTCCGCGGAATCGGCGTGGCGGTCAGCGTCAGCACGTCGACGCTGCTTTTCAGCCGCTTCAGCTTCTCCTTGTGCGTCACGCCGAAACGCTGCTCCTCGTCCACGATCAGCAGGCCCAGATCCTTGAACTGGATGTCCGTCGACAGCAAACGATGCGTGCCGATGACGACTTCGACGGTGCCGGCTTTGACGCCTTTCATCGTTTCGGTCTGCTCCTTCTTGGAGCGGAAGCGGCTCAGCACGCGAATTTCGCACGGGTAGCCGGCGAATCGCTCGCGGAATGTCTCGTAATGCTGCTGGGCAAGAATCGTGGTCGGTACGAGCACGGCTACCTGTTTGCCGTCCATCACCGCCTTGAAGGCGGCGCGAATCGCCACTTCCGTCTTGCCGTAGCCGACGTCGCCGCACAGCAGCCGGTCCATCGGGCGCGGCTTCTCCATGTCTTTCTTGATTTCCTCGATCGCCCGCAGCTGATCCCGCGTCTCGTCGTACGGGAACATGCTCTCGAACTCCTGCTGGTACGAGCCGTCCTTGTTGAACGGATAGCCCGGCGTGGCATGCCGATCGGCGTAAAGCTTGATCAAATCGTCGGCGATGTCCTTCACCGACGAACGCGCCTTGCTCTTGACCCGGTTCCAGTCGGCGCCGCCGAGTTTGTATATTTTCGGTTCCTTGTCTTCCGATCCGACGTATTTCTGGATCAAATCGATCTGGTCGATCGGCACCGACAGCTTGTCGCCGCCCGCATACAAGATATGGATATAGTCCTTGTGGATGCCCGCCACGACAAGGGTGCCGATGCCGACGTATTTGCCGATGCCGTGATTGACGTGCACGACGTGGTCGCCGACTTTCAGCTCCTGATAGCTTTTGATCCGTTCGGCGTTTTCAATCCGCTTCTCCACTTTGCGTGCGGCCTTGCGCTGCTTCTGCGAGAACATCTCGCCTTCGGTGATGACGACAAGATGGATCGACGGCAGCTCGAAGCCGGCCTGCAAGTTGCCGTCGACGAGAATCGGCTCGTCGATCTGGTAGTCCTGGAGCACGCGGCGCACGCGGTCCATCCGCTCCTCGCCGCTGGCCAGCAGCATGACGCGGTAGCCGGACTTTTTCCAGCGTTCCATTTCCGACTTCAGCACATTCATCTGACCGTGAAAATTCTGCATCGCCCGGCACATGAAATTGACGATGTTCTGCGGCTGCGTCTGATGCACCTGACGCAGGAACAACGACAAATAAATCGTCGGGAACGGCTTGCGATGCAGCAGCGTGTCGTACGCTTTGGCCATGACGAACGCCGGAAGCGTCTTTCCTTCGCCGAGCAGACCCGTCGCCCACTCCGCTTCGTCGCGCTCGAGCTGCTTTGCCGTTTCCTGCAGCCGCGCCGGCTCGTCGACGATGAGCAGCGAGTCGGCGGGAACGTAGTCGAACAGCGTCTGCCGCTCGGGATACAGCAGGGACATGTATTTGTACAGGCCGCTAAAAAACTGCCGCTCCCGCAGCAATTCCAGCTCGCGGCCGATTTCGTCGCGCAGCTTCGTTTTGGCCCCGCGGTCGTTCATTTTCGCGAGCTGCTGCTCCAGCAGCTCCGAAGCGAACTGAGCCGCACTTTGAAAGCGCTTTCCATCAGCGATGATATCTTTCGCCGGCGTAATCGTCAATGACGCCAGCTTGTCGGTCGACCGCTGGTCCGCCACATCGAAAGCGCGGATCGAATCGATCTCGACATCGAACAGCTCGATGCGGAACGCCGTCTGCGCCGTCAGCGGGTAAAAATCGACAATCCCGCCGCGCACGCTCATTTCTCCGCGCGACTCCACGCGTTCCACGCGCTCGTAGCCGATATCGACCATACGCTGCAGAAAATCGTTCAGTTCCAGCGTATCGCCCACCTTGAGCGCAATCGGCGCCTCGGCGAACGTCGCCTTGTTCGGCAGCAGCTTGCGCACGCCGGCGTACGGGGCGATGACGACGCCGCGGAAGCCTTGCGCCAGCTTCGTCAGCACGTCGATCCGCTGCGCAAGCATGTCGGGGCTGGCGATCGCCGTTTCCGCAACGATCAGCTCCTGCGCCGGATACAGCAGCACTTGATCCGGGGACAGGCATTCGAGCAAATCTTCCGCCACCTTCTGGGCGGCGAACATATTGTGCGTCACGATCAGGACCGGCTTCTCCAGCTGCTCGGCAAGCGCGGCAATCAGCACTTGCTTCGAAGAGCCGGCCAGTCCCGCAACGAGCTGCTCCCTCATTCCGCCGCGAACCCCGGCGACGATCGAGCCAAAATCGGTATCATCCGTAAACGAGCGAACTAACGCTTGCAACCGCTCCACTCCTTTTTCTCCAGCCATCTCGCATGCGAAGAAGAAACGAATGCCCGCGCGGGCCGGGGCGCATCTGAATCCCCTTGTCGCACGATCCGTTTCTTCACGAAATGGAGTTTCTTTCCCCTTCCGCCTGACAGACAATCGGACAATCCGTTCCGGCGGCAACAATGAGAAAACCTCTATCGAGGCCCCCCGTAGATGAGCGACCGCGTTTAGAGGTAGGTTTTATCGCCAATTAGAATTTGACTTTTCCGCTACAGCCGGAAACTTATAAAATTCTAATGTGGTCAAACAAGCCCGGACGCACTACGCCGAGGCTGCACCAACATGAAGCGTTCGTTATTGCAGCGGATTGCCGACCAGAGACAGCTCCGGATTCGCTTCGAGCGCCTCCCGGCAGTAATCGCAGACGACTTTCACGACCACATCGCCATTTGGGTTATACGATATTATATCGCTCCGCTCCGCGGGGGTCAAGAAATGAAAGCCCAATTGCAGCTCATTCGTTTGCCCGCCGCTCAGTTCCCCGATCGCCGTCCGGCAATGCCGGCACACATATTTGAACATCGGTCCGCCTCCTCCTCGCTCTCGTTCCTTCCCGGATGCATGGGCGAGCAGTTCGCCGTCAGGCGAACGACCAGCCTCCCTCCAGTATGCCCAATTTTGGCGCGGAGTAGCCGGGTGGTTTCGGGAGCCCAGGCAATGCAAAAGGCCACCGTTCGAGGAGGAACGGCGGCCCTTGCTTCGGATGTCGTTATGGCGGCGCTACACGTTGAATTTCGCCATCGTCTGCTCGAACGTATGCGACAGCCGGAAGCTCATCGCTTCCACGACGCGCTCCAGCTGCGCCCGGAGCTGCTTCGCTTCCTCCTTGTTGTAGGACGACAGCACGTAGTCGGCGATCGGGTACGGCGCAGCCGGACGGGAAATGCCGACGCGGATGCGGTCGAACGTTTGCGTGCCGGTGTGCTGAATAATCGATTTGATGCCGTTATGTCCGCCCGGCCCGCCCTGATAGCGCAGCCGGATTTGGCCGAACGTCGTATCCAGGTCGTCGTAAATGACCGTCATATTTTGCAGCTCCGCCTTATAATAATCGATGAAGGCACGAACGCTCTCTCCCGACAGGTTCATGTACGTCATCGGCTTGATGAGCGCCACCTTGCCGCCGCCGACGATCGCTTCCCCGATTAGCGCCTTGCACTTTCCTTGCGGCTTGAACGAGATGCCGTGCTGCGCCGCGAACCGGTCCAGCGCCATGAAGCCGATATTGTGCCGCGTCGTTTCGTATTCCTTGCCGGGATTGCCCAATCCAACGAACCATTTCATGTTTGGCAACTTCTCCTTGCGCGTTTGCGAAAAATAGTTTTCGTCAAATTTCTGCGAACATGTCCACCGTTCTCGCTGTCATTCATAGTGTAGTGAACAATCGTCGACATGTAAAGACGAGCGGCCGCTGCGCACGAGGAACGGAAAAAATACATTGCTGCGGGTGATAAAATGTATTCTTTCGGCCAACATCTCACCGATGATCTTCACTTTTCCGACCACATGAAGCACCAGGTGCCTGTTCAAATCTATTACGACAACGCACACAAGGATGTCGGATTTGTCGAAACGTACACGCCGATGTTTATCAAGGTCAACAATACGTTTTACAATCGAACGCATTACACGTTCGTCTCCAGACCCGGTTATTGAATGACGACAAAGCATAACAAGACAAGAAGGCTGATCTTCCGTCCGGCAGGCGCACCGCCCGTCCGTTCGCAAGACCAGCCTTCGTTTTGTCCGCAGGCGCGTTACGCTTTGGCCGCCGCCGCATCTTTATCCGCCGCCAGCTCCCGGCCGGCTTCCGCTTTCGCCGCAAGCGTCTCCGTCTCGTCGTCCGGCGCCGGCTCCTTCTGCGGCACGAGCACCGAAGCGACGACGTCGTCCGCGTTCGCTTTCGCTTCCACGCCCGGCGGCAGCTGCAGCTGGCCGACCAGCAAGCTGTCGTGAATGCCCAATCCGCCGACGTCGACGGCGATCGATTCCGGCAGCTGCTTCGGCAGCGCCCGCACTTCCAGCTCATGCAGCTGAATTTGCAGGATGCCGCCCTCGGTCACGCCCTGCGGTTCGCCGACAAAGTCGAGCGCCACAACCGCCTTGACCGGCTCGTCCATATTGATTTGGTGAAAATCGATATGAAGCAGCTCGCGCGACAGTTTATGCCGTTGCACGTCCGTAATCATTGCCGGGTGTTTGCCTTGGCCCGCGATGTCGAGCTCGACGATCGCGTGCCGGTGGTGGCGAAGCAGCGAAAGCAGCTCCTTTTCGTCGACGGCGATCGGGCTGCTGCCGAACTGCTTGCCGTACACGACGGCGGGAATCTTGCCGTTCCGGCGCATGACGTGCACATCCGATTTCGTCGTCCGCGTGCGTTCGTCCGCTTTCAGCGAGATGGTCATAGTGGGGCCTCCTAAAAGGTTTTGCGATGCTTCCTCGTAGATGCTCCTTGCGAGCAAAAACTTGCTTCGGAAGCGTTCGCGCAGGTTCGCCCCGCGCCGGATTCTTCGTTCCCTGACGCGGAAGCAGCCCGCACCTGCCTCGAAGCGAAGCGCGAGCTACCTTTACTGTACCCATTTTTGGAAGCGGTCAAACCGTTCCCGGAGATTTCGTACGGACGGGGCTAATAAGCCCGATTTTATTGCCTATTTCGCTAAAAATGGCCAACCAAAAGAAAATAGCCAGCGATTTCGCTGGCTATTCGGCTGACAAGCCCGGTTTTAAAGCTATTTGGCTGAAATAGCCAGTGTTTTCGCTGGCTATTTTCGGCGAGACGATGAAAAAGAAGCGAATAAGCCATTTTTCATGGCCTATTTTCGATGGCATGGATGCAACTGGCTTGTTCCGCCATCAGCCGCGCTGCTTCTTCGCCTTGAACCGGTTGCGCAGCTTCTCCGCGTAGCCGGCCTTGTTCGTTTGCCGCTCGCGGGCAATCGCCATGTCGCCCGCCCCGACGTCGTGCGTAATCGTCGAGCCGGCCACCACATAGGCGCCGTCGCCGATTTTCACCGGCGCGATCAAGTTGACGTTGCTGCCGACAAATGCGTCGTCGCCGATTTCCGTCACTTGCTTGTTGAAGCCGTCGTAGTTGACCGTGATCGCGCCGCAGCCGAAATTGACGTTGCGCCCCACGACCGCGTCGCCGACGTAGCTCAGATGCGACACCTTGCTGCCGTCGCCGAGCGTGGCGTTTTTGATCTCGACAAAGTCGCCGATCTTCACCTGCTCGCCAAGCTTCGCCTTCGGGCGCAAATACGCAAACGGTCCTACGCTCGAATCGGCTCCGACTTCAGCTTCCGTGAGCACGGACTGCCTGATCGTCGCCCGATCCGCCACGACGGAATCCGCAATGTCGGCCTGCGGCCCGATAACGCAGTCTTCGCCGATGCTCGTGGCGCCGCGCAGCAAACAGCCGGGCAAAATGACCGTATCGCTGCCGATCGTCACGTCCGCCTCGATGTACGTTTGCGCCGCGTCGACGATCGTCACGCCCGCCAGCATGTGGGCGCGGTTGATCCGCTCGCGCATCGCCTTCTCCGCGTCGGCCAGCGCCGCGCGGTCGTTGACGCCGATCGCCTCTGACGGGTCGGCGGTGCAATAAGCGAGCACCCGCTCGCCGTCCGCCTGGAGGATGCCGATGACGTCGGTCAAATAATATTCCTGCTGCGCATTGTCGTTCGTGACGCGCGCGAGCGCGGCGAACAATTTGCGGTTGTCGAAAATGTAGGTGCCCGCGTTGATTTCGCGGATGGCCGCTTCTCCCGCCGTGCAGTCCTTCTGCTCGACGATGCGGTCCAGGTTGCCGTCCGCGTCGCGGACGATCCGCCCGAAGCCGTGCGGCTCGGCAAAAATCGCCGTCAATATCGTCGCGGATGCGCCTTTCTCCCGGTGCAGCGCGATCATCGCCCGCAAGCTGCCTTCCGTAATCAGCGGCGTGTCGCCGTACACGACGATCGTCAGCCCGTCCGCATCCGCCAGCAGCGGCGCCGCTTGCATCGCGGCATGACCGGTGCCGAGCTGCTGCTCCTGCAGCGCATACTCGGCGCGATCGCCCAGATAGCCGCGCACCGCATCGGCTCCGTGGCCGACGACCACGATCGGACGCGCCGATTCGAGGCGCTCCAGCACGGTTGCGACGTGGCCGACCATCGGCTTGCCGCATACCGGATGCAGCACCTTGTACAGCTTGGACTTCATGCGTTTCCCTTGCCCCGCAGCCAAAACAATACTATAAATAGACATAGACAAAGACGCTCACTCCGATCCCCGGCGGTTTTCTCATCAAACTATAGCCTACTTCCGGATAAAAGAAAAGAGAGCCCCGTCGGCTCTCCAGAAGCGCGTTTATGTACGTTGAACTTATGCGCCTTCTTCAATGACTTCTTCTTCCGTCGCGGCTCTTTCGTACTCTGCCAGCACGGCAGCCTGAATCTTCTCGCGGGTCGAAGAGGAGATCGGATGGGCTATGTCGCGAAACTCGCCATCGGGCGTCCGTTTGCTCGGCATGGCCACGAACATGCCATTATTCCCGTCGATTACGCGTATATCGTGGACGACAAATTCATTGTCGATCGTAATCGATGCAATCGCCTTCATCCTTCCTTCGGAGTTGACGCGGCGAAGTCTGACATCCGTTATTTGCATTTTGTTGTTCACCACCTTTTTCCATCAAGGACTTGGGTTATAATTCCACATATTAAGGGAAATTCCTTCTTTTTTTTGGCACAAAACAGACAATTCCGAAAATATTTTTTCACAAAAAAACCGTCCGAAAATCATTCGCCAGCAATCGACACGATCAGTTCGATTTCGACAAAAACGTCGCGCGGCAAACGTGCCACTTCCACCGTGGAACGAGCCGGCTTATGGTCGCCGAATACGCTTGCATAAATGTCGTTGAAAACCGGAAACTCGTTCATGTCCTTCAAAAAGACTGTCGCCTTCACCACATCGTCGAAGCCTGCTCCGGCTTCGCGCAGCACGGCCTCCAGGTTGACGAATACTTGCTTCGTCTGTTCCGCGATGCCGCCTTCCACCACTTTGCCGTCCAGGCCGAGCGGAATCTGGCCCGACGTGAACAGCAGGTTGCCAAAACGCACCGCCTGCGCATAAGGCCCGATCGCCGCCGGGGCGCCGGTTGTTGCAATCGTTGTCAGCTTGCTCATCATTCATTCTCCTCCGCATCGAAATAATTGCCCGGGTGCACGTTAATTTGCCGGTTCTTCGAATCGACGCCCGACAATCGGGCGAGTGAAATATAATCTTCGACCAAATGCTCCTGCACTTCGCCGGACTCGACGAATACGCCGACCCCTTTGACTGTGGCGCGGAACTCCTTGAGCAGGTCCATCATGCCGTGAATCGTACCTCCGGCCCGCATGAAATCGTCGATGATCAGCACCCGCGACTCTTCTTTCAGCGCGCGTCTGGCGAGCGACATCGTCTGGATGCGTTTGTTCGAGCCCGACACGTAATTGATGCTTACCGCCGAACCTTCGGTCACGCGGCTGTCGCGCCTGACGATGACGACGGGCAAGTTCAGGAACGAAGCTGTCGCATAGGCAAGCGGGATGCCTTTCGTCTCCACGGTCATGACCACGTCGATATCCCGTCCGGAGAAGGCGGAGGCGAACATTTTGCCGATTTCGTTCAAGACGGCCGGTTGGCCCAGAATGTCCGACATATACAAATATTCGCCCGGCAAAATGCGCTCCGGTTGCTCCAGCTGCCGGCACAGCTTGGTAATGATCTGCAGCGAGGCCGCTCGCGGCACCTTGGGAATAAATTTGACGCCTCCCGCCGCGCCCGCCAACGTAAGCAGTTCGCCGAGCCCTTCCTCTTCGAACACTTCCTTGATGATCGCCAAATCTTCGCTGATCGAGGACTTGGCGGAATGATAGCGATCGGCGAACGTCGTAAGCGGTATAAGAGAGTGAGGACGGAACAACAAATATTGCGTCATCTCCACCAGCCTCGCGCTGCGTTTCAACTTTTTCATAGAGGTACCTCCGGTAGAACGGATTTAGGAGCCGTCGGCAGGCGCATTCGGAAGATCGGGTGACGGACTTTGTTTGAAATCCGAATATTATAATATGAATATACCATTTACATACGGTTTTTATCAAGTTTGGCGATGAAAATTATGCTTCCGTCGTATGTAAGCGTCATGTCAGCATGCGAACGGCGTAAACTTCCTTGCAAAACCCTCTTAACCCGTTGTAAATGCGGGCGGCCTTCGACTCCTTCGCTACCAGTCCGAATACCGTCGGACCGCTGCCGGACATCAATACGCCGTCGGCTCCCAGCTTCTGCATGCACGACTTCAGGTGGTGGACTTCCGGGTACAGGGAAAGCGTTACGTCCTCCAGCACGTTGCCAAGCAACGAGCAGATGCGTTCGAACGACTGTGCGCCAATCGCTTCAGTCATGGCGGGCAACGACGGATGGCGGACGATGCGGTCGGCGCGCAGCTTGCTGTACACTTCCACCGTCGACACATTGATCGGCGGCTTGGCGAGCACGACCCAGCACTGCGGCGGCGCGCCGATCTGCTCGAGCTGCTCGCCGCGCCCCCGGGCGATCGCCGTGCCGCCCGCGATGCAGAACGGCACGTCGGAGCCGAGCTCGGCGCCGAGCCGCATCAGTTCCTCCGTGGAGATGCCCAGCTTCCACAGCCGATTCAACCCGCGCAGCGTCGCGGCAGCATCACTGCTGCCTCCGGCCAGTCCGGCCGCTACCGGGATATTTTTGTCGAGATGTATGTAAACGCCCTGTTTCACCGCATAGCGGTCCTTGATCAGCCGGGCGGCCTGGAAGGCCAAATTTTTCTCGTCGAGCGGGATGAAGCCCACCTGACTGGAGATGACGATCGTGTCCCGGGGGAGTTCCTGCATTTCCAGCCGGTCGGCCAAATCGACCATCGTCATGACCATTTCCACTTCATGGTAGCCGTCGTCGCGCTTGCGCAGCACATCGAGCAGCAGGTTGATTTTCGCGGGGGCTTTCTCCAAAATTTTCATGCCGGACACCCTTCTCTGTTCTCCATTTGTCGACGCTTCGCATTGGCTTGTCTAGCTTTACATATTATAGCAAACTGCGCCCGAGAAAACACTTGTGCGCCCGATTTGCCGGCCCCTGCCGTCAAATGCCGTGCTTCATGGCCAAAATAACCCCACAATGCGGCGATGCGGGCCCCATGGGAAAAAGGGCCGCAGCGTCAACCGCCCGGCCCTCTGCCGCCCTGTACGGGCGGCTACTGCATATGACGCGGCTGCGTGTGCTGCTGCGCCGTTTGCGCGCCGTAGGACGGCGCTGAAGCGCCGCGGGCGGCTGCGCCGCTCTGTGGAGCCGCCTGCGAAGCCGAGCCGGCAAGCGACTGCTCGGCGAGTTGAATCGCCCGTTTGACCATGTTGCCCGCTTCTTTGGTCGTAATGGCTCCCCAGCCGTCGCGCTCGACCTTTTGCTGGAACCCGAGATCTTTGGCAAGCTCATACTTGAACGATTCCGACATCGTGCCTCTTCTTCTAGACATGGCGGTCATCCTCCTTAAGTAAAGCGGATACCGGTAGTATGCTTCATCGAGGTCATGCCTAGTCGAACGATCCGTCCGAACAAAATAAAACGGCGCAATCAGCAAGTGATTGCGCCGGTATTTCAATCGCGGCCGGCGGGCAATTGCCGCCGCGCGGTGCGGTTTCAATGTTGGATGTATGTAATGCGCACTTGCCCGTCGTCGTTGCAGACGGTCACTTCCACGGACTCGGTCAAAATATCCGCATAGCTGTAGGAAACGCGCTTGAATGCGTGCTGCTCCTGGTCAAGCTTGACAATAAAGACAGAAGGGTAGGTTTCTTCCAAAACTCCGGAACGTTCGATCGTCTTGCGGCGACCGCCATTTGCACGCAACATAATTTTCTGCCCGACATGGGGCTCCATACTGCGTTTGATCTCCAACAGCGCATTTTTAGCCATTGTCCGCTACCACCTCTTTCCTGCACCATTATACCGTACTTAGAGGTAGTATGTCAAATAAGAACAAATATTATATCAGTATGACAAACCCATTGTCAACGGGGGGTCAGCGATTTTTCGGGAATTTAAATCGATTCTTTTGGCCTTATTGTTCACAAAAATTTCAAAATTATCCCGACATTTTTCGTCATGCAAGAAATGACAGCATCGGCAACTAACTTCTTCCTGCCCGCTCCGGCTCTGCGCTCTCGCCACATCGCCAAGCAGACACGTTTCACAAAGCCGCGGCATTCTCCCCTCCACCAACTAACAAATTCGCTTTCGTACCGCTCCGATGAACATCTTGCAAAAATAGGCCTTGTTTTATCGCCTATTTCGCCAAAATCCTCCATCCTCTCCGAAATAACCAGTGAAATCACTGGCTATTTCGGCTAAAAGGCCTGATTCGGGGCCTGGCGGAGCAAATAGGCCATGGTTTCACTGGCTATTTTCGACGAGGCGGGCCAAATCAAGCAAATAAGCCATTTTTCGTTGGTTATTTTGGTTGCCGGTTATTATGCCGCGGCTGCAAGAGTGGGTTCGCAGGGTTTTGCGTCTTGAGGCAGCTTGCGAATAGGCTTGTTTCACACAAGTAGCGGAGTGGAAGTGTTGCTCCGTAGAAGCGCTAGCGGTCGCCTTTGTTTTCGGATGGTTCCCTTGGCCTCGTTGATTCCGGGCATCCGAAAACAAGAAGCGATCGGAGGAGCAACCCTTCCGCGCAGCGGCCGGAGCGTGAAACGGTGCTTTCCTGTCGCGCAGCCCGAGCGTGAAGCGGTGCTTCCTGTCGCGCTTGGCTGCGCGACTTTTTAATACGCAAAAAAGCCGCCCGTCTTAAACGAGTGGCTTCCCATCTTTGATTCCGACTGTATGGTTACGTCTGCAAAGGCTCCCGCAAGCGCTGCTGCATCTGCTGCATCTGGATCGGCGGCGGCGCTTCGCCGATTGCCGGCAGCTTCAGCCGCGGCAGGCCGATCCGGTGGCAGCCGCGCGTCTCGATGCCGCCAAGGCCGTCCAGCCCGCTGTGCGTATGCTGGATGACGTCGAGCGTATGCACGGTATCCTTGATCGACGTATAAGCGATTCTGGCGGCGATATAGAGCGGGTCGAGCGCGTGGATGAGTACCCGGCCCGGCGAGCTGGCGTAATTCGCTCCCGCCTGCAGGAGCGCTTCAAAATGCGACTGGCACGCGCCCGCGACAATGACGAGCGTATCCCGGCCGCGCTCGAACTGGCGGGCCGCCTTGACCGCGTTGACGAAGTGGTGCGAGTTTTTGTAGTGGCTCAGATTGTGCGCATGGTTGTTGCGCCACAGCAGCTGCGCCTCGCGCTCCCGATCCGCCTGCGGCTGCGGGGGAACGGACCGCGGCGGACGCGACGCGCTGCGCATGTCCTGCCCGTTCAGATGCACCGTTGCCGGGTTGCCCGCTTCCGGTGCAAGGTGACCGTGAGGAGACAGCGCAGGCGGCTTCAGCAGGCCGTCGTGGCCGGTCAGCACCAGGATGTCGGGCCGGATTTGCGGCAGCAGCCGGTTGACCGTCTCCGCCATGTTCACCTCGGGCACGTACAGCCCTTCCGCCGGGATGCGAAGCTCTCCGTACAGCGCCATGCATTTGCGCAAATAAAGCGGATCCCCGTCCAGGTGCAGCACTTTGCCCGGCATCTCGAAATACGAATACTGGTTGCGCTGCTTCGCCAATTGCCGCATCGGCCCCGCTTCGCTGCGCAGCCGGTGCAGCTCGCTGAGCTGCTTCACCGTTTCGTGCGCCTTCGCTTCGAGCGCCTGCTCCTGCTGCAGAAAGCGCGACTGGCTGATCGGTTCAAGATCGGCGATCGGCGAATCCGCGGCCAACCGGAACTGCACGCCTTTAAGCAGCGCTTGCGATGCATACACCTGCTGAATTTTGAATATGACGTCGCCGCCATACGATTTTCGAACGACAAGGTCGCCTTGCTTCATCGCAATATCGCCTCCTCGTGTATCGTATGGCCGCATTGGGCGTTTGGTGCTACGGGCGCTGCGCCGGACTACGCGGGACGCATCCCGCAGAGCCTAGCGCAGCAAGGCGCCGCCGCCTTCCTCAGCGCTCACCGCCTGCGCCGCGCAAGTGGCGGCCGAGCGCATCGCTCAGCCGCGCAAACTCCTCCAGCGACAACGTCTCGCCGCGGCGTGACGGCTCGATGCCGACGCCCTGCAGAAGCGTCTCCAGCGCCTCGCGCTGCCCTTTGGCGAAGAAGCGGCTCAGCAGGTTGTTCGCCAGCGTCTTGCGGCGCTGCGCGAACGAAGCCTGCACGACGTCGAAGAACAGCGCCTCGTCCTCGACCGCAACCGGCGGCGTACGGCGCACGCGCAAGCGAATGACCGCCGAGTCGACGTTCGGCTGCGGCACGAAAACGGTGTGCGGCACGATCGCCACAAGCTCCGGCTCGCAATAATACTGCACGGCCACGCTCAGGCTGCCGTATTCCTTGCCTCCCGGCCGCGCCGCCATGCGTTCGGCCACTTCCTTCTGGATCATGACGACGATGTTGGCGAGCGGTAGACGAGCCTCCAGCAGCTTCATGAGAATGGGGGTCGTGATGTAGTACGGCAGGTTGGCCACCACGCTGACGCGGGACAGGCCGG
Organism: Paenibacillus cymbidii; assembly: GCF_004764705.1. Lineage (GTDB taxonomy): Bacteria > Bacillota > Bacilli > Paenibacillales > NBRC-103111 > Paenibacillus_AN > Paenibacillus_AN cymbidii. The sequence goes on along the minus strand of NZ_SHLX01000023.1, from coordinate 98,719 downwards.
CAAACCATTCCGCAAACCCGGCGGCCAAATCGAGCTTCAGCACGTCGCCATGCACGATCGACACGTTGTCGTAAGGCGCCAGCGTTTCATGCAGGATCGGCAGCAGCCGCTGATCGATTTCCACGGCGACCGCCTTGCCCGCCTCCCGCGCCAGCCGCTCGGTCAACGCGCCGATGCCGGGACCGATTTCGAGCGCGCCGCACGACTTGTCCAGCTCCGCGGCATCAACGATTTTGTTCAGCATGTTGCGGTCGATCAGAAAATTTTGCCCCAGGCTCTTCTTGAGCTGGAACCCGTGCCTGGCGATAATTTCTTTCGTTCGCGACGGCGTCGCAATATCCGACGACGACGACACCGGCGACATCGCGCGCCCCTCTTGTTCGTTCATTCATGACCCTCGCTTATCAACTGCTTATAGGCTTCGGCGAATTCCTCGCGCGAAATTTGAAACATGCGGCATCGCTTGTAAAACTGTTTGCCGTTGGCGTGGCCGATGCCGAGCAATAGCCCCATCCTTGCCCGGCGGCTCGACGCTTCGGGATGAACGATAAGCCCTGCCGCCACCAGATCGTCCCACGAGATGTGCGAGTCCGTTCGTTCGAAGTCGGTCTTCACTTCGCGCAGCGCCTTGCGGATCAACTCCGGCGACGCATGCTCGATGCCGATGTCGCCTTTGCCGTCCGTCGCTTCCTCCTGCGACAGGAACGCCATCTTGCAGCCCGGCACACGCGCGGCGATCAAACGACGCAACCGTTCGCCGGCATGGTCAGGATCGGTGAATATGATAACGCCGCGGCGCTCCCTGGCGAGCGCGATGCGGCGATAAATCGCTTCGTTGATGGCGGAGCCGCCCGTTTCGATCGTTTCGGCGTCCACCGCCCGGCGAATCGCAGCCGTATCGTCCTTGCCTTCAACCACGATGATTTCTTGGATCACGCAGCCGGCACCTCCCACGCAAAAAAGAAGAGGCGAATCGCCCCTTCTCTCGAATGCGGTCAAATTCAAATTTATTTTCTCATTCCGGCGGCGAAGACGCAACCTTTGCCCCGAAGCGAGCGTCATAACTAGTATACGTTGGGTATAAATCAGTACAGGCCGGTTCGGTTGCCAGACGGCTGCCGTTAGTCCGCCGTCGGCTTCTTCGGACCGATGACGTACACCGTATAGCCGCGCTTCATGCCGAACTTGTTCGCATAATCCATGCTGTTGTAATAAACATCGATCATGTTGCCTTTGACCCCGCTGCCGATATCTTCGGCGCGACGGAAGCCGATGCCTTCGATGTACACCCACCAGCCGAGTGGAATGACGTTTTTGTCCACGGCGATCGTAACGCCTTCGGTCGTCGTCGTGCCGGAATACGTCAGGCCGTAACCCGGATGGCCGCTCGACTTGCCCGTGGAAGCCGCATCGTTGGAATACGCGGTCAATGTGACGTTGTTGAGAATGCTCTTGTACGCGAACGACTGCCCGCTCTTGGTAACCGTGTCAATGTTGGGCGACGATGCGGACAACACGACGACCGGATTTTTCGTGCCGATGGCAACGATCTTGTCGACGCTCTCCGCTGCCGTCTTTTCGCCCACCACGTTCTGCGCCACCAGCTTGCCGTCTTCATAGACGTTTTCCTTGGTGACGATCTTCGTGCCTTCCTTGCCTTCCTGCACCGTCTGCTCCTTGCCCTTCAGCAAGGACGCGTCGCTCTTCGTCACGGTTTCGAACGCGATCGGAACGGATTCCTCTTCCTGGTCCTTCGTCACGCGCACGATCTTGACGGCGGACATCGCTGTCAGCGCGCCGTCCATCGACGGCTCGATCTTGTCTTCCGGTCCGAGCGATATATTTAAGTCCTGCAGTGCGCTTTCGACCGTCTTCCCGGATGTGTATAAGGTTTCCGTCTTTCCATCTGCGGTCACTAGGATCGGGGTCGTCTGCACGATGTTGACGCGATCGCCGTTCTTGATCTTGGCGGTTATGTCCATCGAGATTCGGTCATGCTCCCCGACCGAAATGGCTTGTTCATCCAGCAGGCGTCCCAGGACCCATTGCTTCGTGTGCACAACGGTTTCTTGTCCATTCAACACCACGGACACGCTTTTGGTAGCCGTTCCGTACAACAACATGAAAAACAGCGCGATAATCCCGCAGGAAATGCCGGCGATTATGCTGATGGTACGTGCGTTTTCATGCTTCCAACGCCATGCGAAGGTCATGCTGGATGATCGTTTTACATGGGTATCCCGAACTTGGCCAACTCCCACTTCTTCGGTCCTCCTTAACAAAAGCCCCGCCATCAACTGTAGTATATGATTTCGGTTAGACGCGACTCATCGTTTTTTATTTTCCTTGCTCAGCTGCTCCAATGCCGCCGCCCGCTCTCACCGGGCCGAACAACAATGGATAACGCCCCCCCTTAATGCATCAACTTGTACGGTTTCAAACGAAAAAGCCCCAAGAAGAGGTACTCTTCTCGTGGCGGCAGTGGCATGCACGACAATCGTAACCCCTCTCTTCACGCTTACGAGGTTAGCTGACGGATTCGGACGCGAGAGTTCGCCCTACGCGGCTCGAATGCACCGCGATTCACCCCTTTAACCATGATCGCGCCGGCTAAGGCGGCGATCATTTGCGGTTCCCCCGTTTTCCAAACGGAAACTCAGCGAATAGATCAGTTGGTTGCTATATGAAGTTATTATGAACTGTATAATAAGCCCTACCAGAGCCACCTGTAAAGAGCGCCCGGACGACGAATGCGGGTAAAATAGAAACAAATCCGGCTTTGGCAAGGATTTTGCCTGAGAAAACCCCACCTTTATCTCCGTCTTACGCTTCTTTTCACTGAATTTCACGCCATCTCAATTGAAAATGTGACTTTCACATCAAAATTATGATACGATTTGAGAAAAAGCTTCGCAAAAAAGGCGGTTATCCACAGGGACTTCAGGCCCAGAAAATCAACTATTCATTTCCATTTATTCCTTCCGCTGCGGCATGTCCGGCGGGACAATTTCGAGGAGCGAATATGAACACGATGCTGGAATTAACCGGGGTAAGCGGAGGGTATTTGGCGCACAAGCCGGTCATCCGCGATTTGCATTTTACGGTAGGCAGCGGCGAAATGGTCGGCCTGATCGGGCTGAACGGCGCCGGCAAAAGCACAACGATCAAACATATTCTCGGCTTGCTGCGGCCGCAGGCGGGACGGATCACCGTTAACGGGCACACGCTCGCGGAACAACCGCAAGCGTACCGGAGCGCCTTCGCCTATGTGCCGGAAGCGCCGGAGCTTTACGAGGAGCTGACGATCCGCGAGCATCTCGAATTGACGGCGATGGCGTATGGCATCGCCAAACCCGACTACGAACGGCGGGCGAAGCGCCTGCTGGAGCTGTTCGCCATGACGGAGAAGGCGGACAGCTTCTCGGCGCACTTGTCCAAAGGCATGAAGCAGAAAGTAATGATCATGAACGCGTTCCTGATCGAACCGGCGCTGTATGTGATCGACGAGCCGTTTCTCGGGCTCGATCCGCTCGGCATCCGTTCGCTGCTCGACCTGATGGTGCAGGAAAAGACAAAAGGCGCCAGCTTCCTGATCAGCTCTCACATTCTGTCGACAATTGAAAAATATTGCGACCGCTACGTCGTGCTGCATCGCGGCGATGTCCGGGCGGCAGGCACGCTGCGCCAAATCGGGGAAGCGGCAGGCTTGCCGGGAGCGCCGCTGGACGATGTTTTTCACCGGCTGGTGACGGAGGAGCGGCGATGACGGTTCTCGACACGAAGCGGCTCTGGCATACGCGGCGCAACGCCTTCTGGAAGGAAGCATCCTACTATTTGCGGTATGTCGCGCGGAGCAATTTCGGCGGTTTCCTGCTGCTGGTGCTGATCGTCGGCAGCATCTATTACCAGAAGGCGCTGCAGCAGCTGCCGACCACCTACCCGTACGAATGGATTTTGGCGCCGCTGGTCACCCTTATGCTGGCGGTTAGCCCTGTCCGCACCTATATGCGTGAAGCCGACCGCATCTTCCTACTGCCGGCCGAAGGGGCGATGCGCGGCTACTTCCGCTCCTCCCTGCGCTACAGCTTCGCCTGGCAGGCGGCGTGGACGCTGCTGCTAGGCCTGGCCGGCTGGCCGCTGTACGCGCACTGCCGCGGCGATGACGCCGCACCGCTCGCCGGCTTGCTCGCGCTGCTGCTCGCGGCCAAGGCGGCGTCGCTGCTCGGCGCGTGGCACGCCGGCCGGCTCGCGTTGCGCGCGCATCGCGGGCTCGCGGCGGCGCTGCGCTGGCTCATGTGCGCCGCCATCGCTTATGCCGCGTATGTGCGCGGGCCGCTCGCCGCGGCAGGGCTGCTGCTGGCGCTGGCCGCGGTTTATGCGGTTGCGCTGCGCCCGGCGGCTCGCCACAGCGTCGCCTGGGAATGGCTCATCGACCGCGAGCGGCGGCATGCCGGGGCGCATTACCGCTTCTACGGCTGGTTCATCGAAGTGCCGCATATGCCAAGACAGGTCAAGCCCCGGCGCTGGGCGACGGGGCTGACGCGAATGCTGCGCTTCGCGCCGGATCGGTACTACTTGTACTTATATATGAAGACTTTCCTGCGGACGGAATCGTTCGCCATCGCGCTGCGGCTGACGGCGGCCGGCATCGTGTTCCTGGTCGCCTTCCCGCAGCCGATCCCGGCGGCGATCGCCTATTTTCTTGCGGCGATGATGACCGCGGCACAGCTGTCCGGACTGGAGCAGGCGCACCGCTACTTGTTCTGGCTTCAGCTCGTGCCGGTGCAACCGGCGCAGCGCGTCGGCGCGCTCGTGCGTATCGCCTGCGCCGTGCTGCTGCTGCAAAGCGCCGCGTTCGACATCGCGCTGGCGCTGACGGCGCGCGACTGGCTGCCGGCGGCGCTTACCGTCGGCGGCGGAGCCGCGTATGCGGTGCTGTACGGCGGCGTGCTGCTGCGCCGCAAGCTGCGCAAACAGCTTGCTGCCGAGTAGCGATAGCGCTTATTTCAACCCAAGCAGCCGAATCGCATTGGCCGTCGTGACGGCCGCGATTTCCTCCAGCGTCATGCCTCTGATTTCCGCCGCGGCCTCGGCTACGAGTCGAACGTAAGACGTTTCGTTGCGTTTGCCGCGGTACGGATGAGGCGTCAAATACGGCGCGTCCGTCTCGAGCAGCAGCCGGTCGAGCGGCACCTGGGCAAGCACTTCCTTCGGCTGCTTCGCGTTTTTGTACGTGATCGGCCCGCCGAAGGAAATGTGGAATCCCAGATCGAGGCACAGCTTGGCCGTTTCCCAGCTGCCGGAGAAGCAGTGCATGATGCCGCCGACCTCGTCCGCCTTTTCCTCGCGCAGAATGGCAACCACATCCTGATGAGCGTCCCGGTTATGAATGACGATCGGCTTGCCGATCTGCCGCGCCAGCCGAATCTGCTCGCGGAACACGCGCTGCTGCACATCCTTCGGCGACGTGTCCCAATAGTAGTCGAGCCCGATTTCGCCGATGGCCACCACTTTTTCATGCTTGCACAAGGATGCAATCCACTCGAGATCGCCTTCGCGCATGTCGATCGCATCCTGCGGGTGCCAGCCGACCGCCGTGTAGACGAAGTCGTATCGTTCCGCAAGCGCCAGCGAAGTGGGGATCGTCTCGCGGTTGAAGCCGATATTGACGATCCGGGTCACGCCGTTAGCCATCGCGCGGCGAATCGCTTCGTCACGATCTTCGTCGAATGCCGAAGCGTTCATATGAGTATGGGTATCGGTTAGCATGGCTTCCGCCTCCTCGATAACGTGTTTCTTCATTATATTGCATTTTTTCTTGCAACCCCGATGCACAACGTTGCATACCGCCTACCATCCGAATCGCTGTTTCAACTGCTGCGACAACCGGCCGGATTCCGCCAGCTCCTGCGGATAATACAGCTGATGACGCCCCATGTGAATGCCACTGATGGAACGGACAATTTCCGAGCGGGTGGAAATTTCGTGCAGCTGATCGTTGTCGGCCAGCAGCCAGATTGGCAGCTTCTCGTCGCCGCCGTTCGGTCGATACACATCATAAGGAAGATCGGTCGGAAAATCAATCTCCAAGTAATAATCCGGATCGAACCCCATATCCGCCAAGGCGCCGCGCACCTCGTGCAGTTGATCCGCATCCACCTCGTCGAACGACGCATATTTGAACAGCCGGCGAAACATGAAGCGCGCGCACAAGTCAGCCAGAATGCCGTCCTTCTCTCGCGTCCACTGCATAAACGCGGTTTGCATGAACGCTTCGTCCAATTGCACATAGTCGTCCACGGTCATACGACTTTCGAATAACCGGGCAAGCGGCTCCAGTAAAAAACCGAACGAATAACCTTCCTCGTGCAGCGTGCGGGCGCGGATCAGTATTTTGTGAAGCAAAATTTCGGCGCTGCGGGTAACCGGATGGAAGTACACCTGCCAATACATTTGATAACGCGACATCAAATAGTCTTCCACCGCGTGCATGCCGCTTTCCTTGACGACGATTTGCCCGCGGTGGGGACGGACGACGCGCAGAATCCGCTCCAGGTCGAAGGTGCCGTAGTTGACGCCGGTAAAATAAGCGTCGCGCAGCAAATAGTCCATGCGGTCGGCATCAAGCTGGCTCGACACGAGGCTGATCGCGATCGGCTTGTCGTACGTTTTGGCGATGACGCCGGCCACCCGCGCCGGAAAATCGTCGCTCACCCGCCGCAGGATCGCATTCACTTCCGTGTCGCCGAGCACGAGCCGGCACGACCAGTCCTCGTGATGCATCGCAAACGCCTGCTCGATCGAATGCGAAAAAGGCCCGTGGCCGATATCGTGCAGCAGCGCCGCGCACAGGCACAGCAGCCGCTCTTCTTGCGGCCAGTCGGGGTAGCCGTTGCGCTCGAATTGCGAAATGATGCGGCGCACGATTTCGTATACGCCGAGCGAATGCGAGAACCGGCTGTGTTCAGCCCCGTGGAACGTCAGGAACGACGTGCCCAACTGGCGAATGCGCCGCAGCCGCTGGAACTCGCGGGAATTGATCAGCTCCCACACCGCTTCTTCTTGCACATAGATGTATTTATGCACGGGATCCTTGAATACTTTCTCTTCCGTCAGCTGATTTCGCATCGCCGTCGCCCGCCTTTCGCTCCCCATGTGACGCCATAATCCGTTGCCGCCTGTGGCGAATCAACGAAGAGTTGCGTCCATTTTTGTCGAATAACGTGTCCGCTCGTGTTGAGTAAAGTCAACTATTGTCGAAATATGTAGAATGAATAGATCTTGCATTTTACATTTACATTCGGATGCAACCCATTGCGTTATCGCGAAAGTTTCGCGTAAATATTGATGATTGCCCGGTATTTCCAGTATTTTTAGCAAAAAACAGGTTGACTATTTTGGGAATGGTTGGTATCATAAACATCGTGATCAGTGTCGAATAATGACGAAACGAACAGGGACCGAGAGGGGAAACTTTACCATGATGAAATCAACAGGAATTGTCCGCAAAGTCGACGAATTGGGTCGTGTCGTGATACCGATCGAACTGCGCCGCACACTTGGCATCGGCGAGAAGGACGCATTGGAAATTTACGTGGATGGCGAACGCATCATGCTGAAAAAATACGAGCCTGCCTGCATCTTCTGCGGCAACGCGGAGAACGTCATTTACTACAAAGGAAAAATTGTTTGTAATATTTGTGTCTCAGAAATGCCAACCCCTGTGACAAAATAAAAAAAATAAGGTATAATAGGTTTACGACATTGTTAATTCTAACCTTTTTCATATCTCCTCTAGTTCCCAGGCCGACAGGCTTGGGAAATTTTTTTGCTTCCGGCCGGTTGTCCGGCCATTCGCCCAACCGGCCAACCGGCTATAACAGCCGGTTGTATACCTCTCGCTTCGGTACGCCGAGATCGTTGGCCGCCCGTTTCATCGCGTCCTTCCGCGACTCGCCCTGCCGCTCGTAAGCCGCCACATGCTCCTCGAGCGGCAGCTCGGCCCACCAAGCCTCCGCCGCGTCGTCTGACGCAACGCTTGCGCCCCCTTGCACGACAATGCAATATTCGCCGAGCGGCGGATGCGCCGCCACATGCGCGATCGCTTGCGCCAATGTGCCGCGGCCCGCTTCTTCGTGGCGTTTGGTCAGCTCGCGCACGAGCGCTACGCGGCGGTCGCCGCCCCACGCCTCCGCCATCGCGGCCAGCGTGGCGGCGATGCGGTGCGGCGCCTCGTAGAAGAGCAGCGTTTCGGCTGCATGCGCCAAGCCGGCCAGCTCCTCGCGCAGCCGCTTCTTCTCGCGCGGCAGGAAGCCGACGAAGCGGAACCGTTCCGTCGGCAAGCCGGAAACGATCAGCGCCGACAAGGCGGCATTGGCGCCGGGCACCGGCACGACGGCGATGCCGGCGGCGATCGCTTGCGCCGCCAGCTCGCTGCCGGGATCGGAAATCGCCGGCAGTCCGGCGTCGGACACAAGCGCGACCGATTGCCCTTCAAGCAGCAGGCGGACAAGCTCCGGCCCGCTCGCTTCCTTGTTGTGCTCGTGGTAGCTGACAAGCCGCGTGGCGATTTCGAAATGCGTCAGCAGCTTGCGCGTCTGCCGCGTATCCTCCGCCGCGATCAGGTCCGCTTCCTTCAGCGTGCGTACGGCGCGGAACGTCATGTCCTCCAGGTTGCCGATCGGCGTCGCCACCAAATACAACGTGCCGCGGCCTTCCTGGGGGGTGAAGCTTTTGCACACCGAAAAGCTTGCCTGTCCGTCCGGTTCCATCGCGCCGTCCGGCTCGCCGCCTGCGCCGGCAAATTCCCCGCGGACGGCTTTGATTTTTTCCCCTTTACCCCGGCTGCGTGCCGCCATCGCGCTCGTTCCCTCCGTTGTAAATCCGGTATATTTCGTCCGTATACGTCTCGCCGCTGCTGTAGACGACAAGCGGCGGCAGCATCCGCAGCTCCGGTTTGCCGTCCTTCGACGCCTCGATCAGCACCATGTTCGCTTCTTCGTTCACCCGAGGATGGACGAACCGCATGCGTTTGGGCTCCAGCTTGTACTTGCGCATCAGCAGCACGATATCGATCAGCCGCGACGGCCGATGCACCATCGCCACCTTGCCGCCGGTGCGGACGAGTCGGCTGCAAGCCGCGACGACGTCCTCCAGCGTGCAGTAAATTTCATGCCGCGCGGCGGCGAGGTGATGGTTGACGTTCTGCTCGCCCGTCGTTACCGGCAAGTAGGGCGGGTTGACCGTCACCGCATCGAAGCGGCCGTAGCCGAGAGTCTGATGGATGTCGCGCAGATCGCCGCGGATCATTTCAAGCTGCTCCGACAGCCCGTTCAGCGCCACGTTGCGCGTCGCCATCTCGTACAGCCGCTCCTGAATTTCGACGCCGCGGATGCGCGCCTTCGTCCGGGTGGTCAGCAATAGCGGCACCACCCCGTTGCCGGTGCACAAATCCAGCATTTCGCCGCGCCCCGGCACCGAACAGAAGCGCGCAAGCAGCACCGCGTCCATGGAGAAGCAGAAGACGTCGTCGCTTTGTATAATTTGCAGCCCTTCGGCCATTAAATCGTCCAGCCGTTCGCCCGGCTGCAGCATGATCGTTGGCTTCACGCGTTTCCTCCCGCCCGCCGCACTCGAAAACGCCGCAGAGACTGAATCGTCCCTACGGCGCACGTTATTTATGAAAGAACGATAAGCAAAACATGCATTCCCCTTCGGTGCGAAGGTGACCGTAATTGACGTTGCAAATATGAAAGCCTTCCGAATACAGCCGGGCCAGGTTGTCGTACCCTTCGCCGATTGCCGGCTGCGACTCCTTGCCGCCGCGAACCGGCCCCTCTTCCGGATGCGCGTTTTCCGCCGCCGGCTCGGTACCGCGTCGCATCAATTTGCGCAGCTGTTGGTTCTCGATGGCAAGCCGCTGGTTCTCCTCCAGCAGCTGCACGATTTGCTTCTTCAGGGAGCTGAGGTCGGCATAAGCGTCCCCCATGCTTGTTTCGATATGCTCCAGCTGTGCGAATAGTTCGTTCTTGTTCACGGTGTCACCTCGGCAGGGGCAGCGTCCTTATTCCTGTTCCGCAACGTCTTCGGCAGGAAATTCCATCACTTTGTTATTATGGTCGAACAAGAGCACTCTTACCTTGCGTTCCTCGGGCTGGATTCCGACCACCTTGCCGTTGCCCATCGAAGTCACGACGATCCTGCCTACTTTTGGCAAATCTACTTTGCCGCTTTCATAGTTGTCGTGTTCATACTTCAAGCAGCACATCAGGCGGCCGCATAGACCGGAAATTTTCGTCGGGTTGAGCGACAGGTTCTGGTCCTTGGCCATCTTGATCGAAACCGGTTCGAAATCGCCGAGAAAGGTCGAGCAGCACAGCAGCCGGCCGCAAGGGCCGATGCCGCCAAGCAGCTTGGCCTCGTCGCGCACGCCGATCTGCCTGAGCTCGATGCGCGTGCGGAAGATGGCGGCCAAATCCTTGACCAGCTCGCGAAAATCGACGCGCCCTTCGGCGGTAAAGTAAAAAATCACTTTGTTGCGGTCAAACGTATATTCCACGTCCACGAGCTTCATCTTCAGCCCGTGTTCCTTTATTTTCTCCTGGCAGATGCCGAAGGCGTCCTTCGCCGCTTTCTTGTTGCCTTCGACCAGTCGCGCATCGTCGTCGCCGGCAATGCGAATGACCTTCTTCAGCGGCAGCACGACGTCCTGTTCGGGGACTGTACGTTTGCCGATGACGACTTTGCCGTACTCGAGGCCGCGCGCCGTATCGACGATCACGTGCTGGTCCTGGCCGACCGGCAGGTCGCTCGGATCGAAGTAAAACACTTTGCCGGCTTTCTTGAATCGCACTCCTACGACAGCGTACACGGCTACCCCCCCTGTATGTCAAGTAACATGCTTTCGAGCGCGAGCTGCGGATTCGCATGGAACCGGAGCCGCTTCTGCGTCTCCACCGCCCGATCCATCCACCGCACCCATTCTCCCGCCGCGCGGGAAAACGCCTGTCCGGCCATCCAATCCGCCTGATCGCCGTATATCAAGTGGTCCTTGCGACCATAATGAAGATGCACCATGTCCTTGCACCAAAGCATCCACATGTCGAGCAGCACCGGCAGCCGTTCGCCGAGCTCCGACTTGACCAGCTTCTGCACCGAAAGCAATGCTTCTGGAAAGCGGGTTGCCGCTTCCTTAGCCAATTGTAACACTACATTTCTCGCTTCCGCAAACCATTCCGCTTGCGCCAGCTCGCGCGCGGCGTCGACGCCGGCCGCCAAATGCACCGCGGGCCATACGACCGCGGGAGACAGTCCTTCGCGCAGCAGCGCGTCGGCCATCGTCCGCCGGTCCGGCGGCACGAATGCGACCCACTGGGCGCGGGAACGAATCGTCGGCAACAGCGCGTTGCCGTTCTCCGTCAACAGAATCGCCAGCGCTCCCGTTTGCGGTTCTTCCAGAAATTTAAGCAGGCTGTTGGCCGCTTGGACCGTCATCCGATCGGCATCCTGCAAAATATATATTTTGGTCAGCGCCGACGTCGAGCGGTAGGCGAACTTCTTCTGCAGCTCGCGAATCTGCTCAATCTTGATCGATGCGCCGTCCGGTTCGACGATATACAAATCCGGGTGGTTGCCGTGCTCCACCTTGCGGCAGTTCAGACAAGCGCCGCAAGCGTCGTCTGTCCGCTCCGTGCAATAAATCGCTTGCGCCAGCTTGAGCGCCGTGCGCTTGCGGCCGGAACCGGACGGACCGCTGAATATATAGGCATGGGACAAGCGGTTGCCGCGCAGCGCGTTCTGCAGAACTTGCTTGGCCCGCGTTTGCCCCGGGATCGTAGCAAAAGACATCTGGCATCGCCTCGTTTGTTTAAAACAGCAAATTGATCAGCATGCCGCGAATTTCGCCGATCGTGTTCAGCAGCTCGATGCGGCCTTGCTCCTGCTCCAGCAGTTCGTCCGCCAGCTGCATCAGCTTGGCATCGATCTCTTCGAGCAGCTTGTACCGCTTGCTGCGGCCGCGGCGGTCCCAGCCGCGCGTATCTTTCAGGCCGACGCTGCGGCGGGCCGTTTCTTCGAGAAATTTCTTCACGAGCAGCTTATATTGCCGCAGCTCGCGAACCGTCATCGTGCGGCTGAGCCGCTCGCTCTGCAGGTGAATCTGCTCGATCATCCGCGACAGCTCGCTGGCGCCCGCCCGGCCGTCATGCTGCTGCATCATGTCAGAGAACGTGCGCTGCTGCACATTCAAGCCGCCGCCGTTATCGGGCAGCTTGAGCTCCTTGCCGATCGGACGCCAGCCGGGGTTGATTTTCATCGCGTGTCTCCGTCCTTTGAACGCTGGGTTGACCGCAAGCCGGTTCGGCCCCGCTTAGAAGTGCTCGAACCGCTCGACCGGTACGACGAATACCGCTGCCCCGCCCACCTGAACCTCCACCGGAAAAGGGATGTAGGAGTCGGTCGTGCCGCCCATCGGCGAAACCGGAGTCACCAATTGATCGCGCACCTTGCAGTTCGACTTGATGACTTGCATGACGTCGGCCACCCGTTCGTCTTCGATACCGATCATGAACGTGGTGTTGCCCGCCCGCAGAAAACCGCCCGTACTGGCCAGCTTCGTCGCGCGGAACCCATCCTTGATGAGCGCACCCGACAAGCGGTTGCTGTCCTTATCCTGAACAATTGCGATAACGAGTTTCATGCAGGATCCCTCCTAGAAAGGTTTGCGATACATCCCCTGCTGCCTCCCCGCGAGCAAAACTTGCTTCGGAAGCATATGCCAAGGTTTTTGCGATGCTCGGCGGCAGTCGCCATTTGTTGGGAAATAGGCCTATCTCCATTATACTGTAAAAGCCACATTTCCCCAAGTAGGCGCTTATCCCGCTTTCATCCGGCATTTACCCCGATTTTTGAAACAATATCGCGCATTCCCTTCAAATTGTTCGGCGGATGCTCTTATTCTATCAGATTGCAGGCGCGAACGGGGCGGAAGCCGCCAGGGAAATTGTTGTCAGCCAAAAAGTTTGCCCACTGCCGCCCGGGCATCCGCTGTAACTGCCGCTTCGGATTGACTGGCGTCGATGCGCACGATCCGCTGCGGATAACGTTCCAGCAGAAGATGATACCCTTCGCGCACCAACCGGTGAAACGCAAGCGACTCCAGGTCGAGCCGGTTGATTTCGCGGCCTTGGCCGGCTTGCACGCGGGCGAGGCCGAGCTCCGGCTCGATATCGAGCAGCAGCGTCAGCTCCGGCATCATGCCGCCGATCGCAAACGCGTTGACCGCCAACACCTCTTCGATGCCCAGGCCGCGGGCATGCCCTTGGTAAGCCAGGCTGCTGTCGAGAAACCGGTCGCACAGCACAACGGCGCCGCGGGCCAGCGCAGGCGCGACTTTCTCGACCAGGTGCTGCCGGCGCGCCGCCGCGTACAGCAGCGCTTCGGTACGCCCGTCCATCGCCGTATGGCGCTGGTCGAGAATGACTTCGCGGATGCGTTCGGCTATTTCGATGCCGCCCGGCTCGCGCGTCACGACGATGTCGCGCCCTTCCGCCGCGAGCATGTCGGCGACGTGGCGGATGACCGTCGTTTTGCCGGCGCCTTCGCCGCCTTCGAATGTAATGAACCGGCCGCTTGCTGGTGACATTATGGTGGCTCCTTATGGGGTGGATTTAGTTGTTGTTGGGCTGCTGCTTGCGCGTAGCGGTACGGCAGCGATGTCGGGGCACTTCGGGCGCGGGCGCGCGGCTGGCGTCAACTTGCATGCTCCCGCCTGGCTCGCAGCAAGCTTTAAAAGCAAACATGCTCTTAAAAACGAGCCTACCTGTGCAAGTCACGCTTGTAAATGCAAAAATACATTAAGCGAAAACCCATTTACCGATTTATAGTCGATATTCGGAATGTTACGTGCATTTTTGCATTTAAGTTGGAAAATTAGGGGTTATCGCGCTTCTTTAGAGCAAAAATGCGCTTAAGCTCACTCATTCTCGCACGCCGATATGCTCGATGTCGCCGTCGGCGGCGCCTTGGAAACGGGCGCCCGTTGCGGCGAGCGACTGCAAGTACTGCACGGTCGCCGGCGTGATCCGCTCGCCCGGGTACAACACCGGGATGCCCGGCGGATACGGCACGATCATCTCCGCCGCAACAAGGCCGGCCGCGTCCCGCAGCGCGACGCGCCTCGTGCCGGCGCCGTCCGCGCGCGGCAACCGCATCGCCGCCGGCGCGGAGATCGCCGGCGTCTCCGGCTCCGCGGCGCCGGCCGGATCCGGCGCCGCCGCGTCCCGCTGCGCCAGCCGAAACTCGCCGGCGATGGCGGCCAGCGCCGCAAGCAGCCGCTGCGCGTCGGCTTCGCGAGACGCGAAGCTGAACAGCAGCAGCGCGTAGCGCGGGTCCGCCATCTCGCCGACGCAGCCCCGGCGGCCCAGCTCTTCCAGCAAGCGGAAGCCGGAGAGGGTGCCGGTCGCGTCGCACAGCGCCGCCTTGAACGGATCGAGCGCGGCGAACGCGCTCGATCCGGGCACAAGGCAAACGGCGCGGAACATCGGAAGCTCGGCCAAGCCGCGATGAAACAACCGAACGGCGCGCAGCCCGCGTTCGAGCAGCGCCCTGCCGTCCGTGTGCAGCAGCCGGCGGCTCCAGTCGAGCGACGCCATGATCGGGTAGGACGGGCTCGAGCTTTGCACGACCGCCAGCCGCTGCCGCAGCAGCCCGGCGTCGACGCGGCCGCCGCGCACATGCAGCATGGCGCCCATCGTCAGGGCGCCCATCATTTTGTGCGTCGATTGCACGACGACGTCCGCTCCTTGCGCCAGCGCAGACGCCGGCACGTCCGGATGAAAGCCGAAATGGGCGCCGTGCGCCTCGTCCACCAGCAGCGGCTTGCCGTGCGCATGGACGATCGCCGCGATTTCCCGCAGGTCGGACGCCATGCCGTAATAGTTCGGATTCGCCAGCAGCACGCCAGTCGCATCCGGATGCGCCGACAACGCGGCGGCCACGTCCTCCGGCCGCACGCCGGCAGCCAGACCAGACGGCTCGTCCCGGCGCGGCGGCAAAAACACCGCCCGGGCCCCCGCCAGCATCAGCCCGTTGATGACCGACTTGTGCACGTTGCGCTGCACGATGACGATCTCGTCCGGCGCGCATACCGCCAGCACCATCGCCAAATTGCCGGCCGTACTGCCGCCGACAAGAAAAAACGTTTCATCCGCCCCATAACAATCCGCGGCCAACCGCTGCGCGTCGGCGATCGGACCGCTCGGATCATGCAGATCGTCAAGACCGGGAATTTCCGTAAAATCAATGGCCATCACATCACGGAACAGGCGTCCCGCTCCGGCCAACGGATCAAGCACTGCCGCCGCGTCCCCCGCCTGTTCCGCCGCTTCCGGGCGCAATGCCGCGCCCGACTTATGGCCGGGCACATGAAAGCTCGTCCCGCCGCGCCGCGCTTCGGCGAGCAGCACTTCGACGAGCGGTGCGCTCCGCTTGTCCATTCGTTCTCCCCCAAGCTGCCTGACAACATTCGTACCCGGCTGTTTTCTCCTATTGTACATCATCGGCCGCCTGTTTCGCGCGCTCTTTTGCATCTCATCCATGCAGCTTGAGCCGAACAAAACCGACCAAACAAAAACACGCTCCCGGCGGAAGCCCTCACCGGGCTCCATCAGGAGCGTCGTCCGCGTTGTCGAAACGGAACATGCCAAGCATGCCTCCGACTACGCATCTTTCTGGTACCAGATTCGTTTCATTTGGTGAATGAAGAACGGATACCGGGCATCCCGCACATCCGTGCGCACCATCTCCGCCTCGCATTCCTCGCAGATGAACTCCGACACGATCACGATGCCGTTCTCT
Source organism: Paenibacillus cymbidii (assembly GCF_004764705.1). GTDB lineage: Bacteria > Bacillota > Bacilli > Paenibacillales > NBRC-103111 > Paenibacillus_AN > Paenibacillus_AN cymbidii. Next base: position 82,864 of record NZ_SHLX01000023.1, on the reverse strand, counting down.
TTGTCGTGCCCGCAAATAATGCAAGTTTTGCCGTCGTTCCGCTCTGCGTCATCCATCCAATCGCCCGTTCGATCCGCATGATCGGTCATGCGCGCAACACCTCGATTCTTCCTTCCTATCTATCAGTATATCCTATTGCGCCGTTCCTATACGACCCCTGAAAGAGCGTCAATCGATATACTTCATCCTATGCAGGCGCGGAAGGCGTGGTGTATGTACGAAAACGACGGGTGGGAACGCAGCAACAGACGGCCATCTGCAAAAGCGACCGCTCCGGAGGGACAAAGCTGCCAGGTTAAAGCGGAATAGTGGAAATGCCTGCGGAATAGTGGGGTGACTGCGGAATAGTGGGGATGACTGCGGAATAGTGGAGATGACTGCGGAATAGTGGAGATGACTGCGGAATAGTGGAGATGACTGCGGAATAGTGGAGATGACTGCGGAATAGTGGAGCGGGTAGCAGAATAAGCCACTTTTTATGGCCTATTTGGCCAAAAAAGGTGGGGGTTCCACGAAATAGCCAGTGATTTCACTGGCTATTCCCGTCAAAACACCCGAATCACCGCCATTTGACCCAAATAACCAGTGTTTTCACTGGTTATTTGTTCCTCGATGGGCGAAATGGAGCGAATAAGCCATTTTTCATGGCTTATTCTAGCGTCATTCTGCCCCAGCCCCGCGTCAGCTGTCGCGAAACTCCTGCGGCGTGACGCCGAAATGGTTGCGGAACGTCTTGATAAAATGCGGCGTGCTCGCGTACCCGAGCTGGGCGGCGATTTCGTACACTTTGTCCGCGCCGGACTTCAGCAGATGGGCCGCCTTGTCCATCCGCAGCCGGAACAAGTAGTCGCTGAGCGCTTCGCCCGTTTCGGCCTTGTAAATTTTCGACAGGTAGACCGGGTGCATATAGACATGGTCGGCGATCGCCTGCAGCGACACGTCGACGGCCAGCTTGGAATCGATGTACGCCCGCACCTGGCGGACGATCTCCGCCCGGCCGCCTTTCACTTCGCGCTGCATGTCCTCCTTCAGCCTGGCGAGCGCGCGCAGCGTCCAGTCGCGGACGGCCGCAAGATGCCGATGCTCCGCATGGCGCTCGACGAACAAGGCGTCGTCGCCAAGCAGATCGGCCAGCTGCCGCCCGTTCTTGTGCGAATAGAAGTAAAACGCCGAAGCGGCCGTATGCACGATTTCGGCCAAATGCTCGCCGGTATCGCCCGCATGGCCGGCCAATTCGTCGAATACGGCCTGCAGGCGGCTGCGGGCCGCGTCCCATTGCCCGCCTTCGAGCAGCCGGATCAGCGCCGGCGGCTCGTGCAGCGATTGAATCGGCGTCACATACACGTGCGCCGGCGTTTCCCCCGGCGTCACGAACAGCTCGTGGTCGCTGCCCACGGTGCGCCGCATGGCCAGCACCATCGTTTCGTACATCGGCGCGATATCGTCCGGCAGTCTCCCCCATCGGCCGACGATCAGCGAAACGCGCCCCTTCAGATACAAGCCGACGTAATGCTGCAGCTGCATGGACAGCCGCTCCACCCACTTCTGCCGGTGCCGCTCCCAATCGTCGGTTTCGGCCATGACCTGGCGCTCGATGTCGGCCTTCATCTTCAGCAGCACGACCAAATAATGATGGTGGTCGCGGCACGACCACATGTCGAAGTAGGTGCCGAATATTTCCTCCATCATGTTGACGATTGCGTATTCGAACAACGGCAGGCTGTCCGGACTGTACTCGTAGAACGATTGCTCCAGCCGCACGGTCATCATCGACACATTGTCCCCCGCGGCAAACGGAAGCTGCAGCCCGGCCATCTTGTCGTTCAGCGCCCCGTCGTCCGGCCGCTTGTCCCGCAGCAGCCGGCACAACAGATGGTCGCGCAGCAGCGGCAAATGCTCGCGCAGCGTCTGCGTCGTACGCCGGCTCGAGCTGACGTCCTCCCACTCCCGGCGCAGCTTCTCCTGCGCCCGGCGAATGGCCGCAATCAGTTCGGCGTCGTCGACCGGCTTGAGCAAGTAGTCTTCGGTGCGCTGCCGAATCGCCTCCGCCGCATAATGAAATTCCGCGTGGCCGGACAGCAGGATGCATTTGCAATGCGGCCAGCGCTCCCGAATTTGTTCGATCAGCTGCAAACCGTTCATGCCGGGCATCCGAATGTCGGTGATGACGATGTCGATCGCGTGGCTGCGCAGCAGCTGCAGCGCTTCGTAGCCGGAATAGGCTTTGTGCACGGCGCCGACGCCGAGCTCCTCCCACGGCAGCGAAAGATGAAGCGCCTCCAGCGCCGATTCTTCATCGTCGATCATCAATACCTGGTGCATGCCGCTCCCCTCCGCCTCTTTTGCCATTCGTCGTTCGTGGCCAATAAATCGCCGCCGTCAGGCCGCCTTCCTCGGAGCGGACCAGCTCCAGCCCGGCCTCGCGCCCGAACTGGTACATGACGCGCTGGTGCACGTTCCAGACGCCGAAGCCGACACCCTCCTGCAGCGGCAGCTGCAAATGCCCGCGCAGCTCGGCCAGCTTCTCCTCCGTCACGCCGACGCCGTCGTCCGCCACGACGAGCCGGTACGTCGCGTCGGTCATTTCGCCGCGAATCGCGATCCAGCCTTCGCCATGCTTCGGCTCCAGCCCGTGGACGACGGCGTTCTCCACGAGCGGCTGCAGCAGCAGACGGGGAATATCGAGCGCCAGCATCGCCTCCGGCACGTCGATCCGGTAATGAATTCGTTTCATGCGCATCCGCATGATGCCGAGATACCGGTCGATCAGCTCGATTTCTTCGCCGATCGGCACCAATTGGTTTTCCAGCCGGGTAACGTAACGGAAATATTCGCCGAGCCGCACCGACATGTCGATCACGGCCCGTTCGTCGCCGATGACCGCCATATTTTTGATGAACGACAGGCAGTTGTACAGAAAATGCGGATTAACCTGCGCCTGCAGCAGCTTGAACTGCGCCTCCTTCGACTGGATCTGCTCGAGATACACCGTTTCGATCAGCTGTTGGATCTGGTCGGCCATGCCGTTGAACTTTTCGAAGAAATAACCGAATTCGTTGCGCGGCTTGTGCGCGATGCGGGCGGCAAAATTGCCTTCCGACAGCTTCTGCAGATATCGCATCAGCACCTTGATCGGCGCTTGCACGTTGCGGTACAGCAGGAACGAAACGGCGACGCTGAGCGCCAGCAGCAATGCGATGGACGAGTAGAACAGCACGTTGCTCCGGCGGATGGGCGCCATAATTTCGTGCAGCGGCAAATAATCGACCGCGTACCAGCCGAGGGCGGCGGACTTCATTTTGACCACCAAATAACTGCGGCCGTCGATATCCATCTGAAAGGCCGTCTGCTCCGCGTCCGTCTGCCGCAGCCGCGCCTCGATGCTGTCCATGACGAACAGGTTGGCCGACCGGTTGGCAATGCGGGTGTACGCCGGGTGATACAGGAACGGATCGCTTTGGCCGCTCGTCTTGTACTTGTCGAGCATGTCGACCAGCGATTCGTTCGAGAAGCGCGATTCGACGATCAGCCGCGCTTTCTCCGGCGCTTCGAAGGCGGTGACAGGGATAACGGTGAACAGGACGAAGCTCTTCACGCCCGCCTTGTCCGGCCGGTATAACCAGTCGCGGCTTACGGTTTCGCGCAGGTAACGTTCGCTGTAAACGCCCGGACCGCTCACGGACAGCTCCTGGCGCGATTGCGGCGCATAAACGGTAAGCCGGTTGATCCAATCGACGGACGCCGCCTGCGTCGCCAATTTGTTCAGCACGTTGTTCTTGACGACGACGCCGTCATAGGAAGTGCCGTACAGGTCGATATTGACGAAGTCGGCCAGCGCCGAGTCGCGGCTCAGCACGAACGCGTTGCTGGCGATCTGTTCGACGCGCGTGTCGATCTGGTTCAGAAAGAACAGCAGCCGGTTGCTTTCGCTGTCCTGGATCTTGTCCTTCATAACGCTGCGGGAGACGAAGTTGGAATAGGCGTAAAGCGCCGCGATCGGGACGAGCAGCAGCAGGACGAGCAGCACGATTTTGCTGAAAATGTTAATGCGCACGAACGTTCTCCCCGTACCAGGCTTCCACTTCCTCCGTAATCCGGTCGCCGCCGCTTTCCCGCCAGCGTGTGACGAACTCGTCGAATTTGCCGATGTCGTACGTGCCGTAAATGATTTTCTGGAAGGTGTCGTTTTCCATATTTTTCAGCGCTTCCTGCCGCTCCTGCATCAGCTCGGTCGCCGGGCCCATGTACAGATTGCCGGCCTGCATCTCCTTCTGCCCGGAGACGTAACGAACGGCTTGCATCTCCTGCGGCGTGGCGATGGCGGCCATAAACTGCTCGTAAGGCGTCTTCATCGGCTGACCGGCGATCAGCTTCAGGTACGTTTTCATCTGCAGGGACGGGATGCGCGCGGCATTGCCCGTGAGCGTATACGCCGAAGGCTTGACGACGATGCCGTCCTGGAATTTGGCCGCCTCCTTCGCCGCTTTGCCGCCCTCCAGCACATAGTCGTAGCCTTCGGCGAAGCCGTACGCAAACTCCCCGCCGGGCGGCGGGTCGGCAAACTGCTCGTACAAATAATTCATGTACGTGAAGTAAATTTCCGGATGCGCCATCTCCTTGCTGATCAGCATGACGTTGGAATGGTTCAGCATGCCGCCGATCCGCGTCGTCCCTCTGTCCCCGACCGGCAGCGGATAAGGCGCGACCTTCGCCCCCGTCACCTGCTTCTCCGTGTCCCGCAGCGGCCAGGCGTACATCCACGTCGGCCCGGCGATCATGCCCGCCTTCCCGGACGTGAACAACTCCGACGCATTGAGCGAATTGTGGATGCCGGCGTCGCGGCTGAGATAGCCGCGGGCCATCCACTCGCTCAACCGGGCCAGCGCCGGCTTCATGCCGGGATCGATCGAACCGTACTCGATGTTTCCTTCGGCATTCCGCCCCCAAACCGCCGGCAGCGCGTCGCCGTACATGCCGAAAACCCAGTCGTTGCGCACCCAGGGCAAGGCGCGGTAGGTCAGCGACGGGAACATATCCTTCAAGCTGAGCGCAAGCGCCACCGTGTCGTTAGCACCATTGCCGTCGGGATCTCCGTTCGTAAACGCTTCCATGACGCGCTCCAGCTCGGCGGCATTGCGCGGCGCGGACAGGCGCAGCCGGTCCAGCCAGTCCTGGCGAATCCACAGCACCGGGTCGCTCATGCCGGCGTAATCGTAAACCGGCAGCGCATACAGCCGGCCGCCGCGCGTATAAGGCAGCATGTCGCCGGCCGATTCGGCCGCGGCTTCCTTCCAGCGCTCCGACGCATAACGCTCGAACAGGTCGTCCACCCGGCGAAAACGGCCCGAGTCGATCAATTCCTGGGCGAAGGAGCCGGAGACGTTGACGATGTCCGGAAGCGGCTCGCTCCTGGCCAACGTCTGCCGCAGCTTCGTTTCGAACGCCCGCTGCTCCGCCATCGTCGACCACAAATAACGGATGTCGATGCCGAGCCGGTCGAGCGCCCAGCGGGTATGCACGTTATGCTCGATCGTTTCGCCGTTCTTGAACGTTACATTCGGTCCGACCACGGCGACGGTCGTCAACTGGACCGGCGGATCGTATTTGATCCCGTTCATCGGCAGCGCGCGGCCGTCGTAGGCCGCCTTCCGCTCCGCCTCCGCGCCGCCCCGCATCGCGTCCCGCAGCAGGAGCGCGGCGCCCGCCACAAGCAGCGCCCCCGCGCAGCCCGCCCACAGCCGCTTCCGCCATTTTGCCATCGCTTTCGTCCGCCTCCCGCTTCTGCCGGCTTGCACGCTTTCCTGTCTCCGGGACCTCCGCAAGTTTCCCTCTCATTATAAACGACATCCGCCTTCATCGGCGCGGCCGACCTCCCCCATCGGCGAAAAAGCTGTCAAAACGATATCCCGCTTCACAAAAAGCAACCGAGGACGCGGCCGTTGCCGAATTCGCGCCGCCGTTCCGCTAAGGAATCGATATCGTTGTTGCCTTTCGGTTCTGTCTCCCGCAGATGAGCCCCACTACACTGAAAGGGGAATAACCACTTTCGATTTCATGGGGGGATCGCAATGAAACAGGTGAGAACGACCGCGCTGGCGGCGATGGCGGCAGCGGCGGCGCTTGCCGTAACGGCATGCGGCGGCAATACGAGCGGGACGAGCGGCAGCGGCGGCAGCAGCCCGTCCGTCAAGCCGAGCGCGAGCGCAACGGCCAGCGTACAGCCGGCGCCAACGGCGAAGAAGATCGATCTTGGCGGGCAGAAGATCCGCATCGCCGCCAACTTCGACGACACGCCGAAGGACGATTCGCCCATCGGCAAGGCGCGCATCGAGAAGCAGAAGGAAGTGGAAGCGAAGTACAACGTCAAGGTCGAATACGTCAACATCCCGCAGAAGGAAATCCAGGACAAATTCACGACGAGCATCCTCGCCGGGGAACCGATCGCCGAAGTGATGCGGCTGGCCACCAGCGTGCTGCCGAGCATGGGCGAAAAAGGCATGTTCCTGCCGCTGGAGGATTTGACCGAGCTGAACAACGAGAAAAATTTCCCGCTCGATTTCATGAAACGCGTCGGCTCGTACAAAGGCAAAACGTACGGCTTCTCTACCGGCTTCGGCCATTCCTTCGGCATTTATTACAACAAAACGCTGTTCCAGAAAAACGGCCTGACCGACCTGCACGAACTGGTGGACAAAAAAGGCTGGACCTGGGCCGCCTTCGAAGAAGTCGCCAAAAAAGCGACGCGCGACGCGGACGGCGACGGCAAAATCGACACCTGGGGCTTAAGCGCGTTCGCCGCCGACTTCGCCCAGGGGCTAATCGCCGCCAACGCCGGCGAAATCGTCGACGACAAGGGCGTCGTGCAGCTTGAAAGCGCCAATACGATGGAAGCGATGAACTTCTTCAACAAGCTGTTCAACGAGTCGAAGGTCGTGCGTTTCGTCAATCCGAACGACTGGGGCGAGCAGCGGAAGTTTTTCACCGAAGGCAACGTCGCCATGGTGCCGGGTTACGCGTACGAAGGCGCCGATTTGAAAAAATCGATGACGAACGTCAAGTGGGGGTACGTGCCGTTCCCGATCGGGCCGAAGGCGACGGACTACGCTTCCGCTTACAGCCAGATCCCGATGTACTTCATTCCGAAAGGCGCCAAAAATCCGAAGGAAGTACTGCAAATCTGGAAGGAGCTGCAGCTGTGGGACAAACAGGCGGAAAGCCAGATGAACTCGTGGGAAGTATGGCTGGACAACGCCGACGACATCGCCACGGCCAAGCTGCTGTCGACGAAAACGGTGCCGGTGCCGATCGCCGCATTCCCCGGCTTCCCGTTCGCGAACATGACGACCAGCGTCGCCAAAGGCGAAACGACGCCGGCGGCCGCAATCGCCAAAATCAAGCAGGAAGCCCAGGCCAAGGTTGACGCCGTGCTTAAATAGAACGGCCCGAACAGCTTCGTCCTCCCGGCGCGGACGGCGAAGCTGTTCGGCTTGACCGCCACCTACTACCGGGAAAGGAGGAATCGGCCATGCAACCAATCGCCCCAAGACGCAAATGGCTGACGATGGCGGCGTTAGCCGTATCGGTCGCCGCTGTGTCCTCCCTGCCGGCGGCGTCGCCATGGCAGCCGAACGCCGAAGCGGCGGGCAGCGCCGCCGCTGCCGCCGTCGCCCCGGCGACCGGGGCAACGGGCGGCGCCGACCCGCTCGTGTCGATTCGCGCGAACGGTTACGACGGCTATTTAGCCGCTCACGCCGGCGATCCCCGCCCGAACGAAACGATCACTATCGAGGCAGAGTCGTATCGGCGCGTGGAAGGCATGCCCTCCGAAGCGGTCGCCGCTTTCGAAGGTTCTCCCGGGCTGGCGATCCGCACCGCGGAAAGCGGCTCGATCGAATGGGAAGTCGACGTGAAGCAAGGCGGACTGTACCGGATCGGCGTGCGGTATTACCCCGTCGAAGGCAAAAGCTCGGCGATCGAACGCGAGCTGCGCATCGACGGCAGCCTGCCGTTCCGCGAAGCGGAAAGCTTGCTGTTCCCGCGCGTCTGGTCCAACGAGAAGGAGACGATCGAGCGGGACAACCGCGGCAACGATTTGCGCCCGCGCCAGAAGGAAGCCCCTTCCTGGCAGTTCGCCGTACTGCAGGATCCGGAGGGCTACTTCAGCGAACCGTACGAGTTCTCTTTGACTCCCGGCAAACATACGCTGACGCTTGTTTCCGTGCGCGAGCCGATGCTCGTCGACTCGATCCGGCTGTTCACCGCCGGCAGCGCGCCGGTCTATGAAGAATTGAAACGGCAATACGCCGAACAAGGGTATGCCCGGCCGGAGGATGTGCTGGTCAAGGTGCAGGCCGAGGCGGCCGTCGCCAAATCGTCGCCGACGCTGTATCCGCTGGCCGACCGGGCAAGCCCGACGACCGAACCGTCCGACGTCTCCGACCTGCGGATCAATACGATCGGCGGCTACAACTGGCGGCAGCCCGGGCAATGGATCCGCTGGGAAGTCGACGTGCCGCAGGACGGCTTGTACCGCATCGCGTTCAAGAGCCGGCAAACGTGGCTGCGCGGCCTTTATTCGACCCGGCGGCTGACGATCGACGGCCAGGTCCCTTTTGCCGAGATGGAGCGAATTCCGTTCTACTACCACGCCAATTGGCAGATGACGGCGCTCGGCGGCAAGGACGATCCGTACTTGTTCCATCTGACCAAGGGCAAACACCAGCTGCAGCTGGAAGTGACGCTCGGCGAGCTGGCTCCGCTGCTGCGCCGCGTCGAGGCAAGCACGCTGGAAATCAACGACATGTACCGCCGCATCGTGATGATTACCGGCGTCAATCCGGATAAGTTCCGCGACTACCAGCTGCACAAGCAGCTTCCCGATCTGGTCGACACGTTCCGCCGCATCAGCGGCGAGCTGTACGCCGTCTCCGCGGAGCTGGCGAAGGTCGCCGGCGAGAAAAGCGACCAGACGGCCGTGATCGACAAGATGGCGTATCAGTTGAAGGATATGGCGAACAAGCCGGACTCGATCCCGCAGCGGCTGACGCAGTACAAAATCAACGTCGGCGCGCTCGGCACCTGGATGCTCAGCGCCAAGGAGCAGCCGCTCGACCTCGATTATTTGCTTGTCGCTTCGGCGGACGCCAAGCTGCCGAAGGCCGACGCCTCCTTCCTGCGCAAAGCGGCGCATGAGCTGTCGGCGTTTTTCCTCTCCTTCTTCACCGACTACGACAGCATCGGCAACGCGGCCGAAGGCGCACACCCGGTCACCGTATGGATCGGCACCGGACGGGACCAGGCGCAAGTGCTGAAGGCGATGATCGACGACACGTTCACCCCGCTGACCGGCATCAAGGTCGACCTGAAGCTCGTGCAGATGTCGATGCTGCTGCCCGCCACGCTCGCCGGCAAAGGGCCGGACGTGGCGATGCAAGTTGGCAACGACTTGCCGGTCAACTATGCGATGCGCGATGCGGCTTACGATCTGTCGAAGTTCCCGGACTACCCGTCCGTTGCGGCCCGCTTCCGCGACAGCGCCAACGTACCGTACCGGCTGGGCGGCGGCGTCTTTGCACTGCCGGAGCAGCAGGTGTTCAACATGCTGTTTTATCGCAAGGACATTTTTGCCGCGCTGCACTTGCAGCCGCCGGAGACGTGGGACGACGTGTACCGGCTCATCCCGGCGCTGCAGAAGAAGCGGCTCGACTTCGCCTTCCCGCTGGAGCAGGAGGAGAACCATGCGGTCAATCTGGTGCCGAACGATACGTTCTCCATGCTGCTGTTTCAGTCCGGCGGCAGCTTCTACAACCAGGAGATGAACGCCAGCGCCCTGACGTCGGAAACGGCGATGAAGGCGTTCAAACAGTGGACGGAGCTGTACACGAACTACAAGCTGCCGCTCAAGTTCAACTTCCCGAACCGGTTCCGCACCGGCGAAATGCCGATCGGCGTGGCCGATTACACGCTGTACAACAACCTGACCGTCTCCGCGCCGGAAATTCGCGGCCTGTGGGAGTTTCTGCCGCTGCCCGGCGTCAGGCAGCCGGACGGCACGATCCGCCGGGAAACGGCAAGCACGGGCAGCGGCACGATGATGCTGCAAGCGTCGGAGCACAAGGACGATGCCTGGACGTTCATGAAATGGTGGACGAGCAAAGAAACGCAAGTGCGCTACGGGCGCGAGATGGAAGGCTTGATGGGCGCCGCCGCGCGTTACCCGACCGCCAACATCGAGGCGCTGGAGGAGCTGCCGTGGCCGGTCAAGGATTACACCCGCCTGTCCGAGCAATGGCAATGGGTGCAAGGCGTACCCGAAGTGCCGGGCGGCTATTTCACCGGGCGCCAGCTCGACAACGCGTTCCGCGAGGTGACCAACTCCGGGACGAATACGCGCGAGGCGCTGGACGATTACACGCGCTACATCGACGAGGAAATCGCGCTGAAGCGCAAGGAGTTCGGCCTTGCAAACTAGACGGGAGGTGCGAGCATGCAACCTTGGATGGCGAGGGTCCGGCGGAACAAACACGCATATGCGCTGCTCGGCCCTTATTTCCTGCTGTTCTGCCTGTTCACCGTGCTGCCGGTGCTCATGTCGATCGCGATCAGCTTCACCTACTTCAACATGCTGCAGTTTCCGCGCTGGGTCGGCTGGCAAAATTACGCCCGCCTGTTCCTGGAAGACGACGTCTTTCTGATCGCCGTGAAAAATACGATTCTGTTCGTCGCCATCACCGGCCCGATCAGCTATATCGCCTGCTTCGTGTTCGCCTGGCTGATCAACGAGCTGTCGCCGAAGGTGCGCGCGTTCATGACGCTGGTCTTTTACGCCCCTTCTATTTCGGGCAATGTTTATTTCATCTGGCAAATGATTTTCAACGGCGATTCGTACGGCTATGCGAACAGCTTCCTGATGAAATTCGGCTTCATTTACGAACCGATCCTGTGGTTCAAAAATCCGCACTACACGCTGATGATCGTGATGCTCGTGCAGCTGTGGCTCAGTCTCGGCACCAGCTTCCTGGCCTTTATCGCCGGGCTGCAGACAGTCGACAGGACGCTGTTCGAGGCCGGCGCGGTCGACGGCATCAGCAACCGCTGGCAGGAGCTGTGGTACATTACGCTCCCGTCGATGCGGCCGCAGCTGATGTTCGGCGCGGTCATCCAGATCACGTCGTCGTTCGCCGTCGCCGACGTATCGATCAACCTTGCCGGTTTCCCGAGCGTGCAGTATTCGGCGCATACGATCGTCACGCATCTGATCGACTTCGGCACGATCCGCTACGAGATGGGCTACGCCTCGACGATCGCCACGGTATTGTTCCTGCTTATGATCGGCACGAACCTCGTCACGCAGTCGCTGCTGCGGCGGGTAGGAAGGTGAACGGATGCAAACGCAACTATCCCCACGCGGAAGAACGATAAGCCGGTCCCGCCGCTTCGCCGTGCGCTTCACGATGCGTTTCGGCGTCCGCAAGAAAGTGAACCGCTCGTTTGCCGGCACGCTGCTGCTGTTCGCGCTGCTCGGCTGTTTCGGCGCCTTCATGGCGCTGCCGCTCGTCTTCGCCATCAGCAACGCGTTCAAGCCGCTTGACGAGCTGTTCGTGTTTCCGCCGCAATTTTGGGTGCGCAACCCGACGTGGGCGAATTTTTCCGGGCTGTTCCAACTGATGTCCAACTCGTGGGTGCCCTTTTCGCGCTATATCTTCAATACGGTGTTCATCACGCTTGCGGGCACGGCCGGCCACGTCATTCTCGCTTCCGCCGCCGCGTTCCCGCTGGCCAAGATGAGTTTTCCCGGCGCCCGCTGGATGTTTGCGACGATCGTGCTGTCGCTGATGTTTTCGCCGCACGTCACCGCCATTTCCAACTACATGACGATGGCGTGGCTCGGCTGGCTCGACACGTACGCGTCGATCATCGTGCCGGCGTTTGCGTTCCCGCTCGGGCTGTATTTGATGAAGCAGTTCATGGAGCAAATTCCCGACGCGCTGCTCGAATCGGCCAAGATCGACGGCGCCAGCGAATACCGCATCTTCTGGACGATCGTCATGCCGCTCGTCAAGCCGGCCTGGCTGACGCTGACGATTCTGCTGTTCCAGCTGCTGTGGGGCACCGACGGCGGCACGTACATTTACAGCGAGCAGTTGAAAACGATGCATTACGCTCTCGGGCAAGTCGTCGCGGGCGGCATCGTGCGCACGGGCAACGCCGCCGCCGGCGCGGTGCTGATGATGAGCGTGCCGATCGTGCTGTTCCTCGTGTCGCAAAGCAGCATCATCCAGACGATGGCCACCTCGGGGCTGAAGGAGTGAAGAAGCCATGGTCTTGGCCCTTTGGAAAACGGGTTTGGCGCGCCGCTGGCGCCGCCGGCTGCTGCGGGTGACGGCAGTTGCCGTCGCCGCCGCGCTGTTCGGTTCGCCCGGAACGGCGGCTGCCGCGCCGTACGAAGGCTACCACTACTCCTACTGGGGCGAAGCGACGGGCGCGCCGCAAGCTTATTTGCCCGAACGCGCCGTATCGGGCGCGTCGCTCGGCATCGGCGCCTTCCGTTCGCCCGAAGACGTGGCGGTCACGGCCGACGGCAGCGTGTACGTGCTCGATTCCGGCAACGGCCGGATCGTTGTGCTCGACAGCCGGCTGCAGTTCGTCAACCAATTCGTCGGCTTCCGCAACGAAGGCAAGGACGATACCTTCGCGCACCCGGAAGGGCTGTTCGTGACGGAATCCGGCTCGATGCTCGTCGCCGATACGGGCAACGGCCGCATTGTCGAGCTGGCCGCCGACGGCTCGCTGCTGCACCTGTACGGCGCGCCGCAGTCCGACGTGCTGCGCGGCAATTTCAGTTACCACCCGCGCAAAATCGCGATGGACAAAGCGAAACGGTTGTACGTCATCGGCAAAGGGGTGATCGACGGGATTATGGAATTCGATGCGGACGGCGTCTTCCAGTCGTTTACGGGCACCAACCCGGTGCGGGTCAACTTCGCCGATTATATGTGGAAGCGCATCTCGACGACCGCCCAGCGCGAACAAATGACGCTGTTCGTGCCGCTCGAATTCAACAACTTGGACGTGGGCGAGGAAGGCTTCTTGTACACGACCACCTCGAAGATGCTGTCGACCGACAAGATCCAGAAGCTGAGCCCGAAAGGCGGCAACATTCTCAAAAAACAAGGCTTCTCCCCGCCGACCGGCGACAAGCAGCTTGCGATCGTCGACGGCAAGCTGATCGACTCGCTTTTCATCGACATCGACGTCGCTCCGGGCGGCACCTACAGCGCGCTCGATTCCGGCAAAGGCCGGGTGTTTACGTACAGCGACGAAGGCGATTTGCTGTATATTTTCGGCGGGCTCGGCAAGATGACCGGCACGTTCCAGTCGCCGGCCGCGCTCGAGCGGGTCGGCGACCGGCTGCTTGTGCTCGACCGCGGCACTGCGCAGCTTCACGTCTTTGCGCCGACGCTGTTCGGCAACGCGGTGAACCGGGCGATCGCGCTGCACGGCGAAGGCAAGGAGGACGAGGCCGCCCGGGCGTGGGAGCAGGTGCTGCGGCTCGACGCCAACTATGAAATCGCGTATACCGGCATCGGCAAGTCGCTGCTCCGCCAAGGGCGGAACAAGGAAGCGATGGCGTATTTCAAGCTCGGCTACAACCGCGAGTATTACTCCAAGGCGTATGCCCGCTACCGCAAAGACTATATGCGCGAACACTTCGACGCGTATATGACCGGATTGCTGCTTGCCGTATTGGCCGCGCTGGCCGCCGTTTTCGCCAGAAAATACCGGAGAAGGAGGTTGACCGATCATGCGGGCTGAGCATCTTGCGTTTCCGTTCCGTCTGCTCCTCCGCCCTTTCGCCGGCTACGACGACCTCAAGCATGAGCAGGCCGGCCGCCTGAGCGTGGCGCTCGGGCTGGTGCTGCTGCTCGTGCTCGTCGCCATTCTGAAGCGGCAGTACGCCGGCTTCCTGTTCAACTTCACCGACCCCAGGCAGCTGAACAGCTGGGACGAAATGAAGCTTATCGCGCTCCCGTTTCTCGTCTGGTGCGTCGCCAACTGGTCGCTGACGACGCTGATGGACGGCGAAGGCACGTTCCGCGAAATCGTCACGGCGACCGGCTATGCGGTAACGCCGCTGATCGTCGTGTACGCGCCGCAAATCGCGCTCAGCCATCTGCTGACGCTGCAGGAGGGCGCGTTTTATTACTTGCTGCAATCGCTTGCCGGCGCCTGGTTCGTCTGGCTGCTGTTCATCGGCACGATGACCGTTCACCAGTATTCGGTGACCAAAACGATCGTAACGATGGCGCTGACGCTGGTCGTGATCGGCATCATCATTTTTCTCGGCGTGTTGTTCTTCAGCTTGATCCAACAAATGATCGTGTTCGTGCAGAGCTTGTATCAGGAGTTGTCATTCCGCATGTGAAGGGGGGCCGTCTCAAGTGAAAAGACAACGCAACATGGCGGCGGCCGCTGCCCTGCTGCTGGCTGGCTGCGTCTTGTGCGCTTCGTGCGCGTCTCGCTCCGGCGGTGAGCCGGCGGCCGTTGCCGCTGGCGCTGCGGCGGCGACGGGCTCTGCTTCGGCAGTCGCGGCTTCGCCGACAGAGGGGAAACCGGCCGCTCGCGTGCAGGCGCTGGCGGCCGCCGCCCAAGCTCCCGCCGGCATGCTGCTGGCCGCGGAGAACGCCGAGCTCGCGCTGTTCTACAGCGCGGAAACGACGGCGGTCGCCGTGCTGGACAAACGCGGCGGCGGCCTCTGGACGTCGAATCCGGCGGACCGCGAGCGCGATCCCGCCGCCGACGCCTACGCCAAAGGCAAGCTCGGCTCGCAGCTGGCGCTTACATATTTTAACAAGCTCGGCCAGCCGGTGTCGCTCGACAACTTCAACGACAGCATCAAAGCCGGCCAGTTCACCGTGAGCAAAACCGAACGCGGCGTCAAATTCGTCTACACGATCGGCGATTTGACCAAGCTGGCCGCCCCGCAGCAAATCGACCGCGGCACGTTCGAGCGCGAGGTGCTGGCGAAAGCGAAGGACGAACAGCAGCGCAACGACCTGGAGCGGCGTTACCATCTGGACGAGAAGCTGGACGCTTACGTGCAGTGGGCCAACAACAACGCCAGCGTGCAGAAGCGGCTGCTGGAAATCTTCGCGGCCATCGGCGTGTCGCCCGAAGCGCTGGAAGCCGCCGGCAAAGGCGGCAAAAGCGCGGCGGAGGAAAAGCCGATCTTTACGGTGCCGCTCGAATACGAGCTGGAGGAAACCGGCCTGCTGGCCAAAGTGAGCATGGCCGAGCTGAAAAAGCCCGAATCGCTGCCGCTGCAAACGATCGCGGTGCTCGACTACTTCGGCGCTGCCGGCGCGGGCGAAGAAGGCTACATGTTCGTGCCCGACGGTTCGGGGGCGCTCATCCGCCTGAACAACGGCAAAACGAACGAGCAGCCGTACCTCGCCCCGGTTTACGGCGCCGATGAAGCCAAACGCGAGTACATTCGCAGCCAGAAGGCGGAGAAGGTGCGCCTGCCGGTATTCGGCATGAAGCTCGCGAACCGGGCGATGCTGGCGGTCATCGAGGATGGCGCGGCGATCGCTTCCATCGCCGCCGACGTTGGCGGCAGGCAGCACGGCTACAACCACGTCGGCGCAAGCTTCGAGGTGACGGCGCGCGACGAGCTGAGCGTCGACGCCAGCTACGCCAACCAGACGATGGCGTTGTACCAGCGCCCGATGCATCAGGGCGACCTGACGATCCGCTACTCGTTCCTGCGCGGCGACAACGCCGATTATGCGGGCATGGCCGCCGCGTACCGCGACTACTTGCGCGACAGAAACGCGCTTATCCGGCTCGAGCCGTCGAGCGAAACGCCGTTTTATCTCGACTTGCTGGGGGCGGTCAACAAGCGCCATACGTTCCTCGGCATCCCGTACGATTCGCTCGCTCCGCTGACCACGTTCGCGCAAGCCGGCACGATCGCAAACGACTTGCTGCAGCGCGGCGTCCGGCCAGTGAAGCTGCGGCTGAGCGCCTGGCAGAGCGACGGAATCCGCCAAGGCGGCGCCTCGCGGCTGAGCGCGGCAGACGTACTTGGCGGCAAAAAGCGGCTGCTGGACCTGGCGGACAATCTGCGCCGGTCGAATGTATCGCTCTACCCCGACATTGCGACGCAGCACGTCTACGACAACGGTTCCTTCAGCCCGCGTTCGGACGCGGCCCGCTTCCTCGACCGCAAGCCGGTCAAGCTGCTGCCGTTCAATCCGGCCACGCAGCGCCGCGACCGTGACGCCGCCGCGTACTACGCGCTGTCGCCCGCCAAGCTGGCGCGAACGACGGACGGCCTGATCGCCGCCTACCGTTCGTTCGGCCTGCAGGGGCTTTCGCTGCGCGACATGGGCGACACGCTGGCCGCCGACTATCGCGACGGCAGGCAGATCGACCGCGAGCAAGCGGCCGATCTGGTCGCCAAAGAAACGGAGCGGCTGCACGAAGCGTACGGCGACACGATGATCGCCGGCGGCAATGCTTACGCGCTCCCTTATGCGCGGCACCTCGTCCAGGCGCCGCTGACGAGCAGCCGGTTTGGCATCGAGGACGAACAGGTGCCGTTTTATCCGATGGTCGTGCACGGATATATCGATTATGCCGGCACGCCGGCCAACCTGGCGGACGACCAGAACGGCCGCGTTTATTTGCTGCACGCGCTCGAGTACGGGGCGAATCTGTCGTACGAGTGGACATACGCCCCCTCCGCCGCCGTAAAGGAGACCGAGCTGAACGGGTTGTTCGCGCTGCATTACGGCGACTGGATCGCGGAGGCCGCTTCCTTGTACGCCGAGCTGAACCGGGCCCAGGCCGGCGTGCGCCATCTGATTATGACCGGCCACGACAGGCTGGCCGACGGCGTATTCCGCACCCGCTACGAAAACGGCGCTTACGTCATCGTCAACTACAACGACCGGCCGGCGACGGTCGACGGCATTACCGTGGCGGCGCTCGGTTATGCGACAGGAGGTGGCGCGCGATGAAACGACGGATCCGCTGGACCTTGCCGCGGCAGCGCAGCGCCATGGGGCTGTTGTTTGTCGCGCCGTGGCTGCTCGGCTTCGCGCTGCTGTTCGCCGCGCCGATGCTGGAATCGCTGCGCTTCAGCCTGCACCAGCTTACGTTCACCGGCGACGGGCTGACGTTCGAGTACATCGGACTGGGCAATTTCCGCAAGGCGCTGTTCGAGAACGCCGAATACAACCGCACGCTGACGGAAGCGGTCACCGACATGCTGGTGAACGTGCCGCTCATCCTGCTGTTCAGCCTGTTCTCCGCCAGCCTGCTGAACCAGAAGTTCCGCGGCCGCGGCCTGGCGCGGGCCGTCTTCTTCCTGCCGGTCATTCTGGCGTCCGGCGTCGCCGCCGAAATGGCCCACGTCGATCTGATGGGCATGGTGATGGACAACGCTTCGCTTGAAACGGCCGGCGACGAAGGCAGCGCGCTGCTGCAGAGCTTCGAGCTGCGCGAGCTGCTGCTGCGCTCGGGCATGAACATTGTGCTCGTCGACTATTTGACCGGCGCGGTCGACCGCATTTACGAAATCGTCAGCGCCTCCGGCGTGCAGATGCTGATTTTCCTCGCCGGCCTGCAGTCGATTTCCCCCGCGCTGTACGAAGCTTCGCGCATCGAAGGCGCCACCGGCTACGAGGCGTTCTGGAAAATTACGTTTCCGATGGTAAGCCCGCTGATCGTGACGAATGTCGTCTATTCGGTCATCGACAATTTCACCAATAACCAAATGACGCTGTTGATCCGCAACACGGCGTTCAAATCGCTCGATTTTGGCCTCGGTTCGGCGATGTCTTGGCTTTATTTTCTGATCATCTCCTTGCTGCTGGTCATTCTGACCGCGCTGATCTCGCGCAAGGTGTTCTATTATGATTGACGGGAAGGAGGAACAAACGATGCCTTTCAAACACCTCATCGGCCGTCTTCCCCTGGACGGGTGGCGCCGGCTGAATCGCAGCGTCCTGCTGCACCGGGCGGTGCTGCTCGTCTGGTCGCTCTTCCGCGCCGTGCTCGTCATCGGCATCTCGTTTGTGATCGTTTACCCGCTGTTCGAGAAGCTGTCGATGATGTTCAAGCCGCAGGAAGACATTTACAACCTGAACGTCATCTGGATTCCGCAGCATCCGACGCTGCAGAACATCAAGGACGTGATGACGGTCATGCAGTACGGGAGCACGGTGTTTCACACGTTCCTCTTGTCCGGCTTGACGATGCTGCTGCTCACCGTAACGTGCGCGCTGGCCGGCTACGCGTTCGCCCGGCTGAAATTTCCCGGCTCGGGCCTGCTGTTCGCCTGCGTGATTTTTACGATCGTCGTGCCGCCGCAAACGGTTATGCTGCCGAACTACCTCAATTTCAAATCGTTTGATCCGCTCGGGCTGGCGACGCTCGTCTCCGGGGGCGGCTGGAATTTGATCGGCACGTACTGGCCGTTCGCGCTGTCGTCGGTGCTTGGCATGGGGCTGAAAGCGGGGTTGTATGTGTTCATCTTCCGCCAGTTTTTTCGCGGGATGCCGAAGGAGCTGGAGGAAGCGGCGCTGGTCGACGGCGCCGGCATGTTCGGGATTTTCGCGCGGATCATGATGCCGAACGCGATTCCCGCGACGATTACTGTCATGCTGTTCGCCTTCGTATGGCAGTGGAACGATATTTTCTACACGTCGATGTACATGTCGGGCGCCGATGTCATGTCGGTCAAACTGAGCACGCTGCCGGTGTACATGCAGAAGTACGCGTTCCCCGAAGAACTGTCGGCGGCGCAGCTCGACCCGTTCTACATGTCGATTCTGATGAATACCGGCCTGCTGCTGGCCGTGCTGCCGCTTATTGTGCTGTATGCGCTTGTGCAGAAGTATTTTGTCGAAAGCGTGGAGCGCACCGGCGTAGTCGGGTAACCCGGCCGGCGAGAGGATCGACGAAACGCTCTCTTCCCAGTCGCGCGGATTGCCGATACAATAGATAGCAGCATGTATCGGGGGATTTCGCGATGAAACGACAGGATCAACTGAGAGACTGGGATAAGGACCGGGATAAAGAGCGCGACCGCGGACTTTCCGGGGAGTCGACTTTCTACAACTATACGCTGGCCGGCCGGCAGCAATTTCCGCCTGTCGCGACGACCGCTTACGCTTTGCTGCTTCTGCTGTTCGCCGCCGTCGAAATCGCCGTGGCCGGCGGACGCGGCATCGGGTACGCGCTTCTCGGCGTGCCGATCGTCTGGGCGATGCACACCGCGCTGACGATGACGCTGCTGCGCACCACGCGCGACTCCTCGCGCGGCAGCTGGGCCTGGAAGCTCCGGCCGCTCTGCTGCGGCTTCTTGCCGGGCGGCTTCGCCGGCTTGCGCGCGCAGACGCGGCTGCACTTGCACCTGCTGGCGATCGGCATCGCCTGGGCGGGCATCGCCTATGTATGGATTCCGCTGCCGCTGTTCGCCGGCATCTTATGTATTCATGCCTGGGTGCTGCTGCCCCGGCTGTATGTGCTTTACCGCTTCCGCAGGCTGGGCAAGCCCGGCCTCGTGAAATGGCACGACGGAGGCGCGTCGCTGTATATTCCTTGATGCCGTCTCGAAGGCCGAGGTTCGCTGGCTGGACGCGTCGTCTGCTTGAGAATGGAAATAAGCCATTTTTCATGGCCTATTTCAGCGCCAAGGGTAACGAAGTAAATTTCAACGGGGTTCCGCGGGTTCCCCCGCTTTCCCCATTCGCCCGGCTATTCCCCCGACAAACGCTCGGAGAGCGACCGGTACAGCTTGACCTTGATGTCCTCGTACCGGTCCAGCAGCGGCAGCAGCTGGACCCGCGTCAGCGTCAGGAACGTGCTGTCCGCGAGCGCCGTAATGTCTGCGGTGCGCGGCACTTCGTTCAGCAGCGCGATTTCGCCGAAATGGTCGCCGTCCTGAAGCACGGCGATCCGCACCGTCTCCCCCGCTTCGTTGCGCCGGCTGACTTCCACTTTGCCGCGGACGATAATGTAAAACTTGTGCCCCGGTTCGCCCTGCCGGAATATGTGCTGTCCGCCGGCGACTTGTTCGGTCGCCAGCAAGCCCGCGATTTCGTCCAGCTGCTCCTCGTTCATATCGGAAAAAAACGCCATCTGTTTCAATCGTTCCGCCTCCACGATTACTTTGCCTTCCTGCGTGACACGAAATCCTTGCTGCTTGGCCCATAGCCGGGCGTAAGCGCCTTTGCGCTCCAGAAGCTGGTCGTGCGTGCCGCTTTCGACGACGGCGCCTTGCTGGATGAAATAAATCCGGTCGGCGTGAGCCACCGTTCGCAGCCGGTGCGAAACCGCAATGACGGTTCGCCCCGAACCGAACTTCGCCAACGTATGGTTCAGCTCGACCTCCGATTCCGGATCGAGCGCGGCGGCCACTTCGTCCAGCAGCATCAGCTCGTGCCGGCGCAGCATGGCGCGCGCAACGGCGATCCGGTTGCGCAAGCTGACCGACAAGTTCGCCCCGTCGTTCTCGATCATCGTGTCGTAGCCGTCCGCAAGCCGCAGGATCGCGTCGTGCACGTCCGCCGCGCGAGCCGCCGCGACCAGTTCCTCTTCGCTTGCGCCGGGATGAACGGCCAGCAAGTTGTCGCGGATCGTCGCCTGGAACAAGTACGGCTCCTGGAACACGACGCCGGTTTGCTGCAGCAGCGAGGATAGCGGCATGCTGCGCAAGTCGACGCCATCCATCCGGATGGAACCGCTCTGCGGATCGTAGAACCGCATCAGCAGCTGAAGCACCGTGCTTTTGCCGGACCCGCTCGGGCCAACAAGCGCCACATAGCGGCCGACGGGGATGGCGGCGCTCAGATCGCGAATAACGGGAGCGGCGTCCGAATAGCCGAACGTTACGCGATCGAAAGTAATTTCCCGTTCGTAGGAAGGAGCTTGCGCCGCCGCTTCCCGCTCCTCCAGATCGGGACGAATGTCCAGCACCTCGTTCACGCGCCGCATGCTGACTTCGCCTTCGTTGATGTCGGGAACGACTTCGATCAGCGTAATGACCGCAATAGCCAGCGTATCGAAAACCGAGTAGAAAGCGATCAGATCCCCTACCGTCATGCCGCCCTGAAACGTAAAATAACCGCCTACGCCGAGGACGATGGCATTGAGCACGGAAAGCACCATAATCGGCAGCCGCTCGAGGTTCGAATTGATGAAGTTCTTTTTCAAGCCGAGCGCGAACCAGGTTTGCATCATTTTCCGAAACCGGTCCTTCATCGCATCCTGCAATTGAAAGCCGCGAATGAGCTTGAACGCTTTGATTTCTTCGTCCATGCGATTGGAGAACGTTTCGACGACGCCGATGTAATCTTCGTTGTATCGCTGGGCGCGGCGGCGCAGCAGCCGCTGCGGAACAAACATCAGGGCGATGCCGACGCAGGCGATCAGCGCAAGCTTCCACTCGAGCGTAAACAGCAGCAGGCTGCCGACCACAATGCTCAAGGCGGACAGGATGCCGCTCGAGAACGTCCGCATCAGCGCATGCTCCACGGCGGGAATATCGATCGTGAACCGGGCCACGATATCGCCGATGCGGTAACGGGAGTAGAAGCGGGCGGACAGCCGCTGCGTCTGCTCGTACACTTCGCTGCGCAGCCCGATCAGAATCGTTTCGTTCAGCTTCGACATCGCGTAGTCGCCGCCGACGCCGACGATCAGGTTCAAGATGCCGCCGATCAGCAGCGCCAGCAGAAGCGCAAAAAAGACGGTGAGGTTGCGCGGCGCAATCGCGTCGTCGATCAAATATTTGATGCAAAGGGATGTAAAATATTCGAAGCTCAGCTCGAACAGCAAGGCAAGGAAAAAAAGGGCGAGCCATTTTTTGTGCGGGATCAAAAAGCGGAAGACGGAGCGAAACAAATACGCCATTTTCGGTTGGCCACGCTTTCCCGGCTGATCAGACGCATTCGCGACGAAATACCTCTGTCGATAGTCCTATGCTTTATCTTAGAGCCCGGGGAGACAAGCGGTCAATACGGAGGCGGCGATTGGCACAAAATAATTCCAGCCGGTGGGGGCTTTTGCTGCAAAACCCGAAAAAAAGCCCCCCTCCCGGCCGCACGGACGGTCAAGAGGGGCAGCCGCCGCATTCGCCGCTTACGCTTCGCCGATCAAACGAAGCAGCTCCGCTTCGTCGTCGATGATGCGGATGCCGAGCTCCTGGGCTTTGGTCAGTTTGCTGCCGGCGCTTTCGCCCGCGATGACGATGTCGGTTTTTTTGGAGACGCTGCCGGTAACTTTGGCGCCGAGCGCCTCCAGCTTCTTCGTCGCTTCGTCGCGGCCGAGCGTCGGCAAGGTGCCGGTGAGCACAACCGTTTTGCCGAAAAAGGGGTTGTCCGGCGAAACGCTCGCCGCCGCCGGCTTGTCCGGCGCCTTCGGGCTGACGCCCGCCGCCAGCATGCGCGCGATGCTCGTTTGCATCAACGGATCGGCGAAG
Organism: Paenibacillus cymbidii; assembly: GCF_004764705.1. GTDB lineage: Bacteria > Bacillota > Bacilli > Paenibacillales > NBRC-103111 > Paenibacillus_AN > Paenibacillus_AN cymbidii. The sequence goes on along the minus strand of NZ_SHLX01000023.1, from coordinate 60,372 downwards.
AAGGAGACGATGCTGTCGGCCACAATGCCGCCGATATCCGGCAGCCCGGTCAGTTGCTCCGCCGTTGCCGCCATCAGCGGCTCCATGCCGCCGAAGTGGTCGGCCAGCACCTTTGTCGTCGTTTTGCCCGTGTTCGGAATGCCCAGCGCAAACAGGAACGAAGCGAGATCGCGCTTCTTGCATTTTTCGAACGCTTCGAGCAGCTTGTTCGCCTTCTTCTCGCCGAACCGGTCGAGGCCGATCAGTTGCTCGTACGTCAGATCGAACAGGTCCGCCGGATCGCGCACGCCGAGCTCGTCGTACAGCTGTTCGGCCGTGGCGATGCTGAACGTATCGATGTCCATCGCGTCGCGCGCGGCAAAATGGGTGATCCGGCCGATCAGTTGCGGCCGGCAGCCGGTGCGGTTCAGGCAGAACAGATGGGCGCCGCGCCACTCCACTTCCGAACCGCACGCCGGGCAAACGGACGGCACGAGAATTTCGCCGCCGTCCTTATCGTCCGTCACTTTGCCGAGAATTTCCGGGATGACGTCGTTGGAGCGGCGGATGAACACTTCCTTGCCGAGGGCGAATTGCAAATTTTTGCGCTCGATGTCGCCAAGATTGTTGAGCGTGCAGTTCTGCACGGTAACGCCGGCGATGTCGACCGGCTCCACTTTCGCCACCGGCGTCAGCTTGCCGGTGCGGCCCACTTCCCACGATACGGACAGCAGCGTCGTTATCGCTTCTTCCGCCTCGAACTTGTAGGCGACCGCCCAGCGCGGAAATTTGTCGGTATAGCCGAACGCTTCGCGGGTGCGCATGTCATTGATTTTGACCACGGCGCCGTCGATCAGGTAGTCGAACTCGTGGCGCATGGCTTCGATGCGCGTCAGTTCTTCCGCCACTTCCTCGATCGTATCGAAGAAGCGGATGTCCGGGCTGACTTTAAAATGGTTGTCGCGCAAAAACTGGATCATCGCCCGGTGGTCGTGAAACGCGACACGATCCGAATAGCCGACGTTGTAGATGAAAGCGTTCAGCTTCCGCTCCGCGGTCAGCCTCGGGTTCTGGTTGCGAAGCGCGCCGGCGGCGGCGTTGCGGGCGTTCTTCAGCGGCTCGGCGGCCGTTTCGTTGTACTTCGCAAACGCCGAAAGGAACATCATGCCTTCGCCTTGCACTTCCAATATCCCTTCCGAATACGGGATGCGCAGCGGGATGGTGCGGATCGTCTTCACCTGGGCGAGAATGCCTTCGCCAACGACGCCGTTGCCGCGCGTCGCCGCCTGCACGAGCTCGCCGCGATCGTACGTCAGGTTGAGCGTCAGCCCGTCGAACTTCAGTTCGACCGCATAGGACAAAGGCGGCAGCGGGTTGTCCGGGTTCGCGGCGTTGTACTGGTCGAGCAGCTTCTGCGCCCGGGTTTGCCAGACGAGCAGACCGTCCTTGTTCTGCGCCTTGTCGAGGCTCCACAGCCGAGCCAGATGGCGATGCTCGGGGAACCCTTTGATCAGCTCGCCGCCCACCCGCTGCGTCGGCGAATGCGGCAGCACGACGCCGCTCTCCTGCTCGAGCCGGACCAGCTTGTCGTACAGCGCGTCGTATTCCGCATCGCTCAGCTCCGGTTTGTCGAGCGTATAGTACAAATAATTGTGTCGTTCGATGATCGCTATCAGCTGTTCGATTTCGGTCCGTTGCTCGCCCATGCGGGGGTCACCCTCTCGATTGGTTTACACTTTCGTGATCGGCGCGAATTTGGCCAGCAGCCGCTTAATGCCGACCGGCGCCGGGAAAGCGATTTGCAGCTCCGTGTCGTCGCCGCTGCCTTTGACCGCAACGATCGTGCCGGTGCCCCACTTGCCGTGAGCGACCCGGTCGCCGCTATGGAAGTCGGCGGGGTTCGTCCCGCCCGCCGGTTGCGGCGGCCGTGCGGCAGCGCCTGCCGGCGGTCCGATCGGGCTGCGCCCGGCTCCCGTCGGCGCCGCCGCTGCGCCGAAGCCGGCTGCCGCGCCGCCGCCGCTGCGCTGTCCGAAGCTGCCGCCGCCATAACCCGCGCCGCTTGCTCCGCCGGATCCGCCGGAGCCCCAGCCGCCGCCGAAGCTGCTGCGCTGGCCGAACCCGGCCGAACCTGCGCCGCGCGAGAAGCTGCCGAATCGCTCGCGCACGGGCGACACGTCTTCCTTCAGCTCGTCCGGCACTTCGCTCAGGAAGCGCGATGGCGGGTTGCTGTTCGTCCGGCCGAAAATCGTCCGCGTCCCCGCGCAAGTCATAAACAGCATCTTCTCCGCCCGTGTGATGCCGACGTAAGCGAGCCGCCGCTCCTCCTCCAGCTCTTCCTCGTCCTGGAACGCCCGGCTGTGCGGGAAAATGCCTTCCTCCATACCGATGATGAACACGTTCGGGAACTCGAGCCCCTTCGCGCTGTGCATCGTCATCAGCACAACCGCGCTGCGCGCGTCGCCGTCCGGATCGTCGTTCATCGAATCGATGTCGGCGATCAGAGCCAGATCGGTAAGGAACGCAACGAGCGACTTGTCCTCGCCTTTCTTCTCGAACTCCATCGTCACCGACAGGAACTCGTCGATGTTCTCGATGCGCGCGCCCGCCTCCAGCGTCTTCTCGCGCGCCAGATCCTCGCGGTAGCCGCTGCGCTGCAGCATCTGTTCGGTCAGCTCCGTGACCGACAAATAGTCGACCATCTGGTGAAGGTCGAGAATCATGTTGCGGAACTCGGCCAGCGCCGCCTTCGTCCGGCCGGTGATGTCGAGCTCGTCGAGATGGGACAGCGCCGCAAAAGCGGAAATGTTGCGCCGCGCCGCCAGTTCGGCGATCTTGTCCACGGACGTATCGCCGACGCCGCGCTTCGGCACGTTGATAATGCGCGACAGGCTGATGTCGTCGTCGGGATTGGAGATGAGCCGCAGATAGGCGAGAATGTCCTTGATTTCCTTGCGGTCGTAAAACTTGATGCCGCCCACGATTTGGTACGGAATGTCGGACTTGATGAGAATTTCCTCGATGACCCGCGATTGCGCGTTCGTCCGGTACAGAATCGCGTGATCGTCGTACCGCGAGCTGCCGCCTCGTACGTTTTTGCCGATTTCGCCGGCGATGAAATATCCTTCCTCGTGCTCGGAATCGCCTTGGAACAGCTTGATTTTGTCGCCGCTGCCGCGGTCGGTCCAGAGGTTCTTCGGCTTGCGCCCGGTATTGTTGGCGATCACTTTGTTGGCGGCATCCAGTATGTTGGCCGTGGAGCGATAGTTCTGCTCGAGCAGGATGGTCGTCGCTTCGGGGTAATCCTTCTCGAAGCCGAGGATGTTCGAAATGTCCGCCCCGCGCCAGCGGTAAATCGACTGGTCGCTGTCGCCGACGACGCAGATGTTGTGGTGCTTGTCCGCCAGCATGCGGCACAGCATGTATTGCGCGCGGTTCGTGTCCTGGTACTCGTCAACGTGGATGTATTGGAACTTGTCCTGGTAGCGCTCCAGCACTTCCGGCTCCGTCTTGAACAGCTCGATCGTCTTCATGATCAGGTCGTCGAAATCGAGCGAGTTGTTGTTTTTCAACTTGCGTTGGTACAAGGTGTACACCTGGGCGACGATTTTTTGGAAATAATCGCCGGTCTGCTGCTCGTAGCGCTCGGGCGATACCAGCTCGTTCTTGGCGGTGCCCATCGCGGCCTGGATGTTCTTCGGTTCGAACTTCTTCGTGTCGATGTTCAGCTCTTTCATGCAGGTGCGGATGACGGAAAGCTGGTCGGTGCTGTCGAGTATCGAAAAGTTGGAGGAAAATCCGATTCGTTCGACGTCCCGCCGCAAAATGCGCACGCACATCGAGTGGAACGTCGACACCCAGATGTCGCGAGCCGGGCCGCCGACGAGCTTCTCCACGCGGTCCTGCATTTCGCGGGCCGCCTTGTTCGTAAACGTAATCGCCAGAATGTTCCATGGCGCCGTCGTGCGGGTGGCGATCAGGTAGGCGATGCGGTGCGTCAGCACGCGCGTCTTGCCGCTGCCGGCGCCGGCCATGATCAGCAGCGGGCCTTTCACTGTCTCGACCGCCTGGCGCTGCGGCGGGTTCAACTTGGCGATGGATTGGAAAATATCGTTGAGTTCGTTCATATTGTCATACCTTTCGTTGCTTCTATAATGGCCAATTATCGGCGAAAAGGGCGTACGTATGTTTCCAGTCTAAGTCAGGCCGGGGAGCGTGTCAAATGTCGATTCCGGCAGGCCGGATATGGTAAAATAACGGGGAAATGCCGCAGGCAGGATGAAGCTGCGGCCGGCTTCGTTGAGGAGGCGCATCCATGGAAGAACAAGAAGAAACGCTGCGCTACCCGATCGGCCGCTTCGTTCCGGAAGCGGTGCCGCTTACGCCGGAACAGCGCTCCTATTGGATCGGCGAAGCGGCCGGCGTTGCCGAGCGGCTGCAAGCGACCGTCGCCGGCCTGACGCCCGCGCAGCTGCGCACGCCGTACCGCTCCGGCGGCTGGACCGTGCTGCAGGTGGTGCACCATATGGCCGACAACGACGTTAACGCCTACTTGCGCTTCAAACGCGCGCTGACCGAGGAGCGGCTCGCCGCCCCTTCCTACTTGCAGGAGGTGTGGGCGGAACGCCCCGATTACGGCGAGCCGCCGGACGATTCGCTGCTGCTGCTGCGCGGGCTGCACGGCCGTTTCGTCCGGCTGCTTCGTTCGATGCGACCGGACGAGTTCGCGCGCGCCTTTACGACCGAAGCGCTTGGCGCGATCACGCTCGATACCGCGCTGCAGCGATTCGTTTGGCACAACCGGCACCATACCGCCCAGATCGTTGCGCTGCGGGAACGGAACGGCTGGACGCTGACGGAAGAAGGGCGGGCGCCGCAATGAACCGATCGGCGATCGTGGAGGAAGCCCGCCGCTATGTGCGTCGCGAGCTCGAGTCCGACCGCACCGGCCACGACTGGCCGCATATCGCCCGCGTTGCCGCGCTGGCTCGCCAGCTGGCGCAGGCGGAAGGCGCCGACGTTTTCGTCTGCGAGTTGGCGGCGCTGCTTCACGACCTGGCGGACGACAAAATCGCCGCCTCGGAGGAAGCCGGCCAACGCCAGATTCGTGGCTGGCTGGAGGAGCACGGCGCGCCGAAGGAAACGACGGCGGCGGTGCTGGCCATCATCGCGACGATGTCGTTCAAGGGCGGCGGCGGCGCGCCGATGGCGACGCTCGAGGGCATGGTCGTGCAGGATGCCGACCGGCTCGACGCGCTAGGCGCGATCGGCGTCGCCCGCACGTTCGTGTACGCGGGGGCCCGCGGGCACAAGCTGCACGACCCGGCGGTCGCTCCGCGCGGCGCGATGACGCCGGCCGAATATCGCAGCGGGGACGGCACGGCGATCAATCATTTTCACGAGAAGCTGCTGAAGCTGAAAGACCGCATGAATACGAAAGCCGCCCAAGCTTTGGCGGCCGAGCGTCATGCGTTTCTGCTGCGCTATCTGGAGCAATTCGCTGCGGAATGGGCGGTCGGCGAAGCTTACGACGCTCCTCCCCGCTAACGCGGCGCAGCAGGCGAAATAGGCCATCATTTATGGACTATTTCACCAAAAATAGGCCGACGCCGGGAAATAGCCAGTGATTTCACTGGCTATTCGTGCCCATCTTGCCCGGATTGGGGCTGTTCAGCCCAAATAACCAGTGTTTTCACTGGCTATTTTTGATGATGCCTGCGAAATGGAGCCCTTAAACCATGTTTTATGGCCTATTTCGTCCGCCACCACTGCGCGTCGCGAGCACGAGGGCGCAGCAGGCCAATGGCAAGTAACGATTCGCCATCACGAAGCGGAAGCCGATCGGAGGACGATCGGCTTCCCGTTTATCCGCCCAAATCGTATGCCTGGTAGCCACCGAGATTTACGAGGTGTATAATAGGAAGGTCGGGCGACAGACGATGTCGCCATTTACGGAGCAAGGAGGCTGCGGACGATGAGCGCAACGAAACCGAACGTGCTGCTGATCAATTGCGACGATTTGGGTTATGGCGATTTGGGATGTTACGGCTCCAGGCTGCATCATACGCCGGTGTTGGACACCATGGCCGAGGAAGGCAAACGGTGGACGAATTTCTACATGGCGTCGCCCGTATGCTCTCCTTCTCGGGGAGCGATGATGACGGGCTGCTATCCGAAGCGGATCGGCTTCGGCAGCTTCGACGGCAAGTGGGTGCTGTTTCCGGGGCAGGGCATCGGGCTTCACCCGGACGAAATCACGCTCGGGAAAGCGCTGCAGCAAGCCGATTACGCCACCATGCTGATCGGCAAATGGCATTGCGGCGACCAGCCTGCTTTCCTTCCTACGGAGCACGGCTTCGATCATTATTACGGCCTGCCGTACAGCAATGACATGGGCCGGCAGGTTCGCCGGGGGGATTACCCGCCGCTGCCGCTGATGTTGGATGACGCTGTGCTGCAGGAGCAGCCGGACCAGACGTCGCTGACGGAACGATACATCGAGCAGGCGGTGCGGTTCATGCGCAGCAGCGCGGAAGCGGACAAACCGTTTTTCCTGTACCTGGCGCACATGTACGTTCACCTTCCGCTGTACGTCCCGCAGCGGTTTCTGCAGCAGTCGCGCAACGGTTCTTACGGCGCAGCGGTCGAATGCGTCGATTGGGCGACGGGAGTGCTGCTTGACGAACTGAAGCGGCTGGGCCTGGATGACAATACGCTGGTCATCTTCACTTCCGACAACGGCTCCCGCAGCGATCACGAAGGCAGCAACGGGCCGCTGCGCGGCAAGAAAGGAACGACCTGGGAGGGCGGCATGCGCGTGCCCTGCATCATGCGCTGGCCGGGCCGCATTCCCGCGGGCGAGGTGTGCGAGTCGCTTACCGCCTCGCTGGACCTGTACCCGACGCTGATCCGGTTGGCCGGCGGCGATGTGCCGCAAGACCGGATCGTCGACGGCGTCGATATTCGCGAGCTGATGTTCGCCGAGCGGGAGACGGTCGCTCCGCGCCAGACGTTATTTTATTATTTGCGGAACAATCTGGAAGCGGTGCGCGACGGAAACTGGAAATTGCACGTGTGGAGAAATGGACAAGAGGTGCGCGAATTGTACGACTTGGCCGCCGACGTCGGAGAGACGAACAATGTGGCGGAAGCGCAACCTGAAGTGGTGGCCCGGCTCGAGCAGCTGCTGCACGAATGCCGGCTGGATCTGGGGGATGACGCGACCGGGACGCCGGGCGGCAACTGCCGGGAGCCGGGACGCGTCGAACAACCGGACACGCTGACGCATTACCGTGCGGACCACCCTTACATCATAGCCATGTACGATATCGAAGACAAGGGGTAATTCGCGAGGACGGATGTGCCTGGCGACGGCGGCTATCCTTTCACTGCAGCCACCGTCGCCAGCGCCCCCGCCAAATCGTCGTATACGGCGTTGCCGACGACGATCGTATGCGCGGCGTCCGCCGCGAGGCGCGCCCGCTCCGGACCGTCGATGCCGCCGCCGTAAAACAGCCGCGCCTGCTGCAGCGACGCTGCCGCCCGTTTCACCAGCGCCATGTCGCCGAAGCTGCCGCTGTACTCGATATACAAGACCGGCAGGCGCAGCAGCTTGTCCGCCAGCCTGGCGTAGGCGGCGACATCCTTGTCGCCCAGCTCTGTGTCCGCCTCCGTCAGCTGCGCGACGGTCGAGCTTGCGTTCAGCACGACGTACCCTTCCGGCACGACCAGGCTCCAGTCGAGCATCGCGCCGTAATCGCGGATCGCCCGCTGGTGGCGGCCGGTCACCCATTCCGCCCGCGCCGCGTTCAGCACGACAGGGATCATGTACAAGTCGAAGCCGGGCACGATCGCTTCCTCGTCCGACACCTCGAGCACGCAAGCCACCTCGTAGCGGCGCACCCGGGCAAGCAATTCCACCGTATTGTCGAACGTGACGCCGGTGGAGCCGCCGACCATGATCGCGTCGGTGCCGGACAGGCAGACGCGGTCCAGCGCCTCGTCGCCGATCTCCCGGTCGGGATCGAGCTTAAATACATGCCGCCACCGGCTGATATCGAGATTCAAGTCGCTTTCCCTCCGCATTGTTCCCGTTCCCAATTCGCCCGGCGTCTTGCCGGGGCTTCTCCCCTCAGTCTATGACAGGCGCTGTAGCGTGTCAAATGCGAAAGCCCGATTATTGAAACCATTATTGAAAATGCTTCTTGCCGTCGTCAAGCCGCAGCCACGTCTCGAACTGGCGCTCCCCTTCGGTCAGGCGGATGAGACGGGCGCCGCGTCTTTTGCCGCTTTGCGGGTAGGTGCCGTATCCGGTGATGCGGCCGTAGGTAAGCCGGATGCCGTGCCAGTCGCCCCAATAATCGTTGAGATGATCGTGGCCGACGAACGTTCCCATGACCCCGCCCTGCTCCAGCAGCGAGGCGAATAGCCCCGAGTTGACGGGCCCGCAGTTCACTTCCTCCTGCTTCTTGCCGCGGCAGTCGCCATGCTTCCACACCGCTTCGTATTCCTGCAGCGGAATGTGGAAGAAGGCGAGCGATGGCAGCGTGGCGCCATGGGCGGCGTGCAGCGCGGCGGAGCGCTCTTCGTACCAGCGGATCTGGCCGGGTTTGATCCAGTCGTAGCCGGTTGCCGGCGCGGGCGCATAAGCGAGCGAATCGAGCAAATAGAGCGCCGCCGCCGGACGCTCGTTGTCTCTGCCGGCAATCGTCAGGACGTAGTTGCCGAGGCCGGGCAAGTGCGCGGGACCGCGTTCGGTCAAACAGAGCGGACTGCGCTCCTGCACCTGCATGAGCTGCTCCTTGCTCACATCGAATTCGGCATCGTGATTGCCGAAAACGGCCGCCCACGGAACGTGCCGCTTCTCGAGCACGTCCACTACTTCCGCAAGAGCGTCCATGCCGCCCCTGCCCGCCTCCGCCTCCGGGTCGTCGCTGCAGCAATGTTTGCTGTCGATGACGTCGCCGGTCAGCACGACCAAATCCGGCTCTTCCTTGCGCAGCACCATGTTCATGAGGTGCTTCGTTTTGTCGTTGGCGGGGTGGTTCCGTTTCCAATGCAGATCGGTGAACTGCACGATCGTAAACGTGCGGTCGCCGCGGAATTGCAGCTTCGGCTTCATGCTTTCGCTCCTTTGGCATCGCTACATGGCACGCCTTATTCTGGCATGAATTATAGCGCCTCCGGGCACAGCGTACAATCGTTTATTTGTTGCTATGGGATCGTTTGCCGTCAGTGCGAGCGGAATATTTTTTGCGCCCACTCGCGGATGGCCGGGTGATGCGCATGCCATGAATTCCAGATCGAATACGCCCACTCGTTGGACAACCGGCTCAGTGCGGCCATGTCGGTTAACGGAAGCAAGTCCGCCACTGTAATCGTACCGTTCCGCTGCGGAGGCTCCAGCCAAGCAAACTGGTCGGAATACCGGGTCACAGCCTGAATCATGCCTCGTCTCCATTCCGGATCGTTTACCTTGTGTTCGAACAGGAGGCATAAGTTCACCAGATGTCCCGTTACCGATTGGATCGCCTGAGGGGATGGCGTTCCCGGGTGCTGAACCGCGTAAGCATCGACACATATGCGGTAGGCATCGCCGGCCGTACTGTCCCCGTAGAAACGCTGCAATATTTCGCCGTATGCCGCCCAGCATCCCGGCGATGACGTCATATATCGATGGACCGGCCCGTCCGTGCGGGGAAAGCGGACGCCGCAGCCGACGCAGATTTCGCCGTCAGGGTAATTTTCTGTCGTTTTGTATGTTGCCATTTCCGTTCACAACCATTCCGTCATTGCGATATCCCGCCAATCGGCAGACAAGGCAATCCCGACCGGAATGCCCGATAAGGCAAGGTATTGCTTGACCACACCGTATCCCACTTCAAATCCGGCCAGGTGAGGAATTCCGTATGAAGGGTGGCCTTGCGCGGCAACCAGCGGGTCCCCGTACAGATAGGCGGCAACTACGTTCGCTTCCGTGCGGTTCGCTTGTGCCGTGATAATGGCATGGGCATATTCGAGCTCCTCTTCCGTCAACGGAACCGCTTCCGGCGCCCGCATGCTGCCGGCATGGATTCGTGTACCGTAAATGTTGACGAGCACGTCGTCGTAACTAGCCTTTCCGTAATATCCCGCAATGGCCGCAAGCGCTTCATTCCAGTCCGTTGGCGGCTGGAAGCCGGCTAACGCCGGATGGCTCGCATCGGGGAACATGCCTTCGATAAACGTTGCCGCCAAGCCTTCCATGACATAGGCTTCGCCAAGCGAAACAGCGGCAACGGAATGCTGCGCTTGTCGCCGAATGCCGTGGATGAAGCTTCTGGCGAGCGCATACGCAAGACGATTCAGATTGCCGGGCGTCGGCCATACCCGCAAGAACAAATAACCCGGCGTACGTCCGTAGCAGCTCACCCCCGCACCGTTCAGCATCAGCGTTCCATTGGCGCAATCGGCCGGCAGGATGACAACCACCAGTTTTTCCGGCAGAAGCGAGGAAGGGATGACTTCCGCAATCAGCCCCAACGTTCGGGCCACCCTGCTTTCAAGCTGAAGCCGTTCCGATTCGTTGAAGCTCCAGATCGTCGCTTCCACGTTTCGGGTCGGGTTAAACAACCCGTATTGCTGCTGCGCTTCGATGAGATCCAGCCCGTCGCTTCTTACGGCGGAAAGGATGGACAAGTCCTGAAACCCGTGTTTGCCTTTCAGCTCCTTCACTATGGAGAAAAGTCCCGCCTCGCTTTCCGCCCATTCCAGGTACCGGGACAACAGTTCGCCGGACCTGCTTTTCGCTGCAAAATATCCGGACAAGACAGGCAACAAGTTGCGAATGACCATTTGCATGCTGCTTTTTCTTCCCTTCCGTTACGACATGAACGTTTTCATATAATGATTGGCTTCGCGCAACAAGCGGAAGCAATCGCCGAAGCCCGGTCGCTCTCCGCATCGCTCCATGCCGCTCGACAAGTGGAAGACTTGCTCGTTCATCGTTTCCATCTGCCTGATGATGGCAGCGAAAGGTTTATGCTCCAAGTCCGCTCTCCGAATGTCCTTCAATTTTGTATGCGTAATTTTCATCAGGAAGATTTTCACGAGAAGCCGCAAATCTTCGTCGGTCACGATCATTTTGCCGTGCATTTTCTCAAGGGACAGAAGACCCAGGCTGTTATAATACGCAATCGTCCTTTCGGTAATACCGGTTTCCCGCTCCAATTGGCCTGTCGTATAAATCGGGTACACCCCCTCCAGCATGAATATAAAGGTTGACGCAACGTAAGTGTCAACGGCCGGATCGCCCTCGAGCGGCTGTCGTCCGCAAAATCTTAGTAATGGAGGATAACCGTAAAAATGGATTATTGTTTGGCGGCAAAAAGGAATTGGAGTCGTCTGACGGCAAGTATATAATAATTGTAAAAACGCTTCGGTCCGCGAGGCCGGGGCGAAAGGGGGGTCGCGATGCTGAAACTTCTCGACATTAAACGACGTTCCAGTTCCTTATTTGCCAATTTGCTCGCGAGCTTCATTGTCATGATCGCTTTATTCCTCGCCTTTTATTTTGTCTCTTATACATTTCTGCGGAACAGCCTGTACGAAGAGGTCCTCCGCTACAATATTGCCAATCTTGAACATTCGGCCGACAACTACGATTCCTACTTCCGCCTGATTCATAACACCATGCTGAATGAAATGATCAGCACGGATATCCTCATCATGCAGAACAGCGAGGCTTCCAACAATTACGGCACGATGGCCCGGATTCACGAGAAGCTCCAGATGATTCTTATGAACGATTCTTTGTTTCTCAAAAACATCATCCTTCGTTTCCAGCGGGCCGGTATCGCCATTGAGCAGAACGGCTCCCACACCGAGGAGGAAACGTTCGCCAAGTATATCAACTCTCCCCTATATCCGCTAGCGTTCTGGCAGGCCGAGACGCCCAGGGCGCCGAGCCTGAGTCTGTATCCGGCGGCCCGGTTTGAGGAAAAGATCGCGGGTCCGACTTCGGGCAAGCAGTGGATGCTGCCCATTCTGATCAAGCAATCCGGCAACTCCGACGTCTCGATGATCGTCCTTCTCGATCCGACGAGGATGCTGAAAAAATTTCACCAGTCCATCAACGACAACTTCCTAATTCTGGATCGCGGCAAGGTGATCTTCCGTTCGGGCAACGCCGCATGGGCAGACAATTTGTCGGATTTGCTCACCCCCTCCCGCTTCGCCGCCAAGTCGGAAGGGCAATACTATTTTTACAAAACATCGGCCGAATCGGGCCTGACGTACGTCAACGTCATCCCGGTGCGCGACGTCTACAGCCGAATTTCCAATTACAACGTATTGGTCGTTTCATTGCTGATTGCCGTTATCCTAGTCAGTATTGCGACCTCTATCCTGTTCAGCATTCGATTCAACAACCCGCTCAAGCGAATCATCCAATCGGTTACGGAGCTGAATGCCCCCAAGCCCCCGATCACCCCGTTTCGGGAATTCAACATGATCGGAGAACGGCTGGCCCAACTGATCCAATCCGACCGGGTCGCCAGGGAAAGCCTTCACATGCAGGACTCGCACTTGCAACACTACGGGTTAATGAACCGGATGAAGAACATCTACATGCACCAGGGGAAAACGGAATTGCCGGGAGGAATTGACAAGCCTTTTTACATGGTAGCCTTTCAAGTAACGTATACCGCCTCGTTCGGCGAAAGCATCCCCTTCGGCCGGGAGAAGGCGTCATACTTTATCAAAGAGCTGATCCACACGACGATGGCTCATCACAACCCGGATTCGCTTACGTTTCAGATGGAGCAGGATCTGATCGTCACGCTCGTCTTCACCGGCATGGACAAGGAGGCTCTCCGGCATACGCTGCTTCAGTTGAAGCATATGCTCGATATGGACAGCCGGTACTTGTTTTTGACCGTGGCCGTCAGCGATTTTCATTCAAGCTCCGCCAATTTCACCTTCGCTTACGAACAAGTGCTGAGACGGCTGAAAACAAGAAAACTGAACGAAGAGACGCAGCTGATTCTCGAAACGCTGCCTCCGGAGCCCGCTTGGCCCCTGGGCTTCACTCATGCGGACGAACAGGAATTTGCCGCCCATCTTCAAGCCGGCAATGAAGCGCAGACACTCTCGCCTGTGATCCGTACGCTGGAGCGGATGCAGAAGGACGAAGCCGCCGCGCAAGCCGTTCTTGCCTTTGCCCTGGAGGTGGCGGCAAGGGCGCAAAAGGCGCTCGCCTCGCTTCAACTGGAACCGGACGAAGCTTTCTCCCTGCCAAACGAGCGGTTGCGCGATTGCCACACCTACGAACAGGTAACGGCGTATTTAACCGCCTGTTTGTCCGCATTCACCGCGCAGGTGCGCAAGAAGAAGGAAACCAACGATTCCATTACTACGTTCATGATCGATTTTATGGAGACGCATTTGGGAGAGGACTTGTCGCTGGACCTGCTCGCCGATAAACTGAAAATATCCGCTCCTTATCTGTCCACTTACTTCAAGGAAAAAACAGGCACCAATTTCATCGATTACTTGAACAGCCTGCGAATCCGCAAAGCGAAGCAGCTGCTGCTTCATTCCGATCTGAAAATCCACGAGATATCGTCGCGTCTCGGCTACCAAAGCGTCAATTCCTTCATCCGCATGTTCAAACGGCTGACCGGGCTGTCTCCAGGCGAATATCGCAAATCCGCTTTGACCGCCCCTTAGCGGCTTATGCCGTCCCGGTGCAAGAAATCCCGTCCCCCCATCGGGCGGTACGGGATTTTGCTTGTCCGGTCGGCTGCGATGCCGCCGCCTCGTTACGGTCTAAAGATTACGATAGCGCTCACGCCGATGTCCTGCGCCTTCTGGAGATGGTGGCTTGCGATGTCCAGCCCGAACGTAATTTTGCCGGGAAGCAGCTCCTTGCTCACCTCGCCGCTTGCGCCGATCTTTCCGATCGTACGCCAGTTCAAAGCGTAATAGGTAGCGGTTCCTCCTCTCATCGGATCATTATTGTCGTCGATCGTCCGCACCATCACATTCACTGTGCGGAACGGCACGCTCGCGCTCGTCGAGGTGTTGATCGTCATTTGACTGGCAGTCCCCTCGTACTGCATGCCGAACGTGTACGTGCCGGGCAACAGTTCCTTGACGATCTTCCCGTTCGCGCCGGTCGTTCCCAGACCGCGCCAGCTGCCGGCGTAATATTGGGCCGTTCCCCCGCTCAGCGGTGCCAATTGGCTGCTGGTCAGCGTCACTTCCACCTTTACGGTAGCAAATACGACATCCGGGACCGTGGCGGTGTTCTGAGCCTTCTGCATATAAGTCCCCTCGTACGTCATGCCGTACGTGTAGTTGCCGGGCAGCAGTTCCCTGCTTGCCGTTCCATCCAGTCCGATGGTTCCGAATGATCGCCAGCTGCCGGCGTAATAAGTCGCTGCTCCTCCGCTCAGCGGATTCCCCCCGCTGTCGACCAACCTGACGGTTACATTCGTCGTTTGAAAATCGATTCGATTGGAGGCGGCAGTATGCTGTGTTTGTTGCGCATACGTCCCTTCGTACGAAATGCCGAAGGTGTAATTCCGGTCCGGCAAGAAGCGGTGCGCGACACCGTCGGCATCGGTAATGCCGAAGCTGCGCCAGCTGCCGTCATAATACGTCACCGTTGCGCCGCTGAGCGGTTGCCCGGTGCTGTCCCTGAGCCGAATGGCGACCTCCGACCCCACCAGAACGAAATTTGACGAATGCGAAGACTCTACATTGCCGGCCATGTCCACCGAACGGTAAAGGACCGCGTAGGTTCCTTGCCGTTCGAACACAACGGGACCGCTGTACGGCTTCCACGTCGCGCCCTGGTCCAGACTGTATTCCGTAAGGAGCACCCCCGAATCCGCGTCGGCGGCTTGCAGCGTGAGCGTCACCGGGCTCGCGTAGCCACCGTTGGGGCTGTCAGGTTGACTCGGCGAGAGGCTGGCCGTCGTAACCGGCGGCGTGAGATCGGGAGCCCCGTATACCGTTTGCGTTACCGAACCGACGGCATACCCTGCCGCGTCGATCTCGATTTGGTACGCCCTTGCTTCCGGGAAACGCGTACCCGGGAATTGCAGCTTGCCCGGCATCGTATATACGTCGCCGGTCACCGTAAGACCGTCCAGGCGTATGCTCGTGATGGCAGCTCGCCAATCGGCATTGTCGGTAAATGTAATCTCCATCGGCTGCCCGATCGTATTGTCCGCAGCATCCGCGGCAAGTGCGGGAGCCGCCGGAATCCACACGTTCACTTCGTCAACGCTGACTGTAGCGCTCGCTGACGATCCGGTCGTAATGAAGATGGAATCGATATAAGCCACATTATAATTGGTCATGGGAATTTGCGATGCGATCAGGATATCGTTAAAATAGACATCCTGTTTCTGCGTAACCGTATTGACGGCCACCTTCAGCTTGTTCCATACATTTGGCGTGTATTTGGGCGCAATCGTCGTAAGTACGCTGCCGTCATAGCTCATGATCGCATTATTGCGGAAATACAACCTTGTTCCGTACTGCGTACCTCCTTGCAGGTGCATCTCCAACACGATGCTGTTGCTGCCAGGCGCATACACCGACGCTTCGGCCACGACATACGTCGCGCGCGGAACCGATTTGCGCACGGATACCGATTGCGTGCCGGACAGATCCGAGAGCTTCAAACTATGCGCACCGCTCGATGCCACCGTATCCGATACACGAGCCGTTGAACCCGATCCGTCTGTCGGGGTGGTGACAAGATAGCCCCCGGGCGCGGCATTTGCCGCATCTCCTTCGAAATCGTCATGGATGACCGAGGCAACCGGGATGTCGTCCAGATGAAGGACGGCCGTCGCAGCCCCGATTGCAGCGGCTTGGCCTCTGGAGAGCTCCGCCAACGACACCGGCGTCACTTCGAACTGCAGATATTGGCCGCCCAGCGAGGCCGGGATGGCGAACGCTTGCGACACGGCGCCGGGAATCGCATGAAACGGACCCAAAGGGGACTCCCCTGCGAGCCAACGAAATTCGGTTGCGCCTTCCGAATCTCCGTTGATATCCTTGTACGTATACGTGCCAGTCACCGTCTGCCCCGTCCGGAGGAAACCGGCGATGCGCAGGTTGGCGGCTTCCGGCGCAGCAGGAGCCGCTATGATCAATTGAGAGATCGTGCTATCCACATACCCTGCAGATTTGATCGCGATCTGATAGACCCCGGTCGTTGCAAATGAATGACCGGCAATCGTCAGCATGCCGCTCGCAATCGTATAATCGCCGGTCAGAACCGGCTGCCCGTTCATGGTCACCGCATAGATCGCCTCTTGCCAGGCCGGATTGGACTGAAACGTAAGCTGAATCGGTTCTCCGGGATAGTTCTCGCTGCTGTCGCTTGTCAGTAAAGGGGTCGTGAAGGATGCCCTTATCATCTGTCTGACTTGCGTGCCTTGATACCCGTAAGCCGAAACGACGATCGAATACGTCTTTACTTCCGGGAACAGCGTATAGGAAAGCGTTATTTTGCCGGTTGTCACCGAGTACTTGGCGCCATCTACCGTCCGTCCGTCCACTTCGATGCTCGTGATGCGGCTTCTCCAGACGGGTTCGTCGGAGAAAGTCAGCTCGATCGGCTGTCCGTATACCGGGGACGATGAATCGGCTGTCAGTTCAGGCGCAGGACCGATACCCAGCATCGGCTGTTGTGCAGAAACGTCGGCGTATCCCGAAGCGAAGATCAGGATTTCATACGTCTTCACGTCCGGGAAAACAGTGGCCTCAAGGTGCAAATGGTCCGTCGCAACCTCGTATTCATCCGCGTGTAGCTTGCGGCCGTCCACCAGTACGTCTGTAATGGCGGCATTCCAGGCCGGATCGTTGACGAAGGCGATATCAACGGGTTCTCCGACAACATTGTCCGTTATATCCGCGGCGAGATCCGGAGCCGGTAATGGGACAAGTTCGATCTTGTGGCGGCCGGTGCCCGGAATCGTGAAGTCGATGCTTCCGGACACCGCCGTCGAGTCGACCGCTGCCCCGTCCACTTTCGCTTGGAACGAAGCGTTGATCGTCGGGTGATAGATCGTCAGGTGCGTACCCGCCTCATAGGTCAACACGGAGCCTTCAAGCTTGTGAAGTACCAGGTCGACATTGCGATTGGAGTGAAACCCGACCGTATCGTTCAGGGTCATGAGCTGCTTGCCGTTCTTGGCGAAATAGGAGTCGATTCGATCGCCTTCGTTTCTTACAAACACCAACCTTGCGTCCGACGTAACGCCATAGACGGTTCGGGTAGCGGAAGCGCCTTGCGAGAACACAATATCGCTGTTGTTAACGACGACCGCTCCGTTCGCCGCGTCGTCCGTAAAGGACGGAGCTCCCTGCGAGGCTTTCCATGGATAAAGCACGGTCAAGAAGCGGTTGCTGCCCGTCGTGAGCGGGGTCGCCCGCAGATACCGCGCTTCCCGGTTATCCGGCGTCCCCTGGGAAAATTCTTCGAACGGGTTGCCGCTCGCGTCCCTGGCCTCCTCCGCGCTGAGCAGAACCGACGGCGCGGCAATGTGGGCCTGAAGCTGAACCGGCTCTCCATCGATCCAACTCGCGGTCTTCCATCTGGCATCCTGTCCTGACAGGGTCAGATCCCGGGAAAAGCCGTGGAGATACCAATCGATCGGATAACTGCTCGACGCTGCGGTTACATCGTCCGACAGGATGGCATAACCGGGATGGTGAGCGTCCGGCTTAATGAACAACAGCGTCCGATGCAAGGCGCCGTAAGGCGCGAAAGGCGCGACGACGCTCGCTTCCGCATAGTCCAGCCCCGGATCGGTCAAATAAGCGGCAATTCCTTCGGCAGGCGTATTGACATTTTGGGTAACTCCGTTAATTTTCACCCCATTAAAAGCCTTGCCGTCCCGCGAATACGAGTGGTACGGATCGACACCCGACCCGGCATAACCGGGGCTGTGGATCACATAGGAACCGTAAGCCCACATGTCAATGGAGCCCTGGTCCGGCCGATCGTGGGAGCTTCCCCCGATGTAAGGCCTCGAGTTAAGGCTGATGTACAGATCCTCGTCTTCTACGCCGCTGCGGAAGTAGGCGAGTCCTCCTCCCTCGTCGACGGCGCTGGAACGGTCCGGAGCGAGCGCCGGAATTTCGGCGTAATACCGGAAGTAAGGCGCCCAGAGCTGCGTGCTCGGAGGACGGGAGCTCATTCTCAAATCATCGAAATAAATGCCTTCCGTCGTTCCCGCCACGCTCGTCTCCAGCGCCAATTCGTTTATCCACGGCTGCGGTCCCGAGATCAGCGGCACCTGATCGGCGACTTTTTGCCCGTTCAAATAGACATCGATCTTGCCCGCTGGGGCATCCACATCAAACCTCAGCTGGTTCCAGCTGCCCGGATTAAAGGCGGCCAGGCTGCTACCCCCTCCAATGTCCATATGCAACTGGCCGTCCTCCCGCAGATAGACGGCAGACGCTACCGTATTCCCGTTCAGCAGCGACAGGGAAAGCGCATTGTTGATCGGCACGAATACGCGGATGTCGATACGGTCCTCCTGGACCGAGGAGAACGACTTGACTACCCGGACGTTTCCTTCCGTATCCTGATCCAGAATGCGGACGCTATTGTCCGGGCTGGCGGAGCGAATGCCGGACACATCGACCGCATATATAGAAGCGGTCGCGGTCACCTGATATCCTGGCGGCAAAGAACCGGTCGACAAACTGTCGTAACTGTCGTTTATCTCGTAGTTCGCATCCTGCGAATGCTCCATCAGTTTGCCGTAAATCCACATCAATTGCTGCTGGACGACAGGATCGTCATGTTCGATGACGTTGGCCGCCAGCCAGTATGCGCCGTCCTGGTAGGCCCCCGTCCGGAAGCGGGCATCCCCGAACAGAGGGAACAACCCGATCGGCGTCGTTTTCTCCGCCCAGTATCCAAGCGCTTTCTGATAGTTCGCATGATGAAATAAATCGGCGTATCCCACATTGCGCAAGGCGGACATCCCGTCGGACAAGTACCTCATCGCATAAGAATTGTAGCCTTCTCCCTCATTATAGGCGCCGTCGCCCTTGATATGCAGCGCAAGCGCACGCTCCATGTTCGTCTTGGCCTTCTCCATGAAAGCGGTATCGCCTATGGCTGCGCCCGTCGTTGCCAGGCCGCCGGCCATCACTTCGATGAAATTGTTGATCTTGCTGTCGATGACGTTGTAGAGCTGCAGCGTATGCGTCCTGAGGTTGGTCGCGTACGTCGTCCGTTCGGCCGGGGTCAACTCCCCGTACATCATGTCGTAGGCGACGGCATAAGCCTGCGCGCCGTAAGAAATGTAGAGGTCGCTGCCGTAAGCGGCCGGCGTGCAGTTCGGCAGATCGTTCAAGTACTCGATCAGCTTGGCGTAGTACGTGCCCTTCCCGTTCCCGTATTCCTCCAAAGCGTACATGAGCGACAAGGCCAGAACGCGAGAACCGCGATCTTTTACCGGAATGGAGGAGACCGGTTTGTCCAGCAAGGAATCGGCAAACGTGCGTTGCCGGGCGTACCAATCCTTCCATGGCCCGCTTGTCTTCTTGGCCCGCAGATCTTCAATCTCACTCGCGAAAAACATAACCGACGGATGCAGGGAAGCAGAGGCAGCCATTGTCGCAGCATGCACCGATCCGACGATATCCCCTTCTTGATGCGGAGCGTTGACAGCGGCCACTTTATAGTAGTAGTCCGTGGCGGGCTGCAACATAAAGTCCTGGTAGCGGGTCGCCGAAGTTCGCTTGACGAGCGTACTGGCGTCCGGCGTGAACGTGGTACTTGAGCCTCGATAAATATTGTAGTATAAGGCCCCGTCCGTCTTCTCCCACGTCAGGATCGTTTTGTTCGAACTTGCCGCAGCAGCCTGAACAGACGTCACTGCCGGCAGGGAATAGATGCTTTGGCGCACCCAGGTTGGATCGAATCCGGATGCGTACACCAGGACCTGGTAGCTGCCCGGCTGCGGGAATACGGTACTGTCGAAGAGCAGTCGTCCCGTCGTTAACGAGTAATGCCCGGGCGAAACGACCGTCCCGTTCACCTTCACGGCGCCAATCGCGCTCCTCCAGTCCGGGTCGTCGGAGAAGCTCAACTCGATCGGCTCGCCAATGACCGGATTGCTCTGGTCGGCCACCAAGGCAGGCGGCTCGTCATGGGTGGAGACGACAGCCTGATCGACGGCGATATCGGCATAGGCCGCAGCGCTGGCGACAATGTGATACGTCCGGGCGCTCAGAAACAAATCTTCCGACAACCGCAAGTTGCCGTTGTCCAGGATGTACAGGGCAGGCGGTACAGCTTGCCCATTCACGCTAACCCCGGTGAATGCGCTCCGCCAAGCCGCATCGTCGGTAAAAGCGAGGTCGATCGGCTCGCCCGGCTGATTGTTGTCCGAGTCGGTCAGAAGAATGGGCGGGGCCAGAAGCACGGTTTGCACAATGGCCGCATCCATGTAGCCGACGGCGTGAATCGAAATGGCGTAGGACTTCGACAGCGTGAAGGCCGATGGCTCGATGTGAACGACACCGGGGCTGATCGTGTAATCCGTCCCCGCCAATGTTTGGCCGTCCACTTTCACCGAAGCTATTGCGGCGCGCCAAGCCGCGTCATCGGTAAACGCGAGTTCGATCGCTTGACCGACAACCGCATGGGTTGAATCCGGCTGAAGCGCCGGAGCCGCGGGAGGATTCAGGATCGTCTGCACCGCACGCGCATGAAAATACCCGTCCGCAGCGGCAAGGATCTCGTAGCTGCCCGCCGTCGGAAAAAGACTTCCGTCCAAATGGAGGTTGCCTGCGCTCAGCGTGTACATGCCTGACGCGACAGGTTGTCCATTGACCAGAACCCCGGTGACCGCGCCGCGCCAAGTCGCCGAATCGGCAAAGGCCAGATCCAATCCGGTGTTCGTGACATTGGCAGTGGTGTCGGGCGACAGCGCCGGCGTCGTCTGCGAGACGGTACGCGCCCGGACATCGTCGAGGTAGGTGCTGGATGTACTGCTGGAACCGGTCTGGAAACCGATAGTATCAAGCGTGGATACGGTCGTATGCGAGAAAGGCGTATTGTCGCTGACCAGCTTGCCGTCCAGATAGATGCGGAACGTGCGCACACCCGTGGCGGCATCCGCCTCCAGGCGAAGATTGTACCAGCGCTGGGGCTGAATGGTGACGCCGCTAACAGGGTAAGTGACCCCGTCCGCGCCGTTCAAATATTTCAGTTGCCCCCCCGACACATACACGCGGACCCGATAGGAGGTGTTGGTGTAAATCAGCATCTCGAGCGAGCTGGCGGAGTTCTCCAGATACAGGTTCGCCTCGGCGATCGCTTTGTAGGTGGAGGAGGACGAATACTTCTTCATCACCCGGACCGTCTGCCCGTTCACAGGATCGTCCAGCTTGAGGCTCTTCGAGCCGCTTGCGCTGTGGGCGCCGGAAATCCATGAGGAAGTCCCGGCCCCCGCTGTCACTGTATAATCCGCAAGCGAAGCATCGGCGCTTTCGGCGAAGCTGTCAAAATTGTCATTGATCGGGCCCGGCGTGTACGCGGCCTCGGCCGGTCTTGCGTAACAAGCCCCGGCCAAAGCCAGGCCAATCAACAAAACCATGATTTTCTTCCAGCTGCCGCAGCGCTGCATCATCAGCACGTTCCATGTTGCCGCATATGGCTGCACGACCGTTCACCTCCTGCTTCCATGCACACTGAATTCCTCATGTCCATTCTCCTTCCTTTCGTGGATTCGGCGCGGGAAACCTGCGCTCACAGCCATCTTAGCCAATCCTCTCCCCGCAGCAAAAGGCGCATATTTTCGGAAAACGCATCATTTTAGGGAAGCAAGGCCAACGCCTAAAAATGGTTTATTCTCTGAAAAAAAGAGCATGGCGCCGCGCCCGATCGGCATATGAAAAAACGCCAAGCCGATAATGATTGGCTTGGCGTTTCGTAACAGCTGACGGTCCGGTCATGCCGGTTTCTTATTCCTGCCTCGGGTCACTTCCCGGCCTCGCAGTCGATCATGACGTGAATCGTGTCCCCCTTATGTTCGTTGCGCAGCTCGAAGGCGCGGGCTACCTCGGCGAGCGGCACGATGTGCGTAATCATTTCCTTCGTGTTCACAAGCCCGTCCATCACAAGCCGCAAGCCTTCGTCGAAGAAACGACGGTTGTCGATGTCCCGCTTGGGCTCCGTCGAATAAATGTCGAGCCGCTTCTTGTGGATTTTGAAAAAATCGACCGGCTTGCGGCATGTGCCGATACAGCCGTACATGACGATTCGTCCGTTCTGGGCCGCGGCGTTAACCGCATCGACCATGCCGTCCCCTTCCAGCAGGCAAGGAATGACCACGTCAAAGCCGTCCGGAAAATCGTTGCCGACGATATCCATCGTGTTTGCGTGCTTGTGCGGTATTTTGTACGTGTGGGTGGCGCCGTATTTTCTCGCCAGCGCCAGCTTCTCGTCGAACAGGTCGGTAACGACCAGATTGCGCGGGCTGAACAAGCTGATTACCTGCGTCATCACGAGGCCGCTTACGCCTTGGCCGAGGATGAGCACGTTTTTGTTCGGCGCGATGTCGCCGAGCTCCGCCGCATGCAGTATGCCCGGCAGCACCTCGATCAGCGAGCCCTCGATCAGCGGCAGCCCCTTCGGCAGCACCTTGACGGAAAACGGGCTGCAACAGACGTACTCCGCAAACGCGCCCCACACGTAGCGGAGCGCGACATGATCGCCCTCCTGAATGCCGATCACGTTGGCGCCTGCCTTATCGACAACGCCGGCCACCTCGTGGCCGAGCCGGGTCGGATACGTGACGAATTCCGGCTCCCGGGCGCCGCGGAAAACCTCCACATCGCTGCCGCAAATGCCGACCCATTTAACCTTAATACGGATTTCGTCCGCCCCCGGCTCGGGGATTAACGCCCGCTTGACCGTAATTTCCCCCACGTTTTCCACTACCGCGCACATTTGCGTGCCCGGGCCGTCATACGCGACCAATTCCATGGGAGGAACCGTCATTTTGCGCACCATCGCCCAACATCCTCTCCTTTCGTTTGTTACTGCTATCATATGAAATCCAAGGGCTTCCATCTATGCCCGGAATGTATTAAGATTTAACCAAAACTCATATGTTGGAGGTGCCCCATGAGCAGCGACATCCGGGACGAACAGATCAAGCTGTTGTGGACCGCCCGTGTGGACTACGCGGCACATAGCGAAGTCGAATCGCACGCACACAACGATTTTTGCCAGCTGATCGTCGTGCTGGAGGGCGAAGGCCACTTGCAAACCGATGGCGCCCGTTATGTGATGAAACCCGGGGATTGCTACCTGTTTTACGAAGGAGCAAGACACGGCCTGGTTTTCGAACAGAAGAGCATTACGCTCGATTACAAATTTGTCGTTTTTTGCGAACCGCTGAAGCGCCTTTTATCCGGATTGCCGTGCCGGCTCGGCTACAACGCCGACCAGCTGGCCGCCCTGAAACGCTGCTTCCGCCTGTCCCATCAGCATAAACGGTCGCCCGAAGGGCTGCTGCCGCTGCAAATCGACGCGCTCTTCAAAACGACCTTGCTCGATCTGCAATGGCGGCAGAAGAAACAGACGAGCGGCGACAGCGCCGTGTTCACGGATCGCCACGAGCCGTTCGAAATGGCGGACTACCTCCGCGAACATTACAGCGAGGCGGTGTCACTGATCCAACTCGCCGAAACGTTCCGGTTTCACCCGCATTATGTCATCGATTTGTTCCGCAAGCATACCGGGGCGACGCCGAATCAATATTTGCAGCAGGTGCGCCTCGAAAAAGCGCGCGAGCTTCTCGAGTTTACCAAGCTGCCGGTCACGGAAATCGCCGGTAAGGTCGGATGGTCGCTGCCCTATTTCTCCAGGCTGTTTCACGCCAAAGAAGGGATGTCCGCGCTCGCTTACCGCGAGAACGTATGCAGCGCGGTCGGTGAGGATTTGACGCTCGACCGCCACTTTGAAAACAAGTGGCGGATCGTCAGCTCGCGCCACGGCTCTCTTCCGGCCTCAGACGAAAAACGGCGAATGCTCTGAAAAAAGGAGTATGTCCCCCCCATCAAGCCTGCACAGGTTCAATAAAATGGTTCATCCCTCCTGCCGGCGATTTCGGTTATCGTAGAAGAGGGGCAATCTTCATTCCTATTGCACGAGGAGGTAAACGCAGTGACCGCATTTGCAGAAACGCCGATTGTCGTGAACAAGGGCCGATTCGCTACCGTCCCGGAGGCCGCTTTCGCCGAGCGGGAAGTCGACTGGTCCGACGAGTCCAACCCCGACGCCGCCGCCTGTACGGCGTGCTTCGCCGCCGTCGAGCTGCGCCGGCATTTATGCCGACTGACGGGAGCGGATGCTCTCGACGAACGGCATTTCCCGTTCCTGGATATGGACAGCCCGGTCCCGGAGGAAGCAACAGATCGCATCCTCGTAGGCGGACCCGCGCACAATACACGCACGCGCCGGCTGTTTGAGCTGCATCGTCTCGATCGCCGCGAGGAGTGGACCCAGTTGCCCGGGGAGGGGTACTGGGTCCTGACGCTTGAGGAGGAAGGCCGCCGCAGCTTGCTGCTTGCCGGCACATGCCGGGTGGGCACCCTGTACGCCGTCTACGCCTTTCTGGAGACGCTCGGCTTCCGTTGGTTCGGTCTGGGCGACATAGGGGCCGTGAACCCGCCGGTGGCGCCGTTCGTCGTCCCGCCCCGCGACTTCGCCGACTTTCCCCGCTTCCGGACCCGCGGGATTTACAGCGAACACATCGACGATTCCTCGGAGGAATTGACCGATTGGTTAGGCCGCAACCGGATCAACTTCGCCTTCCTGGACCGCGTGCATGAGCCGCACAAACTGAAAAAACGCGGAGTACGGATTTGTGCCGGCGGGCACAACATCCTGTCCCGGTATTTGAACCCGCATCGGCCGTACCCTTACCCGTTGGCGGAGGACCCTTATTCCGTCAGCCCGGAATACCGGAGCGGCATGGAAGGCGACGGCATCCCGACCTATTTCGAAGCGCATCCGGAATGGTTCGGTCTCGTCGACGGAAAGCGCAGCGACAATGTAGGCGAAGGCGAAGAGGAAGGCTGCGGGGACAATTACTGCACGACTAACGAAGACGCCACAACCGAGCTGTGCAAAAACGTCGTGCAGGACTTGATTGACGGCGAATGGAAGCATGTGGATTACGTCAATTTCTGGATGCTCGACAACGGAAGGTGGTGCTCTTGCGAGCTATGCGAAGCGGCCGGCAACTACTCCTACAAAATGATTCTGGTCGCGAACCGGCTGCGGCAAACGATTCGGCAAGCGCTGCAGCAAGGAGCCTTGAAACGCGATATCAAGATTTTGTTTCCCGTCTATCACGAGACGCTGCCGCCGCCGGACAGGCCGCTCCCGGACGACTACGATTACGCGAACTGCTACCCGACTTATTTCCCGATCGAGCGTTGTTATGTCCATTTCCTGGAGGACGAAGCCTGCACCGAAACGAACGCCGATTTGATGCGCACCTACCGGCCGTGGACAACCGCTCCCGATCGGCACTATACCGGTGAGCTGTTCATCGGCGAATATTACAATGTCGGCTCGTTCGCGGCCAGCCCCGTGCCGTTTATGACGATCATGAAGCACGAGATCCCGTTTTACTACAAGACCGGCATTCGACACTTTCACTACATGCACATGACGGACCGGCGGTGGGGGACCACGGCGTTGACCAACTACCAGTTGTACCGTCTGCTATGGAATCCCGAATCGGATTCGGAACCGCTTCTCGCCGATTATTTTTCGCTTTCCTACAAAGAGCTGGCAACAGAGATGCGGCACTTTTACGAGACGCTTGAGACGGCCATGCGCAACGCCAAATTCCTCAAGCACTATCAGTACTTGGGCGACCAACGCCTCTCCCTCGCGGGCCTTCTGGTGCGGGACGCCGAACAGTTGTTTCCGCTCCGGCATATGCAATACGATACGGTTCTTGACGATCCGAACGCAGGCATCAGTCTGGTGCAAACCGTCGAACTGCTCGCCCGCTGCCGCCGACAGATCGACAGCGCCCTCATGGCCGCTCGCGACGAGGCGGTAGTACGGAGATTGCTCGAGGACGAGATGCGGTTCTCCTATCTGGAGGATATGGTCCACTTCCTCTACAATATGGCCCGTACCAACCTGTTCCGCTGGAGCGGGCGCGAGCAGCAAGCGAAGCGCGCTTTCGCCAGAGCCCGTGCGTATGCGGAGAAGCTGGAGCGCAATCAGGAGGCGACGAAGCCCTCCGGTCGGTTCGACCTGTACAACAACGGGCTGAAGGCAAGCTGGGCCGAACCGGCCTACCGGCGCTACTTCGAACAATACGGCGAATGACCGGCGATCGGGAGGAATGGGGGAAATAGGCTCCAAATCGAAAAAGCGCAACCACTGGGGTTGCGCTTTTTCGCTGAATTTCAAATATAGTCCAGATGGTGATACACCCAATCGGCCTGGGGAATCGCCCGGGCCACGCGGCCCAGGATTGCCTCCGTGCCGTCGCAAACCGTCACGGAGCCTTCCTTCACCCGCGCCTGCAGATCCAGCCGCCCAAGCAGAAAGCGCGTCAGCATCTCCTCCTTCATCTCCAGCGTGACCGTCCGCTCCGGGAAGTCTCCCCCCTCCAGCAGCGTCAACTCTTGCTTGGGCGTCCACACCTTCAACCGGATGTCCGGCAGCCGGAGTCGCTCCCTCCAGATGCGGCCTGCCAGCGCCCCCGGATCGTGCAGCCGAGCCATCATTTGCGACGACCTCGGCCGCGCCTGATACCCGAGTTCCTGCAGAAGAGCCGCGTACGGGTGAGCGGCCGAGATTTGGAGATGGAACGCCGTCCATCCTTTCCATTCGCCCAAACCCGCTACTGCGTCAAGCACAAGCCTCGCCCGATCCGTACAGCCGGCTTCGGAGGCCATTTCGTGCAGCTTGAGCGGTCCCCTCTCGCCCTCTCTGGGCTCCTTGCCCACAATGGCGTAAGCGGTCAGACGCCCCTGTTCCCGGAGCTGCACGAAATAAAACTCGGTCGGCCGCGCGACATAAATCGTCGAACCGAACGCGCGGGACCAATAGCCCGGCGATCGGGCCGGAAAGCCGCCATATGACCCGTACGTCGCCTCGAACAGCTCCAGCAGCCGTTCTTGCTGCGCCACGACGCTCTGTACGCCTTCATCGATCGTGACGCCGGGAGGCAGGGCGAACGAACCCGGGCTCCGGTCCGTTCCGAACGCTTGAACATAAGTACGAATGTACATGAGATCGGAGTGTCCCGTTTGGGTATAAAACCGGTAACCCGCGCTTCGCTCGTCGCCCCGGTACAGAAACATCGCATCGGCTTTCCCTTTCAGGAACGTTGCGGCCGCTTCGATCATCATCGCTCCCACGCCTTGCCCCCGATAAGCTTCCAGCGTGCCGACGGAATTCTCGAAGGCGGCTTTAATACGGACGCCCGGCATAAGCTGGATATCGCGCAAATAGAGCGGGATGAAGCCTATCGCCTCTTCCCCCTGCATCGCAATGGCAGCGGTCTTCTCCTCGCCGCGAGACCAGTCCGGCGGCGCAATGGGCGGGAATATGCCGTTCCTGACCGTCAAGCCCCGTTCCAGTTCGTCCGGATGCATTTCCCTTGCGATAATCGATGGACTCCCCATGGCGGTTCCTCTCCCCTTCCGTTTAGTCCCGGCGGATGCTGATGGCGGACCCCACCGATATTTCATAGGATACGCCGTTCAGATCAACATGAATCTCGGCCGTCTCCGCCTCGATCCGGCAATGGCGAATTTCCGTGCGACTCGTTTGTCCCGCTTGCTCCGGAATGAGCAGGGTCAGCACGTTCATCGGCAGGTCGCCTTTCATCCAGTACCGCAACGTCTTCGAAGGCTTCTTCGTCCCGTAACGTTCCGAGATCCAGTCGTCCAACAGCTCGGCCTTGACTGTACGGTTCGCGAACGGGATCACGCGCAAATTGGGCCGGCCCTTATCTACCGTTCGGGCCTCCAGCGTGGCCGGATCGAGGGAAACGGCGGTGCTGTCGAGATGCCAGTATTGTTCGATATCGCGGTTCCCCGTACCGGTAATCCGGTCAATGACCGCGTACCAGTTTCCCTCCACCATAAGCAGCTGCCGCCGATGGCTGACCTGTCCGCCCAGCCGGTGGTAACCGTCATGCTCCGCATCGACGAAAGCGTCCGTCTCCGTCGTCATCCATCTGTTCAAACGGAATGCCGGCGTTTCTTTGAACTGCATGCGGGTCAAGTACTCGGCCTGGTCCGCTCCGTCTACGACGATCGTATTGTGGCCCGCGGTCCCTTTTACATATCGCCGGTCCGTACATTCGTTGTACGTGTATTTTCCCGCCTCCCCCAGCAAAGGCCGGCCGTACGCGTACAGATCGATGCTCAGCAAATCCGCATGCGGATGTCCGTAAACGAAGGGACCGCAGCGCAGGAGCGCATAACGGGCCGCTTCGTCCCATCCGCTCTGCAGGCAATAGTACCCGCCGCTTGCGAACGCCTTGGAAGCCGGTCCCGGCGAGATCCGCGTCTCCCGGAAGTTCGCTTCGGCCAACCGGCCGAGCGTGTCCGGGCCCAAATGCCACGCCAACCATTCATCCGGCGCCGCATGCTCCATCAGGTCCTCCAGGCCGAACAGCTCATAACCGAGCGACCAGGCTTGCCGACGCGAATATTCGCTGTAGACCTCCCCGTCTCCGAACGGACTGCATTGGCCGTTCGGGCGGTATCCGTATTTGGCGAATTCGAACATGCTTTTCAGTTTGGCTTTATACTCGGGGCTGAAGCGATAGCCGTTCTTTTCGGCCAGCACCATCGGTACCGCAAACCAGAACACGACCTTCATGTGGTAGTCGGGAATCGCCTCGATATGGATGCCGTCGTCATACAATTGCAGCCGGATGCACTGCTCCAGCGTCCGGATCGCCGTCTGGCGCCATTCCGCCGCACGATCGAATTCGGGAAACATGACCGCCGCATGCAGCAGCCCTTCCATCTCCATGATCGTATGGTTGTGATCGAGCCGGGCGATATGGCGGGAGACATAGTCGGCATGATCGTAGAGGCTGTTCAGGAAACGCACGTGCAGCTCCGGCGTCCAGTGGGGAGAATCCTGAAACGCCACATAAGCCCACACCCAATGCTTCATCCGCAAAGCGGCTTCGAGCGGCCTCCAGGCCGAATAATCGGCCACCTTGTCCATATCCTCTTCCGCATTCGGCCACCGGACCAGCCATTCGTCGATCTGTTGCGCGAACTTGGCGGCAAAGGCCTCATCGTCCGTATACCAGTAGGTTTTGGCCAGATCGATCAGCCAGTACATCCGTTGGAGATGAAAATAGCTCTCCCGATCGACAAACGGGATGGAGCCATAGTCGATTCGTTCGCCGAATGGCCAGTATGGGCGATCTTGCGGAGTGCCGTCCAGCTTGAAACAGTTCTCAAGCGCCATCCGGCCCGAGAGGAGCACTTGCTCCACCTGGTCGGGACAGCAGGTGCGGCATAGTTGAACGAGCCTCTGCCGCTTCTCCCTTCCGAAGAAAAAAACAGGCCGTTCCCGTGCCCGGTAATGGTTCAACAACGCCGCTTCCGATTCGCTCCAACGCTCCGCCGCCGTCCCCGTGCCCGGCAGGTTGCCGCCCAACGCCAACCGCGCGCGCAGTCGATCCAATTGTTGCACTTCCATCTCTCCCATCATATCGTTCGCCTGTAGCGGCATTGCCAGGCGGACAGGACGGCGACTCGTCCTGTCCGCCCGAAACTTACTTCAAGGTGACTTTTTCACTGCGGTCGTATGCGGTTTTATATAGCGTCAGAAGCTTGTCCAGACCCAGCTTCTTCTGTTCCGCTACATACTGGTCCCATTCTGACAGAGGTCTTTCGCCCAAGATGAACTTCGCCACATTTTCATTCCGGTGTTTATCTACCGCTGCTCCTGTCGTCGACACCGTCTCGTCCTCGCTGCTGGAGAAGGCCGGCAACGCTTTATAAGTAGAGTCGTATTTGGGCGCGTCGGCAAAGGCGGCCTGCAATTCCTTGGAGGACAACGCCAGGTGAGCGTCATAGTCGATCCACGTATACGTCCCGTATGTGGCAAGGCCCGTCTTTTTCCGCAAATCGGTCACGTCGACGATATCGGCCTTCATTTTTTTCTTGCCGTTCTCCACCGTAAAGGTTTCGCCTTCCTTGCCCCAGCTGGCCATCTGTTTGCCGTCTTCGGAATAGAAATAATCGATAAACTTCATGATGTCGCCAATCTGCTTGGACTTGAAAGAGACGACAAACCCGCCTGTCACAACCTGCGTATAGGCATTTTGCTGTTTGCCGCCCGGCCCGCCGGCAGGTGGAGCCATGAAGGCTATGTTATATTGGGGGTTGTCCTTGCGCATCGCCAAGTTAAAAAAGTCGATCCGACCAATGTAATCGATCGTAATGAAGGACTTGCCGGCAGCCATCATGTCCTGCCATTGCTTCGTCTCAAGCGTCAGGAAATCCGGCGGGATCAGGCCTTCCTTGTAGAACTTGTTCAGATACTCGATCATTGTCTTGAATGCCGGCTCGGTCGGGCCGTAGCGAACATCCTTCTTGTCTTTGTCGTAGAAGAAGTTGTTATGCGTTCCGAAGTTGGCCGAGATGTAGTTCAACACTTGCAGCCGATCCCCGCCGATTCGGAAAACCAGCGGATAGCTGTCCGGATATTGTTCTTTCAGCTTTTTCGCTGTCTGGTACAATTCCTCATAATTCGCGGGGATCTTCAAATTGTTTTTCTTGAAAATGTCCTCCCGATACATCCAGATGGTTCGATTCGTTTCGCCGAAGCCCTGGTTGGGGAATTGATACAGCTTGCCGTCTGCCGCCAGTTGGGCCCGTGTAATATCCGGGTACTTCTCCATCCATTTGACAAAGTTCGGCATATCCTTCTTATAGTCCAAAATATTTACGAATGCGCCCTGCTGGCCAAATTTGTTGGCTTGCGCCAGTTCCTTCACGATCACAAGATCGGGGATTTCCCCGGAAGCGACGGCCAAATTGACAGCTTCGTCCATCTTGCCCGGAGGAGTGCTAACATTCAGCTTGGCGCCCGTTTTCTCTTCGATCCACTTCCAAGCCGGCCAATCGGCGCTGTATGGCCAACTGGGATTGGATTCCGTAAGCAAGGAAAAGGTGTGTTTGGTTGGCGGCGCGCTGGCCGTCGGGGAAGCGCCGGATGCCGATGGGCTTGCGCTGGTTGGATTGCCGCTCGGCCCGCTGCTGGTGCTTTTGCCTGACGTGCATCCGCTCGCAAGAGACAGACCCAGCGACATAGCCAGCAGGAGTAGTGCGTTTTTCTTCATATTCTCACCTCGTGATTGAATTGGTTTCCTCACGGCGCCGCTGGCGCCGTAATCAATTGCTCGTTCCCCGTCAGCCCTTGACGGCGCCGATCAGAGCCCCCTTGACGAAATACTTTTGCAAAAACGGATAGATGCACAAAATCGGTATTGTCGCTACCATGATGACAGTATACTTCAGCGCTTCGTCTACAACTACTTGATCACCCCCTACGCTATTCGCATCGCCAAACGCGCTTGAGCCTGCAAGCACAATACTGCGCAGAACAACCTGCAGCGGGAATAATTGCGGGTCAGTCAGGTACAGGAACGGAAGGTAGAAATTATTCCATAGCGCCACCGCGTAATACAAGCCGATTGTCGCCAACGCCGCCTGCGATAAAGGGAGTACGATTCTCCAAAAAACGCCAAAATCATTCAAGCCGTCCATCCTTCCCGACTCTTCCAGCTCGGCAGGAATACTATAAAAGAAGGAGCGCATCACCAGAAGATTGAACGTACTGACGGCGCTTGGCAGCACCATCGCCCAAATCGTGTTCATCAGCTCCATACTCTTCACGACCAGAAACGTCGGAATCATCCCGCCGCTGAAGAACATCGTGACGATAATGAGAATCGTGAAGCTTCTGTGAAACACCAGATGCTTCTTGGACAAGGCATAAGCTCCCATGCCGGTCACCGCCAGCGACAGCAGCGTGCCGATCACGGTATACAGGATCGTATTGCCGTACGCCCGGACAATTAAAGAATCGCTCAAGACCAGCCTGTACACATCCAGATTAAAGCCCTTGGGATAAAACGTAATTTCGTTACGCAAAATGAAGATGTCCCTGCTTAGCGAAACGGCCAGCATATATACAAAAGGGTACAAGGTAGCAAGGGCAACGCCTGATAACAGAATCACGTTCAAGAATGCAAACCAGCTTATCCGTCGTTTTATCACCAGTTGTCACCTACCATAGGCTGTTTTCGGAAAATTTGCGGCTCAAGTAGTTCGCGGAGAGCAGGAAAACAAGACTGACCACGCCCGTCATCAAATCTATGGCAGTCGCATAGCTGAAATTGGAGCTGGTAAGGCCCACCCGGTAAACATAAGTGCTGATGATATCGGACGTCCCGTACGTAGCCGGATTGGACAGCAAATATACTTTTTCGAAACCGATTTCGAGCACTTTCCCCACATTCAGGATTAAAACGATCATGACAGCGGGCATAATTCCCGGAAGGGTAACATGGACAAGCTTGCGGGCGCGATTCGCGCCGTCGATATCGGCGGCCTCGTACAGCACCGGATCAATGGCCGTAAGCGCAGCCAGAAATATAATCGTCTCCCACCCGAAGTGCTGCCATATATCGGAGGCCACATAAATCGTGCGGAACCAGCCCGGATCAACCAAAAAATTAACCGCCGGGATCCCCAGCGAAGCGAGTATCCGGTTCACCAGCCCGCTGCTGGGCGACAGGAAGAGCACCACCATGCTTGCCACGACGACATTGGAAATAAAGTGCGGCAAGTAGCTCGCCGTCTGAACAAACCGCTTGAAGGCCGCATGCTTCAATTCATTCATGAACAGCGCAATCGCAACCGGTACGGGAAACCCGAACAACAGCTTGTAGGCGCCGAGCAGAATCGTGTTGCGAAGAATCGGCCAGAAGTCGGGATTCTGAAGAAACATATGGTAGTACCTGAATCCGACCCAATGACTTGCCCAGATGCCTCGATAAAGATTGTAATCTTTAAACGAGATGACAATTCCAAAAATCGGCAAATATTTGAACAACACATAGTACAATAAACAGGGCGAAACCATCAACAGCAGCACGCCGCTATTGCGCCACTTCTTCCCGAAAGCGGCTGTCCGGCCTTCCCCTTCTTTCGGACGATCGGTGGGGCTCGCCCTCTGCGGGGTCACTCCGGTTTGCATGTCTTATGCCTCCCATTCCATCTTTCTGCAGAAGGTGCGTTCGGAATCGCATCTGCTATGAGCCCCATTGTAGAGGCGTTCGCACAAAGACGATACGGACTTCTTTTCGAAACGTGGGCATTATTTCAGGAAAGATAAAAAAATGTCGATAAGCTTAAACACGGTTCACTGGTCATGTAACAGGAGGAAGGAAATCGCGCCGCGGCATTGAATCTGTCAATTACGAAGCAAGCAGTTCCATTGGGGAGGGTGGCGCATGCTTTACCATTTCAGCGAAGAACCCGGCATCGAACGGTTCGTCCCGCGGCCAGTCGAACGGTATCCACAGATGCTTCCGGTCGTCATTTTTCATGGGCTATTTTGGTTGCCCGGCTCCGATGGGTGAAAAAAATCGCCCTCCCCGGCATAGGATGCCGCGGGAGAGCGATGGTCCGCCTGAAGAGATGCTGCTGCAGGCGCTTCAGTTATAAATTTCGATTTCCGTAAATTGCATGCGATACAGATTTTGGTCGTACGGGTTGGCCCGCAGATTCGTGCCGTTGATCTTGACATACCGTGCGCTGGTACTCGGGAAAGCGAAACCTCGCGCGTAGTCCACGACTAACGGATAGCCGGTTTTGCTGACCACCGTCGTCCAGTTGACATTGTCCGCGGACACCTGAATCGTAAAGTCCACCGGCAGCCCATATCCTCTGTTGTCGCCGTCGTTGCGCTGGTACAAATTCACCCGGCTCACGTTTTGCACGGAACCGAGGTCAACCGTCACCCACTCCGTATGATTGGTGTTCCGATTGTCGTTGCTGCTCCACCCCATCGCTCCCGGAAGCGCCAGCGTCTGCCCGTCGACCGCTTTGCCGACGCCAAAGTTGGCGTTCTCGACGGAGCTGGAGGAGGTCACGGTTTTGCCCAGTGCCAGGTTCCCCGGATACACCTCGAATTCGGCGAATTGCATCCGGTACTGGTTCGCGTCATTCGGATTCGCCCGCAGACTTGTGCCGTTCACCTTGATGTATCTCGCGGCGGTACTCGGGAAAGAGAAGCTTTGCGCCACATCCCCCGGCATCGGATAGCCGGTTTGCGTCACCGCTGTCGTCCAGTTGATATTATCGGTTGACGTCTGAATCGTAAAATCGACCGGGAACCCATACCCCGTATTGACGCCATCGTTCCGCGGATGAAGATCCACCCGGCCCACGTCCTTGACAGCGCCCAAATCGACCGTTACCCACTCGGCGTGATTGGCGTACCGATTGTCATCGCTGGTCCATCCCATCGATCCCGTTACTGAAGATTGTTTCGCATCGACCGCTTTGGTCTTGCCCCAGGAAGTGCTCTCGTACGAGCTGGAGGCGGCAATGGTCTTGTTGTAGGCCAGGTTGACCGGAGCGTACACTTCAATTTC
Organism: Paenibacillus cymbidii; assembly: GCF_004764705.1. Classification (GTDB taxonomy): domain Bacteria; phylum Bacillota; class Bacilli; order Paenibacillales; family NBRC-103111; genus Paenibacillus_AN; species Paenibacillus_AN cymbidii. The sequence continues at coordinate 25,678 of NZ_SHLX01000023.1, read as the reverse complement.
CGCCAGCTGCACCTTGTACTGATTGTTGTCGTAAAGCAAAGGCCTGATTTTCGTCGTATGGATTCTCACGTATTGCGCGTTGGCCGGAGCGAAGGTAAAGCTCTGGACCGAGCCGTCGGGCATCGGATATCCCGTTTGCGTTACCGCCGTCGTCCAGTTCACGTTGTCAGCTGACAACTGAATGGTGAAGTCTACCGGAAAGCCGTAGCCCGCCGCGTAATCGTTCTTCGGATACAGATCGACCCGGTCGATCGTTTTGCTGCTGCCAAGGTTCACCGTCACCCATTCCGTGTGATTCGTCGTTACGCTGCCCGCGCTGCTCCACCCCGCAGAGCTTGCTGTCGAGGAACGCGTGCCGTCGACGACTCTGGATTTGGTATAGTTGCCTTGTTCCACGGAACTGGAGGCGGTAACGGCTTTGTTCAGCGCGAGATTGTCGCCCGCCGGCGGCAGGGCCGGCAACGGCACCGGCGTTCCCGTCCGATTGAATTTGGCTTTGAACGACTGGCCGATGGCTCCGTTCACATTAACCGACAGCACGATCGTGGGGGAAAGCTGCTTGACGATTACCCCCGGATCGGCGGAAACGAGACTGGCCGCGGCGATATCCGCCTGGATATCGATATACCCGCCATTCTGCATCGTAGGATCGGATACGGAAATTTCAAACTCGTTTGCCGTCGTCCGGGTCATTACGGATGCCTTCTTGTTGCTGGTGATGATATCCACTTTCTTGATGATGTCGTTCCAGAAGTTGATGCCCATCACGCCCAGCGTATTTTCTTTTGCCGCCTGCGCATCGGTTGAATTTTCCACTACCGTAATGTCCGGGGTTGTCGCATAGGCGTCCACCTGCGCGCTGGACATTCCCGGAAGCAGGACGTAAGCGTATTGCCCGTTGGTCGGATTCGTGCCGTGATCGAACCACAGGTTCATGTAGTTGCGTGTCCGGTTTGTCGTATATTCGGGATCGCCCGCATAAAATTGGTTGATGCTCCACCACTGGTCCGTTCGCGACTCGCGCAAGCCCTTGATCGTGGCCGACCCGGGGAAATAATAGCCGATATCGGAACCTGCAACGTTCCCCGTCAGATGAATCCGGTTCACTCCCGCCATCGTTTCGCTCCAGCCAAGCGCCGTCGACTTGGCGACTCCATTGACGCGAAGCGCGTTGTTCCCGCTGCCGTTCAGCTTGCGGTTCTCGACAATGGTTTCCACTACCTTGTTGTCCGCGGACGTAATGCCGGCGCCCAAATTGACGATTTCGTCGTCAAACATGAACCATGATTTTTTCGCCGTGAGCGTGGCTCCGTTTGCGGTATACTGCATGCCCGTGGCCCCGTACAAGCCGGCGATTTCCGATCCTCCGACCCAACTGTTCGGATTTTTCGATTGAGCTGCCGCTGTCGTATTCTGATTGACCGTCGTGCCGGGCAAACGATAACTGTTTACCGTCGCCCAGAAGGAATCCTTGTACTGGCCCACGTCCGAATTATACAGATAGGTCATGCCGTCCCCGGTATGCCATCCCTTCAAATTCGACTTGTTGACCAGCTCATAATTGCCGACCCTGTCGGAGGACATGCTGATGCCGAAGGCGAAATCCGGTCTGAGGTGTACGGTTCTGGCCATATTCGGATACTGTTTGTTTGCGACAAGCGCCGCTCTCGGGGAGACGGAGGGATCGGTCACGATCGCTTTCGCTTGCACGATGGTGCTGATCGAGCTCAAATCCGCATACTTGGTAGGCGAGGTTGCCTCATTCATCCACTTTTTGACCATCGACTTGTAGGCTGTCCGATCGCCGGCCGAAGGCGCGGAATATGCCATCCTTACCACGGATGCGCCCAAATTGCCCATGGAGGTCAACCCTTTGTCGTCGCTGGCGTACCGGGAAATATCCCTTCCTCTTACCATATCCATCATCGAGTCGTTGTAAAAGAGCGGCTCGAAGGCACTGTACACCCACTCGTAAATATGGTTGATATCCGGGTCGGTAATATCCCAGGAGGAGCCTGCCACGATATACATCGACTTGGTCAACGTATCGATCATGCTGACCCCGTATCCTCCGTTATAAGCGATCAGCGCCGTATGCTGCAGAATGGAGCCGTCCCTGTATATCCCTTCGCCCGAGGCGACATAATCGAATACCGGACCAAGCTCGTCGATTCCATCGCTGATTTTGGCGCTGTTCTTGACAATAATGCCGCTGGCGATTTTGATGAAGCCGCCCCATGCGCGATTGGCTACGACAAGCCCGGATCCCACTTTCAGCGCCTGATGATCGATGACGGCGTGCCAATTGCCGATCTGCGTCGCGGTCAAATGGTCATAGATCAACGTCGTGGTGGTGTTGATGCTGAGCGGCATGCCGATCGTCCAATCGTACCAGTTGTCGTAGCCGCGATACGGCACGTCCTTGTTATACCGGTTGGTATGCATCCAATCCATGCCGCCGATGATATCCGCCAGCAAAGCGGCATTATTGTGCAGACCGGAGCCTCTCGTAGCGTAAGCAAGCGACATTTCCTCCAGCCGCTGATAGCTGCCGAGCGCATCCTTCGATATCGTAGTGGAGGCGAGGTCGCTCCACAGGTACGTTCTTCCCGAGCTTTTGTTCATCGAATTCCAGTTGGTCTGGGCTCTGGTCGTAATGACGGCGATTTTGCCGGCAATGTCAGGGTCCGCCGGATCGTAAGTCGGTCCGCCGGTCAGCATATCGTACATTTTGGCCCGCAGGTCGTCATAGGCATCTGCCGCTTGTGCGGGAGCCGTCGGCAGTGCCAGGATGGCAGCAAGCATGGCCGCAACCAATAAAAGCGCTTTCAAATAACGGAAATGGTTCCTCAATGTCATCTTGGCCCCTTTCATGGGCAATTGGATTTGTCCTTCCCTCAACAGTTTCCGGTTTCCCAACCCTTATGCCGACGACCAGAAGCGGGGAACATGCTGCGCACGAATGTCACCTCCTTGCTCTTTTACTTACCATCCAATGTACCCGGCTGCTCGCATCCGGCACAATATACATGATTTCGATCGGTTAACACGCTTGCGCGGCGCGGTTCTTCGGGCGGCGATATACCTTTTTTGGGGCGATCGTCACTTTCGGCGCGCACACAAAAAAGCCCCCGCCCAAACGGGGGAGGGGCTCGCAACGTTTACTTCGCCGCGCTCGGCGACACGCTTGCGCTTGGCGTAACGCTTGGCGCAACGCTCGCCGCGGCGCTAGGCGACGGGCTCGGCGCCGTCATGGCCGCCACGCCCTGGTCGTACAGCGCCTGCACGCTGTCCAGCGCAACCGCGTACGCCCACGCGCCGCCTTGCTTGACGATGTTGACGTTCGTTTCGGCGACTTTGCCGACGTACACGTTCGACGTTTCCTTGTCGCCGTCTTTCTCCTTCACTTCGATCTTCAGCTCCGGATTGTCGACCTTGACCGCGGAAGCCGCCTGCGGCAAGCCGCTGCCTTCCAGACCGATCGCCGCGTCGAGCAGCGGCGTTCCTTCCTCCGGCTTCAGCTCCTTGTCGCCGAGCTTCCACGTCGATTCGAACACCGACTTGTCCGACTGCGCTTTGGTCAGCGCCCACTTCTGGCCTTTCCATTCGACCGTCATCGAAACGACTTTGTCGTAGTTGAACGGAAGCGCCCGCTGGTCGGCGAAGCTGTCCGCCGTTTGCGCCAACGTCTGGATCGTATCGTCCGACAGCTCGTACACCACCGGCGACTCCTCCAGCTTCGCGTACGACGTGCCGGCGACCGGCAGCGCTTTGCCGATCAGCAGCTTGTGCGCCGTGCCGTCCTTCATCGTCACCTGGTACGTCAGCAGCGGCTTGTCAAGCTGGTATTGCGCCAGGTCGGTCGCGTTTTCGTCCACCTTCGACGTGTAGGTAAGGTAGGCGAACGAGTTGACCCAGCCGTCGACCGTCGAGCTGCTGAGCGGCACATTCGCCGGCTTTTGCATTTCCCAGGTCGATTCGTCCTTGCGCGACATTTCGATCCGGTTGTCCCCGTCCGGCAGCGAAACCGACTTGACGTCGTCCGCCTTGATCGAAATAAGCTGCTTCACATCGATCGGCTCTTCTTTCTTGAAGAACGATTTGTTCGACGCGTAAATGAAGCCGCCGACACAGATGACCACAAGCAGGATAGTCGGGAGGAATTTCTTCATCCTTTTCTCCTCCTCCACCAGATGGCACCGCCAATGAGCAAGAATACGAGCGGAATGCCGATTGTCGTGCCGTACAGGATCATGTCGCCTTTCGCCTGCGTGATGAACACTTGCTGCATTTGTTCGTCTTCGCGCGGCCGGATCGTCAGCGACGTTTGCTGCTCGTCAAGCCAGCCCACGCTGTTGAGGATAAAATCCTTGTTGCCCTGGAACGAAAGCACGTCGTTCGTCAGGAAATACGTGTTGCCGATAATGACCGCCTTCGGCTTGCTGTCCGTTTTGGTCGAAACGGCGTAAGCGAGATCGAGCGGCCCTTTCAAGTCTTTATCGGTCGCCTTCAAATCGTTCGCCGTAATATTGCCCGCGCCGAGGAACTTCGACAGATCGACCTTGCCGATCGCCGCGTCGGACGTGCGCAGCAGCGCCGTCGACTGGTAGTCCGCGTTGTTCGCATCGTTGCCGAGCGCCAGCGCCGCCGGCAGCGCAACGACGATGCCTTGGCCGTCCAGCTTCGAAGTAATCTCGTGATAGCCGTACGACGGCACGAAGGTCAGCGGATCGTTTTGCAGCGTTTGTTTGCTTTCGACGATGAGCGCCTGATCGTTTTTGACGCCGAGCGTGTTCAGCAGGTCGTTCCAGTTTTTCCAGGTGTCCATGCCTTTGGCCAGACCGAGCGAAACGAATAGCTTGCCCTTGTCCTTCACGAACCCTTTGAGCAGCTCCGCTTCCTTGTCGCTGATATCGCTTTGCGGGCCGAGCACCATCAACGTTTTGGCATCTTCCGGGATGGCCGCTTCCTTGAACAGGTTCAAATCCTTCACTTCATAGCCTTCGTCCGTAAACGCCGCGGTCAGTCCGGCCGCGTTCGCCGCCGTCAGCTCGCCGTGGCCGCTGATGAGGTACAGCGATTTTTTCTCATTGGACATGAGCGTCAGGATCGCTTGCGTAAACTTCTCTTCCCCGCTGAACGCGTAGGAGGTTTGGGTCGAGCCCTGGCCGAACAGCGAGTTGCCGTCGACGTTTTTTGTTTTGCCGCCCATTTCGAAAACGAGCGTGTTGTATTGTTCGATTTTGTACTTCTCGGCGATGGCCGGCTTTTTCTTCGGATCGACTTCTTCCCATGTAAACTTGCTGTTGCGCTTATGGTACTCTTCCAGCAAATCGGTAATTTGCCGGTTGACGGCGCCTTGCCCCGGTTCGGTGAACGCAGTGACGTGAATGTCGTCCTTGACTTGTTTGAGCGCGGTGATCGTCTGATCGGACAGCGTGTATTTTTTGCTCTTGGTCAAATCCCACTGCGTCCCTTTCAGGGAGTAGAGGAAAATCGTCAGCAAGATGAATATCCCCACCGCCGCTACCGCCAAAATGACCGCATTCGTGCCTTTCATCCAGTTTTTCAAGCGACTTCCCCCCTATCGCAGCCGTTTCCGTTCCAGCACCTGAATGCTGAGGACGAGAAACAGAATGATTAACGTAATATAGAACAAGACGTCGGCCAAATCGAGCACGCCTTTTTGGAAATTGACGGTCCGGTCGATAATCGAAAATTGGTCTACCCAGTCCTTGATCTTCGGCACCATGTCGCCCGTATAGCCGATGACCCACAGCACGATCAGGAACGCCACGCCGGCGATGCCCGCGATCATTTGATGCGCCGACAGCGACGAAGCGAACAGGCCGACGGCCATCATCGCCGAGCCGAGCAGGAACATGCCGAGGTAGGACAGCCACATGACCGGCTGGTCCAGCTTGCCGTACTGGGACAGAATCAGCGGATAGATCAGGCTGATCGCCACCAGCAGGAACTGCATGAACACCGCGGCCAAATATTTGCCGAACACGATTTCGAAAATGCTCGCCGGGGACGTCAGCAGCAGTTCGTCCGTGCCTTGCCGCAGCTCGTCCGACATCAGCTTCATCGTCAGCAGCGGAATGATGAACAGATAGAAGAAAGTAATGTTCCCGAACACCGGCCGCACATCGACAATTTGCGAATTGAGAAAGTCGAGACTAAAAAACAGCCCGCTCAGGACAAAATAAAACGCAAACGCCACATAGGCGATCGGGGAGAAAAAATACAGCTGCAATTCCTTGCGGGTGATGGCCAGCACTCTACGCATCGCCTTTGCCCTCCTTGCTATCGTCGTCCGCCGGCGGCGCGGCTGGCGCAGCCGGTTCGGCTTCTTCCTCGAAGTCCTCGGGGAACGTATCCCCGCCGGCCGGCTGCTGGCGCTCGTTCGTCGTCAGCTTCAGGAACACGTCCTCGAGGCTCAGGCTTTCCTTGCGCATGCCGATAATCGGCAGCTTGGCGCCCGCCAGCTTGTAGAAAATCGCTTCGCGAACGTCGGCGCGATCCTTCGACGTCACCCGCAGCAGCACGGAGCCTTCGCCCGTTGCCGCGGCGCCCTTGCCGTCCTCTTCGTTGCCGCGCACCTTCACCTCGGCTACGCCGGCCACACTCTTCAGCTCGCGCACGATCGTTTCGCGCTGGCCTTTCACTTCAAGGCTCACTTCAAACGTGTCGCCCATCGAGTTGCCGATGTTTTGCGGCTTGTCGTCGAGCACGATACGGCCTTGATTGATGATGATGACTCGGTTGCAGATCGCATTGACCTCGGGCAAGATGTGCGTGCTGAGCAGCACCGTGTGATTGCGTCCGAGTTCTTTGATCAGCTCGCGGATTTCGATAATTTGCTTCGGGTCGAGACCCGACGTCGGCTCGTCGAGAATGAGCAAATCCGGCTTGTGCAGAATTGCCTGCGCCAGACCGAGGCGCTGCTTGTAGCCTTTCGACAGGCTGCGGATAATTTGCTTCTCGCGGCCGTTCAGGCCGAGCTTGCCGATCGTTTCGGAAATCGCGGCTTTCTGTTCGCGGGCCGGAATATCGCGCAGGTCGGCGATAAACTTCAGATAGGAGATGACCGACATCTCCGGATACAGCGGCGGCGTCTCCGGCAAGTAGCCGATCTTCTTGCGCGCCTTCTTCGGATGTTCGGCCATCGACAGCCCGTCGACGAAAATGCTGCCGCGCGTCGGGTTCAAGTACCCGGTAATCATCCGCATCGTGGTCGTTTTGCCCGCTCCGTTCGGCCCGAGGAAGCCGACGATTTCGCCGCGGTTCATCGAAAAATCGATGTGATCGACCCCGCGCTGGTGCTCGTACAATTTACTGACCTTCTTGACTTCCAGCACAACGACACCCTCCTTTAGTTAAAAAAGGATCGCAATCCCTTTCCCGTCATTCAGCTTCGTTTCTCTTCTCTCTCCTATTTTGACCAAACTTACTATACGGTTAAAACAATAAGCCAACCTTAAACGAAAATAAAAATAAGCTTAAAAAAATGTGTCCAAATTGTGAACGAACCAACTCGCTGTCCGGGTCGGAGTTCGCGGAAACTAATTGGCAAAAAAGGCAACAAAAAAACCAGTGGTTTCACTGGTTATTTTTGTTGCAAGGTGCGATCGCCCCGCCCGCCTTTTCGCACGAGCTGCTGCAAGCCCGCCGTCGTGTACCACGGATCGTCCTTCGCGATCGGCAGGCGGACCGCGTCGCCCGTCGTTGCCGACTTGTACATGGCGGCGATCGTCTCCGTCACGTTGCGGCCTTGCGGGCCGCCAACCAGCGGCTCCCGATCTTCGCGAATCGCCGCGAACAAGTCGCCGATCGGGCCGGTATGGTCGTCCGTCCCTGTTTCGATCTGGGCGGCGATGCGCTCCAGCTCGCGGATCCCCGCTTCGTCGATTTCCGGCGTGCCGCGGTCGTTAGATCGCACTGCATGGAACGCTAGCGGAATGCTGACCGCCCGGTTGCGGCCGGAAAATTCCATGCTGATATCGCTTTTGACCGAGTTGACCGTGCAGGCGATTTGCGCGACGACCCCGCTTTTGAACCGGATGATTGCCATTGCAATGTCCTCTACTTCAACGTCGTGCGCCATGGTGTCCATCTCGGCGTAGACGCTCTCCACGTCGCCAAGCAGCCAGAGAAAAATGTCCAGCGGATGAATGGCCTGGATCGTCGTTACGCCGCCGCACTCCGTGCTCCACTTGCCGCGCCACGGCACTTCGTAGTAACGGGCGCCGCGCCAGTACAGCGCGTTCATCTGCGCAAACACGACGTCGCCGATCGCGCCGCAGGCAAGCAGGTGGCGCACCTGATTGAAGTCGCGGCGGTACCGGTACTGGAACGTGACGACCAGCTTCCGGCCGCATGCCCGCGCTGTCTCGATCATCTCGTCGCATTCCTGCAGCGAGGCGCCGAACGGCTTTTCGACCAGTACGTGCTTGCCGGCCCGCAGCGCGTCCTGCACCGGCTGCCTGTGGAACGAAGGCGGCGTGCACACCGACACGATGTGAATGTCGTCCCTGGCCAGCAGCTCCCGGTAATCGTCGTATGCCTCGACACCGACGCCCTTGTCCGCCAGCTGCCGCGCTCTTTTTGCATCCAGGTCGCATACTGCCTTGATCTCGCATTCATCCGCCAACGCTGCGTACCCCGTCCAATGGGCAGACGAAATCGCGCCGCAGCCGATGATGCCAATTCCGAAACGCAAGTTCGGTTTCACTTGTCGCGCACCTCCTTGCAATCGATTGCAAGCTTAGTATAGGTGCAGGCGCGAGCGGCCAACAAGATTCAATTTCTTACCCCGATACACTTTTTGACATGGAGGCGGCATAAGGAACTAGCTGCGCCACACCTGCGAATTGGCTGGCAAGCTGCCGGCCCAGATGCTCAAGCGCCAGATGGAGCGAACGATCGACGGCGGCATACCGGCGGTTGTCCAGTTCATCCAGGAGCGCTTTCATCTGCTCCATGTAATACACGGTTCGCCTCAAGCGGGCAATCACCAGGATGTTGCGCAGCGCATGAACGGAAAATTGGCGATAACCGTTATCCTTGTTCCGCTCCGAACGGATGAGCCCTTCTTTCTCCCAATGTCGGATGGCGGACGGATTGACGCCGGCCAGTGCGGCTGCCTGACCGATCGTCATGGCATTCGCTCGTTTGACCTGAAGCGAGGCGGGAAAGTCGGCGCTCCGGATCATGCCGAGAATGTCCTCCGTTCGCTGCTTCTCCGCTTGCGTGGCGGCCAACTGCCGGTTCATCAGCCAGAACGCTTCGGTCGCGTTCCCCGTCTTGACGGCGCGCATGACGGCGTAGGCCACCGGGATATCGAAGCCTTGCAGCAGCGCGCGAATCGTCGCGAATGCTTGCAAATGGATGGGCAAGTAATAGCGATGATTGCCCGCCTTCCTCGGCACGTCCGGAAGCAGCCCCTGCTCTTCATAGCGCCGCAGCGTGGTGGTGCTGATCTTCAGATCGGCGGCGATTTGCGACGGCGTATATACGATCGCCAACGTGGATTCCCTTCCTTCCGCTTCAAGTCAAACCTTCAACTGCTACGATAACATAAAATCGGGCGAGCGCAAGCCGCGCCGACGTTGCGCCCGGCCGATCCGAAAGCTTGCATGAATGTTGTAGAGTAGGGGTATCAACCAAAACAGGAGCGAGCCGCCGTGAACAAAAACAAAAACATAACCATTGCCTTGCATGACGGGACGACGATCGAAGTCGGGCTGGCCGGCGAGTCGGGAAACGTAGTGATGCTGCCCGGAACCAAACCGGCGGCAACGGGCCGGGAAGCGGAAATGTTGAAGCTGTGGGGCGTCGATCCCGAGCTCGGCCGGCGTTTCGTCGACGGGCTGGCGGACACGTTCCGCGTCGTGTCTTTCGATTACGAAGGGCACCGGTTCGCCCATCCGCTGCCGGATACGCTGACGCCGGAAACGATTGCGGCCGACCTGCTGCGCATCGCGGACGGGGCGGGCGCCGCTTGTTTCGGCTACTACGGCTATTCGTGGCTGGCGCTGGCCGGGCTGCAGCTTGCGCTTCGCACCAATCGCGTCGCCGCGCTGATGATGAGCGGGTTTCCGCCTTATGGCGGGCCTTACCGGGAAATGCTGACCGTAACCGAAAAAACGTATGAACAGGCGCTGCAGCAGCAAACCGCCGGAAACGCGTCGGCCGCATACGAACTCACGCCCGATCAGGTTGACTGGGAGCAGGTGCAGGTGACGATTGCCCCGGGCCAGACGAAGCAGTTCCATACGCTGTACAAGCAGCTCGCGGCGTTCGACGATACGGCGATCCAACACCGGCTGCGCATGCCCCGGCTTGCGTTTGCGGGCGAACGGGACACGATCGTATACGGCGCCAACTTCGGCGGCGTGACGGTCGACATCGCCGGCGCCCTGCGCCTGCATCGGGAGGAGCTGCGCCGGCTCGGCTGGGACGTGGAGCTCCTTGCCGGAGATGGAATGGACCACACCAAAGCAATGCAGCCGGAGACGGCGCTGCCGCTCGTCAAGCGGTGGCTCGGGGAGCGATTTCGAAGGTAGGCCGGTTGGGCCGAAGTTACTTCGCCGCCAGCTTGCTTGCCAATTCTGCTACGGACATGTTCGTTTCTTGGAAGGCCGCTGCTACTTGCGCATCGTTCGTGATCGCGGCGACCTTGTTGTTTTTGATTTGAAAAATAAACGGATCAATCATGCCGTAAAAGTTTGGCGGGCCCGAAAGTGACGGAGCCAAGGCAAACACATACTCTTCATTGTTCGCCAATATCCCCGGCCCCCCCGGTACCGCCACTTGAATGCTGCGGTTCCCTTTGACATCCCCTTTTAACACTTGAATCACTTCAATCTTGTACCCGGTTCCGGACGCTTGGGCAACTTTGCCGATCACGGCAATTGGCGAAATACCAAGAGCCGTTTCAACATTGTCGGTAGTAGCCTTTTTAGTTTCGCCCGGCGACGCTCGGTTGACCCGATCATATCCCCAGTAGACGAGTACCGCCACCATCGCAACCGCCAATGCAGCCATGCCGTAGCCTCTGTATTTCGCTATCACAACCGCCCCCCTGATTTATGGAAAATAGTACGTTTTACGCCATATGTATGTTTAGACACGAAGGGAGTAAAAAAGGTTTCAAAAAAAAGAGGCCGCGTTTTCACCCCGCGGTCCTCCCAAAAATAGTCCATAAAAAATGGCTTATTTCCCCGTTTTCCCCTTCATCATCGAAAATAACCAGCAAAATCGCTGGTTATTTTGGCCAAATAGCTGCAAAATCGAACGTTTCGAAGAAATAACCAGTCATTTCACTGGCTATTTCTTCGTGACCGTCCAAAAATCAGGAAATAGCCAATAAAACATGGCTTATTTCCGCCAGTGGCGCGCCTTTCACCCGCGCTCCGCCTCCGCACGCTTCGCCCGGCAGCGCAGCAGCACCTCGCGCAGCTGGCTGCGCGTCAGCGCGTCCTTGCTGACGAAGCCCGCGCCCGGCTGCTCGTAGCCGAGCGGGATGAAGTGCAGGTCGAGCCGCTCCGCCGCCCGCTCCATCTCCTGCCAGGCGGCTTCCGCCGCTTCCCCGGCTCCTTCGTGCAGCGCGGTGTGGTACGCGACGGTCTCCACCTGCAGCCGCATCGTGTCGATGCCGTACCGCAGCAGCCGGCGATCTTCGCCCAGCCGCAGCTCATGCCGCAGCTCCCGGCGCGTCTGCCGGCTCGCTTCGGCCGGATTGACCGCGACGCGCCAGGCGGCCGAAACGCCGGCGGCCGACAGCGCCTTGTCGTCGGCCAGCGCCGCTTCAAGGCCGCGCATCGCCTGCTCCAGCAGCCCCAGCGACGCGCGTCCCGCCTGCACGATCACTGCCGGCCCGCCGGCGCCGAAGTGATCGCCCGCCGCAAGCGGCGCCGACGCCCGGCCGCCGTCCCAGCGCAGCAGATGCGACAGCACGCTGTCCCGCTTCCACGCGCGCCAGTCGGCGATGTCGCGCCACGCTTCTTCGATCGCTTCGTACGCCTGGCGCATCCGCTCCGCATGCGGGCCGTACCAAAGCGAAAAATACTCGGACAGGAACGCATCCCCGTCCGTCTCCGCATCCCAGAGCAGCTGCGCGTACAGCAGCTGCGTCAACGTGCGCATGCCCCAGCCCACGAGCGGGACATGCATGTACGTCATGCCCCGCACCCCCATGCGGGCGTAAGCCGGGATATCGCGCAGCATGCGCCGGACGAACAGCAAGGGCAAATCCTCGAACTTCGAGACATTGTAGTACTCGCCGACAATGACGGGAACGGCGGGCTGCAGCGATGTCCAGCTGTGCAGCGCCTTCCGGTACTTGTCGTTGGCGGCGCAGCCGGCATCCGCCAGGTCGTGCGCATAGCAGCGGTTGATCGGGTAATACACGATCATGTCGCCGGCGGCGAGAACCGACTCCGGCACCGGCCGACTCGGGCCAAACAGCGTATCCGTGCCTTCGTAAGCGCAGAGCACCAGCCGCACGGGTCGGCCGAGCTCACCGCGCGCATGCGCGCGATTCACTTCGTCGCGCATGCCGGCGGCAAAGTGCAGCAGCTGATCGGCGCTGTTGCCGAGCTGCCGGCAGGCGGCGCACATGCAGCTTTTGCCCCAGGTGTCGAAGCCCCACACGTCGACGCGGTCGGCTTCCTTCCACTCGCCGCTCAAACGGCGGATCAGCTCGTCGCCGAGGAAGGCGATCAAGTCCGGCTGCGACACGCAGAACTGGATCGCAAGCGCGTCCTCCTTGCGCCGTTCGCCGCTCTCCGGCAGCCCGTACCAGTGCGCGTGCTCCTCCCACATCGTCCTGCCGCCCGGCAGCGGCCGATCCGGGTCGAGAATCGCTTCGAAGATGTGGCCGCCGACCTTGAAGCCCATGCCCAGCTTGCGGCAGAAAGCAGCCGTCGCCGGACGATAAGCGGCAATGTTCATCCGGTTGCGCGCCATCCACAGGAAGAACGTCTCCGACTCCATCGAGACGTACTCAAAATCAAAGCCCCGCCCCTGCGGCATCGAGGGGCGATACGTGCGCGACTCTTCGGGCAGAACCAGCCCGGAAACACGCCGCTCCGGCGCGATTTCGCCGGCTTCGCCCGGCGCGAACCAGCGCCAGCCCTGCAAACGCAGCAGCTCGTAGGCGCCGTACAGCACACCGGCCCGGCCGTGCCCGGTAATAACGACGCCTTGCCCGCTGCGCTCCAGCGTAAACGCATCGTCGCCGAGCCCGGGACCGGCCGCAATCCGCAGCGCGATCGTCGTCCGCTGCGGATCGCCGTCCGCAAGCGCCTGCCGGGCGTAGCGGATCTCCGTCCCTTCCGGCAGCGTCCGCCGCAAATAACGGTTCAACTCCGTCGCAGCGAAGGCGAGCGTGCAGCGGTCGGCGCGCTCCGCCTCGCGCTGGAAATCGATGCGCGCTTCCTCTTCCGCCCAGATTGGCGTCAGGCGCTCCGCATCTTCGAACGGTACGACAAGTTCAATAGCATTCATTTATTTGGCGTGACGATCCGCACCAATTTGATTCGGACAAGGCGCATGGCCCCGTTAGTCGCCTTCGTCGGCATCGTCTCTCTCCCCTTTCGCGCTTGCGTATGATGGTGTCTCGTTGTCCGCTTGCTCTCTTATTATACCGGGAGGGCAGTGGCGATCATATGAATTTATTTGCTCGATTTATGGACAAATCGCTTACTATCGAAGGACTTCGACAGGGGTCGCCAAACCGGTTGACACCATGATCGGAAACGGGGCGGAAACGACATTTTTTATAGCCTGCGGGCGTCCGGGCGCGGTATAATAAACCGCATAAACAAGTATGGACTTTCCGCGTTCAACCGAGGAGGGAGCACATGAAATACCAATATGCGTACCGGGTGGCCGACCTGATCGACAGCGGCAATCACAGCCGGGAAGATTACCTGATCATCAACAGCATCGGGTACGAATACGACGAGCCGGCGGGGGTAGCCAATCGGGAGAAAGGGCGGCTCGATTTTTTGCTGTCCTACTTGCACAGCGGTTCCATGAAGGTGCGGATCGGAGACGACGAACGAACGATTCCGGCCGGCACCGTGTTTATCGGCAAGCCGTTCGAACGGCAATTTTACGCCAAATCGGGCAAAGAGCCGACCGGCAGCTATTGGCTGCATTTTACCGGGTACGGGGTGACCGATCTGCTGATCAAGGCGAAGCTGTGGAACGACAGCTTCTTCTTCACCGGCGTCAACGACGATATCCCCCGGCTGTTCGCGCGCATTATCGAGGAGGAGGTGGAGCGGCAGCCGAGCTTCGAGCACATTTCCGCGTCGCTGTTGCAGGAGCTCATCTTCACCGTCACGCGCAAGCTGGCCATCCGCGAGCAGGTGGAGCGGCTCAATCCCCAGGAGCTGATGCTGTACACTTCCTTCAACCTGCTGCACAAAAATTATGCCCGCAAGCTGACCGTGCAGGACCTGGCCGCGCAAGCCGGGTTCAGCGCAAGTCGCTATACGAGCATCTTCAAAGCGCATACCGGCTTGTCGCCGCAGCAATATTTGATCCAGTACCGGCTGCGGAAGGCGAAGGATCTGATGCGCCATACCCAGCTCAATATCCGCCAGATCGCTTCGCTGGTCGGCTTCGACGACCAGCTTTACTTCAGCCGGCTGTTCAAAAAGTACGAAGGCGTCGCGCCGCTCGACTACCGCAAGCAGCCGCCGGAGGAAACGGCAGCGCCCCCCAACTGGGCGCCCGACGAAACCGGCCAATCGGACCAATCCGGCGAATGAAGCCGCGACGCCTTCGCGTTATTCGAACGAACGTTCCCACCCGGCATCGCCTTCGCGAACGACAGTAATGCGGCTGCCGCCTTGCCGCGGCCCCGTCCGCACAACGATTCGGTCGCGGCCCCACGGGCCGGTTACGGTAAAGCCCGCTCCGCCCGGAACCGGTTTGCCGGCGACGTCGATCGCGGGCGCTCCGCCGGCCAGCGGATAAGGGGCCAGCACTGCCGCCAGGTTCATGGCGGTCGCCGTTTCGCCGGGGGTCAGCACCAGATTGTGGCTGACCGTCCGCCCCTCGTCGCTGTACCGGCTCATGTGGTGGGTCAGCGGCACGTCGCAGGCCACTTGCATGACCAGACCCGCCCGGCTTCCTTCGGCAACGAACCGTTTGCCGTCTTCCGTGCGGAAGGCGCCGCAGCTGTGGAAATTCCACTCGATGCCGCCGCCTGCCGCCGCCAATTCGTCCAGCAAAATAAAATAGTGCGGCCGTACGAACACGAGCATGCGGTCGTACCGCTCCAGCTCCTTGTAGCTGTTGGCCAGGTCGGCGCGGAGGAAAGACGCGTCTGCGTCACTTTCGCAGGCGCGCAGCACAACGGCTTGCGCCGCATCCTTGTACGACTGGTTCGCCCCGCGAATCGTGACGATGTTGTGATACGCCGACTGCACATAGTAGACGTGTTCGGGTTTGTCGTAAGTAATCATGCCCGGGTCCGCCGCGACATAGTCGCCGAACGCCTGAATGACGAACTCGCCTTTGTCGAAATGGGTATGCTCGAACGTCTGCGGGCCGCCTTCAAAGAACAGCACGATGTCCGATTCCGCGCTTCCGGTCCGCCAGAACACGCGGTCGCAATCGAACCGGAAGCTTGGCGGCAAGTCGGGAGCGGCGGCTTCGCGCTCCTCCAGCAGCAGCAGCGTCAGCAAGCCGTTCGACGTGTACTGGCCGGTGCCTTGCTCCTGGCCGAAGAACGAGCTGGCCGGCGGATGCGGCACATCGTAATACCGGCTCCACATCCAGTGGGCCGCGGCATCGCCGTAGTACCGGGCAAAAAACTGCAGCGACGGCCCCATGAACCGGAACTTCTCCGCCCGGCTGTCGCCGAGCGGCAGGAAGGTCAGCGCGCTGTCGTCCAGCGAGCGCATGTGCTGCACATAGCGCATCGACTCTTTGAACTGCGGCGGCGCAATCGCGCTCACTTCCTCGCCGCTGTTGCGGGCAAGCAGCAGCAGCGCCTCCAGCGCAAAATGCGTCGTATACTCCCAGTACGCCATGCCTTCGCCGGTCGTGCCGTCCGGCTTGTAGTAGCCGTTCAGCATGCGCCGGAACCAGGCGGATTGCCGTTCGAGAATCGTCAGCGCGTCCGGATGGCTGCGGCCCGCAACGAGGCAGGCGTACACGATGCCCAGCGCATAAACGGCGCCCTGGTTGCTCTCCAGCAAGTAGCCTTCGCGGTTGCGGCGCATGTACATGTCGAGCGCCGGCAGCGATTTGTCGTAGATCGCGTCTTCGACCGCCCGCTTCTCCTCGTCCGACAGCAGCCCGCCGATCATATCGTAACAAAGCGCCACAGCCTGGGTCAGCTGCGCTTCCGTGAACGTCGCGCGATAGCCGGTGATGCCGCGCGGGATGCGGCTGACGAAGCCGGCGCACCATTCTTCGCACCGGATCGCGGCGAGCAGCGCCCTGCGGGCGAGCAAGCCGTGCTTCAGCTCGCCGCCGAGCACATAAGCGAGCGCGCTGTAGACAAGCGCGCTGAACCAGCGGCGCGTCTCCTGGTAAGGCGAAGACAGCCGCTCGATGCCCTGGCCGCCCCAGTAAACCGGGAAGTAGCGGCCCACATACGATTCCGGCCGATACGACAAGTTCGATTCCGCCTCGGCGAGAATCTCCTCATACAGCCGCCGCCCCTTGCCGGAAGCAATCGTTTGGCGCAGCCGCGTCAATTCGGCTTCGCCGAACAGCAGCCCGGCGGCGAGCTTGGGCAAGCCGTCCGGCACCGCGGCCGGCGGCGCGATGTCGTCCATGCCGGTCACTTCGTGCGACCGCGCCGGGTCGGCGCCCCGCCGCTCCAGCATGAACCACAGCAAGTGCGCCACGTGTTCGCCGCTGCTCTCGGCATCCAGCCGGATCGTCACCCGCTCGAGCTTGCCGCCGCTGATCGGGACGCGGATTTCCTCCAGCCCGGCGCCGGGACGTCCCACCACCAGCGCCACTTCTTTGCCGTCGATGACCGCGTTCAGGCTGAAGCGCGCCGTCGGCACAACCGATACGCATACGGCGAACGCCTGCGTCTCCGCGAGCGACTGGTCGTATTTGCGCGAGAAGGCGACAGACGCGCCGAGCTCGCGCTTCGGCACCAACAGCCGCAGCGCGGCGAAATTCCATTCCTGCTTCAGCTCGCCGATCGCCGCGGAAGCGGGCGAACCTGTCGGTTCCTTGTGCCACATGTCCAGCTCGTAAAAAGCCCGATTCATAAAAATATCGAGCAAACTCTCCCCGTCGTTCACCGGAATCGGCGGCCGCTGCTCCCGCCATTCGGGGCTCCCGATGTGCAGCACGGTGCCGGCGAACGTGCTTTCCCCGGCGCTCAGCACCAGCGTATGCGCCGCTTCGCGCACCGCCGCGGGAAACAGCAGGTGGAGCGTCTCCGTCCCCGCCCATTCCACGACCGCTTCCGTCCGATGGATTTCGGCGCCGTGCTCGTCCTTGACCGCGATTCCGACGAACAGCATCGATTTGCGCGAGGAATGAACCGGCAAGGCGAGAAACCGCGACAGCGGCTCCGCTTGCGGCAGCGCCAAGGCGAATTCCCGCTCCCGTTCCGTCTCCCAAACGATAGCACAGTCGATATCGATATCAGGCTTGATGTCCATGGTCGCCCTTCTTTGCTCTAAAGGATGATGGCGCTTGTTCATCGCCTCAAGCTCCGCCAGCGTCGCCTGTCCGGCCGTGCCGCCGGCGCCGCGCGTGCTCATGCTGCCGCAGGCGCAGCCGAGCCGCAGGCATTCCGCGATCAGCTGCCCCGACAGAAAGCCGTACACGAAACCGGCGTCGAAGCTGTCGCCGGCCCCCACCTCGTCGACGACGTCGACCGGGAACGCGGAAGCGTGAAACACTTCGCCGCGGCAGAAGGCGGTCGCCCCTTTCTCCCGCTGCTTCAGCGCGATGATCGGCACGAACGGCTGCAGCTTCTCCACCGCCGCCTGCACCGTGTCGGCTTTGGCGATTCGTTTCAGCTCGCTTTCGTTGGGCAGAAATATATCGACGTGGGGCAGCAGCTCCCACAAGCCGCTGTCCCATGTTTCTTCCGGGTCCCAGTTCGTATCGAGGCTGACCGTGCCGCCGAACCGCCGAACCGTGCGGGCGATGTCCGGCCAGTGCGGCTGCAGCCGCTTCATCAGAAAGTAGCTGCCGATATGCAAATGCCGGATGCCGCGAAGCCGCTCCTCCGTCACCTGCTCAAGCTCCACCGCGTCGATCGTGCCGATATACGTCAGAATCGCCCGGTCGTCCGGCTTGCACAGCGCGACGCTGAAGCCCGTTCTCCGGGCCGGGTCCGTTTCGACCAACTCCGTGCGAACGCCCGCCTGCCGCAAATTGTCGAGCACAATGCGACCGGCGATATCGTCGCCGACGACGCCGATGCCGGCTGTCGTCAGCCCGAGCTTGGCCGTCTGGCAAGCAAAAATGCTGCACGAACCGCCCATCTCGATCGCGTAACCTTCGACAAGCTTCTCTTTCTGCCCAAACTCCGGCGTCACGTCGTCGCCGCGCAGCAGCGTATCGACGCACAGGTCCATTACCGTCAGCACATCGTAGGTTTTGCTCATGGGATCAATTTTGCCCGATGCGGATCCAGGGGGACAGTCCCGCCGGCGCATCGGGATTGACGCCGTTTTTGACGGCTTTGTAGTACGCCATGCCTTGCATGACATAGCTGCCGAACAGCGCCACAATTTCGCTTCTGGCCGGGTAGCCCAGCTCGAACACCACATCCGCGCCGGCGAACGGCGCCACGTCGCACAACGCCACGACCGCAGCCTGTTTGCCCCCGCAATCGCGGGCCAAATCTTCCTCCAGCTTGCGCAGACTTGCGTCCTTGGCGCCGCTGAAGAGGAATACGGCCGTGTCGCCGCCGACCATGACCATCGGGCCGTGCCGAAGCTCCAGCGTCATGTAGTACGACGCCGGCACTTGCGCCACTTCGATCAGAATGAGCGCGCCTTCGCAGGCGATGCCGAACTGGCTGCCGCTGCCGAGCGCCACCGCGTTCGTCCAGTTCGCCTGCGCGTTCACGAACGCTTCGATCGCCGGACGCGTCCGTTCGATCGCCGCCTGCGCTTCGTTTACATAACGGTCCACCTCGTCGATCAGCCCGCGGTCGCCGCCGAAAATGCCGGCAAGCAGCAGCGACACCATGTACAAATTATTAAACGAACGCGTCTGGCAGACGCCGGTTTCGTTGCACCACGGGAGGAACAGACTGACGTCGGCCAACGCCTCCAGCGGGCTGTCCGCATACTCGACGACCGTCAGCACGGGACATCCGTATTCTTCCTTCAGGAAGTTGATCGCACGCACCGTTTCCGACGTCGAGCCGGAACGGGAAGGCGCGATAATCAGCGGCTTTTTGTACGCTTGCTGGTAAAACTCGCTGTTCAGCACAACATCGCCGCTGGTGACGGCATAACTCTTGATCCCGGTCGCCGCTTCCATCGTCACGTGCGCCGCAAGCGCGCCCCAGTAGCTGGAGCCGCAGCCGAGAAAGACGATTTCCTGCGGTGCCCAGCCGCCGAACGCCGCGCGCAGCCGGTCTTCCTGGCCGATGACATACGCGAACGTACGCTTCAGGCTTTCGTGCTGGCCGAACGTTTCTTCATACGTGTGATACATGAGTCGCGCCTCCCTTGAATTTAAATTGCGGCAAATACGGCTTCTGCGCCTCGATCAGATCGTCGACCATCGCTTCTGCGGCCGCACGGTCGTTCAGGTAGCCGCCAAGCATGACCGCTTCCACGAACAATTGGCGGTCGCCCTGCAGCGCGGCGCTTACCGTCAGCTCGGCAATGGCCAGCGGCTTCGCGAGCAATTGCGCAAGCGTGTCCGGGAAGTCGAGCGTTTGCAGCGCGGCGAACCCGCGGGCCGTTGCGGCGCCGGGCAATTCGATCACGGCGTCGTGCGGCAAATTCGGCACCGCCCCGCGATTTGGCATATTCACGGAAAACACGTGGCGCTTGTCATTTTCGATCGAGTCGATAATTTCCATCAACTGCTCGTGCTCTCCGCTCAGCTTCTCGAAAAAATCGTCCGGCAGCGGCCCTTCGGCCTGGCCGAGCTCATCCATCCGGTCGTAGATGCGGTCGCCGTAATCGATCACCTTTTCGAACGAGTAGCCGTCGATGCCGAATTTTTTGCCGTAATAGATGCCTTCCGGAAACCGTTCCGGGAAAAATTCGACGACATGCCGGTCGCCCGGAGCCGCGTAAGCGCCGTACGCCTCGAAGAACGACCAGGCGAACGGATTGCCGATCTTCGGCGCTTCCTGCCCCATTTCGCGGAACATCGTGCCGACATTCGTATAATCGACGCCGCCGCTCTTGAGCGCTTCGTACCGCTCTTTGACCAGCGGTTTGGCGTCCTGGCCGTCGTAGCGGAAATCGTACATAAACGTCAGGTGGTTAAGACCGACCGACGTAGCGGTAAATTTGCTGCGGTCAAGACCGGTTAATTCGGCGACATGGCGTTCCGAATCGTGTACGCCGTGGCACAGCCCGGCCACCGGGAAGCCGGTCGCCTTGGCAACTGCGCGGCAAATGATCGTCATCGGGTTGGAGTAGTTGAAAAAAGCCGCTTGCGGGCAATAGCGCTGCACATCGCGCACGATATCGATGACCGCCGGAATCATCCGCATGGCGCGGGAAATGCCGCCCGGCATCGCCGTGTCGCCCACCGGCTGGTACACGCCGTATTTGCGCGGGATGAAGACGTCCTGCTCCCAGGCGCGGCGGCCGCCTACCCCAATCGTGCAAACGACGTAATCGGCGCCGGCCAGCACATCCGTGCGATCCGTCGAGGATGTCAGCTCGATATTTCCTTGTTTGGCGGCGATCATTTTGCGGCACAGCTTCGTAATCGAATCAAGCGCGCGCGGATCGGTGTCCACCAAGGCGAGGTGCCAGTGGAACCGTCCCGGGCTGCGCAACAAGTCGGCCACGAGACCTTGCGTAAACATGGAGCTTCCCGCTCCGATCAGAACCATTTTTCTGTTCATGAGTGATCCCTCGCAATATGGACATAATAATGAACCTGTTTTTTATTGTAGGGGAAACGAAGTAATTGGCATATATAGAAATAGGCTTATTATATGGACAAATCGATTATACCGCGGACGGCCAGCGGGGTTTTGGCGCGATTTCGCTGCGTTTGGCGCTAATTGGCGCCTATGCACCTGTCGCGCTTGGAGAGGGGAGAGCTTGTCGCTGCCGTGCACGGGAAGGCCGGAGCGCCGGCGAGGCTTGCAAGGCATTGCCGCGAAGGGGCTCTGGCGCAGATACGGGCAAGAAAACTCCTATCGAAGCAGTTCGAAGAAGTTCCGGCGAACCGTCTCCCCCTCTCCGCTCCATGTGTCGGGTTAAGCGACGGTAGTTGTCCCGCTCTATCGTGAGACTGAAATCGGCCTTATATCGTCCACTACTCACCAACTGCTGCTGCTGTAAGGCTGCGTGGTGGCGAGCGTAGTAATATCTCGACAGCAGTTCGCGTCTGCTGGTTATCCCGTTGGCTCAGACTGGTGCTGCAGTGAACGCATGAGGGAGAGGAGGGGATTGAGGGGGCAGTGGTCGACTGAAATACGTATTTGCCGGTTATCCCGTTGACTCATGCTGGCGTGGTGGCGAGCGTGAGTATATCTCTGCAGCAGTTGCGTCTGCTGGTTATCCCCTTGACTCAGATTGGTGCAGCGGCGAGCATACGGGGAAAGGAGGGGAGTGAGGGGCAGTGGTCGACTGAAATACGTATTTGCTGGTTATCCCAATGACTCAATTTTGAGTTAGTTGGAGTTAGTTGGAGTTAGTTAGTATCGAGTTTGAAGTGTGTACCTGAATGCTGTCACTGCATTGTAGGGGCACTTTTCTTGAATTGGGATAGAGGTTGTTAAGGCTTGAGATTGAGCCAAGGGGATAGCGGGCAGAAAGGAAGTTCCGGAGCGGACAACCCGTTTCAGACTGAGCGAAGGGGATAGCGGGCTGCACGAACCTGACAACATGTTCGGCTCTCCACTCCCGCCCCCGCCCCTGTTTGAACCCTCTCAAAGCAGACACGTTGCACAACGCGCGGTATTCTCCCCTCCGCCAACCAACAAATTCGCTTTTGTGCCGCTTCGATGAAGCGTCTTGCAAATAGGCCATGTTTTATTGCCTATTTCCCCAAAAGCGGGCAGCCGCTCCAAAATAACCAGTGAAATCACTGGCTATTTCGACTAAATTACATGATTTGGGGGCCTAGCTGGGCAAATAAGCCATGTTTTCACTGGCTATTTCCGACGAGGGGGGCCAAATCGGGCAAATAAGCCATTTTTCATTGGCTATTTTCGTTACCCGGCCCGGCATGATGCCGCGGCCGCAATAGTGCCATAAAAGACGAGCCCCCACCGGATTGTATCCGATGAGAGCTCGCCCTGAGCTGTCAGCACGCCGCCTTATCAGCCAAACGAACGCTTCCAGCTGCCGATGCCGCCATCGGCGCCGTCGCGGACAACCGTGACCCGACCGGCGGTCGGCTCCCCTTGCCACACCGGCTGCCGCTGCCCGAGCCGCACGATCACCCGGTCGCTGCCCCACGGACCGGAAACGGTGAATGCAGCGCCGCCAGTCACCGGCTCGCACGTAACGCCGATCGACGGCTGGCTGCCGGCAAGCGGATACGGCGCGATAATCGCCGCTATGTTCATCGCCGTCGCCGCCGGGTCCGGGCACAGCTCCAGCTTGTGCGTGACGTTGCGCTCGTCGTCGCGGTAACCGTCCAACCGTTCGCGGAGCGGCACGTCGCAAGCATAGCGAAGCGCCAAGCCGGCCTTGGCTCCTTCGGCGACGAAGCAACCGGGCCCGGCCGCGCGAAATGCGCCGCGGCTGTGGAAGTTCCATTCCATGCCGCCGCCGGCGGCCGCCAGTTCGTCCAGCACAACGACATAGTGCGGCCGCACGAACAGCAGTGTCCGGTCATACCGCTCCAGCTCCTTGTAGCTGTTTGCCAGATCGGCAAGCAAATACTGTACGTCTTCCCCGTCCTCGCACTCCCGCAGCACAACGGCATGCTCCGCATCGCGATACGATTGGTTGGCGCCGCGAATCGTCGCGATGTTGTGATACGTCGACCGGACGTATTGCACATGCTCCGGCTTGTCGTAATGCAGCATGCCGGGATCCGCCGCCACGTAGTCGCCGAACGCCTGGATAGCAAAATGGCCTTTGTCGAAATGAGTATGCTCGAACGTTTGCTTGCCGCCTTCAAAAAACACCAAGATGTCGGACTCGGCCGATCCGGTGCGCCAGAAGATCCGATCGCAATCGAAACGGCGGAAGTCCGGCAATTCCGGAGCCGCGGCCTCGCGCTCCTCGTGCAGCAGCAGCGTCAGCAGGCCGTTCGACGTATATTGGCCGGTGCTTTCCTCCGCGCCGAAAAACGAGCTGCCCGGCAGATGAGGCACATCATAATAGTTGCTCCACATCCAGTGCGCCGCCGGGTCCGCATAGTAGCGGGCAAAAAACAGCAGCGACGGCCCCATGAAGCGAAACCGCTCCGCCCGGCAATCGCCGAGCGGCAGGAAGCTGAGCGCGCCGCCGTCCAGCGAGCGCATGTGCTGCACGTAGCTCATGGACTCTTTCAAATGCGACGGCGCCAGCTCCGCAACGGCCGCTCCATGATGCCGGGAGAGCAGCAGCAAGCTTTCCACCGCATAGTGGGTCGTGTATTCCCAATACATCATGCCTTCGCCCGTCGTGCCGTCCGGCTTGAAATAATTGCCGAGCATCCGCCGCAGCCATGCCGACTGCCGCTCCAGAATCGGCCGAACATCGGGGTGGCTCCGGCCGGCGACAAGGCAGGCGTAAACGATGCCCATCCCGTAGACGGCTCCCTGGTTGCTGTTCAGCAAGTACCCCTCGCGATTGCGGCGCAAATACATATCGAGCGCAGGCAGCGATTTTTCATATACGGCGTCTTCGACGGTGCGCATCTCCTCGTCCGAAAGCAGGCTGCCGACAAAATCGTAAGCAAGCGCCACCGCCTGTGTCACATGCGACTCGATGAACGTGGCACGGTAGCCGGTAATCCCGCGCGGGATGCGGCAAATAAAGCCGCCGCACCATTCCCGGCAGGAAATGGCGGCCAGCAGCGCCCTTCTGGCGAGCAAGCCGTGCTTCAGGTCGCCGCTCAGCAAATAAACGAGCCCGTTGTACACGAGCGTGCTGAACCACTTGCGCGTTTCTTCGTTCGGCGAAGAAGCGCGCTCGACACCCTGATTCGCCCAGTAGACGGGAAAGTACGTCCCGACATACGATTCCGGCCGATAATCGGCATTCGCTTCGGCTTCGGCGACAATCTCCTCATAGAAGCGGCGGCCGGCGCCGTCCGCGATCGACTGCCGCAGCCGTGCCAGCTCCTCCTCCCCGAACAGCAGCCCCGCCGTCAGCTTCGGCAGGCCGGACGGGAGCCGCTCCGGAGCTGGAATGTCGGGCATGCCGGTCACTTCGTTTGCTTGCCCGGGTTCCGCCCCTTTGCGCTCCAGCATGAACCAGTACAAATGCGCCAGATAATCGCCCGGGGCTTCGGCTTCGGCATGAACGACGATCCGCGTCAACCGGCGGCCGGCGATCGGTACGCGCATTTCTTCCGTACCCGCTCCCTGGCGGCCGACGATCAGCGGCACGAGCGAGCCGTCGATTTCGGCGCTGACGCCGAAGCGCAGCGACTGCACGACCGAGGCGCAAACGATCAGCGCCTGACAGTCACCGATGTCGTGATCGTACGCGCGCGCATAAGCGGCGGCTCCGCCCGGCTCGCCAAGCGGCACGTTCAGCTTCAGGATGGCGTAGTTCCATCCGCGTTTCAGTTCGGAGGACACTCCCGCTCCCCCCGAAAGCGACTCCCGCTGCCACATCGCGGCGTCGTAGTACCCGCCGCTCGTGAATATGTCGAGCAGGCTCTCGCCGGCGTTCACCGCGATGGGCGGCTTCTGCGCCAGCCAGACGGGCCGGCCGATCTGCAGCGTCGTGCCGGCGAACGTGTAGTCGCCGGCCTTGAGCGCCAGCGTATGCGCGGCCCGCCGCGCCTGCTCCGGGATCAGCAAATGGAGCGTTTCCGGCCCGGACCATTCGACCACGATGTCCGTTTGGTGAATGGCCGCGCCTTGTGCATCGCGCACGCAGGCGGCAACGAACAGCATCGACTTGCGCGAAGCTACGAGCGGCAAAGCGAGGAATACCGCTTCGTCGCCCGCGGGCGGCAGCGGGACGACGATTTCGGAATCCGCCGCGGTATCCCAGACCCGATAAGATTCGGTGTTGAACGGTTCATGTGTCATACTGCAGGTCACCTTCTTTGTCTGGTCGTTTGGACAATATGAGATCTGTCGCAACTGTAACGGCTTATCATTCGACGCCGGCAGGCGGGCTTCCTCCCCAAAGCGACAGGTTAACGCGGAACCGCAAGGGGATGGCGTAATAGGCCATCTTTTATGGCTTATTTCGTCAAAAATGGGCTATCGCCGATGACGTACAATAGTGTGTGTAACCAAGATTTGGAGCCTAGCCAGGCAACAAAAAAGTAGGGTATTCTCGGGATGGTCAAAGTCACCAAGAAAGGAACCCTACTCGATGACTACTATAGCGGAAAA